>VXMM01000024.1 GCA_009841105.1 Acidimicrobiia bacterium | reverse complement strand
GGAGGTGGAGGCTGGGGGATGGGCCCGCTGGGGAGGGGCGTGGCCGGGCGTTTTTCGCGTTCTCGTGTTTCGCGTTCTCGGCGCCCGGGCATTGCTAACGACCTGTCGCATCAGAACGCTAAGTATCGTCGAACGTAATCACTATGGTATGGGAAGCACAGCGGCGACTCTCAAGGGCCATGCGCAACCCGACGGTGTGTCCGATTCGCGGACCCTGCCAAGTTTGCGACTGGTCCTCAAGACAATCAGAAAGTTCAGGAGCATGGCTACTGACCACGCCACATACCGGGTGATCCGGTCTCCGGACGACGGGGAGCACGTCGGTCTCTGCAATGAGTTCCCGTCGCTTTCCTGGTTGGCGCCAACAATCGACGAGGCAATGGCCGGAATCCGTCGGCTGGTCGACGAGGTCGCCACTGATATGCAAGCCGCCGGCGAGCAGCCTCCCACTCCCACCGAGTTGGTCCGACCAGCCGTGTAGCGGAAGCCGGCGTCCGGGCCAACTGGACACTTTTCGCAACCCTCCTAGCGAACATGTGTTCGTCTATACTGCCTGGGGCCATGGCAGAGCTTCGCTGGATCACGACCGACGCGCCCGGTAGCGAGAGGGCGCTGTTCGACACGGTGATCCAGCGCCGGATCGGTCGGGGCGCCTACACGGGCCTCGAGTTCCTCCACGTGGAGTCGCGCACCATCATCAACCGGGTACCGCAATCACCCGCGTTGCCCTTCGAGTACACCATCAACGCCTACCGCGGTTGTAGCCATGCTTGCACCTATTGCTTCGCGCGGCCCACCCACGACTACCTGGGCCTCGGCATCGGGCGCGACTTCGACACCAAGATCGTGGTCAAGATCAACGCACCCGAGGTCCTGCGCCACGAGACCGCCCCGCAGCGCTGGGCGGGCCATCCGATCGCCATGGGAACCAACACCGACCCCTACCAGGCGGCGGAGGGCAAGTACAAGCTGACCCGCCAGATCGTCGAGATACTCGCCGAACGGGGCAA
The DNA here is from genome assembly GCA_009841105.1 of Acidimicrobiia bacterium. GTDB lineage: Bacteria > Actinomycetota > Acidimicrobiia > Spongiisociales > Spongiisociaceae > Spongiisocius > Spongiisocius variivorans. The sequence goes on along the minus strand of VXMM01000024.1, from coordinate 21,155 downwards.
CCCGTTCTCGATCCTCACCAAGTCGCCCCTGGTGCTGCGAGACCTGGACATTCTGACCCGGGCCGCCAAAACCACCGAGATCAGCGTCAACTTCTCTATCGGAACCCTCGACACGGATGCCTGGTCGCGCTCGGAGCCGGGGACGGCCCACCCACGCAAGCGCCTCGACGCGGTCCGGCGGCTCAACGAGGCGGGTATCTCCTCCGGCGTGCTGATGATGCCCATCCTTCCCGGGATAACCGATCATCCGAAGCAGGTGGAGGAGCTGGTCAAGGGAGCCACCGAGGCCGGGGCCCGGTTCATCATGGGCGGTTACCTGCACATACGGGAACCGCTCAAGGACCATGTGCTGGAGTGGATAGACGAGGACTACCCCCACCTGTCACGGTTCTACCGGCACACCTACGGAACCAGGTCCTACGCTCCCCCGGCCATGCGCCGACGTCTCGGGGGCCTGATCGGGCGCGCGAAGGCGGCCCACGGCGCTCCCGGCGGGAAACGCAGACCACCCCGCGATGCGAGACGCGGGAAGCAACCCGATCCCCAGCTAGCCCTGTTCCGCTGATCCGACGTCACGGTCCGGCCGTCGGTAGAACTTCCCGGACGGCCGGACCGGACAGAACCGATCAGGCGACCACCGGCACCTCTGCCAGCGCCGCCGCGATGGCCTCGGACGGGTACTCGTAGTCGTGCAGCTCGCCCGACAGGAACGTGTCGTAGGCGGCCATGTCGAAGTGGCCGTGGCCGCACAGTGCGATGAGGATCACCTTCTCCTCACCGGACTCCCGGCACTCGGCGGCCTCCCGGAGGGCCCCCGCGATGGCGTGGGTCGGTTCGGGGGCCGGGATGATCCCCTCTGTCCTGGCGAACTGCAAAGCGGCTTCGAAGCACTCCACCTGCGCGATGGCGACCGCCTCCATGAGCCCGAGTTCGACGATGTGGGAGACCAGCGGTGACATCCCGTGATACCGCAATCCCCCCGCGTGGATCGGGTCCGGCACGAACCCGTGGCCCAGGGTATGCATCTTGATGAGCGGCGTCATGCCGATGGTGTCCCCGAAGTCGTAGCGGTACTCGCCCTTGGTGATCGAGGGGCAGGCCGCCGGCTCGACCGCCAGGATCCTGGGATTGATGTTTCCGGCCAGCTTCTCCTTCATGAACGGGTACGACAGGCCTGAGAAGTTTGAACCGCCCCCGGTGCAACCGATGATCACATCCGGCGTCTCGCCCACCTTGGCGAGCTGGGCTGCGGCCTCCTGACCGATCACCGTTTGGTGCAGGAGCACGTGGTTCAGCACCGAGCCGAGCGAGTAGTTCACATCCTCGTTGGTGGCGGCCACCTCGACCGCCTCCGAGATGGCGATGCCAAGGCTGCCAGTGCTATTGGGATCCTTGGCGAGGATGGCTTGGCCGGCATTGGTCACCTCGGAGGGGCTGGAGTGGATCGTGGCGCCCCAGGTGCGCATCATGGAGCCTCTATAGGGCTTCTGATCGAACGAGGCGGCGACCTGCCAGACCTCGCACTCAAGGCCGAACATCCGGCAGGCCAGGGCGAGCGCGCTCCCCCACTGACCGGCGCCCGTCTCCGTGGTCAGCTTCCTGACACCCGCCTTAGCGTTGTAGTAGGCCTGGGCGACCGCGGTGTTGGGCTTGTGGGATCCGGCCGGGCTAACCCCCTCGTACTTGTAGTAGATACGGGCCGGTGTATCGAGCTCCTTCTCCAACCGGTGTGCCCGGTACAACGGGGTAGGGCGCCACAGCCGGTAGATGTCGCGGACCGGCTCGGGGATCTCTATGTAGCTGTCCTGCGAGACCTCCTGGAGGATGAGGTCCATCGGAAACAGCGGCGCCAGATCACCCGGACCCACCGGCTCGAGGGTTCCGGGGTGGAGCACCGGAGGGGGCGGCGCCGGCAGATCGGGGATGATGTTGTACCAATGGGTTGGGAGCTCCGACTCGTCGAGCAGGATCTTGGTCGGTTCCGTCATCGACTACTCCTCCGCCTAGCGGCCTAGGCTCCGATCGCGGGTACTGATGGAACGCCAACGGTACACGCTTGATCCCGCGGGTGCGCGCAGCCGGCATGCGAGTACCGGGCTTGCCCGAGAACCGTGTGTCCCATGGACGCGCCCTGCCACTGCACCGTGGTTCCGCCTGCCACAATGAGGCTGTAACCGCCCCAGGAAACCTCGCGTATCGCCGTGTCATCGACCAACCGGCCAGCCCGGCCCAACCCGAAGGACTTCCTCGACTTCGACCGTCTGCTCGATCCTGAGGAACGCCTCCTCAGAGACACGGTTCGCCGCTGGGTGGGCGACCGGGTGCTCCCATCGATCGGCGACTGGTACCACGAGGGAATACTGCCCAGGGAGTTGGCCACCGAGCTGGGCGGGCTGGGGTTACTGGGCATGCACCTGGACGGCTACGGATGCCCGGGCGCCACCGCGGTGGAGTACGGATTGACCTGCCTCGAGCTCGAGGCCGGCGACTCGGGGCTCCGTAGCATGGTGTCGGTCCAGGGCTCGCTGGCCATGTTCCCCATCCGGGAGTACGGGTCCGAGGATCAACGTCACGAGTGGTTGCCCAGAATGGCGACGGGCGAGGTCCTGGGTTGTTTCGGCCTCTCCGAGCCCGATTCCGGCTCCGATCCGGGCTCGATGCGCACCACGGCGCGCCGCGACGGTCCGGACTGGATCCTCAACGGCACCAAGACCTGGATCTCCAACGGGTCCGTGGCGGACGTGGCCATCATCTGGGCCCGATCCGACGATGGAGTGCGCGGGTTCATCGTCCCCGCCGATACTCCGGGCTTCGCCGCCCGCGACATCCCGCGCAAGCTCTCCCTCCGGGCATCCCACACCTCCGAGCTGACCCTCGACGACGTACGACTTCCCCGCGAAGCGGCGCTGCCCGGGGTGTCCTCGCTGCGCGGTCCGCTGTCCTGCCTGACCGAAGCCCGGTATGGCATCGTCTGGGGGTCGATGGGCGCCGCCCGCTCCTGCTACGAGGCAGCCCTCGACTACGCCACCACCAGGCAGCAGTTCGGCCGGCCGATCGGCGCCTTCCAGCTCACCCAGCGCAAGCTGGTGGAGATGATGGTCTCCGTGAACCGGGGGCTGCTGCTCGCCCTGCACATCGGCCGGATGAAGGATCGGGGCTTGGCCGGGTCCGAGCACGTATCGCTGGGCAAGTTCGACAACGTCCGGATGGCACTGGACGTCGCCCGGACCGCCCGCTCCGTGCTGGGGGCGAACGGGATCACCCTCGACTACCCGGTCATGCGCCACATGAACAATCTGGAGTCGGTGATCACGTACGAAGGCACCAACGAGATCCATACCCTGATCCTCGGCCAATCCCTCACCGGACTCCAGGCCTTCCAATAGCGCCTCGGCCGCCGGCGCCCCGATGACCGTCCTCGTCGGCCTCCTCTCCCCACTGTCCATCGGGCTGGCCGATCACATCGGAACCAACGTGAGCCGTCGTGGGCGCCTGCTGGCCACCGTGCTCTCGATCTACATCTTCACCTTGCTGTCGACGCTGATCCTGGCGGTCTGGCGGGGTGGAAGCCCCACGGTTTCCGACCTGGTGCTCGGCGCCTGCTCCGGCGTGTCCTCCGGAATGGGTCTGATCCAGCTCTACCGGGGCTACACGACGCGGGGCACGGGGATCGTGGCACCGGTGGCTGCGGTCACGGGGGCGGTGGTCCCGATCGGGGTGGACACCATAGTGTCGGGTCTCCCGTCGGCGGTGGTCGGCTCGGGGCTGGTGGTGGGTCTCATCGGCGTCTGGCTGATCGGCACCAAGGACCCTGGAGCGGGATGGGATCTGATCGCCCTGAAGCACGGCCTTACCTCCGGTGTCATGTTCGGCATCACCTCCACGTTGCTGGGCCTGACCGACGATGGCGCCGGGATCTGGCCGGTGGTACCGGGGAGGGTGGTCGCCGTGGCCTTCGTCCTGGCACTGATCCTGATCCGGAGGGAGGCGGTACGGCCCCACCGGGGTGCCATTCCCCGATCCGTCCTCGCGGGCCTGCTGGGCGGAATCGGGCTCGGGAGCTTCACGCTGGCCGCCCAGGTCAACCTGGCCGTGGCCGGCCTGTTCTTCCAGATGGCCTTCGGCGTCACCGTCCTGTTCCAGGTCCTCTTCGCTGGAGAGCGCACCACCCGTATCCAGCAAGCCGGGTTCGGGGTAGCTGTCGTAGCCCTGGCATTGATCATCCTGGGTTAGTTGCCGCCAAAGTAGACTGCACAAGGCCCGGGGGTGTAGCTCAGTCGGCAGAGCACCTGGTTTGCAACCAGGAGGTCGTCGGTTCGAATCCGATCACCTCCACCGATCATCCGCATACGAGGGGAGACAGGCCATGCAACGGGCAGTTGTCGTCGACGCAGTCAGAACACCCACCGGCAAGCGGAACGGTCGGCTCCGGGGCTACCACCCGGTCGACCTGGCCGCAATCCCGCTACGAGCCCTGGTGGAGCGCAACCAACTCGACCCCGCCCTGGTGGACGACGTGATCATGGGATGCGTGACCCAGACCGGAGAGCAGAGCTTCAACGTGGGTCGGAATGCGGCGCTGGCGGCCGGCTTCCCCGAGGACGTGGTGGGCACGACCATCGATCGCCAGTGCGGCTCGGCGCAGCAGGCATCCCACTTCGCCGCTCAAGGGGTGATGGCCAGCGCCTACGAGGTGGCGATCGCGGCCGGCGTTGAGTCTATGAGCCGGGTGCCGATGGGAATCACCGCCCAGCAGGGGCCCGGGCACCCGTTCGGGCCCCGCATGGTCGAACGCTACGCCAACAGCCTGGTGCCCCAGGGAATCTCGGCGGAGCTCATCGCCGAGAAGTGGGGCCTGTCGCGGGAGCACCTCGACCGGATCGCCTATCACTCCCACCTGCGAGCCGCCGGAGCCACGGACGGAGGCCGGTTCGCTAGCGAGATCGTCCCGGTCGAGGTCCGGACGAACGGCGCCGCAGAGACAATGACCACCGATGAGGGCATCCGTCCCGACACGACGCCGGAGGTACTGGCCGGGCTCCCGCCGGTCTTCAAGGCGGACGGTGTTATCACCGCCGGTAACTCATCCCAGATCTCCGACGGCGCAGCAGCCGTGCTGATCATGTCGGAGCAGAAGGCCGAGGAACTCGGCTTGGAACCCAAGGCCTACTTCCTGCAATTCGCCGTGGCGGGCGTCGATCCGGTCAGCATGCTCACCGGACCGATCCCAGCCACCGCGCGGGTGCTCGAGCGAGCCGGATTGAGCATCGACGACATCGACCTGTTCGAGGTGAACGAGGCGTTTGCCTCGGTGGTCGGAATTTGGCTGGCCGAGAATGGCGGGTCCGACCCGGACGCGCTATGGGAACGGACCAACGTGAACGGGGGCGCGATCTCCACGGGGCATCCCCTGGGCGGTACCGGCGCCAAGCTCACCGCCACCCTCGTGCACGAGATGGAGCGCCGGAAGGCTCGCTACGGACTCCAGACCATGTGCGAGGGCGGGGGCATGGCCAACGCCATGATCCTCGAACGGGCCGCCTAGGCGGCGCCGGAGAACACGCCTTCGGACCGGGCCGCCGCGTGACGCTGCTCAACATCATCATCGCCGTGGGGATCGGCGCCGCCATCTGGACCGCGTCGATGGCGGTGATCCGGGCGGTGGCCAATCCTCCACCGGAAATCGATCCCGATGATGTGGTGGAGACCCGCCGGCGCTTCCGGTGCAGCCTCTGCGGCACCGACGTGACGATGACGGCCACCAACACCACCGCATCGAAGCCGCCCCGTCATTGCCGCGAGGAGATGGACGAGGTACCGCTCGCCTGACCCGCGGATGTAGCTACTGAGTATTTTTGCTCAAGAGCTACACCAGGCTCGAGAGCTATCCACAGGTATGGATAACTCCGTGGAGAACTACAGGGTTGTAACTACTGTGTTTGCCTGAGACGGTGGGACAGCGTCACGTGACACAGCGAGGAGCGCGGTGAAGATCGGAGCGACCCGGGATTCAGTGATAGTTGGTGGTCATCAGGAAGCCGCCGCCCATCGAAGCCAGCCCGACCAGCAACAACCACGAAGGCGTGTCTAGTACGTACCGGGTCACCACCATCAGAACCCCGAGAGCCATGAGACCGAACATCACGGCCACGTAGAGCTTCGATGACTCCTTGGCCTTCTTCCCCCGGCTCGCAGCGCTCTTGGGTGGTGTCGGACGACCCACCGACTTGGACTTACGACGCCCCTTGGACTGCGGCATGCTGACCAGGCTACCACCGCTCGCTCCGAGGCGGACGTTCCATGCTCCCGATGGCGGGAACTCCATACGAACGGTTCGGTAGGCTGGGCGGGCGATGCGGGTGCTGGTTCTGGACAATTACGACAGCTTCACCTTCAATCTTGTCCAGTATCTGGGTGAATTGGGGGCCGAACCGACCGTGATTCGCAATGACGAGATGGATGCGCCTACCGCCGCCCGGTTCGAACCGGAACGGCTGGTCATCTCACCCGGACCGGGGCGACCGGAAAACGCCGGCTATACGGAGACGTACATCCGCCACTTCGCCGGATTGGTACCCATCCTGGGCGTATGCCTCGGTCATGAGGCCATCGTCACCTCCTTCGGAGGCGCCATCGACCTCGCCCCCCGGATCATGCACGGCAAGACCTCTTCGATCCGTCACGACGGCAAGGAGATCTTCTCCGGTCTGAGGAATCCCTTCGTCGCCACGAGATACCACTCACTGGCGGCCAGCGCATTGCCCGACGTACTCGAGCCGTGCGCCTGGAGCGAGGACGACGTTGTCCAGGGAGTGAGGCACCGGGAGCTTGCCATCTACGGTGTGCAGTTCCATCCAGAGAGCGTGCTGACCGACGAGGGGATGGCCCTCCTCGACAACTTCCTGACCGACCGATCCTGAAGCCCGCCACACCGGACTGAGGCGCCACGACCCACCCCCTACTCTTACGACTCCGGATCATCCCCCTCGGAGTCGAGCACCGGGGCCGTGTAGTCACCGAGCACCACCAGCACGGTCTCGCCCCGCATGAACTCCTCGCCCGGACCCGGAGCCTGGCGGGCGATCCTCCCTTCCAACTCAGGCACATCGACGGCAGCCCTGGAGTTCGCAACCTCCAGCAAGAGACCCAACGCGGCCAGGGTCGCTTCCGCCTCCTCCGGGGTGGCGCCGGTGAGGTCGGGAATCTCGACCAGATCCGGGCCCGTGGACTCGTAAACGGTGACCATCTCGCCCACAGGCAGTTCCGTACCCCCCGGCGGATCGGTACGGATGACCACGCCCACCTCATGGCTCGAGCTGGACTCCTCGATGACCTGGACCTGCATGCCGGCCTCCCCGAGCAGGACGATCACATCAGCAACCGGCTGGCCGGCCAGTTCCTCGAGTATGAACCGTTCGGGACCTTCGGAGATCACCAACTGAACACTCCATCCGGGGTTCACATCCGCTCCGGGAGCAGGTTCCTGGCGGGCCACCACCCCTGGCGGCACCTCGTTGTTGCGAGCCAGAGTGGTCGAGACCTCCAGACCCAGCCCCTCGAGCATCCCCTCCGCTCGATCGCGGCTCAGTCCGATCACCCGGGGCATTTCGATGGGCTCCGGACCCGCCGAAATCACCAGCTCCACAGCCGACCCGACCTGGGCCCTGGCCTCACCCTCCGGATCCTGGCTGATGACCAAGCCCACCCCTATCGTGTCGTGGCGGGCGGTACGGACCGTATAGGCAAACCCCTGTCCCTCGAGTTGCCCGATGGCGCGCTCCCTGGTCGATCCGACCACGGTGGGAACATGCAGTAGGGCAGGCCCGTCGGAGACGACCACGTTGACGGGTGACTCCTCCTCGGCCACCGTTCCCTCCGCCGGCTCGGTCCGGATCACCGAGTCCTCCGGAGCCTCGCTCGCCTCCCTGCTCGTCGTGACCAGGAACCCCGCCTCCTGTAGAACGATGCGCGCCTCCTCCTCGGATAGGCCTGTCACGTCGGGAATTGCAATGGTCACAACCGGCACCGTGGTGGACGGCGCCGGCTCGTTCGATAGGCTGTTGAGCAGGAGGTATGCGCCGAGCACCACTCCGGCGGCCAGGAGAATCGCGGTGAGGATGAACGGAAGCTGCGAGGGCTGACGGGGCTGGCCCCGCAGCCGGCGGTAGGCTTCGTCGGCTCGAGGCGGGGGCGGCGGCAGGTCCTCAGCGGGGCCGGCGCGGCCGGAAGAGGCAACCGGAGCCGGGGCGGCCGGCGAAGGTCTGCCCGCCAGCAGGACCAGCAGGTCATGGTGGAAGTCGGCCGCCGTCTCGTAGCGTCGATCGGGATCCTTGTCGAGGGCGCGCATCACCACGTTCTCGAGTTCCAGCGACACGTCGGTGTTGAGCCTGCTCGGTGGAACGACCTCGGCCGTGACGTGCTGGTAAGCCACCGACACCGCGCTCTCCCCCCGGAAGGGGGGACGCCCCACCAGCATTTCGTAGAGCACCACTCCAAGGCTGTAGATGTCCGACCGCTCGTCGGCCGGGTCGCCACTGGCCTGTTCGGGACTGAAGTAGGTTGCGGTACCGATGACCGATCCCACCTTGGTCAAGCCTTCGGAGGCATTGCGCGCCCGGGCCACGCCAAAGTCGGTCACCTTGACGCTGCCGTCCGTGGTCAGGAGGACGTTGCCGGGCTTGATGTCGCGGTGGATGACACCGCTATGGTGAGCCGCGTCGAGCGCCTTGGCGATTTCGGCTGCTATCTCGGTTGCCCGACGCGGCAGGAGCCGGCCCTCGGTCTGGATGATGTCGCTCAGGGATCGCCCCCTGACGAGTTCCATGACCATGAAGTAAGTGCCGTCTTCCTCGCCCCAGTCGTAGACCGACACGATGTTGGGATGGCTCAGGTTGGCGACCGCCCGGGCTTCCTTGCGGAAGCGGGCCACGAAGGTATCCGTCTCGGCGTACCGCTCGTGCAGGATCTTGACAGCCACCTTCCGGTCGAGCAGACGATCCTGGGCCTCGAACACATCCGACATGCCGCCGCGCGCGATCTGCGCGGTCAACTTGTAACGACCCAGCGAGTTCGGAGCAACCATTCAGGAAGGTACCGCTAGACCCCGCAACAGGGGCTCGGATGGTGGCCGACCACTTTCATACCAGGTAGTTTGCCACGGGCGAGCGCCTTAGCGTTTGTTTGTCAAACGCCAGTGGCCGGTCGCCAGTGGCCGGTAGGCGAACCCAGGGCATCAGGCTCCAGTAGGCCCTTGAGCCTTGTGGGTTGTACCTATCGTCCCTGTGTTGCGACTTTCGCTGACCACTGACCACTGACCACCTGGAGCCATTCGTCTCAGACGCTGGTTGGGATCATGTCGATCCAGGCTGCCAGCACCGCTCGACCGACGGAAGCCGCCGCCGCTCGGCCCGGCCCGCCCCCATCGGGCCCGTCCGGATAGACGACCACCGCCACCACGATGGTCGGCCGGGTCGCAGGCCAGACCGCGACAAACCACGCAGACAGCTCCCCCGCACCGGTATCGGCAACTCCCGAGCTGCCGACAGCCTCCACCGGGCGGTCCTCGGAGGCTCCTCCGACCACCAACGGCCAGCTCTCTCCGTAGAGTGGCAGGGCGGCTTCGTAACCGAAGGTGTCGGTCATGGGTTCCGGATCCGTTTGCGAGACCTGATCGGAGTCGGCGTCGAACACCCGAGCGGTTACGTACGGCCTCATCATCAGCCCGTCTTGGCCGGAGCCGGCCACTCGCGTCGCAATGCCCAGCGCCGAGCGCGGATCCAACTCGTCGAGCGTGATCGTTCCCTCGGAGGTCAGCAGTTTCGGCAGCGACCCTGCGATGGCACGATTGTCGAGGGGGCCGGCCGGGCTTTCCGTCAGGGCGTCCCATACCACCGCGGCGTTCGTGCCGACCAGGGAATTGGGATTGAAGGACGGCGAGCTGGTCATCGCCAGTACCTGACCGCTAGCGGGATCGAGGGCCACCACCGCGCCCCGCCGTTCGCCCAGGGCTCGGGCGGCGGTTGCCTGGAGCTGGTGGTACAAGGTCAACTGGATCGAACGGGGTCGCAAGTCATCACCGAGCAGGGCGTTCAGAATCCCCGAGGTGGTCAGGTCGCGGCGCGACCGGAGAAGTGAGGCATGAGCGGCCTCCACACCCCGATCACCGAACAGGGCCGAAGAGAAGCCCACCACATGCGCATATACGGAGCCGTACAGGTACTCCCGCCGGTATGCGCCGGGCTCGAGAGGATCGGGCACGGATCTGGCCAGTACCACCGCGTCCGCGGAGAGGATCTCGCCGCGTTCCTGACCCGACCTCGTCAGCTCGACCCGAGGGTTCCGGGTGTTCAGGCGAAGCCGGTCGGCTGCGATCGCCTGCCAGTACGTGAGGTCCACGACGAGCACCAGGAAGACGATGCCGAGGACTAGGACAACCCGGCGGATCGGCCCGTTCATACCCGTTCCTCGTGACTCACGCGAGCCAGGACGGCGAGCATGAGGAAGCCGGCCATCGTCAACGACAACCCGTACGAGAGGAAGGGAATCGGCATGGCCGTGCCGGGCAGGAGTCCGACCACCCCGGCGACAGATACCGCGGCCTGACCACCCAGGAGCAATGACAGCCCACTCGCAAGGAGTTTGTGGAACACTTCCCTGGCCCGCAACGCTATACCGAAGCCGGTCACCACTATCAGTGCGTAGGCGGCGAGCACCACCACGGTCCCGGCGAGACCCAACTCCTCGCCAACGGCCGCGAACGCCAGACTGGTGGTCGACTCGGGGATCAGGTCGGGGTCGCCGAGACCGAGGCCGGTGCCCGAGAGGCTCCCCGCCGCGAGCCCGAACAGACCCTCCGCGAGCCGGCTACCCGGACCCTCCGGGTGGGTCCACGGATCCGTCCACACCGTTATCCGGTTCTCCAGGCCCGCCGACAACCAGGGTCCGGCCACCAACCAGAGAACTCCCGCACCAAGACCGCCAACCAGGTAGGCAGTCCGGTTGGTGGCCATGTATGCCATCACGCAGAACATTCCCACCACGATCATGAAAGTTCCGGAGTCCCGGATGGCAACGCCGACCAGAACGAACCCCAGCAGGAGGAGCGATGGCCAGACCTTCGTGGCCCGAGCCGGGCCGAGCGGGGCCGTATACCGGCCACCGGCGGAGAAGAAAGCCTGCCGTTCTGAGAGGAGAGTGGCGAAGAGGGCCACCGTCACCAACTTAACGATCTCGCCGGGATTGAGAACGACCGCCCGACCCGAATTCCAAGCCAACCAGATCGTGCTGCTATCCGAGCCCGAAGACGGGATCACAACCAGTCCGGCCGCCAGGGCCAGGAGGAGCCACCAGCGACCGCCCCTATGACCCAGGCCCTTCTCGGAGACGGCGTAGAGCCAGAAGGCGGCCATGGCGGCGCTGAGCAACAGCCACCAGCCGTGAAGGCTCGCCAGGTCCTCGTCCAAGCGATAGATAGTGACGAACCCCACCGCTGCCAGGATGGAAGCGATGGGAATCAGAAGCGGGGTGGCGTCCGGCGCCCACGCTCGCAGCGCCACGAGGAGTAACCCGAACGCCACCGCCAACACCAGGAAGGCCGCCAGCGCCGGTGTGGCCCGGACCTGCTCCCGGGCCAGGTTGACGAGCAGGACTCCGAAAGCGGCCAGGCCACCCGAGCCGCAGACGAATACGAGTTCTGCCGGCCGGCTCATCGCACGGGCCGGCCCGGACGCCCGCATCATGATCGAAGGACCATCGGAAGCGGACGGGTTGATCCGCTCAATCCCCGCTCGCTTCGTCCTCTGCGACCGCCACCACGATCACGGACACGTTGTCCAACCCTCCTGACCGGTTGGCGGCTTCGATCAGAGCCCATACCACTTCGGATGGCGCTCCGCTCTCCAGGAAGCCGGCGATCCGATCATCCGTGACCATCGATGTGAGACCGTCGGAGCACAGCAACAGGCGATCCCCCACCGAGACCTTCAGCCGCGCCACCTCGACCACCAGACCGTGCTCGAATCCCAGTGCCCTGGTGAGAAGGGACCTCTCGGGATGGTGGCGGGCCTGCTCCGGGGTCAGCCGTCCGGCCTCGACCTCCTCCTGAACGAACGTGTGGTCGATCGTTACCTGCTCGAAGCGTCCGGCACGCCACCGGTAGGCCCGGCTGTCCCCGACATGCCCCAGGGTGACCTCACCGTCAGGACGTAACTCGGCGACCGTAAGCGTGGTCCCCATTCCGGCCAGACGCGGATCCTCCAAGACCCTCTCCATGATGGCGTCGTTGGCCGCCCGCACCCGCTCCTCAGGTGTGCCTACGCGGCGGGCCGCGGCCTTGATGGCCAGGCTGCTGGCCACGTCCCCGCCGTGATGGCCCCCCATCCCGTCCGCCACCGCCACCATTAACGAACCGGACGTCCGACCGTCATGCTTCGGATGGATAGAGTCCTCGTTCTTGGGACGCCTGCGTCCGGTGTCGCTTCCGGAAGCCCAAACGAACCTCACTTCACCTCCAGGACGGTCTTGCCGATCTGGATGGAGTCGCCACGGCTCAGTGCCACGACTGCGGTCACCCGCTTCCCGTTCACGTAGGTCCCGCTGGTGCTGCCCAGGTCCGCCAGGGTGAGCGACTCCTCCTCGGGCTCCAGCCGGGCATGGAGATCCGACGCGTAGGCGTCGTCGATACGCACATCTGCTTCGGTGCTCCTGCCCAGCACGATCGGTCGACGGACATCGAATGCCAGTCCGTTCTGCGTATCGCTCCTGACCACGGTCAACCCGGTACCGGGACCGCCCAGGACCCGCCAGGGCTTAGCGCCGACATGCTCGGCTACCGCGGTAGCCACTCTCCACACCAGCAGGTAGACAAGGGCGACGAAGATGAACTTCAGTGCGACCAGGATCGCCGCAGGCATTTAGGAGGCCGTCCTCAGCTTGCGCCCGACTACGCCGCCGGAGGCCCGCGCCATCCGTACCTCAACATTCTCGAGGTCGCGCGCCGGTACCACACCGGTCAGTCTACGGCACCGGTTGGCCGCGCCTACCCACGGCCGGCCTCAACCTCCCGCGCACGCGAGCGCGCTGCGGGCACCTCCGTATGGAGCCGGGTTGTGGATCGGAGACCGGTTGGGCACAATCGCGACCAGCGACCAGGGGAGTGGAGAAAGTGCCCGCAGGAACCCGTCCCGTAGTGGTGATCGCCGAGGTGCTCGCAGCCAGTTGCGCCGAGTACCTGCGGAACACCTGCGAAGTGGTGGAAGCCGCCGGGGAGCCCAGATCCCGCCTCCTGGGTCTGCTCTCGGATGCCGAGGGGCTGGTCGTCCGCAGCGGCACCAGGGTCGATCGGGAGCTAATGGACGCCGCTCCCCGGCTACGGGTGGTGGGCCGGGCCGGCGTAGGGGTGGACAACATCGATCTCGACGAGGCCACTCGCCGCGGCATCCTGGTGGCCAACGCTCCACTTGCCAACAGCATCTCGGCTGCTGAGCATGCCTTCGGGCTGATGCTCGCCCAGGCCCGCAATATCGCCCGGGCCGATGCCACCATCCGGGCCGGGAGGTGGGACAGGGCGGCCTTTCGCGGGGTAGAGCTCCACGGCAAGACCCTGGGCCTGGTAGGTATGGGCCGGATCGGCACTCTCGTAGCGCAACGGGCTCTGGCGTTCGGGATGAGCGTGCTGGCCTACGACCCCTACATCACCGCCGACCAGGCCCGGCAGGCGGGCGCCGAGCTCAGGGACCTCGACTCGCTGCTGGCGGACTCCGATTTCATCTCCCTCCACCTTCCAAGGACCCCGGAGACCGAGAACCTGCTCGACGCGGTCGCGTTCGGCAAGGTCAAGGCGGGAGTGCGGATCATCAACGCCTCCCGTGGTGGGATCATCGATGAGGAAGCCCTGGCGGCAGCGATCCGCTCCGGACGGGTAGCGGGCGCCGCGCTGGACGTCTTCGCTACCGAGCCCCTGGTCGGCGGACCGCTGGTAGAACTCCCCCAAGTGGTGCTCACGCCCCACCTCGGGGCGTCCACGACGGAGGCCCAGGACAAGGCGGGCCTGCACGTCGCCGAATCGGTGGTGGCGGCGCTGATGGGCGAGCCGGTTCCATCCGCCGTCAACCGGGTCTGATTACCTAGGCCCTGACGGACTGTATTCTTATGCATCCAGTGTGTATAGTCATGCATCCATGACGCTGAAAGTCGCGATTCTGGGTGCCTCCGGATACGCCGGGGGCGAGCTCATCCGCTTGGTGGACGATCATCCGGAGATGGAGATCGCCTACCTCGGCGCGCACAGCCGGGCCGGATCCAGGCTGGCCGACGTCCATCCGCACCTGGGCGGCGGCGCCCGCCGGTTGGAGCCGATCCGCTCCGACCTCCCGGACGACGTGGATATCGCCTTCCTTGCCCTCCCCCACGGCTCGTCATGGGAGCCGGCCCATCTTCTGGCCGAGGCCTGCGTGGCGGTGTTCGATCTGGGAAGCGACTACCGGATGGACACGCCTGAGCGATACGAGGCCGCCTACGGGAGCCCTCACCCCCTTCCCGCCGAGCTGGCAGCCTGGCGGTACGGGCTGCCCGAGCTGTTCGGCGACACCCTCCCGGGTGCTCGCAGGGTGGCCGTCCCCGGCTGCTACCCGACGTCGGCGCTGCTGGGCCTGGCCCCACTACTGTCCGCCGGCCTCATCTCGGGCCCGATCGTCGTGGACTCGATGTCGGGCGTCACCGGCGCCGGCCGTGGATTGCGGGCCGACCTCCACTACGGAGCGGTGGACGAGAGCGTCCGCGCCTATGGCGTCACCACCCACCGCCACCGTCCCGAGATCGAGATGGGTTTGGAGGCTGTCATCGGCGCCCCGGTGCCCGTGCAGTTCACCCCTCACCTCATACCCATGCAGCGCGGCATCCTCTCGACCTGTTCCGCCACTCTCACCCGAGCGGGCTCGATCGATCCGGTCCTCCGGGACGCATACGGCAAGGCGGCATTCGTGGACGTCATCGACGTACCTCCCCAAACGCGGTGGGTCGTAGGCTCCAACCGTGCGCTGATACACGCCGCCGAGGACGATCCCACCGGGCGGGCGATCATCACCGTGGCGATCGACAACCTCGTAAAGGGCGCCGCCGGGCAGGCGATCCAGTGCGCCAACATCGCCCTCGGCCTCCCGGAGACGGCCGGCCTGACCGCCGTCGG
Source organism: Acidimicrobiia bacterium (assembly GCA_009841105.1). GTDB lineage: Bacteria > Actinomycetota > Acidimicrobiia > Spongiisociales > Spongiisociaceae > Spongiisocius > Spongiisocius variivorans. Next base: position 5,971 of record VXMM01000024.1, on the reverse strand, counting down.
ATGGTTGCCGTGACGACAGGCCACACCGCACCCACCCCGCACCGGTCGCGCATCGCCTCCGCCATGGCCAAGGCCAAGGTCCTGACCGAGGCTATGCGCTATATCCGGGCGTTCGCCGGCAAGACCGTGGTAATCAAGTACGGCGGATCGGCGATGGTGGACGACACTCTGCGGTCGAGCTTCGCCCGTGACATCACCCTGCTGGGGCTGCTGGGTCTTCGGCCCGTGGTGGTTCACGGCGGCGGTCCTCACATCTCCAGGGCAATGGCTCGGGCGGGGATAGAGCCTCGCTGGGTGGACGGCCTGCGGGTCACCGACGAGGAGACCCTGGGCGTCGTCCGGGCCACGCTGGGGGCCACGATCAACCCCGATATCGTCCGGCTGCTGAAGGACCATGGCGCCGCCGCGCGAGGATTCAGCGACCTGGGCAGCGGCTTGCTGGTCGCTCGCCAGCTCGATCCCGACCTGGGCTTCGTAGGCGAGATCACTGACGTGCGAACCGAGCTGATCGAGGGTCTGCTCAACCAGGGCGTGGTGCCGGTGCTGGCGCCTCTGGCGCGCGGCATGGACGGTCACGATTACAACATCAATGCGGACACCGCGGCAGGCGCACTGGCCGGGGCGCTGGGGGCCCGCAAGCTCATCTACCTGACCGACGTCGAGGGGCTGTACCGCGACCTCGATGACGAGGACAGCCTGATCGAGGCAATGTTCCTGGACGAACTACGGGAAATGTTGGGGAACGGTAGTGTTTCGGCCGGGATGCTCCCCAAGCTCAGGTCGTGCATCAGGGCGCTGGAGGACGGTGTTCCCCAGGCCCACATACTCGACGGCCGGATCCAGCACGCCGTCCTCCTGGAAGTATTCACCCCGGAAGGAATCGGAACGATGATCACACCTGGAGGCAAATCGTGACCAACCCCCTGACCATCTCCGAGCGGGAAGCCGCCTCGATCATCCAGACCTACGGCCGATCCCCGGTGACCTTCGTGCGCGGCGACGGCTGCCGCCTGTATGACGAGGACGGCAACGACTACCTCGACTGCCTCGCCGGCATCGCGGTGGCGTCGGTAGGCCATGCCAACGCAGCGGTGGCTGCGGCGGTCTCGCGGCAGATGACCCGGCTGGTCCACGTGTCCAACCTCTACTACATGGTTCCGCAGGTGGAGTTAGCCGAACGGCTCACGGCTCTTTCCGGACTGGACCGCGTGTTCTTCGCCAACTGCGGAGCCACCGCCAACGAGACCGCCATCAAGCTCGCCAGGCGCTGGGGCCAGAAGACCCGAGGTCCCGACTGCTACGAGATCGTGTCCTTACTGGACTCGTTCCACGGGCGCACGCTCGCCGCCCTGGCCGCCACCGGCCAGCCCAAGAAGCAGGCTGTCTTCCAACCCCTTCCCCCAGGGTTCATCCAGGTACCGGCCAACGACATCGAAGCCATGGCCGGGGTGGTCGGGCCGCAGACCGCGGCCGTCATGATCGAGACCACCCAGGGCGAGGGTGGCGTACTCCCGCTAGAGGTGGACTACCTGCAGGCCCTTCGCGAGCTCTGCAACGAGCGCGACGTGCTGCTGATCCTCGACGACGTGCAGGCCGGAATCGGGCGTACCGGATCGTGGTTCTCCTGGCAGGACCTGGGGATCGAACCCGATATAGCAACCCTCGCCAAAGCACTGGCCAACGGCCTGCCGATCGGAGCCTGCCTCTCGACCGCGCGGGCGGCGGTGTTCGATTACGGGGATCATGGCACCACCTTCGGGGGCGGCCCCGTGGTCACCACTGCAGCGCTGGCCGTCCTCGATGAGATCGAGCACCGCGACCTGCTCGCCAACTGTCAGCAACGGAGCCGGCAGTTCGTCTCCCTCCTGAGTGCAGTCCCGGGGGTCAGCGCTGTTCGAGGTCGCGGGCTGATGCTCGGCGCTGTCCTCGACTCCCCGAGAGCGGCCGAGGTGAACGCGGCGGCTCTGTCCAACGGGTTGCTGGTCAACAACGTGACTGCGGACACCGTGCGTTTCACGCCGCCCCTGGTGATCACGGAGGAAGAGACCGAAGAGGCGGTAGCGAAGTTCGAAGCCTCGCTCGGATAGGCACTCGCAGCGCTCCACAATCCCCGGATGATCTGTCCCTGGCTTCTACCATTGCCGCGCCCCATGGGGAGGAGCGAGTGATGAGGTTCAGGCCGTTCGACACCCCAGTGATATTCAGACTTGTGGGGATCCCGCTGCTGGTCCTGCTCCTGGCGGCGCCGGCCTGCTCGACCGGGACTGAGGCCGAGCCCTACCTCGGTGACGGATCGCTCGGCCTCATCGAGGTGCTCAATGGCCGGCAGATACAGGTTCGGGCTTTCTATACCAACGGGGGAGACCTGTCCTTGTTCGGCAACTCGGCCGAACAGGCCATCGTGTTCGCCATCGAGGACTACGGCCTCATCAAGGGCCGTGAGGTCAACCTCGGGGCGGCACTCGACGATACCTGTACATCCGAAGGCGGTCTCGCCGGAGCCCAGGTCATCGTCGCTCAGGGCGACGTGGCCGGGGTCATCGGGACCAACTGCTCGATAGCGGCGGCCGAGGCCTCACCGCTCCTCACGCAGGCCGGGATGGTGCTTATCTCGCCCGGCAACACCGCGCCGTCGCTCACGTCCGACCTGGCCGGCAACGAGGGGATCGACCACTTCCCGGGTTACTATCGGACGGCTCACAACGACCTCATCCAGGGCGAATCCGTGGCGGACTTCCTCTACGGAGAAGGCGCGATGACGGCAGCGGTGGTTCACGATGGCGGCCCCTACACGATGGGGCTGGCCACCGCCTTCTCCAACGCGTTCGCTGAGACCGGCGGGACGATCACGGGCATCTGGGAGGTCGACCGCGAGGACGAGGATCTGGTCCCGGTTCTCACCGAGATCGCCGCCGGGGAACCGGAGGCCCTGTTTTTCCCGATCTTCTGGCCGACCGGCGGTTTTCTCGTCAAGCAAGCGGCTGACATGCCCGCCTTCTCCGAGACGGTCTACGCGACGGCGGACGGCCTGCTGAACGACGACTTCCTGAGCCTGCCCCAGAGCGAGGGCACCTACGTGTCCGGCCCCGATTCGCGCTTCGGGAGCAACACGAACCAGACCACCGGCCAGAGCGCGGCCGGCCTCATGGCCCGGTTCGAGGAAGCGACGGGAGGGTCACCCACCGGTACGTACTGGGGCCACGCCTATGACGCCACGGTCCTGCTCCTGGACGCGATCAGCGCCGCCTCCTACGTGAGGGCGGATGATGGGGCCCTCGTGATCGACCGGGCCGGAATTCGCGAGTACCTGAACAACCTGTCCGGATTCCAGGGTGTTACCGGGGTTCTGAGTTGCGACGAGTTCGGTGACTGCGGCGCTTCCCGGGTCGTCATCCACGAGCATCTCGACTCCACCGACATCGAAGCCACGCGCCAGAGTGTCGTCTATGAGGTCGGACCCGACGACCGTTAGCCAGTGCCTCCCTGACCGAGCACTGGAGAGCGGTGTCCATCCGTCCCGGGAGAGGGCGGCTCGTCGGCGGACGGCTCGATCCCAGACACCGCCCTACATACGGATCAGCTGGGAATCTGGGAAACGGTGGCCTTCCCCGGAAAGATACTCAGACTGGGGCCCTCCGTCTGAATGAGAACACCAGCAGGAAAATCACACTTGCCACCAGGGTCATGGCAGGTCCGGCCGACAGATTGAAGTAGTACGAGACATATAGGCCTGTGATGGCGGCCCCGGTCCCCAACACCGCGGCCGTCATCATGATCGAGACAAAACGCCTGACCAGCAGGTAAGCCGTGGCGGCGGGTGTGACCAGCATCGCCATGACGAGGACAATGCCCGCCGCCTGGATCCCTATGACGACGACCAGGGCAAGCATGACCAGAAAGGCGTAGTCGGCAGCGTTGGCGCGTGTGCTGTTTACCTTCGCCCCCAGGGGGTCAAAGCTCGCGAAGAGCAGCCAATGGTGGAAGGTGAAAAGCCCCAGGATGACCATCAGAGTTATCCCGAGGGATACATAGATGCCGGTGGGGGTTATTGCCAGGATCTGCCCCAGAAGCAGGTCTTCAATATTGACCTTGATCGTGGTTGATTTTGCCAGCATCACCAGTCCCAGGGCGAACATGGTCGCGAACAGAATGCCTATGGAAGTATCCGAGCTGATGCCCGCACGCAAGCTCACGGCCCTGACCAGCAAAGCAACGGCGATCCCGGTCGGGACTGCGGCTATAGCCGGGTGAATGCCGACGATGTACCCGAGCACGATTCCCGGAAGCACGGCATGGGCGAGAGCGTCCCCTATGAAGGCGAGGTTCCGGGTGACGGCGTACGCGCCGACCAGCGGACACATCACGCCCACAAGGACGGAGCCGATTAGGGCTCTCACCATGAAGCCGTGCTCGAGTGGTGCGACTAGGAAATCAATCACGTCGAGCTGCTAGAGCTCCCCGTTGGTTGTGAAGCGCACACCGTGGGCGCCGTACATCTGCTCCATGACCGCGGACGTGAACACCTGGTCGGGAGGGCCGCAGGCGCACACATGGCCATTCAGACACAGTACCTGGTCGAAGCGGCCGGCCAGATTGGTCAGGTCGTGAGTCGCCAAGAGGACGATTCGCCCTTCATCCCGTAGGGACTGGAGGACCTCGACCAGGGCTTCCTGCGCAGCGACGTCGACCCCGCTGAAGGCTTCATCGAGCAGGAGCACGCTCGCCTCCTGGGCCAGCGCCCTGCCGACGAATACCCTCTGCCTCTGCCCTCCCGAGAGCTCCGTCATCAGAGCGGAGCGCTTGTCCCACAGGCCCACCCGGCCCAGGCACGCTTTGACGATCTCTCGATCTCTCCTCCCGGGCCGCCGGAACCATCCCAGCCTGCTACAGCGGCCCATCATTACAACGTCCATCACGGTCACAGGGAGCCGCCAGTTGACGCTCTCTCGTTGAGGCACGTATGCCAACCCTCCGCTTTCCCGACCGGCGCGGTGAAGGTTGACCTTGCCCTGGAGAACCGGGAGGAGGCCGGCAATCGCATTGAAAAGAGTGCTCTTGCCGGCTCCATTCGGTCCTACAACCCCCATCAGGGTCCCCGCAGGTACGTCGAAGGTGACGTTGCTCAGGGCCAAGTACCCACCGACCTCGACGGTCACGCCCTCAAGGGACATGCTCGCCTTATGCAAGGTCGGATAGGTGATCACATCAAAGCCTGAACTCGGTCATCACTTCAGTGCCTCAACAATGTCCTCCACGTTGCTCCGCACCATGCCGAGGTAGGTGTCGGCGCCGCTGCCTTCTGCCCCGAGGGAGCCTGAGTAAAGCTGGACCACCGTCGCTCCGGTCTCCCTTGCCACGGCTTGCGCCAACCTGTCGCCGACCGTCGTCTCGCCGAACACAGCCGGCACGTTGTATTCCCGTATCACGTCGACTAGTCCCGCAATGTGTTCCGCGGAGGGCTCCACATCGGTTGACAGGGAGGGTATCACCAGCCCGACTACCTCGAACCCATAGAGGTTTGCGAAGTAGGAGAGGCTGTCATGTGACGTGACCAGGAACCTGCGCTCCGGCGGCACCATACTGACCTGCTCCTGGGTCCAGGCGTGCAGCTCGTCCAGTTCTTGCCCGTAATCCGCGGCGTTCTGGAAGTAGGTGTCTGCGTTCGCGGGGTCTATGGCCGCAAGCCGCTCGGCTATCTCATTGACCGCGACCTTCACCCGGATCGGATCAAACCAGAAGTGCGGATCATGAGGGCCGTGATGGTGGTGGTCGTGGCCGTCCTCTTCATCCGCGTGGTCATCATCGTGATCATCATCGTGATCATCGTGATCCGCATGATCATCATCGTGATCATCGTGATCCGCATGATCATCGTCGTGATCATCGTGATCCATATGGTCATCGTCGTGATCATCGTGATCCGCATGATCATCATCGTGGTCATCGTGATCCATATGATCATCATCGTGAT
>VXMM01000011.1 GCA_009841105.1 Acidimicrobiia bacterium | reverse complement strand
CGGGCCCATCCCCCAGCCACCACCTCCTTCGGTCCGAACGCGACCCGCTATCCCCCAGCGGGGTCGCTCCCTAATTGATCCCGGATCCGGCCTCCCCGACGTCGATAGGCAAGAGACCGGTGGTGCTTGTGACCGCCAGACAGTATGCGACAGGGCTGTGACACTTTCAACCCCCTTGTCCAGCGGTCCGGTCCGCGCCCCCGGACGGCGGTCATGGAATGCGGCGAACCAAAGACTCGGGACACTAGGGCGCCTGGGACCACCCCCGACGTCGCCCCACCGCCTGAGAGCGCCGGCGGGAGTCAACCCGACGAGGCCGCGTCCGGATCGGGTAGGGAGAATCGCTGCAGCATCGTCAGGAACTGTTGCCGCACCGGCTCGGGCAGTTCGATGTCGCGTTCCCGATTAGCGAGCCTCGCCTCCGCCTCTTTCTCGCCCGGGTACAGGACCGGTTGCGACTCATCGGCCAGCCGGGTGTTCTTGAGGTGCTCGGTGAGCACCAGGGAGCGCGCCTCGAGTTCGGCCATGGGCACGAAGAGCTCGGGATCGATCACGATGATCATCGAATCGTTGCTGAAGGAACGGCCGGGATCGCCCGAGATACCCCCGCCCGACATCACCCCGGCCAGCAACTCCACCATGAACGCGAGCGCGTAGCCCTTGTGCCCTTCGGCTCTTCCGAACGGGAGCAACGCCCCGCCAGCGGCGAGGTCCCCGGGATCGGTGGACGGATTCCCGTCGGAGTCGAGTATCCAGCCGGCCGGCGTGGGCGTTCCTCGCGCCCGGTACACCCGCACCTTGCCCTCCGCCACTACCGAGGTGGCGAAGTCCAGCAGGAAGGGTCCGGCCAGGCGGGACGGCACCGACATGGCCAACGGGTTGGAGCACAACCTCCGCTCCGTGCCCCGGAACGGCGCCTGGTTGATGCCGTGGCCGCCGCCGTTGGTGAAGATCATCGACACCAAGCCCTCCCCGGCCACCTGCTCGGCGTAGCGGCCCAGCCGGCCGATGTGCTTCACCCTCCGGATTGTCACCGCGCTGACCCCGGCGGTCCGAGCCTTCTCGATGGCCAGCCCGGTGGCGAAGGTGGCGACCACCTGGCCGAAGTTCCAGTTGCCGTCGATCCGGGCGGTGGAGGGTGTCTCGCTGACGATCCGGGGAAGCGCGCCAGGGATCAGATCGCCCTGATGAGCCCACTCGATGTAGTCCCACAGCCGTATGACCCCGTGGGAGTGGTGCCCGATGACGTCGTTGTCGACCAGGTGGTCCGCTACCAGCCGGGCGTCGGAGCCGGGCGCACCGGCCGCCCGCATTATCGAGGTACAGATGTCCTCGAGCCGGGTGGGTGAAACCTTCCACATTGAGGTGTCCTTTCGGCGCCGGTGGCGGGTGCTCGCTCGATCCCTTGATAGCAGGAGGAACCAGCGGGAGGAACCGTATCTACATAATCCTCCCGCGCAGCCGGGAGGAGGAGCCTGAATTGGTTGCTCCCCGCGCCGGCAGTTGGGCCGTCGGCCGGTGTCGCGCCATGGCTCGGGGATACGCGTGCCTGCTACCCTGCGGACCGTCTTTCGGGGGTTGGACGGTACCTGCGTCCGGCTCTCTGGAGCAGGAGCCACGAGTTTCGGTTGTGCCATGAGATATGTCGCCCCCACATCCATCGAAGAGACCGTTTCGGTCCTGGCCGGCGACGTCCGCGCCCAGGTGTACGCCGGGGCCACCGACTTCATCCCCCAGCTGCGGATGGGCCGCCCGGAGCCCGGGGTAGCCGTCGATCTCAAGCGGATCGACCGGCTGACCGACCTTCGCCGGGAAGGGGATACGTGGGTGATCGGCGCTGCCACCCCTTCGGCACGGCTGAGCGAGGAGGAAGACCTGGTCGCCGAACTGCCGGGCCTGGTGGAGGCGGCACACCTGATCGGATCGGATCAGATCCAGAGCCGCGCCAGCTTGGGCGGCAACCTCTGCAATGCCTCCCCGGCCGCCGACTCCGTACCGGCCATGGTGGTGAACGACGGTCGGGCGGTGATCGCCGGACCGGCAGGGATGAGGACCATCCCGGTGGCCTCGGTGGTCACCGGCCCCGGTAGTACGTCGCTCGCCACCGACGAGTTCCTGGTCGAGCTCGTGTTCGACCGTCCCCCGCCCCGCACCGCCGACGCCTACCTGCGGTTCATCCCCCGCACCGAGATGGACATCGCGGTGGTCGGCGCCGGGGCCCGCCTCACGCTGGATGAGGCGGGGAGATGCCAGGAGGTGTCGGTCGCGCTGGGTGCCGTGGCGCCCACGGTGGTCATGGTCCCGGCAGCGGCAGACATCCTGGTGGGCAACCCGCTCACCGACGAAGCCTTGAAACGAGTGGCGGCGGAGGCCTCGGCGGTCTGCAACCCCATCGACGACAAGCGCGGCACCAAGGCATACCGCCGGCAGGTGGCCGGAGTGCTGGCGGTGAGGGCCCTCAGGCTGGCCGCCGACCGCGCCGCCCGGACCGGCTGATGAAGCGCCCGCACCAGTGAGGATCCCCGTATGAGCAGAAAGCACGTCACCTGCACCATCAACGGCGACCCCGCGGAGTTCCTGTGCGAGGAGGATCAGAGCCTCCTGGACGCCCTGCGTGACGTGGTCGGGCTGATGGGGGTCAAGGAGGGCTGCGCCACCGGCGACTGCGGGGCGTGTTCGGTCATCCTCGACGGACGGCTCAACTGTTCCTGCCTGGTCTTGGCTCCGGAGGCGGAGGGGGCGACGATCGTGACGGTGGAGGGGATGGCCGGCCCTGATGGCCTCCACCCGCTCCAGGAGACCTTCCTGGAGGGAGCGGCCCTGCAGTGCGGGATCTGCACCCCCGGCTTCCTGGTGGCGGGCAAGGCGCTACTGGACCGCAACCCCGATCCCACCGAGGAAGAGGTGCGTTACGCCGTCGCCGGCAACCTCTGCCGGTGCACCGGCTATGACAAGATCGTGCGGTCGATCCTCGACGCGGCCGCCCGGATGGGAGAAGCCGCCCCGGCTTCGTAGAAAAGGAGAAGGCGTGACCGTTACCGCTACCACCACCGACCCCCAGCCCGGTTACAAGTGGGTCGGAACCCGTCCGGTCCGCCACGACGGGCTCGACAAGGTGACCGGCCGGGCCAGGTACGGCGCCGACCTGAACCTGCCCGGGATGCTGATCGGCGCAGTGCTCCGGTCTCCACATGCCCACGCCCGCATCCTCTCCATCGACACCTCGGCGGCCGAGGCGATGGAAGGAGTCCGGGCAGTGGTCACGGGCGCCGACTTCCCGATGCTGGAGTCCGGCGGGGAAGGGAGCGGGGAGGAGTATTACGATCCCCTGGACCTGTGCCGCAACGTGATGGCGCGTGACAAGGTACTCTACGAAGGCCATGCGCTGGCCGCCGTGGCCGCCACCTCCCGCCGGGAGGCCTTGGCGGCGCTGGCAGCCATCGAGGTCGACTACGAAGTCCTCCCCCACGTGCTTGACGTGTCCGAGGCCATGGCGCCCGATGCCCCGATCCTCCATGAGGACCTGATCACGGAGGGGGTCGAACCGGTTCCCACCACGCCCTCCAATGTGGCCTCACGCTATGTGATCGACCGGGGAGACATCGAGAAGGGCTTCGCCGAGGCCGACGTGATAGTGGAGCGGGAATTCGTGACCCAACCGGTCCACCAGGGCTACATCGAACCCCACGCCGTGGTGGCGGACGTGGGCGAGGACGGCAAGGCCACCGTCTTCTGCTCCTCCCAGGGCCACTTCATGGTGCGGGCCCACACGGCGGAGCTGCTCGGGTGGGAGCCTTCCCGGGTGAAGGTGATACCCGCCGAGATCGGCGGAGGCTTCGGCGGCAAGACGACCGTGTACGTGGAGCCGGTGGCGACCCGGCTTTCGCAGAAGGCCGGGCGGCCGGTCAAGATCGTCATGACGCGTGACGAGGTGTTCCGCGCCACCGGGCCCACTTCCGGGTGCAAGATACGTCTCAAGGTGGGCGCCACCAGGGACGGCAGGCTGACCGCGGTGTCGGGCTCCATGGCCTACCAGGCAGGCGCCTTCAAGGGTTCGCCGGTGAGCCTGGGATGCATGTGCGCCTTTGCTCCCTACACGATCGAAAACGTGTTCCTCGAGGGCTTCGACGTGGTGGTCAACATGCCGAAGGTGACCGCCTACCGGGCGCCCGGAGCGCCGATGGCGTCGTTCGCCTCCGAGACGCTGCTGGACGAGATCGCGGAGCGGGTGGGCATGGATCCGCTCGAATTCCGGCTCCATAACGCCGCCGAGGAGGGCGTGCGGTCCGTCTACGGGCCCATCCACAAGCGAATCGGCTTCAGGGAGACCGTGGAGGCGGTCCGCGACCATCCCCATTACTCGATCGAGCTCGGACCCAACCAGGGCAGGGGGGTGGCGAGCGGCTTCTGGTTCAACTTCGGGGGCAGCTCGAGCGCCACCGTCCACATCAACGAGGACGGGACCGCCTCGGTGCTCACCGGCAGTCCCGACATCGGCGGGAGCCGGGCCTCGATGGCGCTCATGGCCGCGGAAGAACTGGGCATCGACGTATACGACGTCACCCCCATCGTCAGCGACACCGAATCGGTCGGCTACACCGACGTTACCGGAGGGAGCCGTGTCACCCACGCCACCGGCTTGGCGGTCATCGACGCCTGCCGCAAGGTGGTGGCCGACCTGCGAGCCCGGGCCGCCATGGTCTGGGACGTCGATGTCGACGAAGTCGAGTGGGTGGACGGACGGGCCCAGCACGTCTCCGGGGACCGGGCGCCCATGACCACCAGGGACCTGGCCGCCGACGCCGCCGGGACGGGCGGCCCGATCACCGCCAGCGCCGCCGTGAACGCGCGGGGGGCGGGCGCCGCCTTCTCGACCCAGGTGTGCGATGTCGAGGTCGATCCCGAGACAGGCTACGTGAAGATCCTCCGGTATACCACCGCCCAGGATGCCGGGCGGGCCATCCATCCGAGCTACGTCGAAGGACAGATGCAGGGCGGCGTCGCTCAGGGAATCGGCTGGGCGCTCAACGAGGAGTACATATTCGACGCGGACGGGACCATGGAGAACCCGGGATTCCTGGACTACCGGATGCCGGTCGCCTCCGACCTGCCGATGATCGACACGGTGATCGTCGAGGTACCCAACCCGGGCCACCCCTACGGAGTGCGCGGGGTGGGAGAGGTCGGCATCGTGCCCCCCATGGCGGCGGTGGCGAATGCCATCCACGACGCCACCGGCCTGCGGCTGAGCGAGTTGCCCATGTCGCCTGTGAAAGTGCTGGAGGCAATCGGGGCCAACGGCGGCTGACATGGCCCGCGTGATCTTCGGTTCGGCGCTGCGCCGCTACACCGGAGGAGTCGACGAGGTCGAGATCGAGGCCACCACGGTGCGCTCGCTCATCAACGCCCTGGACCGGCGGTTTCCCGGCCTGGGAAAGCATCTGGAGTCGGGGATGGCGGTGGCCATCGACGGCGAGATCATGACCGACGCCCTCTACGAGCCTGTGCCCGAGGATGCCGAAGTCCACTTCCTGCCGCCCATCGGAGGCGGCTGACCCCAGCCCACCTCGAGCCGGTGAAGGTCAGTCCTGATACGGCCGAGCCGGACCAGAGCCGCTAGGACATGGCGACCGCCTGCGCCGGGGAGGCCAACCCCGCTACTCGACGTTCCTCCCGGACCGATGGCGACCGTTTTTTCGCGTTCTCGCCGGCAAGGGTCAAATCTGTCACACGCCCGACATACGTTGCCTATCGCCAAGCACCTACACCGGCCGATGAGGTAAGACCGATCGGAACGGCCGGCCCGAGGGAACACGACAAGCTCAATGGAGCGAACGGCCGACTCCCGGCATCCAGCCGGGCATGGCCGACCACGCTCCAAGCCAGGACAGGTGGTGGCGGGGGAGGGCCCGGTGCGGAGCGCCGGATTTTCGCGACTTTTCGAACTTTGCGCACAGGGCACCACCCATGACGCCCTGAACCTCAGGTTCGTAGGCGGAGCCAGCGACGCTCCGAACCTTAGGTTCATAACGCGGCAGAGCGCGCCCTGAGCCTTAGGTTCGTGGGAGGGTGGGCGGCCGAGGGCTTCAGAAGGTGGGTCCAGCCCCACGTTGGCCGGCTATCGAGCCAGACCGGACGTTTCGGGACCTCTCTAGCTGAAGTGGGCGTCTATGACGTCCCGCTCGGCGCCCGACGGGCTGTACATCCAGAACAGCCTCACCGGGGTGTCGCCGGTGTTGAAGAACTGGTGGCTGACTCCTGGAGGCGTGAAGACGATGGTGCCGGGACCGGTGACGATCTCCCGGTCGCCCACCGTGGCCCGGCCCCGGCCCTCGGCGAACATCCATATCTCGGCGGCGTCCGGATGCGTGTGCAGGCTCCCCATCTGGCCGGGTGGTACCTCGCAGGTGCCTATGGCGAAGTCCCCGATGCCCGGCTGGAGCAGGGGTGACAGCAGGGCCTTCACATGGCGCACGAACGGTTCGGGGGTGGTCAGGCCCACGCCTTCGGCCTCGGTCATCACGATCGGTGTTCCCGGCTCGTAACCCATCCGCCTACCTCCTCGCTAGCGTCCAGCCACCGGCGCCGCTGCCGGGTCGGGTCGGGTCGGGTCGGGTCAGCCGACCCCCACCGGCACCCGGGCTTCCAGATACGCGGCCAGGTGATCGACCAGGTCGCGGGCGTCATCCTCGGCGCCGTGGATGAAGCTGGACTTGCGGCGGCGCAGGAAGTTCAGCCCGATCACGTACAGGCCCGGCGAACCGGTCGCCACCCCTCCGTCATGCCGGATCCGGCCCTTGTAGTCCAGCACCGGGACGTGGAGCCACGAGTAGTCGGGGCGGTACCCGGTCGCCCACAGGACGGTGCGGATGTTCTCCTTGGCCAGGTCGATCAGCAGCGGCGGGGAGGGCTCCAGCCGGGTCCGCTCGAATCGATGGGGCGGTTCGTACCGGCGGTCCAACCCGTTCTCGGTGACCCATTCGTCGATGGTGGTAAGCAGCCGGTTCATCTTGAGGTCTGAGCGGGTGACCTTGTTGTGGAGGGATCCCGACAGCTGGGCCTTCCCGTCCCTGACCCCGGCCAGGCGCCCGACCATCCGCACCCCCTGGTCGGTCAGGGCGTTGAGGTCGAGAGTCTTGCGCTCCGGGGATCCGACCAACTGGGGCGACGGAACCTGGCGGGCGCGGTGGACATCGTCCGCCTCGTCGTAGCGTTCGTCCGAGACACCGGTCACGTCCATCCAGTACCGGATGTCCCGGCCTCTGTAGATCCTGGGCATCCGGACATGCTCCCCCACCGACACGGTGACCGGACGTCCGGATCGATGGATCTCCTCGGCGAGCTGGATGCCGGTGGCGGACACTCCCACCACCAGAACCCCTCCATCGTCGAGGTCGGAGGGACGGCGGTACTCGAGCGGGGTGACAGAACGAACCGAGTCGGGAAGGGCGGCGGCGATTGGGGGCACCTTGGGCAGGTTGAAGCCCCCGCTGGCCAGTATCACGGACCGGCACCGCCACACGCCGCGGTCGGTCACCACCTCGTACCCCTCCACGTCCGGGCGGACCGAGGTGACGGTGGTGAGCGTGTGGAGAGGTGGGTTCACCAACCGGGCATACCGGTCGATGAAGCCCACCAGCTCCGGCACGGTCATGAAGCCGTCGGGGTCGTCACCGTCGTAAGCGAGGCCGGGCAGGGTGACCTGCCAGTTGGGGGTCAGCAGCCGTAGGGAATCCCAGCGTTCGGTCCGCCAGGTGTTGGCCACCTCTCCCCGCTCGAGGACCACATGGTCGATGCCCCGAGCAGACAGGAAGTAGCTCGCCGCCAGGCCGCTGTGCCCGGCTCCGATGACGACGGTGGTGGTACGCATCCGATGGCTCCGGATCGGTCGTCTTAGCCGACGCTTACGGTCACGTTGGTGGGATTGGTCATGATGTCGAAGACCGCCGAGATCTTCTGGGACTGCGCCACCAGGGCCTCGAGATCCGCCTCGCTCGTGTCGTCGGCTTCGATCTCGTAGTTGACCCGGACGTCGTTGAACCCGTTCCTGACATCGGGGTCCGCTCCGAGGATGCCTCCGATGTTCATGTCGGCCTCGAGCGTGGCCTTCACCGAGCGGAGCTTGATCTCGCGGTTCTCGGCCACTGCGGCCACGCCGGCTGTCAGGCAACTGGCCAGGCCCGCCAGCACGATCTCCACGGGAGTGGCGGCATTGTCCTCCGCGTTGAACTCCAGCGGATGGTCTGCCTCGAACTCGTAGGTCCCCTTGTGGTTGCGCTCCTCGCCGAGACCGAAGTAGCCGTCGATCTGCGTCTTGCTGTGGGTTCCGTGGACCCACTCGTTCGAGGCCCGCCACGTGTAGTCGCCGGCGGCCGGTGTGTCCCCGACCACTCCCCGCGCGAACAACAGGTGAGCCGTATCGACTCCGTTGATGTCACCAGTGCTCATTCTCTCTTCTCCTTCGTTATTCCGTGGATGCAGGTTGCTTCTTACGTTCTGTACCAGTCGGACCCAGCCTTGTTCTGAACGATCCGGAGCGTCGGTGGCAGATCCGCGATCGAGGACCCGTGGCTGGCCGGCCTGTTGGCTCCCGGGTGGTGGCGTCGGTTACGGGCGGTTGCCAGGACCGCCCGGGTGGATCACCCGGGAGCCTGGACAACACATGCACCTGCTCAAGGCTGGAGGCTTGAAGGGCAGGCAATCCATGTGACAGTCTCCTCTCGCTCTGTACGCGCTCCCGTCGAGCGCCGCGAGCGGAATCCCGCCTCGGCAGTCTCATCGATCAGGCATTGGCACCGCTCATGTCGGTTGCCGCGGCTTCAAAGGGCCTGTCCCTCCACCGCTCTGGATGAGCGCGTTGTAACAGCAGGATTAGACCATACGAAAGGACGAATGTCAAAGAACCTCGGGGTTTAGAGGTCCGGCGTCTAGATCCGCCAGCGGCCGGGCCGGGTGCGGATGGCGCCGAAACCGAGCCGGTCGCAGAGCTCGAGGAACCGTGATCGATGGGCGCCGCGCCACTCGAGATCCTCCAGCTCCTCGTCCAGCGGCACGTCGAGGCGGAGGGTGGTGAGTGTCCGGTAGAGGCCGGCCTCGGGCCGGGCCGCTTCCAGGTTGGTGGACAACCGGGCGGCGCCCCGGACCTTCACGTCCCAGCCGGAGGGCGATCCCGGAATGTCCTCGATGTGGCCGTACCGGGCCAGGAGTGTGGAACTGGACTTCGCGCCCCAGCCGGGAATCCCGGGAACCCGATCGGCCGCGTCACCCACCAGCGCCAGGTAGTCGGGTATGGACGAGGGCCGAATGCCGAACTTCTCCACCACCCCGCGCTCGTCGTAGCGCTTGCGTTCCCGGCGGTTATACGTCACCACCCGGTCCCCGATGACGCACTGCATCAGGTCCTTGTCAGGGCTGAGGATGATCACCCGCTCCACATCGTCCTTCCAGCGGTAGGCGGCCGTGGCGATGGCGTCGTCGGCTTCGAAGTCCCGCATGGCCCAAACGGTCACGCCCAGGATCTCCAGCGCCTCCTCCGCCAGCCGGAACTGGGCGAGCAGTTCCGGTTCGATCCCCTCGCCCGTCTTGTAGCCCGGGAAGATTTCGTTGCGGAAGGACTCGATCACCGCATCGGTGGCGGCGGCCAGATGGGTGACCCCGTCCTCGCGGAGCAGCCGGATCGTGGAGTCGAGCACCCCGTAGACGGCGCCGACCTCCATCCCGTCGGGAGCCGCCCGCCTCGGATAGCCGAAGTAGGCGCGGAACAACTCGTAAGTGGCATCCAGCAGGTGAAGGTTCACGACATAGACAGGCTAGGCGGGTCGGTCGGAATCGCCCAGCAGGACCGCCTCAAACCCTGAACGATCCATGGCCGCCGTCCCAGGCAATCAGTGTGACCACGGAAACCCGAATACGAAAGCTTGCCTGAAGGGGTGACGGATCGGCTCGTCGGAGAGAGGATGATCGGCTAGTAGTCTGGCGCCGTCTCCCGTCGCTGTCACGGTGGCGGGTGTTCTTGTTTACGGACGGAATCCGGTTTGCAGCCTCGTTCAATACGCCGCTCTGTTACCGGCCTGCGACGCGCCCTGCCCCGGAGGCGAAGAGCACCCAACAAGGACTCCACGGCAGTCCTCAGGGCCTTCCGGCATCGCAGTTTCACTGTCCTTTGGACCGGGCTGCTCTTCTACCGGGCCGGCTTCTGGATCGGCCTGCTCACCTTCCAGTTGATGGTGGCCCGCCTGACCGACAACAGCCCATGGATGCTGGGCCTGCTGTCGTTCTTCAGCTCCATCCCGATGCTGGTGGTCACCCCTTTCGTCGGTGTGGTGGCCGACCGCCTGAACCGGAAGCGGCTCATCGTGGTGAACCAGGGGAGCATGGGCGTCGCGGCTGCGGTCATCAGCTACCTGGTCATCACCGGCCGGGCCGATTCGGTGGCTGTGATGTTCGGCTTCGCCATCGTGTTCGGGGTGGGGCTGGCCTTCGCCATCCCGCTCAACCAGACGGCCGTGGCCAATTCGGTCCCGCCCGAGGACCTGCGTAGCGCGGTGTCGATCAACTCGATCGGGCTCAACCTGGCCCGCATCGGAGGGCCGGCCCTGGCGGGCCCGATCCTGGCTCTCTGGGGACCGGGAGGAACCTTCGCATTGTGGGGGGCGGCGGCCCTCGCCGGAGCCGTGGCGATCTCGATGATCACGCTGCGGCCCTACCAGCCCGAACAGGACACGCTCGGTGTCATCGGTCGGATCCGGCAGGGCATCGAGTACGTACGGGACCGTCCCACCATCATGAAAGCGCTGATCATGGCCACCATGGTCACCGTTTTCGGCACCTCATTCATGGCCGTGCTCCCGGTGGTGGTCTACGACACCCTGGGCGGCAGCGACCAGACCTTCACGATGATGATCATGCTGATCGGCCTCGGCGCCATGCTCGGCGCGTTCGTGGCCGGGAGCGGTCGATTACCGCTCGATCTGTCCACCATCATGTGGGGAGGGGTGGCCTTCGGGGTGGCTGAGGGGTTGTTCGGCCTGACCCGGACGGTCTGGACTGCGGGGATCCTGGTGACGGTGGCGGGCGGCCTCAGCTTCTTCCTGCTCACCTGCCTGACCACCCTGGTACAGACCCTGGCAACCGAGTCCAAGCGGGGAAGGGTGATGAGCCTGTTCGTGCTGGCCTGGGGCGGCCTCTTCCCCTTCGGCACGCTGGCACTCGGCGCTCTCGGGGAGAGGATCACCACCTCCTTCGCGCTGGCTGCGTTCGGCTCGGTGCTAGCTGCCTACAGCCTCTGGGCCCGTCCGGGACGCCGACCTGTCAGATCCTCCCCGAGCCCCGGGCGCTCCTGAACTTTCCGGGAACCTGTTATCCAGGAACTCGTCCTTCCGGAACAGCGTGTCCGGCCCGGTTCAGAACATCACCGCCGAGGCGATGGATATTTCGATCTCGTGGATGGCCTGGGCCACGGCCTGGCCGATAAGGTCCAGCTTCCGGACCTGTTCGATCCGGGCCGCAGCAAGCTCCAATTCCTGCTTGGACAGCAGCAGCTTGAAGATGCCGCACACGTCGGCCAGGCAGATGAGAACCACGTCATGCGGGTCGGGGATCTCGTCGCTGAACAGGACGCCCATGATCCGCAGCTTGACCTCGCGTTCTGCCTCGCCGTCAACAGCCGGGTAGCGCCGCGAGCGGAACACCCAGAGGAAGGAGTCCTCCTGGCGTTCCAGAATCCCCCGTTCCACCAGCCGTGTCAGCGCATCTTCTCGGATCTCGTCGGAGTGCCGAGAGACCTGCTCCACCCAGTAGAGAGCATTGCGCTTCTCCCCGGCGGCGATCATGGCCAGGGTCGGGTCCAGCAGGCTGTCGCCTGTGGGGGTGGCATCGATCAGGAGCAGGTCCTCGAGGTCGGTGTCGATGCGGTTGTCCATGGCCAAGTCCATGAGTACGGCCCCGGCGATGGCGCGATCCATAGCGAACCGGGACACGTGATAGAACTTGCCGTCCTCATCACGGAGCAGGAGTAGGAGTATCTCCTCCACGAATCTGAGCATGCGGTCACTCCCTGTAGCTGGTTGGCAAGTAGTTCGGTTCCACTCGTCTGTCCACCTGACGGTCGAACCCGTGCATGCCAAGTCTAGCCGGTCCGAACTCCGGCTCACGGGGAGAGCCGGACCGTCCCGCCGCCCTTCGAGGCGGACGGCCGTGAAGCTAACGTTCGCAGTAAGCGTCCGAGGAGATACCCAACCGGTGGACTTCGAGTTTCCGTCGCGAGTGGAGCGGCTCCGGTCCGCGCTGCTGGACTTCATGGAAGATCTGGTATATCCCGCCGAGGCCCTCTATGCGGAGCAGATTGCGGCTGCGGGCGACCCCCACCACCATCCGCCCATAATCGAGGATCTGAAGGCGGAGGCCCGCTCCAGGGGTCTGTGGAACCTGTTCCTGCCCGATCCCGACCGCGGGGCGGGACTGTCGGTCCTCGAGTACGCACCGCTGGCCGAGATCACCGGCCGCAGCCCGCTACTGGCGCCCGAGGCGGTGAACTGCTCGGCGCCCGACACCGGCAACATGGAGATCCTCCACATGTTCGGAACGGAGGAGCAGAAGAGCCGCTGGCTCGAACCGCTCCTGGAGGGCGCCATCCGCTCGTGCATCTCGATGACCGAACCGGATGTGGCCTCGTCGGATCCCCGCAACATCCGTACCCGCATCACGAGGGACGGCGCGCACTTCGTCATCCGGGGACGCAAGTGGTTCTCCACCGGTGCGGCCAGCCCGAGGTGCAAGGTGGCGATCCTCATGGGGGTGACCGACCCGGACGCTCATCCCTACCGGCGCCAGAGCATCGTATTGGTGCCGCTCGACAGTCCGGGAGTGACCATCGAGCACGACTCCTCCGTCTTCGGCTATCGCGACCGGGGAGGTCACGCCACCATCCATTTCGACAACGTCCGGGTTCCGGCCTCGAACCTCCTGGGTAGCCGGGGTGAAGGCTTCGCCATGGCCCAGGCCCGGCTCGGTCCGGGACGGATCCATCACTGCATGAGGGCGATCGGCATGGCCGAGCGGGCGTTCGATCTGATGTGCGCCCGAGCAAAGGCCAGGCACGCTTTCGGATCGCTGTTATCGGACCAGGGTGTGATTCGGAACTGGATCGGCGATTCGCGGATCCGGATCGAACAGGCTCGACTGCTGGTGTTGAAGACCGCCTGGATGATCGACACGGTGGGTACCCGGGAGGCTCGGGTTGAAATCTCGGCCATCAAGGTGGCTGTGCCGCGGATGGCGAGGCTGGTGGTCGACCGCGCCATCCAGTTGTTCGGCGCCGCCGGGGTGTCGGATGAGTTCCCGCTGGCCCATCTTTATGCGCAGGTCCGGTCCCTGCAGATTCTCGACGGGCCCGACGAGGTGCATGTCGAAGCGGTAGCCCGCCGGGAGCTGGCCCGGTACGAGCCGAGTGAGGTCCCCCCTCCGTATCCCTTCTGACCGGCTTTTGCCGACCGCGCGTCAGAAACAAGGAACACGCCAGGCCCGACAGTTGTTGTACGGGGTATGAGAGGCAGCACGACACCGTTCATTCTCACATCGATCCAGCCCCCGGTGGGTGGGTCGTCGTGGCGCGACCAGGCGGCCTGCCGGACGACCGACCCGGGCGTTTTCTTCCCGGATCCGGGCGACGTGGTGGGGGTCGAGCGAGCGAGGCAGGTATGCGACGGGTGCCCGGTGGCGACCGAGTGCCTGTCCTACGCGGTGGGCACCAACCAGACCGAGGGGATCTGGGGTGGCACGACTCCGGGAGAGCGGCGCCGGCTCCGGCAGCGGTGGCTCAAGGAGCTGAGAGAAGCCGGCTGACCCGTCCCTTTCCCTACCGGGAGTCGCTCCGATGACCGGGTTCGGTTGACCCATCGCCACGGGCGAACCTCAGGATCAGGGCGTCATGAATGACGCCCTCCGCCTCAAGAACCGAGACACCGGCGAACCTCAGGATCACGGCGTCACATATGACGCCCTCCGCCTCAAGAACCGCGAGGCGCCAAAAGTCGCGAAAAACCGGTGCTCCGCACCGGGCCCCGCCCCCGCCACCACCCATCCTGTTGGAGCGTGGTCGGCCATGCCCGGCTGGTTGCCGGGAATCGGCCTTCGCTCCATAAGCTTTCGATGTTCCCTCGGGCCGGCCGTTCCGATCGGTCTCACCTCATCGGCCGGTGTAGGTGCTTGGCGGTAGGCAACATATGGCAAGGGTGTGACGTGTTCAAGCCCTTTCCGCGAGAACGCGAAAAAATGCCCTCGCCTGGCCCGGAGTGGGAGCACATGGGGGCAATTAGGTCTTGATCGCGGCTCTTCCGACCGGCGTCGTGGACACGGGAGCGGGGAGGGCGGCTTGTGATCGGGGTATCGTTGGAATCATGACGGAGCGGATCTACTCGGTTGACTCGTATGCCCGCGAGATGGCGGCCGAGGTGGTGGCTACCGATGCCGACGATGGGCGAGTGCTGCTCGACCGGACGGTGTTCTACCCGGGCGGGGGTGGTCAGCCGGTGGACGTCGGAGAACTGGCGATCGGAGATGACCGGCTGCAGGTGGTGGGGGTTAAGCAGGACTCGGACGGCGTCTGGCACTGGCTCGAAGGCGGGCTCCCGAAGGTGGGAACCAGGGTGATCGGCAGGATCGACTGGGACCGCCGTTACCGGCTGATGCGTACCCACACGTCATTGCATGCACTGTGCGGGGTGATCTGGGAGCGATTCCGGAGCCCGGTGACGGGCGGCAACATGGCGCCCGGCCACGGTCGGCTGGACTTCGAGCTCCCCGACTGGGACGCCAGCCACCGGGATCCCGTCGAGCAGGCGCTGAACGAGGCCATCGCCCGGCATCTGCCCATCGAGGTGTCCTTCATGCCCCGCGAGGAGGCCGACCTCGATCCCAGCCTCATCCGGACCAAGGTCAACCTGATACCGCCCTCCGTGCGCCGGATCCGGGTGATCGACATCGTGGGCCTGGACCGCCAGGCAGACGGTGGCACCCATGTCAACACGACCGAGGAGGTCGGCCGGGTGAGGATCACCAAGGTCCAGTCGAAGGGTCGGGGGTTCCGCCGCATCCGGGTGGCGCTCGAAGACGACCCCGCCTAGTGGTCTGTCTGCGATCCGCTGACCGGGGCGCCCGTTGAGTATCCGAGCGGAACTGGAGGCCCGGGTCGGGGAGGTCATCGGGGTGGGCGACTGGCACACCATCACCCAGGCCGACATCGATAGCTTCGCCGACGCAACCCGCGACCCTCAGTGGATCCATGTGGATGCCGCCCGGGCTGCCGAGGGCCCGTTCGGCGCCACCATCGCCCACGGGTTCATGACCCTGGCGCTGACACCGGGAATCGGACCCGTTCTCGACCTCCCCGGACTCGAGATGATCATCAACTACGGCCTCAACCGGGTGCGGTTCCTCAGCCCGGTCCCCGTGGGTTCGAGGGTGCGGGTGGTCAGGGAGATAGCGGGCGTGTCGGAGAAGCCCAACGGCATCCTCCTCGAGGAGAAGGTGACGATCGAGTTGGAAGGGTCCGCCAGACCCGCCTGCGTGGCCGAGACGCTGGTCCTGCTGGTCGTATAGCCCGGCGTCAGCCCAGCGCCAGGTCCCGGTGGGTGTAGGAACGCTTGCCCGGCCCGTAGTCGCCCACCACATGACCGTCGCCCCGCAGTAGCCACTTGGTGGTGAACAGTCCTTCCGCCCCCATCGGACCACGGGCGTGGACACGGCCGGTGGCGATACCCACCTCGGCCCCCAACCCGTAGCGGAACCCGTCCGCGAACCGGGTGCTGGCGTTCCAGAACACCGAGGATGAGTCGACCGTATCGAGGAAGCGCCGGGCGACCTCGGCGTCCTCGGTGACCACGGTGTCCGTGTGCGCCGACCCGTAGGCATGGATGTGGTCGATGGCCTCGTCGACCCCGTCCACCACCCGGGCGGCGATGGTGAGATCCCCGAACTCATGACCGAAGTCGGACGGGCGAGCTGCCGTGACACCCGAAGCCATGGCCGCCACCGCCTCGTCTCCGCGCACGTCCACCCCCGCATCGAGCAGGGCGCGGACCACCGCCTGGCTGGCCGGGAAGTCGCGGTGGAGCAGGAGGGTCTCGGCGGCGTTGCAGACGGCCACATAATTCGTCTTGGAGTCCACCGCCACCCGGACCGCCATGCCGGGATCGGCGGCCTCATCCACGTAGACGTGGCAGATGCCGTCCGCATGACCCAGCACCGGGATGCGCGACGCCGCCTTGATGGCGCGCACCAGATCGGCGGATCCACGAGGGACGACCAGGTCGATGTGCTCGTCCATGGCCAGCAGGTCGGCCACCGCCTCCCGGCCCTCCACGTTCTGCACCACGTCAGCAGGCCCTCCCGCCTTGACCACCGCCTCCCGCAACAGGTCGGTGAGCGCCCGGTTGGAATGCAGGGCCTCGGAACCGCCCTTCATGAGCACGGCATTGCCGGTGCGAAGCGCCAGCGAGCCGATCTGGATCACCGCGTCGGGGCGGCTCTCGAAGACGATCAGCAGCACGCCGATCGGGACCCTTACCTGCTCGAGGACCA
Source organism: Acidimicrobiia bacterium (assembly GCA_009841105.1). Classification (GTDB taxonomy): domain Bacteria; phylum Actinomycetota; class Acidimicrobiia; order Spongiisociales; family Spongiisociaceae; genus Spongiisocius; species Spongiisocius variivorans. The sequence continues at coordinate 7,658 of VXMM01000011.1, read as the reverse complement.
GCCCGTCATCCAGCTCCCGGCGGATCATGGGTCGCCCCACCGGGTCGGTCGAGTCGATCAGGACGTTCACGCCCTCCCGCAACGTCTCCAGCTTGGAAGGCGACAGCACCAGGCGCTTGCGGATCGGTCCCGGGAGATCATCCGCCCCCGGAGCCTCCAGATCCCGTTGGTTGGCGGCCAGCAGGTCGTCCTCGCGCTCGCCGAGCAGGCGTTCCAGGTTCCGCAGCACCTCGGTCCGCATGTCGGCACCCTCGACCACGAATGCGCGCTGGGCCTCCCGAGCCGATCTGGCCTGATCCTGTGGTACGGCCCCCGTATACATAGGAGCGGGATTGTAGTGAAGCCCCCGGCCTGAGGACCACGGACCGGGCGTCCCATCGGGCCCGGCGGGCCGGCAGCCGCCGGTCGGCTGGGAGAGAATGAGCCGCCGTTCCGACAAATAGTCGTCAAGTCAGTCTGTAGTACTCGTTATAAAGGTAATCTTGACACCGGGCACGCCAAGAAGGCCTGCCTGGGAATGTTCGCGACCAGGAATGGGGTACACAGTGCGAACCCGCAACACCACAAGAGGAAGCTGCCGTCTCTTTATCGCGCTCTTGGCCGTGCTGGCGCTTGTTGTCGCCGGCTGCGCCGAGGAGGACGATTCCCGCGGCTCCCAGACAACGATCAAACTCGCCGTCAACCCCTGGAACGGCTCCGCGGCCAACGTTGCGGTCGCGGCTCAACTGCTGGAGAGCGAGCTCGGTTACACCGTCGAACGGGTGGAGATCGACGAGAACGCCCAGTGGGCCGCCATCAACACCGGGGATCTGGACGCCTCGCTGGAGGTGTGGCCCTCGGGTCACGCCCAGAACGTGGCCGACTTCATCGATAGCGCGGACGGGAACGTGGACAACGCAGGCCTGATCGGTCCCATCGGCGAGATCGGCTGGTTCATGCCCACCTACATGGTGGACCAGCACCCGGCGCTGGCGACCTGGGAGGGCTTCGCCGATCCCGAGCTGGCAGGGCTGTTCGCCACCGCCGAGACCGGCGACAAGGGACAGTTCATGAGCGGCGATCCCAGCTGGACGATCTACGACGAGCAGATCATCGCCAACCTGGGCCTTCCGCTGGAGATCGTCTACGTAGGCTCCGAGGCCGGCATCCTGGCCGCCCTGGACTCCGCCTACAGCCGCCAGGAACCAGCACTCTTCTACTTCTGGACGCCGCACTCGGCCTTCAACACCTACGACCTCACCCGGGTCGCGCTCCCCGCGTACAGCGATGCGTGCTACGCCACGGGTGATGATGGCGGCATCGATTGCGACTACCCGGAGGACGTGCTGTTCAAGATCGTCAACCGCGATCTGGCTGAAAACGCCCCCGACGCCGATGCCTTCCTGCGGGCCATGAGCTACTCGACCTCCGACCAGATCCAGATGCTGTCGGCCATCGAGAACGACGGTCTCACGGTGGATGAAGCCGCAGCGCAGTGGATCGAGGCGAACTCTGACGTCTGGAGTGCCTGGCTCCCCTCCTCCTAGACGGCTAGACGGCAGGCGAGGACCGGTGCCTGCAGCGAACAGGAACTGCGGGCACCGGCCATCCTCCCCTGAGGAATAGCTCGTTTGTACGACTTCATCATCCTGGGAGGCGGCTCAGCCGGGTGCGCGCTGGCCAACCGGCTGAGCGCGGATGCCGCCAACCGGGTCCTGGTGCTGGAGGCCGGACGCCGGGACTACAAGTGGGACGTCTTCATCCACATGCCGGCGGCCCTGGCCTTCCCGATTGGGAGCCGCTTCTACGACTGGCGGTACCGGAGCGATCCCGAGCCTCACATGGGAGGCCGGAGGGTCTACCACGCCAGGGGAAAGGTACTCGGCGGCTCCAGCTCCATCAACGGCATGATCTTCCAGCGCGGGAACCCCACCGACTACGACAAGTGGGCCGCCGAACCCGGTATGGAGAACTGGAACTACCGCCACTGCCTCCCGTACTTCAAGCGCATGGAGAACTGCCTGGCCGGTGCTGATCGATGGCGGGGCGGCGACGGCCCGCTGGTGCTGGAACGGGGACCGGCCGACAGCCCTCTCTTCACGGCCTTCTTCGACGCGGTGCAGGAGGCCGGGTACGAGTTGACCGAGGACGTGAACGGCTACCGCCAGGAGGGGTTCGCGGCCTTCGACCGCAACATCCACCGGGGACGGCGGCTCTCCGCATCGCAGGCCTACCTGCACCCGGTGAGGCATCGCAAGAACCTAGACGTGAGGACCGGCGCTTTCATCCGCCGGGTCGTCTTCGAGAGCCGGCGGGCGGTGGGGGTGGAGTACCGCCGCCGGGGTCGCGACCGCATAGCCAGGGGCCGGCACATCCTCCTGTGCGCCGGGGCCTTCGGATCTGCCCAGCTGCTCCAGGTCTCCGGGGTGGGGCCTGCGGATCTCCTGGAGTCCCTGGACATCCCGGTGGTGGCCGACCTGCCGGGGGTCGGCGAGAATCTTCAAGATCACCTAGAGGTTTACGTCCAGTACGCCTCCAGCCGGCCGGTGTCGATGCAGCCGGCTCTGAGCATGTGGCGCCGGCCCTGGATCGGTATGCAATGGCTGGCCCGGAGGGGTCCGGGGGCCACCAACCACTTCGAGGGCGGTGGTTTCGTCCGCTCCAACCCGGACGTGTCCTACCCGAACCTCATGTTCCACTTCCTGCCGCTGGCCATCCGCTACGACGGCTCGTCGCCGAGCCACGGCCACGGCTACCAGGTCCACGTCGGCCCCATGTACTCGGACTCTCGGGGATACCTCCGGATCAAGTCCCGCGACCCGAAGGTTAAGCCGGCCCTCCGGTTCAACTACCTCTCCACCGACCAGGACCGCCGGGAGTGGGTCGAGACCATCCGGGTGACCCGCCACATCATGAACCAGCCCGCGTTCGCCCCCTACAACGCCGGGGAACTGTCGCCCGGACCGGAGGTCTCGACAGATGAGGAAGTCCTGGACTGGGTCGCCCGGGACGCCGAGACCGCCCTGCATCCCTCCGGAACGGCCCGCATGGGCACCGACGACCGGTCGGTGGTGGATCCCGGATCGATGCGGGTCCACGGCACTTCGGGACTGAGCGTGGTGGATGCCTCGGTGATGCCGACGGTCACCAACGGCAACATCTACGCTCCGGTGATGATGATCGCGGAGAAGGCGGCCGACCTCATCCTGGGCAACCAGCCCCTGGAGCCTTTGGATGTCCCGGTCTATCCGGCCGACCGGGTCGGGTAGCAACGCTCAATCGACGGTGGAAGTTGGGATCAAGGTGATGGACACAGCGACAGACACGAGTAACGAAGCCTCCCGGGTCAGGGTCGAGGGCGTGTGGAAGGTCTTCGGCAAGCGGCCCGAAGAGGCGCGCCAGATGGCGGAGGCCGGGGCCGGCCGGGAGGAGATCAGGGAAGCCGTCGGCAGCGTGGTGGCGGTCCGCGACGTCAGCTTCCAGGTGTCTCCGGGGGAGACGTTCGTGGTCATGGGCCTGTCCGGATCGGGCAAGTCCACCCTCGTCCGGTGCGTGTCCCACCTGATCGAGCCCACCGAGGGAACCGTGGAGGTGTGCGGAACCGAGCTCACGCAGGCCGACAGTGCCACGCTGCGCGATCTGCGACGCCGCAAGATGGCGATGGTGTTCCAGCACTTCGGGCTGTTCCCCCACCGCACCGTGGTGGACAACGTGGCTTACGGGCTCGAGGTGCAGGGGATGGACCGCCGGGAGCGGCAGGAGCGCGCCCGGGAACTCCTGGGCACGGTCGGCCTCGAAGGTTGGGGCGACCACCATCCCCAGCAGCTCAGCGGCGGCATGCAGCAACGGGTGGGCCTGGCCAGGGCGCTGGCCGTCGACCCCGAGGTGCTGTTCTTCGACGAGCCGTTCTCCGCCCTCGACCCGCTGATCCGCCGGGACATGCAGGACGAGCTGATCGAGCTCCAGCTGAGGCTTCGCCGGACGCTGGTCTTCATCACCCATGACTTCGTCGAGGCTCTGAAGCTGGCCGATCGGATCGCCATCATGAGCGACGGGGCTTTCGTGCAGGTCGGCACCCCGGTGGAGATCCTCACCAACCCGGCGGACGACTACGTGCGGGCCTTCACCCAGGACGCCCCGGTGGTGAAGGTGCTGCAGGCCTGCTCGGTGATGCGGCCACTCGGAGAGACGGAGATCGACCCCGGGTGGGTGAGGGTGTCCTTGACCACACCGTTGGAGGCGGCGCTCCCCCACCTGCTGGGATCCACCGATCCCGTGCTGGTGTGCGATGAGCAGGAAGCGCCCGTAGGGCTGCTCCACGCGGACGAGGTGGCCGGCGTGATCTCCCCGGACCGCCGATGACGGCGGTGGACGGGGTCCGCTCCGGGATCGGCGGGCTCCGGACCGGGTTGGGAGGCGGGCGGGCGCGCTTCGCCCTGGTGCTCGCCGCGTCGATCCTGCTGGTCGTGGGATTCCGCGTCCTCACCGATTCCGGCGTCTTCCCGGAGTCCTGGAACGTCGGGCTGGCCGACCCGATCGACCGGGCGCGGCGCTGGCTGATCACGAACCAGAACCTCCACTGGCTGTACACCGTCTTCCTGAACCCGGTCACCGACACCATCGACTGGGGCATCCGCCGGCTGGAGGCCCTCCTCGAGTGGTTCCCCTGGTATTCCTATCCACTGTTCACGGGTCTGGGGCTGTGGTGGACCCGGGGCCGGGTCGCCGGCGTGCTGGGCCTGGCTGGCGTGGCGCTGATCGGGGTGGTAGGCCTCTGGGAGGAGGCGTTCGCCACCCTGGCTCTGATGGGCGTGTCCGTGCTCATCTCGATGGTCATCGGCATCCCGCTGGGGATCGCGGCGTGGCGCAGCGAGGCGGTCGCCCGTATCACCCGGCCCACCCTGGACACCATGCAGACCATGCCCGGGTTCGTGTACCTCATCCCCTTCGTCCTGCTGTTCGGGTTCGGACGGGTCCCGGCCATGATCTCCACGGTGATCTTCGCCCTGGCCCCGGTGGTGAGGCTCACCGAGGTGGGGTTAAGGACCGTGCCGCAGTCCACCGTGGAGGCGTCGGAGATGTTCGGCGCCACCGAGCGCCAGACCCTCCGGTTGGTGCGTCTCCCCCAGGCGCGACCGGCCATCCTCGCGGGGATGAACCAGACCACCATGCTGGCGATGAGCATGGTGGTGATCGCCGCCTTCATCGGCGCTGGGGGCCTCGGCCAGGTGGTCCTGCAGGCCATGCAGAGCATCAACGTGGGCAAGGCCTCCGAGGCGGGCATCGCCATCGTGATCATGGCCATCATCCTGGACCGCTTCTCCACCGGCATCGCCACCGCCGATCCGGGCCAAGACGCCAAGCCCATCCGGTGGCTGGCCGCGGTGACCTCGGTCGGGGCCGTGGTCGGAGGCTTTCTCGGATTCAACGACTTCCCCGAGGCGCTCGGGTGGCGGTTCGCCCCCTACGTGAACAGCATGGCCGATTGGGCCCGGGACAACCTGTACGACATCGGTGGTTCGGGCATCGGCACCGGTCCGTTCAGCGACTTCGTGACCCTCGAGTTCGTGACGCCGTTGCGCGAGCTGCTCTCCTCCGGCATCCCGTGGCCGGCCATGATCGGGATCGGGGTCGTCCTCGGGCTCTGGGCTCGAGGGCCCCGCCTGGCCGTCGGGATCGGCGCGGCGCTGGTGGCAATCGGCTTCCTGGGCATGTGGGAGCTGTCCATGGACACCCTGGCCCAGGTCCTCATTGCTGTGGCGGCCACCCTGGCCATCGGCGTGCCGGTGGGGATCCTGTCCTCACACAACGACCTGCTCCGCGCCGCCCTCAAGCCGGTCCTCGACTTCTTCCAGACGATCCCTAGCTTCGTGCTGCTGGTGCCGGTGATCACGCTATTCCACGTGGGCCGGATCCCCGGCATCATCGCCTCGGTCGTCTACGCACTACCGGCTGCGGTCCACTACACCGACCTCGGGCTGCGCCGGGTGCCCGTAGAGACCCACGAGGCGGCGGAGAGCTTCGGGGCGACCCGGCCCCAGCGCCTCCGCCAGGTGGAGATGCCGCTGGCCGCACCCGAGCTGATGGTGGCGGTGAACCAGGCGATCATGCTCATCCTGGCCATGGTCGTCATCGCCGGCCTGGTCGGCGGGGGCGGGCTGGGCCTGGAAGCCGTCCGGGGCCTGCGGCGCAGCGACGCGGTGGGCCGCGGCTTCGAGGCCGGCATCGCCATCGTCCTTCTCGCCGCCATCCTCGACCGCCTCACCCGCGCCGTGGCCGACCGCCTCCGCCCCCCGTCCGCGGTCTGAGACAGAGCTGATCGCTCAGGAGGGCTAGCTAGCCATCACACCGTGACGTATCCGATCCGATCAAGCCCCACGGCGTGAGGGTTATTCGGGGATTAATGCCCATCCGGAGGTCCGGGCGAGGGTTAACCGGGCATCGGGCCGGACTGGATGTCAGCCTCACATTGCCGCGTAAGTGTCGTATCCGATTCCTAGGGTTGGGCGTGGCAGGGAGGAGGAGGGCGCCATCGGTCTGGATCAGATCTATACCAAGCCGGCCGTTGCGGAGCGCTGCGTTCGGTTCCTGTCCGAGGCCCTGGGTGGGCTGCGGGATCTCCGGCCTGACCGGGTCTTCTACGTGGAACCGAGCGCCGGGGAGGGTTGCTTCCTCGACCTGTTGCCGGCCGGTCGGCGTATCGGCATCGACATCGAGCCCCGGCAGGCCGGCATCGTGCGGGACGACTTCCTGACCTGGCCCTTCGAGAGCGCCATCGAGGACCCTCGGCAGACCGTCGTGGTGGGCAATCCGCCCTTCGGCCACCGGTCGAGGCTCGCCATCCGGTTCTTCAACCGGGCGGCCGCCATGGCCAACACCATCGCCTTCGTGGTCCCCGTCCAGTTCCGGAAGTACTCGGTCCACAAGAACCTGCGGCCCGGGTTCCGGTGGATCGCAGCGATGGAACTGGACGGCCCGGCCTTCTACACCCGGGCGTATCCGGACTACCGGCTCAACGCCGAGTTCCAGGTGTGGACCAGGGAGAAGAACCACGACTTCGAGGACATGCGCCTGCTGAGACCGCCCGCCATCCGGCACGCCGACTTCGAGATGTGGCAGTACAACAACACTCCCGGGGCGCTCAAGGTCTTCGATCACGACTTCGACTTCGCCGTGCCCCGGCAGGGCTACCAGGACTACTCGCGGCGGGAGACCTCCGCGGACCGCTGCGAGCGCACCAAGCAGTGGATCCTGTTCAAGGCCAGGACCCCCGCCGCCCTCGACCGGCTGCTGGGCATGGACTTCGCCGCCCTGTCGCAGAACAACACCATCACCCCCGGCTTCGGGAAGGCCGACGTGGTGAAGGAGTACCTGAGGATCAGCGAGCAGGTGAGTGATGCCTACCCTCCCGCTGGCTGATCACGGTGCCGGCATGCCGGCAGCTAGGCGCCGGGTGCATATTGCTTCGGGTCTTGCCGGGGGCCGGTTCGTATACGTCTCGACTTCCACCCGGGCCCCTTGTCTGCCGACAAGGGGGTTGAACTTGTCACATCCTCGCTATAGATTATTGGATAACCGTAATTACCAGCGGTCCGGCTCCGACGTCGGCCGGCCCGCACGAGGGATCAGATCGTTTCGAGACCGCCCCGCCGAGGGCCTGGCGGGACGCGTCTCGGACC
>VXMM01000058.1 GCA_009841105.1 Acidimicrobiia bacterium | reverse complement strand
CGCCTGCTGGGCCCTCCCCCACCGCCGCCACCTTGGTTCGAGCGCGTCCTGCCCTACCCGGGTGGGATGCCTCGAACGACTTGATCCCTCACACGGCCCGGTCGACTTCGGACCGCTGGTATTTACGGTATCCGGCAACCTATAACGGGGGTGTGACAGATTCAACCCCCTTGCCGACGGACAACGGCCCGGGTGCGGACGTCAAGATCGAATTTGGATCCTGCGATGCGTCGTTCACCTGGTCGCAAACCCGACGAACCGGGCGATCCAGGGCGCTAACCGCCTTCCAGGCCATCCCGGATGGCGGCGACCGCGGCGTTGGCGCCGCACATCCCGTGGACTCCGGGCCCGGGCGGGGTAGCGGCCGAGCATAGGAACACGCCTGGGATACCGGTCCGGTATGGGTTGCGGAACGGGCCCGGACGGCCGAGCATCCGGCCGATGCCGTAGGCGCCCGTGGCGGTGTCACCGGCCGGGTAGTTGGGGTTATAGGACTCGAAGTCGAGGGGTGTGGTTACCCGCGCCGCCAGGACCAGGTCGCGGAAACCGGGCGCGAAACGCTCGATCTGGTTCTCGACCCGTTCCCTTACCGGCTCGGTGCTTCCCAGCGGCACATGGGTGTAGACCCAGGCGGTGTGGTAACCCGCCGGCGCCCGGCCCGGATCGAAGAGGCTCTGCTGGCCGACCAGCGCGAAGGGGCGCCCCGGGATAGCGCCCTCGGCGACCGATCTCTCCGCCGCGGCGATCTCGTCGTAGGTTCCTCCTACATGCACGGTTCCGGCTCGGCGGCACTCCGGGGCCGTCCACGGGACCGGGCCGTCCAGTGCGTAGTCGATCTTGTAGGAGGCCGCACCGCTCCGGTAGCGACGGATCCGGCGGAGGGCGGCGCGGCCGAGCGCTCGACGGCCGTAGACGGTGACCAGCGCCCGGGGATGGGTGTCGAAGAGGACCGCTCTCGCCTCCGGAATGTCTGCGGGTGTCCTGACCGGATGTCCGGTCCGTATCGACCCGCCCACCGCTTCGAGGTGGCCGGCCAGGGCGCGGCCTACCGCGTCCGAGCCCCCCTCCGCGATCGGCCATCCGTTGACATGGGCCAGGGCGCCCAGTACCAAGCCGATCCCGGCGGTGCCCGAAGTTCCCAGCGGAACCATTGCGTGGGCGGCCAGCCCGGCAAAGAGGGCGCGTGCGGCCGGGGTGTGGAAACGGCGTGCGAAGGCCGCCGCCGGAAGGGCCGCCCGGACCGAGCCGAGCGCCGGCCAGGGTCGTCTGGCCAGGGGCTTCATCGCCCGCGCGGCGAAGTCTTCCCAGCCGGTGGAGATCCGGCTCACGGCGCGCCGCCATACGTCCGAGTCGTCTCCGAGCCCGTCGCAGGTACGGTCCAGCGAGTGCCATAGCGACACCGCGCCGCCGGTGTCGAAGGGGTGGGCCAGCTGGATCTCCGGCACGATCCAGCGGAGTCCGAGCCGGTCCAGCGGGAGCCGATCGAAGAGCGGAGAGGCGGCGCCGAGGGGATGGAAGCCGGAGCAAACGTCGTGCCGGAAGCCCGGCAGGGTCAACTCCTCGGTTCGGGTTCCCCCGCCGATGGTCGGGGCGGCCTCCAGCACCACCACCCGGTGCCCGCGCTCCGCCAGTACCACGGCTGCGGCCAGGCCGTTGGGTCCCGAGCCGACGACAACCGCGTCGTAGGCGGCCATGATCAGCGGACGGAACCGTCCGTTGTCTCGGAGGGCTGGGTGCGGTTGGGCGTCGATCGCAGGATCAGGTAACCGAGCACCCCGGCGACGATCGAGCCCGTGAAGATGCCGATCTTGGACAGATCGATGACTGTGTGGTCCGTGAAGGCCAGGTCACCGATGAAAAGGGCCACCGTGAATCCGATCCCGGCCAGCGTTGCCGTGCCGATCATGTGCTGCCATCCGATACCGGAGGGCAGGCGACCCAAACCCAGCTTGACCACCAGCCAGGCGAAGCCCGTAACGCCGATCGCCTTCCCGGCCACGAGGCCGATCGCCACCCCCAGCGCAACCCTCGACGTAACGGACTCGACCAGGTCGATCCCGGCCAGGGACACGCCGGCGTTGGCCAGTGCGAATATCGGGACGATCACGAAGGCGCTCCAGTTGTGCAGCAGGTGCATGAGGCGGGACAGCGGGGAGATGGATTCCCTTGCCACGTCCGCGAGCTGCCGCGCCTCGTACTCGACCTTCTCCTGGAATCCGGGTTCGTCGGAGTGGGTCGGGAAGATGTCGACGATTTCCCGCGCGGCGCGATCGAACTCGCGGTTGTCGTAGAGGGGGCGGGCGGGGGTGAGGAAGCCGAGGATCACGCCGGCGATGGTGCTGTGGACGCCGGACTCCAGGAAGCAGAACCAGGCGATCAGCGCCAGCGGGGCATACAGGATATGGGACCGGATATTGACCCTGGTGGCGATAGCGATGAGGGCCAGTACGGCGACCCCCAATCCAAGGTATCCGAGGTTGAGATCGTCGGTGTAGAAGATGGCGATGACAGCGATCGCGCCGATGTCGTCGGCGATGGCCACCGCCAGCAGGAACAGCCTCGCACCGACCGGCACCCGGGAGCCGAGCAGGGCCAGCACGCCGAGCGAGAAGGCGATGTCGGTCGCCATCGGGACGCCCCATCCGCGAATGGCGGCCGGATCGCCGGCGTTGAAGGCGAAGTAGATGAGCGCCGGCAGGACCATGCCGCCCAGGGCGGCGACCACCGGGAGGGCGGCCTTGCGCGGATCACGGAGCTCCCCCAGGACCAGTTCCCGCTTGATCTCCAGGCCCACGACGAGAAAAAAGATCGCCATCAACCCGTCGTTGACCAGGTCCTGGAGGTCTTCGGTGAAGTGGATAGGCCCGAGGGATACCTCGAGGTGGTGGTGGTGCCAGAAGTTGGCGTAGGAGTCGCCGAACACCGGGAGGTTCGCCCAGAGTATGGCGATCAGGGCCGCCACCACCAGCACGATCCCTGACGAGGCCTCGATATGGGTCAGTCGGAGGACTGGTCGTACGAACCTGGCAGGGATAAACCGATCAGAATCGATCCAGTTCTTGCTAGTCCGATCCACGGCCCGGGAGTCTAGACAACCCTGTGTCCAGTTCCGCCCACCCGGGGTCACCGGCGGTGATTGTCATCGGGACCGGGCGGGTCCGAGGGGCCGAGCCTGTTTCCGACTTTCTGTTGTCATCCACCGTGCCTACCGTTCGGTTATGCCGACGGGAGTTGTGGAGAACCGAGCTCTGAGGTCGGTCCTCCTGGGGCTGGGTCTCCTGTTTGCCGCAATCGGCATCGTCGGCATCTGGGTGCCCCTGGTCCCTACCACCGGACCGATCCTCCTGGCCGCATTCCTTTTCTCGAAGTCCTCGGCCCGCTTCGATCGATGGGTGGTCGAGCATCGGGTGTTCGGGCCGATCATCCGGGACTGGAGATCCGGCCGCGGGTTCACCGTCCGCCTCAAAGCGGTTGCGGTGATCGCCATCACCGTGTCCTTCTCGATCACGCTCGGCTTCGCGCTCGACAGTCCGATGATGCGGTGGCTCCTCGGGCTGTTCGGCATCGGCCTGATCGTCTACATTCTCCGGCTGCCCACCAAACCGGAGGCTGCTTAGCCGCCCTCCGGTGCCGGGCTCAGAGGTGGGCGATCGCTTCGATGACCTTGAGCCGGGCTGCTCTCCATGCCGGGTAGACCGCGAACAGGATTCCCAATACCCCGGTGGCGACCAGCCAGAAAAGCAGGCTCCCCAGCACGCCGGCTACCGATGCCGAGGATGGAAGCCACGGGATGACGAATACCGCGAACCCCAAGTCCTCCAGGGCCTTTATCAGCGCCCAACCGAAGAAGATGCCCAGACCGATCCCCATCAGGGCCCCGAACACCGAGACGATCGACGCTTCGGCCCGGACCATCCGTCGGGTGGTCCGCCGGTCGAGGCCTACCGCCCGCAGCAGTCCGATCTCGCGGGTCCGTTCGAACACCGCCAGGGCCATCGTGTTGGTCACCCCTAGCATCCCGATGACCACGGCCAGGGCCAGCAGGGCCAGGATGAAGTTGAGCAGTCCATTGAGCTGAGCCTCGGCCTCGCTCTGCAGGTCCTCGAACGTCTGGACCGCTACGTTCGGGTAGTCGGCCAGCAGCGGCTCGGCGGCGGCCTTCAGCTCGTCCGGGGTAACGCCCTCCACCGCCTGCGCGTAGACCTGGGAATGCTGGTCCAACCCGGTGGCCGATATCAGGTCGGCTGCGGGGACGGCGACTATCCCGGCCCAGGCGGGTCCTTCCGCGATGCCCACCAGGGTGAATGGGAGTTCGCCGGACTGCTCGAACTCGATGACCAGGGAGTCGCCCAACGCGACTTCATAGTCGTCGGCGATCGCCGCCTCGATGACGACCTCACCCGGTCCGGGGTCGAGCGAGCCCTGGAACCCGTCGGGCGGTATGAAGTCCGCCAGGTTCGGTTCGGCCCCCGTGATCAGGATCTCGTCGGTAAGAGTCCCGGTGGGCGTCTCGATGGTGAGAAGTCCCCAACTGATCCAGATCCGGGTGAGATCCGCCACGAGGTCTATCCCCTCCATGCGCTCCGCTACCTCGGGGGCGAAGGCGGCGGAAGGGTCACCGAACTGGCCGGCCGGCAGGACGATCACATCAGCGTCCACATTCTCGGCCAGTACTTCGTCGAGGGTTCCGCGGATGGAACCGGTGAGGGTGGAGGCCAGCGCCACCAGCGTGATGCTGATCGTCACCGCAGCGGCCGTGGCCGCCGTCCGGCGAGGGCTCCGCATGGCGTTCCGCCTGGCGAGCCTGCCGGATGTACCTGTGAGGCGTTCCAGGATGCTCCCTAGGAGGTTGGTCACGGGCCCCGCCGCCAGCGGGCTGAGCACGAAGACCGCCAGGAAGATCACCCCCACCCCTACACCCACGTAGACGACCGGGCTCGGCCCGGAACCGGTGTCCCCGAACAACCCGAAGAAGAGAGCGGCGAGCCCCAGTACCAGGATCACCGCTCCCGCCATGGTGCGGCGCAGGAATCCGCCCCGGGCCGGACCGGAGGCATCCTCCCTGAGGGCCGCCATCACCGAGACTTTGGAGGCCCGCCGGGCCGGGATCAGGGCGGAGACGAATGTGATCACCGTGCCCGCCGCTAGGCCGACGATCACCGTGCGGGGTTTGATCGACAGCGTGGTGGTCGGTATGTCGATCCCGGCAGCCGGCAGTATCAGCTGGAGACCGAACGCGATCATGATGCCGAAGCCCACCCCGAGGAGGGCGCCGAGGAAGCCGATGGTCACCGCTTCGAGCAGAACGATTCCCCGGATCTGGCGCGTTCCGGCGCCCAGGGCTCGCAGTAGGGCCAGCTCCCTGGTCCGCTGGCTCACCACGATCCGGAAGGTGTTGTATATGAGGAAGGAGCCCACGAACAGGGCTACCCATCCGAACACGGACAGAAAGATCGTGAAGAAGGAGAGAGCAGCCTGGATATCGGCGGCCTCCTCCTCCGCGGCATCCTGGCCCGATACGACCGTCGCGTGGTCCGGCAATACTGCTTGGATGTTGGCGATCACTTGATCAATCGAGGCTCCAGGAGTGACCTGCACCACCCCTCCCGACAGCATGCCGGGGCGCTGCAGGACGGACTGAGCGGTCGGTAGATCGAAGAACACCCATTTGGTGCCCCCCAAGCTGTTGTCCTCGCCGAATGTGGCGATTCCCACTATTGAAAGTTCCAGGCGGCCCACCACATCGGAGATCACCGTCACCTGATTGCCGACCTCGAATCCGCCCTGATCGGCGAGACCACGGTCCAACACCACCTGACCGCTTCCGACCGGGTAGGCGCCCTCGGCGATGGTGAAGCCACCGGTGTCGCGGTAGGTACTCCCCTGGGGATCCGACAGGCTTGACACAAAGGTGGGCGGCCCCGGACCGCTGCTCAATACCTCACCCTCCGCGTCCAGGACGGTCACCCCTATGCCCTGGAGGTACGGGTAGGCCTCTTCCACCCCCGGGACCTCTTCGACCAGAGCGAAGTCGGCCTCGTCGAGGTAGGTGCCCTCGCCGAAGGAGAAGTCGGACTCGGTTCCGATAGCGATGTCGATCCCCGAATAGGCGTCGGTGAAGATGCCGTCGAAGGCCTTTCCGATCGTATCGGTGTACACGTAGACGCCGCTGATCAGACCGACCCCGAGGATGATGGCCAGAGCGGTGAGGACGAGGCGTACCTTGTGGGCCCAAACGCCCTTGAGCGAGACCCGCAGCATCAGTACTCCAGGCTCTTGAGGCGGTCGAGGATCCGCTCCGGGTTGGGATCCTCCATCGAGTCGACCACCCTTCCGTCGGCCAGGAACACGATCCGGTCGGCGTAACCGGCGGCGTTGGCGTCATGGGTGACCATGACGATCGTCTGGGCATGCTCCTTGACCGCCGACCGGAGGAAAGCGAGCAGGTCAGCGCTGGCCCTGGAGTCGAGATTGCCGCTCGGCTCATCGGCGAAGATCAGCTCCGGCCTGGAGACCATGGCGCGAGCCGCCGCCACCCGCTGCTGCTGGCCGCCCGACAGCTCGGACGGGCGGTGCTTGAGCCGGTCCGCCACACCGAGGGTCTCCACGACCGAGTCGAACCAGGACTGGTCGACCTTCGTGCCGGCCAGGTCGAGGGGAAGCGTGATGTTCTCGCTGGCTGACAGGGTGGGGACCAGGTTGTAGGCCTGGAAGATGAAGCCGATCCGCTCGCGGCGGAGCTTGGTGAGTTGCCGGTCGCTCAGCGTCGACAGGTCCTGGTCCCCGATGAACACAGAACCCTCCGTCACGGAGTCGAGCCCGGCCATGCAGTGCATCAGCGTTGACTTGCCCGATCCCGACGGGCCCATCACCGCGGTGAACTCTCCCTTAGTGAACGCCACGGATAGGTTGTCGAGCGCCGTGACCCGGGTGTCACCCCACCCGTACACTTTCGTGACGCCTTCGGCGCGAGCCGCCGCACTGTTCATTCGGAAGTTCCTTTCGGAAGGGGTATGTTCGGGCCGGGATGCCGGAACCCGGACCATTCGCCGTCCCGCATCATTATCCCCTCACTGTCGACGCCGGCCGCGGTATCTCTATGGGGGATCACCCTCGAATGTTCCTCCGTGTCGCATCCGGTATGCGGGAAATGGCCTCAACTTCGACCCTACCAACCTCGAGTGGTTACACGATCGGGCGGAGGTCGCCCTCATACCTCGCCCACACCGGCGCGGTAGCGAGGACGGGCCACGGGTCCTACGCCTGCCGGCGGTCGCGGTTATCCTCCCGGGTCGATGCGCTTGGTCATCGCGCGCTGCTCGGTCGACTACCGCGGCCGCCTCACCGCCCACCTTCCCTTCGCCACCCGCCTGATCATGGTCAAGGCGGACGGATGCGTGGCCGTCCACGCCGATGGTGGCGCCTACAAGCCACTGAATTGGATGAACGCCCCCAACACGCTGGTCGAGGAGGAGGCTCTCTGGGTTGTCACCAACCCGAAGGGGGAGGAGTTGACCATCCGGATCGAGGAGGTCGTGTCCGACCGCCGTTTCGATCTGGGTCAGGATCCCGGGTTGGAGAAGGACGGTGTGGAAGCCCATCTCCAGGAGCTACTGGCCGCCAAGCCGGAGGTGCTTGAGGAGGGCCTGGTGATGGTTCGGCGCGAGTACCCCACCGACATCGGCCCGGTCGATCTGCTGTGCCGGTCGGCCGACGGCGACACGGTGGCGGTCGAGATCAAGCGGAAGGGCGAGCTGGACGGGGTGGAACAGCTGACCCGCTACCTGGACCGGCTCGGCAACGACTCGCGACTCCATCCGCTCCGGGGAGTGCTCGCCGCCACGATCATCGCCCCGCAGGCCAAGGTGCTGGCGGCGGCACGAGGGATCGCCTGCGTGGAATTGGACTACGAGCAACTGAGAGGCGCACCGTCCAATCATCTGCGACTCTTCTAGAAGCGTGACCGTGCTCCTCAAGGACCGACCGGAACCCGGCGAGCACCGATCCGGCCACCCGGATCAGACGAGGGGCCCGAACTTGTCACAGGCCTCCTGTACGTTGCCTGCCGCCAAGCACCTACACCGGACGCAAGAGCCTCACCGATCGGAGCGGCCGGACCGCAGGGAACATACGCAGGTTCCATGGAGCGACCCGCCGAATCACCCGGCACCAACCCGGGCATGGCCGAACACGCTCCGAACCAACGGTGGTGGTGGCGGGGGAGGGCCCAACGGCCGGAACCTGATTGCCGCGACTTTCGCGCTCTTTTGAGAACCGGTACGCCGACATGTTCCAGGTCGTGCTCTACCGGCCCGAGATACCGCCCAACACCGGCAACATCATCCGTCTGTGCGCCAATACCGGCGCCGACCTGCATCTGATCCACCCGCTGGGGTTCTCCATGGACGATACCCGTCTGAGGCGGGCAGGCCTCGACTACCACGAGTACGCGAGCGTCAGCGAACACTCCGATTTCGAGGCATATCTGGAGGCGGCCCGACCGGGACGCCTGCTTGCCATGTCAGGAAGCGGCCGGAAGCGGCACACCGAGGTGGCCTATCGGAACGGGGACGGCCTGCTGTTCGGTCCGGAGAGCGTGGGGCTGAGCGAACGCATCCTGGGCCATGAGGGGGTGGCCGAGACCGTCAGAATCCCGATGCTGCCCGATCGTAGGAGCCTCAACCTCTCCAATGCGGTTGCGATCGTCCTGTTCGAGGCCTGGCGCCAGCTGGCGTTCGGTGGCGGGGTCTGACCGGCGGATCCGCGCGACGGCTCAGCCGGCCAGGGCACGCAAAGCGACCGCTTCGGCCAAGGCGCTCCTCCTGAGCTCACCCAGGTGGAGGCTCTCGTTGGGGCCGTGGATGTAGCTGGTGGGGTCGCTCGCCCCGGTCAGCACCAGATCGGCCCCTGGGAACGCCTCGGAGAAGGCCTGCACGAAGGGGATGGAGCCGCCGATGCCGGTGTAGACGGCGTCGCGTCCGTACGCATGGCGGAAGCCGGCCTGGAAGGCATCGTAGGCGCGGCCGGATGTATCCAGCGAGGAGGGATGGGCGGACGCGCCCGGCTCCACCTCGACGGCGGCGCCCCATGGAACCGCCTCCTCCAGGTGGCGTACCAGGGAGTCCATGGCACGCTCGGGATCGTCGCCGGGCGCCAGCCGGACCGATACTTTGGCCCGGGCCTCCGGCACCAGCTGGTTGATGGAACTCGCCACGGGCGGCGCATCGATCGAGAGAACCGACAGGGCAGGCCCGGCCCACAGGCGTTCGGTGATCGATCCCTCCCCCATGGTCTGCACCCCTGGCAGCACCCCCGCGGCTTGGCGGGCATCGTCCTCCTCGGCATCGATGAGCGGGCGTTCCCCGCGCGCCAGACCGGATACCGCCACGTTTCCGTGCCCGTCATGTAGGGAGGCCAGCGCCCGGACCAGTACGGAGAGAGCGTCGGGGAACACTCCTCCCCACATACCGGAGTGAACCCCCGCCTCCAGGGTGCGGACCGTGATGGTGCAGTCGACCAATCCCCGTAGGGACGTGGTCAGAGCGGGCACCCCCACCGCCCAGTTGGCGGCGTCGGCCACCACGATGACATCGGCGGCCAGCAGGTTCCGGTATCGCTCCAAGAATCCCTCCAGGTGGACGGAACCGGCCTCCTCCTCGCCCTCGAGGAATACCTTCACGCCTACGGGCGGACGGCCCCCGTGGGCTCGTATCGCTCCGGTGTGAATCACGATCCCGACCTTGTCATCGGCCGTACCCCGGCCGTACAGGCGACCACGGGACTCGGTCGGCTCGAAGGGCGGAGTGCTCCACAGCTCGGCGGGACCGGGGGGTTGCACGTCGTAGTGGGCATAAAGAAGTACGGTGGGAGCGTCGGGGTCAGCAGGATTGACCTCGGCGAAGACGGCCGGGTGGGAGTCGTCCACTTCGAGGAGCCTCACGCGCTCGAGACCGGCCCGCTCCAGCTGGGCGGCGGATACCTCGGCACCGTAGCGAACCCGGCCGGGATCGAAGCCGGGCGCGCTTATCGAATCGACTCTGACGAGCTCCTCCAGCTCGCTCTTTAGTGCGGGGAACAGCTCGTCGATGGCCGAAGTCAGATCGTCATGCATCGCCGGAAGCCCGGGTTGTGTCACCGGCTGTCTCAGCTAATGGCGGCGTCGGCCATCGGCAGGACGTTCGCGGGCGGCACGACCGGGTCGATACCCAGGTCGGCGTAGGTGGCCATGGGGAAGTACGGGACGCCGAGCCGGTCGAAGGCGTGGCGGGCCGTGTCACCCCGGTCCGCCAGCGTCACCGCAGCCACCACTTCGGCACCGGTCCGGCGGATCGCGTCGAGGGCGTCGAGGACGGATCCGCCGGTTGTCACCACGTCTTCGACAAGCAACACCCTGTCGCCCCGGCCGATCTGCAATCCCTCGATGCGGCGCCCGGTCCCTCGCCCCTTCTGCCGTTTGCGAACGATGAACCACTTCTTGTTGCTCACCGCGGCGATGCCCACAGCCAGCGCGTCGGCGCCCAGTGTGAGGCCGCCGGCGGCGTCGAACTCTATCCCCGCTTCGCGTGCGGCCTCGACGATGGCATCGCATGCGACCTTGAGGTCTTGCCACGCGGCGAAGGCTTCCTTGCCGTCGATGAAGTCGCTCGACATGGCCCCGCACGCCAGCTGTATTTCTTCGTCGCGCCGACTCAGCGCCTTCGTCCTCAGGATCTCATGAAGGCCGGCGCGTAGTTGCGAGGGCAAGGCGGTTCTCCTCCGGGGGGCGATCCGTACCCTAGCCCTCGCTATTCATGCTCCCGGTACACCGGACATACCTCGGGCCACGTCAACCGCATCATCGGGACCGCCGCCTAACCAGACATGTGACTGTCATGCCTGAGCCGAGCCGGGTGCCGCGTTCGGAAGCCTTGTTCCGAGGCCTGTCTCGTTGAGAGCGACCGGAGTGGGCTAGCCTTGTCTGACCGAGCAATCTCGCCGGCCGTCCACCAGGTCGAGGAGAACATGCTCAGCACGGATTCCGGAGGATCGGTAGGTTGGAGTTGCGGGTCGACGTAGCGGGAGGAAGGGTGATCGGACCCGGCCGGCGTACCGTTGCGGCGATACTTGCGGGAGCGCTGGTCATCTCGACGATCGCCCTGGGTCCGGATCCTGCCCGGGCGACCGACGGTGTCGCCGACCACCTGCCCGCCGCGACGGCCTGTACCGGAGCCGCCACCAAGTCAGCCGGTTTCCTGGACACGCTCGGCCTGTTCGCCGAATCCGCCATAGACTGCCTGGCCTACTACGGCATCACAAGAGGGACGGCGCAGAACGTCTTCACGCCGGACTCGCCCGTCACCCGTTGGCAGATGGCGTTGTTCCTGGTTGCCGTGGCGCCCCTAGCCGGGGTCGACCTGAGCCCACCGGTCGATCAAGGCTTCCAGGACATCGGGGGCCTCCAGCCCTCGGTTCAGGACGCGATCAACCAACTGGCGAGCCTGGGTATAACACGCGGTACCTCCGCCACCACGTTCTCGCCTAACGCCCTCGTCAACCGCAGCCTGATGGCGTTGTTACTGCATCGGTTCCTCCGCCATTCGGCCGTCGGGCCGGGTGGGGTCAGCGCCCGTAGCGTCACACCGGACGACACCATCTTCTCGGATATCGGCCACCTCACCGATAACGCGAGCCAGGCTGTCCGGGTCCTGTTCGAGATGGGGGTGACGTCCGGTACCTCGGCGACCACCTACTCACCCTCCGCGATCGTGACGCGAGCGCAGATGGCTATCTTCATCGCCCGGATGCTGGCCCACACCAATGCCCGCCCGGCCGGCGTGACCATGCACGCCGCGGCCGATCGGGTGTCCTCGGGCGACACCCTGATCGTGCACCTGTCGGTGCGGGACAGCAATCACCGGCCGGTTGCACATGGCTACGTGGACATGTTCACTACGCCCCTATCGAGGCCCTTGACCTCCTTCGACAGCGACGGCCTCTGCGTCAACAACATGGAGGCGGTGTTCGGTGAGTTGGTGTGCAGGATCGACCAGCTCGATCAGCGGCTCGACGATCGGGGGAACCTGGTGGCTGTGCTTCAGCCCACCGATCACATGACGCTCTGGGCTTGGACCGGCTCGGTCGGTAACACGTTCGTACTCGGTGATGTGCCGACCGACATGCTCCGGATTTCGGTGTGGAAGCATGCGGTGGCGGTCGACGTCCTGGACGATCTACCTCCCACGGCCCTCGCAGTTCGGATGGGCGAAGCCATAGAAGTCACCGTCCGGCTGGTGGACGAGGATGGCAGCACAGTGGAGGACCAGGGTGTCCGTGTTCAGGTGAGTACCACCTTCGAGATCAACGGGATCAGGCAACAAAAAGTTGTCAGGACCCATCTGACGGATGACAACGGGAGGGTGGAACTATCCTTCCTGGGTAGGGATCCCAGCTCGGCACGGGTCGGTGACACCGTCAGGATGGACCTGGACGTGGACGCCGGCTTTCTCGATGTCCTGGACCGGACCACGCCAGGCGTGGTCACCCACGATGCCGTCGAGTCCAGGGACGTTTGGTTTACATGGTCCGACGCGGCGCCGCGGACGAGCACCCTCCGGCTGGCACAGACGGTGCCGTACCACGTGCTGCCTGCGTCGGCGCCCGGTCCCACCAACCTGATCAGGGCTCTACTCACCGATCAGTACGGCAGCCCCGTACCTGACGCCCGGATCGAGTTCACATCCGACGATCCGGACGGAATAGGGAGCACCCGGGTAGCCAGGCCAACCGATCAGACGGGTATCGCGACTCTGCGCTACCTGTGGAGCAGCTCGGATGCGGCCGCCGAACGCATTACGGCCCGGCTGGCCGGCTCGGACCTGGCGCCCGTTTCCGTCCGGCACTTCTGGGCGAGGCCGGAGCGCAACGATGCGTCCGGCATGGGCGTTGCCATCCGCGTCGCCGACACCCTCCGCAATCAGATAGTGGTGGGTGCTCCGACGCCCAGGACCATCAGCTATACGGGTAGGGACAGGTTCCTGCTCGAGGGTCGGTCGGTAACGCAGGCGGTATTCGAGGAGGCTCTTGATGCCGGTTTCTACGCACGGATCACCTACACCCACTACTCCACCGATCCCGAGCGCGTAAGCACCTTCGATCTCACCAACAGCACCTCCGGCACAAGTTAGACCCCGAAGCCGTCCGTCTGCGGCGAACCTCAGGTTCGGGGCGACCCATTTTGACGCTTTCAGCCTCAAGAATCCCGAGGATGCCGCAAGCCGCGAAAATCGGTGCTCCGCACCGGGCCCTCCCCCACCACCACCTGTCCTGGGTAGGAGCGTGGTCGGCCATGCCCGGCCTGCTGCCGGGATGCGACCCCGCTCCACGAAGCCCTGTGTTCCCTCTGTCCGGCCGAGCCGAATCGGTCTCAAATCATCGGCCGGTAGGTGCTTGGCAATGGACAACGTATATCGAGGGTGTGACATAGTCTGCACCTTTCCAAGAGAACGCGAAAATGCGATGGGTCAAGCCCGATCAGACCAGCCCGGTGTCGTCATGCGATGGTCCGTCCATCGCGCTTCGTGCGGGCGTGATACGGACCGCAGCCGCCGGGCTGTCGTTGCGGTGGCCCCGCATCCAGCTGCTGCAACCGGAACCGGTAACCTGGCCCGGTGTCCATGTCCGACGCTCCCGCGGTCCCCTTTGAGACCGAACCTGGCTGGTACGCCGTCCTGACGGTGAGGAGGAGACTGGGCGGGCGGTGGTCGCTAGCGCTGGCCGGAGCGCTCCTGATCCTTCACGGCGGCGGTCTGCTGTTCAGCTGGTCGCCCACCCGCACCGTGCTCGATCTGATCTACCCGAACCAGGACCCTCCCGGGATCGAAACGCGGGACATGGGATGGGCGACGATGTTCCTGATCGTGGGTGTAATCCTGGTCGTTTGGACGTGCGTCCGGCTCGTCAGCCGAAGACCGGTCCTCCGGGCAGACGGGGACGGCTTGGCGCTGGCGGTAAGGGGACCCTTCCGGCGGGCGGTCACCGTCCCGTGGAGTGAGGTGGACAGCGTGTCGGCGACGACGGTATCGGACGACTACGGAGACGTCCCGGCCTTGCTGATCCGCCTAGTAGACCCGAGCCGGATCGGTCCCAACCCCTGGGGCGCCCGATGGATGGAGCCCTCCACCCTCTCCGTGAGCGCCCCGGACTGGAAGCAGCATCCCCAGAGGGTTGCCGAACGGCTGCAGGAGGCTGGAGCAATCGGCGCCCGCCCGCCGGCGGAAGAGGTCGGACCCGACCCGTCGCCTCTGGAGGTGACCGGCGATCCGGTTGCCGATGCGCCTTCCGAGGGTGGGGACGCATGATCGCCGTCGGCGCCCACGTGCCCGGAGAGGATCCGGTCAACGAGGCCCTGGCACGGGGTGTCGACCTGGTCCAGGTGTTCCTCGGCCCGCCGCAATCGTGGAAGAAGCCCCCGCCGCGGCCTGACGCTCAGAAACTGAAGGCCTCACCGGTGAACATCTACGTCCATGCCCCCTACCGGCTCAACGTGGCCAGCCCCAACAACCGGATCCGCATCCCGAGCCGCAAGACGCTGGCCAACATCGTCGATGCCGCCGAGCAGATCGGCGCGGCCGGCCTCATCGTGCACGGCGGCCATGTGACCGGTGGCGAGACGGTCGAGGACGGGTTCCCGCGCTGGCGCAAGGCGCTGCAGATCCTGGAGACCGACCTTCCCATCCTCATCGAGAACACGGCCTCGGGCGACAACGCCCAGGCCCGGCGTATCGATGACGTGGCCCGGCTTTGGGAGGTGATCGGCGACCTCACGCCTGGGTTCTGTCTGGATACCTGCCATGCCTGGGCCGGGGGAGAACCGCTGGAAGGGGTGGTCGAGCGGGTCCTCGAGGCCACCGGCCGGATCGACCTGGTCCACCTGAACGACTCCCGGGACGGGTTCGACTCCAGGCGGGACCGCCACGCCAACCTGGGCGAGGGACACATCCCCGGAGATCTGCTGGTGGAGATCGTTCGCCAGGCCGGGGCGCCCACCATCATCGAGACCCCGGGCGGCATCGCCGAGCACAACACCGATCTGGACTGGATCAGGAACCGGCTGGCGACCGCTCCGGCCCTGGCCTAGCCCGATCCGTCCTGCCCGTTGTCCTGGTATACGGCGGCGATGTCGTCGCCGCACTCCTCCTCGATCCGGTCCATGACCGCGCCGTGGCGGGTCGCGTCGACCAGGATCCCGCTCACCTCATCGGCCGTCATGCCTTCGATCCTGACCTGCCGGCAGACCTCCCAGACCAGGTAGTCGAGGTCGTCCGGGGGTTGCTCACTGCCGCAGGAGGCGCCGACCAGCACGGCCATCATCAGGAACAGGCACCAGCGCCGTAGGCCTATCCCCGTACGGCCGCAGACTCGGCTCCATCGCATCACCGTCGGGTCACGCTAGTGATGATTGCTCGCGACCTAGCTGTCCGAGAGGCAAGTTCTCCTTCCAATAAGGAGAAGTATCTGGAGTGTCCTCCTCTACAGAAGGAGAATCGGTAGGTGGTCTCCGGATCAGCTTCCGCGCAGAGAGGGCTATTCCCGCCTGACTGCCAAAAGCCACTTTATTGGCATATGACACGCCACTAAAGTGGCATATCTCTGTTACTCTGATCTGTGGCACGAGATCGCGGGAGAGGATCACAGGTGAAGTTCGACACATTCACGCCTGCCGGCTACCTCCCCAGAATCGTCGATGCCGAGATGCGTTCCGCCCTGGCGACGATGCCTGCTGTCGTCGTGGAGGGTCCGAGGGCCTGCGGCAAGACCTGGACCGGCAGAAGGTTCGCTAGGAGCGCCGTGTTTCTGGACGAGCGTGTCAGCGACGCGCTGTCGGTCGGGATGGACCCCGCCGGAATCCTCGATGGTGAGGCGCCGCGACTCCTAGACGAATGGCAGTTGGCACCAGGCATATGGAACCCGATGCGCCGGGCTTGTGATGAGCGCGGGATCAAGGGTCAGTTCATCCTGACCGGCTCCGCCAATCCGCCCGATGACATAACCCGGCATTCGGGGGCCGGTCGCATCATCAGGGTGCGTATGCGTCCCATGAGTCTGTTCGAGTCCGGCGACTCTGATGGGAGGATCCCTCTCGGTGAGGTATTGGCCGGCGGGCCGTGCCGGGCGGCGGACCGGGGCTACTCGCTTGGCCACGTACTCGGGTTGGCCTGCCGGGGCGGGTGGCCCCAGCACGTCGACGCGAGCATCGATACGGCGGCTGACGCAACCCGGGCCTACCTGTCAGAGATCACCCGAACCGACGTGTCGAGGGTGGACGGTGTGGAGCGGAATCCGCTCAAGGTGGAGCGGCTGCTGGTTTCGATGGCCAGGAATGTGGCTACGGACGTCAAACACTCGACGCTCGCTGCGGACACAGCGGTCGGGATTGGACACCCTGAAGTGGAACGCCGTACCGTCGCCCGATACGTCGACGCCCTGGAGCGCCTGTTCGTGGTGGAGAGAGTGCCGGCCTGGAGGCCTCACCTCGCTTCGCGAGTACAGGTCCGACAAGCCCCCAAACTCCACCTCGCCGACCCTTCCCTCACGGTGGCCGTGCTGGACACGGGGGTGGATGCCCTGCTTCGAGACCTGCAGTTTGCCGGCCGCCTGTTCGAGTCGATGGTTACCCGCGACCTCCAGGTATATGCCGCCGCCAACCGCGCCGCGCTCTCCCACTATCGCGACAGCCAGGGCTTGGAGGTGGATGTGGTGATCTCCAAGCCGGACGGCCGCTGGGCTGCCGTGGAAGTCAAGCTGGGTGGGCGTGAGGCCGTGGAAAAGGCTGCGGCCTCCCTGCTCCGGCTCCGGGCCAGAGTCGACGGCGCCTCGCAAGGTGCTCCGGCCCGGCTCATTGTGGTCACGGCCACCGGTTACGCGTTCGAGCGTCCCGACGGGGTGTGCGTGGTCCCCATTACCTCACTCGGGCCGTGAATCGCATCCGAGAGGACGAGTCCTTCGCTGTCGGCGGTCACGGTTACGGTGTCGCCGGGGCGGAAGCGTCCTTCCAGCAGGCCTAGGGCAAGGGGGTCGACCAGGGCGGTCTGGAGGAGGCGCTTGAGCGGCCGGGCGCCGTAGGCGGGGTCGTAGCCCTCGAGGGCCAGCCAGTCGGCCGCCTCGTCGGACAGTTCCACAGTGATGTCCCGGGCTTCGATGCGGTCGGCGAGCCGGGCGAACTGGAGGTCCACGATCTGGCGCAGGTCCTTCGCCGACAGGCGGGAGAAGACCACGATGTCGTCTATACGGTTGAGGAACTCGGGGCGGAAGTGGCCGCGGACCCGTTCCATCACCCGGCTGTGCACCGCCTTCTGTGGTAGGTCCGGGGTGATCAACTCCGAGCCCAGGTTGGAGGTCATGATCAGCACCGCGTTGGTGAAGTCCACGGTCCGGCCCTGGCCGTCGGTGAGGCGCCCGTCGTCGAGCACCTGGAGGAGCGCCCCGAAGACCTCGGAATGGGCCTTCTCCACCTCGTCCAGCAGGACCACCGAGTAGGGGCGCCGCCGGACCGCCTCGGTCAGCTGACCTCCCTCCTCGTAGCCCACGTAGCCGGGCGGCGCGCCGACCAGCCGGCTGACCGAGTGCTTCTCCATGTACTCGGACATGTCGATCCGCACTATGGCCCGCTCGTCGTCGAACATGAAGGCGGCCAGGGTCTTGGCCAGCTCGGTCTTGCCCACCCCGGAGGGGCCGAGGAAGAGGAAAGAACCGATCGGGCGGTTGGGATCGGCTAGGCCGGAGCGGCTCCGGCGGATGGCGCCGGCCACGGCCGACACCCCGGCATCCTGGCCGATCACCCGCTCGTGGAGGTGGTCTTCCAGGTGGACCAGCCTGGCCATCTCGCTCTCCATGAGGCGGGAGACGGGGATCCCGGTCCAGCGGCTCACCACCGCCGCCACATCCTCCTCGGTGACCTCCTCGCTGAGCATGGACATTTCGGATTGCAGGTTTGCTAGGGCCTCCTCCCGGGTTGTCAGTTCCCTACCCAGGCGCGGGAGCTCCCCGTATTGCAGCTCCGCGGCGCGCTGCAGGTCTCCGGCCCTGGTGGCCTGGTCCGACTCCATGCGAGCATCCTCGATCTGCTGCTTGACCGAGCGGATCGCCTCGATCTCGTCCTTCTCGTGCTGCCAATGGGTGGTCAGACGGTCCAGTTCCTCGGTGATCTCGGCCATCTCCTGCCGGACAGCCTCCATCCGGGCCTTCGAACCCGGGTCGGACTCCTTGCCCAGCGCGCTTGCCTCGATCTCGAGCTGGCGCAGGCGGCGGGTCAGGGTGTCGATCTCCTCGGGCATGGAGTCGATTTCGATGCGGAGCCGGGAGGCGGCTTCGTCCATCAGGTCGATGGCCTTGTCGGGCAGGTGCCGGGAGGTGATGTAGCGGTCGGACAGCACGGCCGCGGCGATCAGGGCCGCGTCGGTGATCCGGACCCCGTGGTGAACTTCGTAGCGTTCCTTCAGACCCCGCAGGATCCCGACCGTCTCGTCGGTGCTGGGAGGCGCCACCATCACCGGCTGGAAGCGCCGCTCCAGGGCGGCGTCCTTCTCCACATGCTTGCGGAACTCGTCCAGCGTGGTGGCGCCGATCATGCGGAGTTCGCCCCGGGCGAGAAGCGGCTTGAGCATGTTGGAGGCGTCCATCGCCCCCTCCGCGGCGCCGGCTCCCACCAGAGTGTGCATCTCGTCGATGAAGGTAACGATCCGGCCCTCGGCGGCCTTGATCTCGTCGAGCGTGGCCTTGAGGCGCTCCTCGAACTCCCCGCGGTACTTGGCGCCCGCCACCATGGCGCCCAGGTCGAGCGCCACGATCCGCTTGTTCTTGAGGCCCTCGGGAACGTCGCCGTCGAGGATGCGCAGGGCCAGACCCTCGGCGATGGCGGTCTTGCCGACGCCGGGCTCACCGATGAGAACCGGGTTGTTCTTGGTGCGCCGGCTCAGCACCTGGATGATCCGGCGGATCTCTTCGTCCCGCCCGATCACCGGGTCGAGCTTGCCCGCTCCGGCCTCGGCGACCAGGTCGCGCCCGTACCGCTCCAGGGCGGGCATCGTGTCCTCGGGGTTGTCGGTGGTGATCCGCCGGGCGCCGCGTACCTCCGCCAGCACGTCGGCGATGGCCTGAGGAGTGACACCGGACTTCCGCAGGAGGCTTCCGGATCGGGTGTCGGACCCGGCCAGGGCGGCGAGCAGGTGTTCGACGGAGGTGTAGCTGTCGCCCGCCGCCGCCATCCCGGTCTGGGCGTCCTCCAGGATGCGGATGGTGGCTCGGGCGTAGCCGGTCTCCGCCCCGCCGTAAACCTGCGGGAGGGACTCGACCAGTCCCTCGGCGCCCTGCCGGAGGAGGGCCGGCGCCACGTCGAGGCGGGCCAGCAGCGGAAGGGTGACGGTGTCGGGCTGCCCGAGGAGCGCCACGAGCAGGTGGGCGGGCTCGACCGCTTGGTGATGCCGAGCGGTGGCGTCGTCACGGGCCGTTACCAGGGCCGCCTGTGCCTTCTGGGTGAACCGTCCTGCGTCCATCGTTTCTCCGCCTCTCCGGGATCGGATTGCCTTCCACCTGTTCCAACACCGGTGGCGCGTTGATTATGCCCAGAAAATCTAAGTGTAAGTATATCAAGTTCTGAGAACGGTCAGGCGGGCAAGCGTGTCACCGTCCGAGCCGGCGGGTTCACCGGCGAACGTAAGCGACAATGCCGGACAGGTCTCTCGGTAACCTGCCGTGAGAACCCGGATGCGTTCTTGTCGCGGAACATCCGGCACCCGACCACGGAGGGCTAGACGGCCGATGCCCTTGACCAGCCTTGCGGACGGCTTGTTCGGAGAGCGCTACGGATCGGGACCGATCCGCGTGGTGGCCCTCCATGGCTGGGGTCGGGATCGGCGTGACTTCCGGCGTGTTCTGGAGGGCCTCGATGCGGTGGCGGTCGACCTGCCCGGGTTCGGCGCCACGCCTCCCCCGGTCGCAGCCTCCGGTGCGGACGGATACGCCCGGATGGTGGCCGCCTGGTTGGAGCAGCTCTCCGGTCCCCAGGTCCTGGTGGGGCATTCGTTCGGAGGCCGGGTGGCGGTGGTGCTGGCGGCGACCCGGCCCGAGTTGGTGGCCGGCATGGTCCTGGTGGGGGTGCCCTTGCTCCACCGTCTGGATCGAACCGGCCGCCGGCCTTCCCTCGCCTACCGCCTCGTGCGTCTCGCCAACCGGGCCGGCCTAGTCAGCGACGAGCGTCTCGAACGCGAGAAGCGCCGCCGGGGATCGGCGGACTACCGGGCAGCGACCGGGGTGATGCGCGACACCTTGGTGAGGGTGGTGAACGAGAGCTACGAGGACCGCCTGCCCGAAGTGGCCTGTCCGGTGCGACTGGTATGGGGCACGGCCGATTCGGAGGTTCCGCCGGAGGTGGCGCATCGAGCCGCAGCGCTTCTCAGGAACGTAGACATGGAGGTGGTGGAGGGTTGCGGGCATGACCTTCCCCGAGAGGCCCCGGAGCGGATCCGAGCGGCCATAGAGGCCCTGGCATGAGCTGGTCCTCCTGGCTGGTGCCGGTGTTGAGCCTGGCGGGCATTGCCGTCGCGGCCATCAAATGGCTCCGGGTGGCCCAGCGGGAGCACTACCTGGCCGGTTCGATCGTCTTCATGCGCCGGGTCTGGATCGCCGCCCGGCCCGTGAACGTCCTTGAGGAGGTGATGCTGGCCGGCGCGCTGGCCGGCTATGCCCTGGCGCCCGACTCGTTCTGGCCCTTGCTGGGCTGCTTGGGGATGGTGATCTTCCCGGTCGGCCTCGGCTACCGAGGGCGGACGTCACCGCTCAACTGGACCCTCCGGCTCAGGCGCACCGCCTTGGTCGGGGCGATCCTCCTCGGCGTAGCTACCGCCCTGCTCGGCTCGATGATCACCCTCGTGCTCGGCGGAGGATGGCCGGGCGCTCTGTCGATGGCCGCGGTCGTCTCGTGGTACGCCATCCCGGATCTCGTGCTGTGGGTGGCGTCGCCGATCGAGAGGCGCCTGTCGCAGAGATTCGTGGTCCGGGCGAGCGGGACACTCGACCGGGTGGCTCCGGTGGTGGTGGGCATCACCGGAAGCTACGGCAAGACCAGCACCAAGTGGTACGTCCGGGACCTGGTGTCCGGGACCAGGCGGGTGGTCGCCAGCCCGGCCAGCTTCAACAACCGCCTCGGCCTCGCCCGGGCGATCAACGAGACCCTGACCGATGACGCCGAGGTGTTCGTGGCGGAAATGGGCGCCTACCAGCCCGGCGAGATCGCCGACACCTGCTCCTGGATACCCCCGAGCATCGCTGTCCTGACCGCCATAGGGCCGGTTCACCTGCAACGGTTCAAGTCGGAGGAGCGCATAGTCGAGGCCAAGTCCGAGATCTTCGAGCATGCCGAGGTGGCGATCATCAACGTGGATCATCCGGCGCTGGCGGCCCTCGCCGGGCGCTTGGGTGACCGGACGGTGTGGCGATGCGGAACCTCCGAAGGGGCCACGGACGTGCGGGTCCACCAGGATGGCGATCTTCTGACGATCCTCGTGCACGGCCGGGAGCTCGGCGAGTCCATCCCGACCGGCCCGTTCGCCGCCAACCTGGCCTGCGCGGTCGCGGTGGCTTTGGAGCTGGGAGTTCCTCCCGGCGTCGTTTCCGACCGGGCTCGACGGCTCACGCCCGCGGACCACCGCCAGACGACCGGCCGGTCAGAGGCCGGGTTCGCGATCATCGACGACACTTTCAACTCCAATCCCGCCGGCGCGGCCCGAGCCCTTGAAGTCCTGGTGGGCGCCGGAGAGCCGGCCGGCCGCCGGGTGGTGGTGACCCCCGGGATGGTGGAGCTCGGCCCCCGGCAGCACGACGCCAACCTGCGATTCGCCGCGGCCGCCTCGGAGGTGGCCGATCATCTGGTGATCGTGGGCAGGGCCAACCGCAGGGCTCTGCTCCGCGGCGCCCGGGAGCGACCGGTCGAGGTGGTCCTGGTCGACAACCGGGACCAAGCGGTGCGATGGGTCCGGGAGCACCTGCGTGCGGGTGATGCCGTCCTGTACGAGAACGATCTGCCCGATCACTACCCGTAATAGGTAAATGGGTTGACCAGAACCGTCGGAGATACACCGACGAGTTCTGGCACGTACCCCTTCAGGCGGTGTGCCCCTCCGTACGAGAGACTCGCTACCCGTACCTGACCGGTTCCGGCCCTGCCATTTTTCGCGTTCTCTCGGAAGGAGGGTTGACTTGTCACAACTGTGGTATATATTGACTAATACCAAGCACCGATACTGGCCGACAGCACGAGACCGATCGGGACGGCCAGCGGAAGGAAAAAGAGCTTAAGGGAGCGGAGCGCGCGCCCCGGCAGCGGCCGGGGCATGGCCGACCACGCTCCGAACCGGAACGGTGGTGGTGGGGGAGGGCCCGGTGCGGAGCACCGTTTTCCGCGACTTCTCGAACTTTGGGCAGAGGGCGTCATATATGACGCCCTGATCCTCAGGAACACCCGCGGCCCTCGAACCTGAGGAACACAGCACCATATGTGACGCTCTGATCCTCAGGATCGGGGCGCCGACGAGTTTCGCGGGTTTGATCAGGTGTTTGCGGGACTCCGGGCCCCGCCGGGGGACTTGCATCGCACGGCAGTGGCGTCGGGAATGGGTGTCGGCGTCCCGCCACCTGTGAGATCTCGGAGCCGGTCCTCCATCGGGCTACCCACGCCGGCGGAGTACGGGTCACACTTGGAGACCGGCGATCAGTTCCTGCTTGAGGCCGGACAGTTCCGGGCTCAGTGATACGTGGTAAGTGTGGGGGTTGACCAGCCGCCGCACTCCGGGATCCAGGCGGGACAGGTCCGCTGCCCTCCGTGCTCGGGCCGCTTCGAGATCGTCCAGGCCATCGGCGACCCGACGGCCGGCCTCCAGCACCTTCACCCGGAGCGGTTCCACCTCCGACACCTGCCGGGCGGCCAGGGTCCGGCGTACCTCGGGATGGCTGGGATGGACCAACTGGATGGGCCGGGCATTCGGGTCGAAGCCATCCAGGGTGATCAGATCGGCCGTGGCCGTTCCCCGATGGTCGTATATCCTCCATAGCCGTTTGCGGCCCGGATCCAGCACCTTGGCGGGCGTCTCGGAGATCTTGATGGCGGCGGTCCACTCGCCGCCCGAGTCCATGACCGCCACTAGCTTGAACACGCCGCTGGGGCTCGGGCAGCCGTCCGAGGTCACCAGGCGGGTTCCCACCCCGTAGACGAGCCGGTCCAGCAGTCGTCCCGCATCCACTCCGTAGTCCCCGGCCTCCTCCAGGATCTGGTTGCGCACCTGCCAGATGGTGAGCTCGTCCAGATCCGAGGAGAGCACGATGGCCACGTCCTCGAACCCGGCCCCGTCGAGCATGCCCGCGGACCGGACCGCCAGATGGGCCAGGTCGCCCGAGTCGAGCCGGATCCCGACGGGTCGATGGCCCTTACTTCTCAGCTCCTGGAACACGGTGATGGCGTTGGGAAGGCCCGACTCGAGGGTGTTGATGGTGTCGACCAGCAGCAGGCAGTCATCGGGGTACAGGTCGGCGTAGGCCCTGAAGGCGTCGAGCTCGCTTCCCGATTCGGCGATGAACACCTGGACCAGCGAATGGGCATGGGTGCCGCGGGAGACGAAGCCCAGCCGGTGGGAGGTGGCGAAGTTGGAGGATCCCGCCGCGCCGCCGATGAGAGCCGATCGGGTGGCCGAATCGGCCGCCGGGCCGGGCGCCCGCCGCATCCCGAACTCCAGCACAGCGGTCCCTCCCGCCGCCTCCACCGCCCGGGAGGTCTTGGTGGCCACCAGCGTGGCGTAATTGAGCCGGTTCAGCAGGGGCGTCTCCAGTAGTTGGGCCACCGCCAGCGGCGCCTCGACGGTCACGACCGGAGTCTTGGGATGCACCACCCGGCCTTCCGGGATCGCCCACATCGAGAGCGCCTCGAACCCGTCCGATCGGGCCAGCCATTCGATGAAAGGCTCCCCGAAGAGGCGGTGGCCGGAGTTGGTTCGCACCATGCGCAGGGCGTCCGCCTCCGCCGGTCCGAACCAGGTGCGCTCCATCCAGTCGATGAGCGGTCCGAGGCCGGCGTTGATGCAGTATCCGGCCTGGTGGTCGCCGTAGTCGGGGTAGGAACGGAAGTGGTAGTCGAACTGGGCGGGCCGGTCGGCCAGACCATGGCTGTGGTAGAGCTGAGCCATGGTCAGCTGGTAATGATCGGTGGACAGGATGCCCTCGGTGAGCACGCCGCCACGTTACCCGAGCAGGTACCCTGGACGATGTGATTGCCTACGCGGCGGACACCGCGCTGGTCGTGGTGGACGTCCAGAACGACTTCGCCGATCCCGAAGGAAGTCTCTACGTTCCGGGAGGGGGTACGCAGGTGGTCCCGGCGGTGAATCACGAGATCTCCCAGGCACTACAGGCTGGCGCCTCCGTCTTCTACACCCAGGACTGGCACCCCGAGCGCACCCCGCACTTCGCCATTGACGGGGGCATCTGGCCGGTCCATTGCGTGGCGGGGACTGCCGGAGCCGACTTCCACCCCGACCTCCGGGTCGAGGGCCCCAGCGTCTACAAGGGCGCCGGCGGGGAGGACGGCTACTCCGGATTCACGATGCGGGATCCGGTGTCGGGCGAGGAGATTCCCACCGGGCTGGCTTCCATGATCCGGGAGGCGGGTTGCCGCCGGGTGGTGGTGGTGGGGCTGGCCCTCGACTATTGCGTGAAGGACACGGCCCTCGACTCGGCCCGGGAAGGGTTCGACACTACGGTGCTCCTCGCCGCCACCGCCGCGGTCGATCTGAACCCCGGTGACGGTGATGCTGCGGTCCGCCAGCTTCGTGGGGCGGGCGTAACGGTCGGATGAGCGGCGTTGTGGACAGTGTCCGGGCCGAAGTCATCCTCCACATCATGGGCGGGGCTCCGGCCCCGGAACTGGCCGCGATCACGCTGGGCGTCGCCCGGGCGGTTAAGCCGGCGCCCGTGAGTACAGGGAACACGAGCGGAAGACACGTTTTGCGCCGCAGCGCGCGGGCCGGTCCTGCCATGATGGCACCGTGAAGGTTCCGCTTACAGTCCGCGACCACCTCGACCGGGCCCTGGCCGTGTACCCCGACCGGGTCGCCTTCGTCGACGAGCGCGACCAGCCCGCGCCCTCCATGGGCGAGGTCACGTTCTCGCGCATGGGGGAGCTGGTCGACGCCACCGGCGCAGGCCTCGACGCGCTCGGGGTGCCCATGGGAGGCCGGGTGGCCATGGTGTCGCACAACGCCGGGCGCCTGCTCACCTGCTTCTGGGGCGTCAGCGGCAACGGACGCATCTTCGTGCCCATCAACTTCCGGCTCAGCCTCGACGAGGTGACCTACATAGTGGACCACTGCGGTGCCGACGTGCTGCTCGTAGATCCCGAGCTGGCCGACACCCTGGGTCCGGTGAAGTGCCGCCACAAGTTCGTGCTCGGCGACGAGTCGGACCAGGCCCTGTTCCGGTTGGGCGAGTCGCCGCGGCCGTGGGAGCCCGACGAGGACGAGACCGCGGTCGTCAACTACACCTCGGGCACCACGGCCCGGCCCAAGGGCGTGGAGCAGACCCACCGGAGCCTGTGGATCAACTCGGCCGTGTTCGGCCTGCACA
>VXMM01000009.1 GCA_009841105.1 Acidimicrobiia bacterium | reverse complement strand
GGCCAGCGCCCTGCCCGGGTCGGTGCCGAACCTGGCCCGGCGGGGCAGTGACCTGGGCACCGGCACCAGGGCGGTAGCGCCGGTGGGAAGGAGATCGACCATGAGAGGTGCCAGTCCCGCCGCGACCCGGTCGGCCCCGCGGTACTTCATGGCGTGGACCGCGTTGCGGATCGGACCACCGTGCTCCAGCAACGAGCGCACCAGCACGCCCGACGGGAGCCTTACCTCCCCGCTGGGTCGCAGGGAGGCCTCGCAGGCGGGACAAATCGCCGGGCGCTCCGTCGGGTCCTTCCGGAAAGTTAGCGCCGATGGGTTCCACCACCCGCACACCACGCACACCATGCCCCGTGTTGTATCCGGACCCTGTGACAGTTCTGCGGTCGCCGGGCGCGAGGCGATGTCAGGCGGAGTCGATCAGCCTCCGCACGCGGTCCACGAGTTGGCCCAACGACCCGGAATCGGGTGCTTCGGCGTTGAGGCGGAGCAACGGTTCGGTGTTGGAGGGCCGGACGTTGAACCAGCTGTCCCCCAGGTCGACCGTCAGCCCGTCGAGATGGTCCAGAGAGGCGCCGACGAAGGCGGACTCCACCGCCCGGATCGCCGCTGCAGGGTCGGTCACCACGCTGTTGATCTCCCCCGACATGGCGTACGGCTCGTAGCCGCGCCTCACCTCTGACAGCGGCACGCCGGCCTCGGTGAGGACGGTGAGCAACACCAGCATGGCCAGGGTCGCACTGTCCGCCCCGTAGTTGTCGCCGAAGTAGTAATGGCCCGAGTGCTCGCCCCCGAAGACCGCATCCTCATCTGCCATGACCGCCTTGATGAACGAGTGGCCCACCCGGGTCCGGACCGGCACTCCTCCCGCGGACCGGATGGCTTCGGCCACGCTCCTCGAGCAGATCAGGTTGTGCACGATCCGGGCGCCCGGGCGCCGTGCCAGGAACCAGCCGGCGATGATGGCCGTTGCAGTGCTCCCCGGGAGAGGCACCCCCTGCTCGTCCACGAACACCGCCCGATCAGCGTCGCCGTCGAAGGCCACTCCGACGTCGGCCCCCTGCTCGCGCACGAGCCCGACCAAGTCGGTGAGGTTCTCGGGATTGAGGGGGTCGGCCGGATGGTTCGGGAAGGAACCGTCCGGCTCCAGGTAGAGGCCCGTCAACGTGGACGAGGGCAGCCGTTGGAAGAGCCTGCTGATGACGAGCCCGGCCATCCCGTTCCCGCCGTCGACCGCCACCCGTAGCGCGCCGACACCGCCGGGATCGACGATCCGGAACACGTGCTCCAGGTAGCCGGGCAAGGCGTCGTGCCTGGTGATCCGACCCCTGGCCTCCCCGAGGGTGTCCCCGGTCCACGAACGGGCCACATCGCGGATCCTTTCCAAACCCGAACCCGACCCGATCGGCGCCGCCCCCCGATGGCAGAACTTGAGACCGTTGTAACCGGCCGGGTTGTGGGACGCGGTGACGACGGCGCCGGGAACCCCGTGCAGGCCCGAGTAGTAATAGACCACCTCGGTGGGAACCAGGCCCAGGTCGGTCGCATCGCACCCCTGTGACCGCACCCCCTCCAGGAAGGCCGCCGCCAACGATGCTGAGGAAGGCCGGCAGTCGCGACCCAGGGCTACCGTCGAAGCGCCCGTCACCCGGGCGAAACCCACCCCGATGCGTTCGGCGATCTCCTCGTCTAGTTCCCCCTCATCCACCCGACCCCGGACGTCGTAAGCCTTGAAGATCCGGTCGAAAGGGTCTGGGTACGGGCTTCCCACGAGACCCCAGAGGCTAGTGGTGCCTGTGGGGCAGGCCGGCGCTCCGGCTCCGTCCGGGGCCGGCATTGGAGCCCGGCATTTGCCGCGACCGCCGGGCCCGACCCTACACTCGCCCCCGGTAATGACCATGACCCAGCCGCAGATCACCATCATCATCCCGGTCCACAACGAGGCCGGCTTCATGGGGTCCGCCCTGGCCCGGATCCGGGAGCAGGTGGAGACGGTTACGCCCCGGTACCGGATCATCCTGGTGGAGAACGGATCGACCGACCGCACCCATATTGAGGCCTTGTCCGAAGCCGCCTCCGACTCCCGCCTGGACGTGATTCAGATCGACGGCGCCGACTACGGGCTCGCCATCCGGACCGGCATGAAGGCGGCCGGGGATCTGGGATGGCTGGTGGTATTCGACATCGACTACCACTCCGGAGAGTTCCTGCAAAGGGTTGCGGAGTTCGGCGGATCGGCCGATGTGGTGATCGCCTCGAAGCGGGCCCCCGGTTCCCGGGACCGGCGACCGTGGATACGCCGCCTGGCCACCCGGGTGTTCAACCTGGCCCTCCGCACGGTGGTCGGATCCGGTCTGACCGACACCCATGGCATCAAGGCGCTCCGCGCCCCGGTGGTGCAGGAGATCCTCCCGCGAGTGCGCCTGACCGAGGACCTGTTCGACACCGAGCTGGTCCTGCGGGCCGAGCGGGCCGGGTACCGGATCGTCGAGGTTCCGATCACCGTAGAGGAGTTGAGGGAGGCCCGGTCCTCCCTGCTCCGCCGGGTACCGCGGACCCTGCGGGGCCTGATCACGCTCCGCCGGAGCCTCGGTAGCGGCTAGCCGTGTCCGGTACGGCCGGTACCCCGCAGGGCGGGATCACGGAGCCCCTCGGGCGGAGGTGCTGCCTGAGTTGATCGCCGGCGTGCGGCGCTGACCAACCAGATGACCAGGATGATCCCACCGGCGCCGGTCAACCCAGCCCCCACTCTCTCCACCCAGGTGTTCTCGAAACGTAACTCGACCTCGCTGCCGGTCGGCACCACCACCATGAAGGCCGGAGTAGCTCGCCAAGGACCCTCGGCGCCATAGGCCGTCCAGTTGGGGAAGTAGGAGACCTTGATCAGGTGGGGAAGCCCCACCCCGGTGGTCTTGAACGCCACCCGGTGATCCTCGAGCACCACATCGGACACCTCCACCTCCGAGCTGGTGGTGACCGGAACGGTGGCGCCGTCGAGATCGGGAGTGATCCGCTCCCAGTGCGAGGGACCGTCCGCCACGATCCATTGGTCCACGAGGCTGATGTCCTCGTACCAGTCGAGCGCCACATCCACGAAATGTGGGTCGGTGTCCTCGGTGAACGTAGTTACCAGAGAGGTAAGGAGCCCCGAGCCCGTCTCCTCGAAGACCCAGGGCTGGTTGACCGCCACTTCCACCAGGGAGCTCTCAGGAAGGGAGTAGATCCGGAACGGCGGCGAGTCCTGAACGAAGGTGAAGTCCTCATGCCGGTCGGCCCTGCCCTTCGCCGTGTCGGTGTAGGCCACGTAGTAGGACACGTTGAAGAGGCGCATATGCACGGCGCCCCGATCGATGTCACCGGTGTGGTAGGCCAGCCCGGGAATCGGGTTGGAGGGAGCGCTGGCAAGCTCGGACGCGTTCAGGAAGTGGAATGGGGTGGTAACGGAGGACTCGAAGTACAAGCCTTCCATGGAGGGGTGGGTGCCCTCGGTCCAGTACGGGAACAGCATCGGCGCCATGGGGGTGCCGTACTTGTTGAGCTCGCTGTTGGCTTCCCACTGGACCCGGCCCGGCGGCAGGGCGCCTATCGCCGACATCACTCCTTCGTACTCGGGCCAGGTCGCCTTACCCTCGTAACCGAGGTAGTTCCAGCGCGCCCAGGCGCCTACGTAGTTCTCCTCGGTGACCACTCCCACGAAGATGATTCCCGTGATCGCCACAGATGCCAGGACGGGGAGCACGATTCGGGTGGCGGGCGGCGCCCGGCGTCCCACCAGCCACAGCAGAAGTACCCCCGCCGCCAGCACCAGCAGGTCGGGACCGGAAATCCGCTCGACCAGCGGCCCCAGCCGCAACGTGTCGAACCAGCCGCCCACGCCCTCGACGTCCCAGGCCGGTTCCCCGATGGCCGGCCCGAACACCAGCACCCAGACGGCGGCCACGATGACGGTCTGGATCCACCAGATGGGCGTTCGCTCCGGGAGCCGGCGGCAGACCGCCACGACCAGCAGGCCGACCGCGATACCGGCGAAGAGGTGCAGACCGTAGAACCAGTGGGGAAGGGCGCGGCCGTTCCAGAGCTTGGCGCCCTGGCTGAGCAGGAAGAAGGCCGGGATCGGCACCAGTGTCAAGGCAGCCGGCGCCACGGCTCGTCCGGTCCTCCGCAGGGCCATCACCAGGCCTGTCACGCCCAGGATGGCCACCGGCCACAGTTCCACCGGAAACAACTCGTCGAACCCCGCCAGGGGCTGCCAGTTCATCTCGGTCGTGTACCGCAGCCGGATCACCAGCGGCAGCGCCCAGAACGCAGCCAGCATGAAACCAACGACCCAGGTTCCCGGCACGATCCACCAGCGCAGCCCGGCTCCGGCGCCCTCCCGGCGCTCGCCCGTCTGGAGACGCTCCCACCAGCTCGAGCGACCGACCGCCACGAGCAGCGAAACCACGAGCACGAACAGCGACGCGAACACTGCGCCCATGGTCGGGATCACATGGCAGAGAGCCGTTCCGGCCAGCGCGGCCGCCGCTCCCAGGAAGTACGTGCGATCGTCGTGCACCGCCCTGATCAGACATCCAAGGTAGACGAGCATGAAGGCGAACGACCATGAGTACGAGAACTCTCCGGCCAGGCTGGAGGCGATCGTGCCGCCGAAGATGTTGGGGGTCGGGGTCTCCATGAAGGCGTACACGCCTCCGGCCGCCGCCGCGACCGCGGCGACCGGGCGCGCTAACCCCATCGACCGGACGAGGAAGTACGTGGCCGGAGCGAGCGCCACCAACCCAATGACCGTCACCGTCTTGAACGCCACCCCGTAGGGAAGCGCCAGGTCGAGGGCCACGATCACCAGCGAGGGAAGGGGAAAGTAGAAGTAGAAGATGGGGAACCCGGCGAACCAGTGGTTCGACCAACCCATGATCCGGCCGGACGGGAGCAGGACATCCCGCAGGTAGGCGGGACCAAGCACGTGCGCGCCCATGTCGCCGCCAGTCGGGGTGTTGGCGACCAGCAGCAGATGAGGTGCCACCGCCACGAGCGTCGCAAGCGAGACCATGGCCACTACGATGGCCGACGTCCGCGCCGACCATCCCCGCGACCGGACCTCGTCTCCGATGGCCCCGGGCGGATCGGCCATCCCGGTCATGCCCGCATCTTCCGGACCGCCCTCCGGAGAGTAAGGGGCCTCGGTACCTGGACGAACGAAGCCACCTGCTTACCGTCGGCGTCGACCACCGCTCCGATCGGTATCTCGGCTACCCCGAGCCGGGTC
The DNA here is from genome assembly GCA_009841105.1 of Acidimicrobiia bacterium. Classification (GTDB taxonomy): domain Bacteria; phylum Actinomycetota; class Acidimicrobiia; order Spongiisociales; family Spongiisociaceae; genus Spongiisocius; species Spongiisocius variivorans. The sequence continues at coordinate 119,666 of VXMM01000009.1, read as the reverse complement.
AGGAGGCCGGGGTGCTCCTCCCAACTCCGCTCGGTGAAGCCCGACTCGCCCAGAGCCTTCCGGTAGACCGCTCGGGCCTTATCGCACGCATCACACGCGGCAGCCGTGAAGAGGTATACACCGGGGCCGTCGAGGTTCCCCTCCACGGAGAGCGGGGTTCGTGGCCGTCTCGGACGGAAGACGGCCACAGCCGCCACCACTCCCACAGCCGCCAGGACCAGCAGCAAACGAATCGCGAACCCGTCAGCCACTAGGGATCGCCCCCGAGAACATCGCTCGGCCGGATACGGCCGCCAGCCATCCCACCGTCAGGGGTCCGTCGGAGGTGACCCGGACGCCGGCGACCTCCTGGGCGGCAATATGGACGGTCCGGACCGCGTTGGGGGGAATATCGATCACATTGGCGCGAGTCCTTCCCGCTGGCGTGAGTGTCCGGTAGGTCACGGTCAGTTCGGTGACACCGGCGTTGAGCAACCTGAGCCGGCTCCCGGATGAGACCACCCCCGGACCCGGTACCAGCCATCCGGTCGCCGTGGTCCGAGCCCCGACGGTCGCGGCGACACTTGTCTCCGACCGAGCCACGATGGCCGCGCCGAAGGGTCCGTCGCCTGTCACCCGTACCCCGAACCCGGAAGAACTCACCCCCTCCAGTGACACCCGCGCCTGGCCCGGCCCCTCGATGCGGCCCACCTGGGTGGGTAGCGACGCACCGGATTCGTCGAACGCTTCGATGAGGAAGTTGACCGGAATGGAGGCTTCATTGGTCAGGACCAGGTCACTCCGGAGCCCGACCGCGCCCGCTACCGGGAACTCCCATCCGGTGCCGGTGTCGGCGCCGGGCCAGACCGCCATGTCAGTGCCGGTATCGAGCACCATCACCGGTATGACCGAGCCCAGGGTCGGTCGTACGATTATCGACAGTGACTCCCGGCGGGGCAGTATCTCTTCGAGTGCCACAACCCGGGTCCGCCGGGCTGGAACCGTCAATCCCTCCAAGGCTTCTCCGGCCTCGATACCGAACTCGCTGAATGCCCAGAGGTCGATCCGGGCGTCGGCGGTGAAGGGGTTGAAGAGGCGGAGTACCAGGCTCTCGCCCTCGAGCGTGGAACCGCCCGGCAGATGCCAGGAGTCCGGAATCCTGCCAGAGCACAGGTCGCCCGCCAGCAGGCCCTCACCAGCGGCCACCACGCCGACTGTGCCCATGCTCCCGGAGAACTCCACGAGCGCGGAACTGGCGCCGACCGGACGCGGGTTCTCGACCCTGGCCGCCGTGTCGGAGTCGATCCGACCCGAAATCCTGTCCTCCACCGAGCCACCTTCCAGGAAAGAGAGATCGAAGCTGGCGGGACCCTCTCCCAGCACGCTGTACGCCGAGCTCCGGAGGCTGTCGGAACGCGACCAGGGACAGTGGGCGAAGTGGGATGCCCCACCGGTCGGCGCCTCCGAACGGATCGTGACCTCCACGGTCGGAACGGGCGGCTCCGGGGCAGGTTGCATGGTCGCTACGACCACGGCGAGGGCCGCCACGACCAGAGCGAGTATGCGGTTCATGATGGTTGGTCCCCCGCCCGACGCCTGGCCCGTACCAACGACAGGCCGGCCAGCAATATCACCACGACAGCTGCCGCCCGGGCCTGGAAGCGGAAGGAATCTACCCCCGCGAAGGTGGCGACACCGGCCTCCGCAGGCACGCGGTTGGCCCAGCCGTCCTGCTGCCAAGCGCCCGGGCCCCATCGGTGGTCGGCGTTCTCCGCGATCCGCACCGAGCCTCCAGACTGGCGGCCCACATAGTCGGGCGCCGCCCACGACCATGCCTCGCCCTGATCGGTGGCTGCCCGGTAGGCGGGCATGTCGTTTTCCCAGACCCCGCCGGACTCGCCAACGAAGAGGCCGGCCAGCGGTCGCATGTCCAGCTGTCCACTCATGGCGTCGACGAGCGGGCTGGGACCGGTGGCCGCCACCCAGCGGATACCGAACTGCGCCAGCAACTCGCCCGGGCGGAGCTCCTGCCCGTCAATCATCCCTACCAGTGTCTCCTCCAGGACGGCATCACCCAGGCGGGCTTCGGGGAGCCAGGCCTGCGGGTAGTCCAGGATGCCGCCGATCAGGCGGTAGGGCGTACCGTCCGGAAGCACCCGATACTGACCCGGCATGGTCTCGGCGGGCCCGGTCAGCAGCACCCGGTCGGGGCCGTGGGCCTCGGCCCGGCTGGAGGCGAACGCGAAGGCGCCGAACCGGTCATCAGGTAGCCCCATGCGGCCGGCCGGGGCAGCTATAAGGGCGGTCAACCCGACCAGGATGGCTGCCACCATCGCCGCGTACGCGGGAACGGTTCGCAGCAGGGAGACGTCAATGCCGAGCGATGCCGGCGCATCGAGGGCGCCGGCGACGACCAGCGCCGCGCCGGCCGCGGCGGCGAGCAGACCCGCGGCCGTTGTCTCCTGACCCGCGCCGAGGGAACCAGCCCGCGCCACGAGGAGCCCGACCGATCCGATCACCATCCCCGTAACCACCACCGACAGTGGCCGGCCGCGGGCAACCACCGTGGCCACGACGCCCGCTACGAGCAACGGAACGGCCACCCACCAGGACGGATCGGGGTGGAACGGGGCGCCCATCCCGAGCACCTCGGTTACGCCGCGACCGCTCAGCCACGGCAGCAACACGGGCAGGGCGAGCACCGATCCGGCCGCGCCGATGACCGGAGGGCGGCCCCGCCGCGCCACTGCCCCCCAGACCAGTCCGAACACCAGGGGTATCACGATCGACAGCGGGACGAATGCAGCCGAGGCAGCGGTGGCCAGACCCACCCTGGCGAGGCGCCCCGTCCAGCCCCGGCCGGTCTCCGGGTCGGACGCCACCACCCCCGCCAGTGACCAGGGGAGACCCCCCAGCGCCAGTAGGCCGGGCCAGTATCCCTCCCCGGCCAACCACAGTGCCGGGAACCCGGCTACGAACACCGCCCCACCCACCAGGCGGGCTCCGCGGCTGAGGCCGAGCCTCCGGACGAGGGCCACCATGCCGGCCACGCCTGAGGCGACCGCGGCCACCGTGAGGATGCCGGCCGCCCCGCCCCGGTTGCCGAGGAGCAGTTTGAGTGCAGCGGTGGCGCCGACCGATGGATGCATGGGCTCGGGGCTGCCCAGACCGCCCGGATGCCATCCTCCGGCATAAGCGCGCAGGGTGTCCCAGGCCGATTCCGCCAGCGGCAGCACGTATCCGGTCGCCGGCAGTCCCTCGGCGCTGACGGAGCGAGTGAGCACCAGCACCAGCGCCACGCCCAGCACCGTGGTTATCACATCCGGCCTCTGCCAGAAGGCCGGGGGGGCGCGATCGTCCGGCTCCTCCTGCTCGTCGCCGGCGCCGAGCCGGGCGCCCAGTTCGGCCGCGATCTCGCGCAGCTCCAGGGAGCCCCGGACCTGGAAGCGGAACAGCTCGGCATCGGATTCCATGGAGGTCGTCGGAGCGCGCCTCCGGGCCTGCAGGGTCGATGGTAGGTAGAGGAGGTTCCAGGCCCAGGTGCGTGTCCAGTCCACCGGTCCGGTGAGGGAACCCTTCGCGAGCCGGTAGAGCCAGGTCGCCAGGCCCACCAGGAACAGGGCGGGTAGAACCCACAGAAGGGTTACCAGGGAGTAGGTCTTGAGCATGGTCCGGAGCCGTCCGGCCTGCTCCCGCCAAGTGGTGGGCCGCTGGGCGCCGCTGGCCCGGCTGAAAACCTCCGAGCCCGGGGTCACGACCACCCGGCCGCCCACCACCCGGGCCCGCTGGCAGATGTCCAGGCCGAAGGAGAGGTAGGGCAGGGTGTGATCCAGCCCGCCCAGGCCTTCGGCGAGATCCCGTCTCACGAGCAGCGAAGCCGGCTCCAGGAACGCCACGTCCCGGATCACGTCGAACTGCTCCTGATCGATCTCCCCGCTCTCGAGGCCCGTGTACGGGAACCCGAACACATCGGTGGGCCCGCCCACGGACAGCAGCCGGTCGGGATGGTCGGAATCGAGGACCTTCGAACCGACCACGGACGCCTCCAGGCTCTCGGCGGCGTCGATCAGGGCAGCCAGGGCGTCGGGTCGGGCAGTGGTCCGGGAGTCCAGCATCCACAGGTAGTCCACCGGACCGTCGATAGCGTCCAAGGCCTCCGAGAGCCGCCGCGCCGTCTTGGGCCGGGCCGTCTCCGGAGCGACGTCCGGGCGCTGGTCGGCGATGACGACCACGTCCTCGACCTCGTAGACTTGGGACTCGATGCTTGCCAGCACGTCGGCGATCTCGTCTCCCCTACGGGCCACCACCAGCGCTAGGACGCGCGGCTTCGGTGATGGAGGGGCAGGTTGGGTCATGGAAACCCCATTGTGTTACGGAACGAGCCACAAGACAATAACCGTCAACTCAGATCCCGGCCTGTGACGCGCCGGGTCGCGCTCCTGTCCGGAGGGGTCGGTGGCGCCCGCCTGGCTCGGGGTTTCGATCACCTCGAGGACGTCGAGTCCACCGTGGTGGTGAACGTGGGGGACGACGACACCTTCTACGGGTGGTCGGTGTCCCCGGACCTCGACACGGTGCTCTACACCCTGGCCGGGCGAGAAGGGCCCGAAGGTTGGGGCCGGGCCGGTGACACGATGGTGCTGATGGACCATCTGGCGCGCTTCGGAGTCGACACCCGCTTCCGGATCGGAGACGCCGACGCCGCCCTCAACCTCTACCGGACCATGCGCCTCCGGGACGGCGATCCGCTCCACGCCATCACCGCCGACCTGGCGGGGATGATGGGAGTGCGCTCGACGGTCATTCCCGCTACCGACGATCGGCTCCGAACCGAGGTGCTTACCGGCCCCGGCCACTGGATGGCGTTCCAGGAGTACTTCGTGCTGCGCGGCCACCGCGACGAGGTAACCGAGGTGAGGTTCGTCGGTGGGGCGACGGCCCGGCCCGCCCCGGGGGTCGTGGAGGCCATAGCGAGCGCCGACGCGGTGGTAATCGCACCTTCCAACCCACCTCTGTCCGTCTGGCCCATCCTCGCAGTCCACGAGATCGCGGAGGCCGTGCGGGGAGCCAGGCGGGTGATGGCGGTCAGCCCCCTGTTCGGGGGCCGGGCGCTCAAGGGACCGGCCGACCGGGTATTGACCTCGCTGGGCTTCCCAGCGGGCAACGCAGGGGTGGTAGCGGCCTATCCCGGCCTGATACAGGACTTCTTCATCGATGGCGCCGACCAAGCTGACGTGACCACCTTGGCCAGCGCGGGGTTGTCGGTCCATGCCGGATCCACTCGCATCGCGGAGGTGGAACAGGCGATCGGGTTGGCCCGGCGGATGATCGGCCTCCTGGGACTCGCTCTGTGAGCGTCTCGATCTTCCCCGTGGAGGGCATACCCGAGGCCGAACCCGGCGATGACCTAGCCGGGCTGCTGATCGGAGGACTGGCAGCGTCCGGGTTGGAACCGAGGGACGGGGATGTACTGGTCGTCACGCACAAGCTGGTCTCGAAGGCGGAGGGTCGTATCGAGGAGATCGGCGACGACCCGGATGCGCGCCTCCGGGTAGTCGAACGGGAGGCATCCGCCGTTATCCGCCGTCGCGACGAGCTGGTGATCACGGAGACGCATCACGGGTTCGTATGCGCCAACGCCGGAGTCGACAAATCCAACGTCCGCCCCGGCTCGGTGGTACTCCTCCCCATCGCTCCGGACAAGTCCGCCCGGCGGATCCGCGCCCGTCTCCTGCAGGCCTTCGGGGTGACGGTAGGGGTGATCATCACCGACACGTTCGGAAGGGCGTGGCGCCACGGCCTGACCGATGTGGCGATCGGCGTGGCCGGCCTCCCCGCCGTGGTGGACTACCGCGGAACGACCGACACCTACGGCAACACCCTCGAGGTTACGGAGGTGGCGCTGGCGGACGAGCTGGCCGCGGCAGCGGACCTGGTGATGGGCAAGGCCAAGGGCATCCCCGCCGCGCTGGTCCGCGGGGTGGAGCACCCACCGGGTGAGGGCTCGAGCGCCGACCTGGTGCGGAGCCCCACCCAAGACATGTTCCGCTAGTTGGCTGCTCGGGGACCGTTCGCTGGTCGGCGGCCGAACGAACGGAGGCTGGAATCTGTCACACCCTAGCCATACGTTGCCTACTGCCAAGCATCTACACTGGACGCAAGCGTCTCACCGATCGGAGCGGCCCGGCCAGCAGGGAACATTTCACAGGCTTCAAAAGGGAGCTATCCGCGTCACCCGGCTCCATCCCGGGCATGGCCGATCACGCTCCCAGCCAGGACAGGTGGTGGCGGGGGAGGGCCCGATGTGGAGCACCGGGCGTCTTGGGGGCGGTTTTCGCGTTCGTCGGTCGCCTGCGGACCCTAGTTCTCGGCGAACCAGGAGACGGTGGCCTTGATGCCCTCTTCCAGGGACGTCCGGGGCCTCCAATCCAGATCCCGGCGGGCCCGGCTGCACTCGAGTGCGGAGCGGGGAACGTCACCGGCACGCGGGGGTCCGTGGTTCGCTCCGCCGCCGAAGCGGGCTTCCCGGGCCACCGCCTTGAACACGTCCAGGGTGCTGGTCTCCGTGCCGGTGCCAATGTTGTAGACACCTCCCCCTCCCCGTTCGCCCGCCAGCACCAGGGCGTCAACCACGTCCTCGACATAGACGTAGTCCCTGGTGTCGTTGCCGGTTCCGAAGATGGTCGGGCGGGTTCTGTCCATGCAGGCCCGGGCGAAGATCGCCATCACACCGCCCTCGCCGGAGGAGTCCTGCCGCGGCCCGTAGATGTTGGCCGGGCGGACGACCGCGTAGTCCAGATCTCGCAGTCGCTTCCACATGTCAAGGAATTGCTCGGCCACCAGCTTCGAGAGGCCGTAGGGCGACTCCGGATGCTTGGGTGTGTCCTCGGGGGTGGGGAGCGGTGCGTCCCGGCCGTAGATGGCGCCGCCGGTGGAGGCGAACACCAGGCGGGGCACGCCGGCCAGCCGAGCCGCCTCCAGCAGGTTGAGGGTGCCGGTGATGTTGATCTCCGCATCCAGGCCGGGATCGGCCACGGAGACCGCCACCGATGTCTGGGCGGCCAGATGGAATATCCGGTCGGGTCCGAACTTGGCGACCGCCGCGGCCAGATGCTCGGAGCGGATGTCCAGTTGATGGACGCTGACCTTCCCGAACCGTCGGGCGTCGGCCAGGCGGGACAGGCGGCCCGATGAGAGGTCGTCCACCACCAAGACCTCCCAGCGGTCGGCGACAAGCCGGTCGACCAGGCTCGATCCTAGAAAGCCCGCTCCGCCGGTCACGAGGGCTCGTCCCTGCGTGGGACTCCGGGTCCAGATCATGGCCGACCCGTTCCCACGCCCCGGTAGGAGAGCCCCGCGGCCCTGACCGCGTCCGCATCCAGGAGGTTGCGGGCGTCCACCACCGCCGAGCCCCGCATCGCCCCATTCACGGCTACCGGGTCTACCCGCCGGAACCGGCCCCACTCGGTCGCCACCAGCAGCACATCGGCCCCGTCCGCCGCCGCCAACGGGTCGGACACCATCTCCATCCCGGGCATCGACAGTACGGCTCTGGGGTCGTAGGCGCGGACGGTGGCGCCCGCCGAGATCAGCCTCCGGGCAAGATCGGCTGCCGGCGACTCCCGGACATCGTCCGTCCCCGCCTTGAACGCCAGACCCCACAGACCCACCGTCGCGCCGGACAACGTACCGCCCAGCGCGGAGGCCACCTTCCCGACGATCCGTTCTCTCTGCTCGTCGTTGACCTCCATCACAGCCCGGAGCAGCCGGAAGTGGTAACCATGCTGTTCGGCCATCTCCCCCAGCGCCCGCGTGTCCTTCGGCAGGCATGATCCTCCGTAACCGGGGCCCGGAGCGAGGTAGTGGGAGCCGATCCGGTGGTCGTGGCCCATGCCCTCGAGTACGGAGGCCGCGTCGGCGCCTACCTCTTCGCAGAGATTGGCGATCGAGTTCACGAAGCTGACCCGGGTGGCAAGATAGGCATTGGCGGCGTACTTGATCATCTCCGCCGAGGCGGGATCGACCACCACCCGCTCCCCGGGAAGGTCACCGTACACACGGGATGCGAGGAGTTCCGCCGCATGGAGGTCGGTCGAGCCGATGACGATCCGGTCCGGATTCAGGAAGTCCTCCACCGCGGAGCCTTCCCGGAGGAACTCGGGATTGGACACAACCCTGACATTCCGTTTCGCAATGGCCGGAATCTGCGAGATCCTTCGAGCCGTACCCACGGGAACCGTGGACTTGATGACCAGGGCGGAGCCAACCGGCAACGAGGCCGCCACATCGGCAATCCCCCCGTCCAGGATGGAGGTGTCGACCGCTCCGCCATCGTCGGAGGGCGTGGGCAGGGCGATGAAGACTACGGACGCACCGTCGACTGCCTCCCGGTTGGAGGCGTGGAAGGTGAGCCGGCCCGTAGCCCGGCCCTCGGATATGAGGGCCGTCAGGCCCGGCTCGTAAGCGGGAACCCGTCCGGAGCGGAGGGCATCGAGTCGAGCCTCATCGCGCTCCCCAAGCCGGACTTCATGGCCGAGCCGAACCAGTCCGCCTGCCTGCACGAGGCCCACGTAGCCGGCCCCGATCACCCCTATCCGCATCCTGTACGAGTCAGCCGTCCGTGCCGTGGTCTCCCCGTCGTCCGGACCCGGACGGCTCACGTCAACCTCCGAGAACCGCTTCGGCGGCCAGCGCGTCGGCGCCCAGGATCACCACCGCATCCAGGCTGTCATCCACCGAACCCGCCTCCACCAGACCGAAGCCCAGCATCTCCACAACCTGGCGGCCGATCTCGTGGTCATAAGGCCGCACCCTCACCACGGTGTTGTTGAAGTCGAACGAGGCGGCGTCGCCCACCCCAACTGGTCCGGACACCCCCTCACGACCCTCGAACCACGCGGCCCACATGCTGGCCTGCTCATCACCACCGTTGCCGTTCAGTACCTTCAAGCGAAGTTCCTGCTCCTGTTCCGGCGCGCCACTCGATGCATCCGCGCCTGCAAACGCGGCCACGACCTCGGTTGCCGCCGGCTCACTCGGATGTAGGTAGTAGACGCCGTCTTCCGTGCTCTCCCAGACCGGCAACGAGTAGACCTCGATGTCCCCCCTGTGCAGGTTCCGCGCCGCCCAGCCCAGTTCCAGGAGACGCTGGGCATCCAGGCCCGCATCAATGACCAAGTGCTCCCCGGCGGCACGGAGCACGGCCGGGATATCGAACACGATGGTCCAGCGTTTGGCAGACTCCAGCATGGCGAACAGCAGGCTCTGTTGCCGGCGAATCCTGCCCAGATCGTTGGCGTCGATGCTGACCCAGGCATTACCACGGCGCTCCTGGTAACCCCGGGACCTGGCGTAGGCCAGCGCCTCCTTACCGTCAAGGAGTTGGACGCCGGCGTCGACGTCAAGACCCGACTTGAGGTCACGGGCCGGATAGGCGAAGGTGATCTCGACCCCGCCCAGCGCATCGACGATGCTGGCGAACCCGTAGAAATCCATCTCGACGTAGTGATCGATCTGGACCCCGGTCAGTTCCTCTACCGTCGAGACCATCAGGTCGCCTCCACCCAGCGCGAGGGCGGCGTTCAGCTTGACGACCCCGTAGCCGTCGAGATCGACTTGCAGGTCACGGGGCAGGCTGAGCACCCTCGCCGTGTCGCCGTCGAGGGTGGCGAGCATGATGACATCGGCCCGGTTGCCGTCCAGCCGATCGTTGATCTCCAGTTCTTCGGGAAGGCCTTCACGGGTGTCGCTTCCGATGACCAGGAAGGTGACCGGGGCCAGGAGTTCAGCCGGTGCCTCTTCCATGGCGGGGGTGCCCGGGTTGGCAGGGATGGTGGTATCCGGCGGGTCGGTCACAACCGGAGCCTCGGGCTCCGGCTCCCGGCCCAGACTCGGGATCGAGGTGGTTGGAATGGCCTCGATAGCCTCCCGCGCCTCCACCAGGTAGTAGAGGATTCCCCCGAAGACCACCACGTTGATGACGATCAGGCCGATGATGAGCTTCATCCACCGCCGTCGGGTGGGCGAGGATCCGGACGCGGCGGCGCCCTCGTTGGTGGGATCTTGGGTGGTCATGGAAGGTCAGCCGATGTTACCCCTACCTGCTGTCAGGCACAGCAGGCATCCATGGATGCCCTCGACCAGGGATGGTCCGACGTCGCCACCTCCGTAAGGACTTCCCCTTTCCGTCCCTTGCAGTCCGGGCACGCCCACAACTCCGGTACCTTGGCGCCTTCCACCACCAGCGTCCGGTACTGGAGACCGCAGTCAGGGCAGGCGATTACGAGAACCGGCACGGCTTTCTCCCCGGTCGCTTGCTTGACCCTCGGCCAGAGCGACGGCATCGGTGAGCAGGGACTTCATGGCGACATCCTGAATGCTTCGGGAGGCTGCGGCCCATTCTATGGAGTCCCGTACCCTTCGCGACACCGAGGCACAGTGCTCCAGCACCCGGCGGGGCGCCGATCCGCCGATCGAGTCTCGGGAAGCGACCATGGCCGCCACATCATCCGTGTCCTCCCTCGAAGTCTCCGGATCTGACCCGGCCTGTTCCGCCCCGGCCGCGCGGGCCGCGGCAGCCAGGTGTGCGGCCGACACCTGCTCCTCCCCCGCCCGTGAGGCTTCCGCGACCGCGCTGGCGACGAGACGGTAGGAGCTCCGGTAATCGAGACCTGTCTCCAGGACCAGGTGGTCTGCCAGGTCGGTGGCGGTTGTGAAGTTGGTTCCTGCCTCGGCGGCCAGGCGAGCGACGTGCACTTCGAGCGAGGCAACCACCTCGGTCGCCAGGCGTACCAGCCGGGTAGCCATCTCGGTCGCTTCCACCACCTCCCCGTACAGATGGAGCCAGTTGTCGGTTCGGGCGGATGGAGTCCGCTGGGTCACCATCAGTCCGGTCGCCCTGCCGATCAGGGTTCCGCAGCCGCCACGGATCACCGCCAGAGCGTATGGGTTGCGCTTCTGCGGCAAGAGGACGGACGCCCGTGACGACGATCCCCCCATAGTCACGTAGCCGAACTGCGGGCTGGCGAAGATCTCGAGGTCCTCCGCCAGGCGATCGATCGCCAGCGCGGCCTGCATGGCCGCCACACCACAGTCGATCATCGGATCGCCCGACCACATGCCGTCTCGGATATGGGCGGTGGGCTGGTCGAACCCCAACCGGACCGCCATGCGGGAACGGTCCACCGGGATCGGCGTGCCGCCGACACCACCGGACCCGGCCGGTGATTGGTTGACCAGCCGGTAGCAATGGCGGACCCGGTCGAGATTCCGGATGCCTTGCTCGGCGAAGCCGGCCAGGTAGTGGCCGAATGACGACGGCTGGGCGGGCTGCAGGTAGGTGGTGTCGTTCCAGAGCGCATCCGCTAGCTCTTCGGACCGCTCGACAAGCACCTCGGCGCACCCGGCGACCGCTTCATGGAGCGCCAGAAGCCGGTCCCGGAGCGCTAGGCGGATGGCGATGCGCCCGGCTTCCCGCCTGGTACGACCGGTCGGCAGCCATCCGGCCTCCGAGCCCAGGCGGCGCTCGAGCTCTCGTTCCCGGCTGTTGTAGGCGTCCCCGTAGACCGGGTCATAGGGGAAGGAGGCGGGATCGGTGTCCAGGAAGTCGAGCAGCTCCCGGCACAGCGCCGCCGCCGCCGGCCGGGGCGCTACCCCTGCCGCGACCAACTCGAGTACATGGCTGAGATCGGCCAGGCACAGGCCTTCGTGAAGGATGGCGGCGTCCGCCACCTCGAGCCGGTAACCGGCCTCGACCAACTCGGGTGATGGTCCGGATCCGAGCGGTCCCTCCGCTCCCAGGTATCCCTCCGGGGGCCGGATCATGCCGCTGAGCTCCCGCAGAACAGGTTCAGGGTGCCCCCGGTCACGAGCAACAGCACCGGCCCGCGCACCTCGCCGGCCCGCCGGATCAGGTCTGCCAGGGTGCAGGCGCCGTACTCGGGATCGAGGAAGACACCCTCGGTGCGGGCCATCAACCTGGCTGCGGCGTCCACTTCCATCGGGTCGGGGTCCAGGTGGTCGGCCACCTCCCACCGGACCGGGTACCGGCCGCGCACCTCCAGAAGATCTAGGGATGCCTCGGATATGCCCTCGATGAGGCGCCGGCATTCCTCGACGGGCCGATGCACCGCCACGCCCACCAACAGCGGCCCGCCGGCCTGCCGCCGGTACCCCGCCACCAGGCCGGCGATCGTGCCGCACGATCCCGCCGCCAGCCACATTGCGTCGAACCGGATTCCCGCCCTTCGCGCCTGGTCATCGATCTCCTCGACCGCGGCCACATACCCCAACGCCCCGACCGGGCCAGCGCCGCCGCGGCCCACCGCGTAGGGACGGCGGCCTTCCGCGACCAGCCGCTCCTCCACCCGGCCGAGGACCGGATCGACCGAGGCCCGGACCGGGCTACCGGTGAAGTGGATCCGGACGTCGCCGAGGCGGTCGAGCAGATCGACCCCGCTGGTGCCCGGCGGGGGACGGTCTCCGAACAGGACCAACTCGCAGTCCAGTCCTCGGGCGGCCGCGGCGGCGGCCGCGGTCAGGACCCAGTTGGAACGCGGCCCTCCCCCGGTGACGAACACGTCGGCGCCGGCCTCGTGGCAAGCGCCCATGTGGAACTCGACCGACCGGGCCTTGTTGCCGCCCAGGCCGACACCGGTCAGATCGTCCCGCTTCAGCCAGATCTTGGCGCCCAGTTCCTCCGAGAGCCGGGGCGCGAACGTGAGCGGCGTCGGCAGGTTGGCCAGAGGGATCCGGGCCGGCGCCGTCAACCGGCCGCTCTTATCACTCGATCCACGAACAGGGGGCCCGCACCCATCACCCGGTTGAGATCCGCCTGCTCCTCTATATCCGATCGACCTAGGTGAGCAGGTACGCGAGGGTCGCGCATGAGCGCCTCGGCAAGCGAAACCCCTTCCTCGACCCCCTTCATGGCCGCCTCATACACGATGTCGTGGGCGGTGTGCTTGCCGACCCGATCTGCCAGTATCCGCATCACCGGTTCGGCGAACACGAACCCCCTCCGAGCGTCGATGTTGGCGCGCATCCGCTCCCCATCGGCCTCGAGCCCCTCCACCAGCATCACCGCGTAGCGCGTGGCCGAGAGCGTGAGCATGGCGGCCTCGGGAAGGGCGATCCACTCGGCCTTCCACGCTCGACCGTCCCGCTCATGGAGCTGGACCATCGCCTCGGTCATCACGCCCGCATCGGAGCGCACCAGCCGGGCGAGGGTGTCGAGGTGCTCGGAGAGTTCCGGGTTGCGCTTCTGGGGCATGGTGATGCTTCCCACGGTGCCCTCGATGAAGGGTTCGCGGACCTCCCCTATCTCCAGGCGTTGCAGCTCCATGATCTCGTTCCCGATCTTGGCGATGGTGGTGGCCACCATCGCCAGCAGGTGTACGAACTCGGCGGGTCCGTCCCGGCTCGTGATCCAGGGGATCGTGGGAACGCCCAAGCCCATCCGGCGGGCGAAGGCATCCAGCAGATCGAGCGCCTGGTCGCCCCAGAACTCCAGGGTGCCGAGAGCGCCGCCCAACTGAACCACTTCCCACCGGCTCCGCCCGTCCGCGAGCCGTCGGCGGTGCCTGCCCAGTTCCGCCGCCCAGACGGCTGTCTTGAAACCGAATGGTATGGGTAACCCCGGCTGGGCGTGGGTGCGACCCATCATCGGCGTGGTGCGATGATCGCGGGCCAGCGCCAGCGCAGCAGCCTCCAGCCGGGCCAGATCCCTCTCCAGCAGATCGCCGACGGATCGCATCACCGTGGCGGTCCACGTGTCGGTCAGGTCCTGGACCGTTGCTCCGTAGTAGACCCATTCGCGGGCGGGCTCCGGGAGGGTGGCTCGCAACACCCGGATCAGGCCCAGGGTCGAGTGCCCGGTGGCCCGCGTCTCCGCGGCGATCCGGTCCAGGTCGATCTCAGCCGTGCTGGCATAGTCCCTGATGCAAACGGCCGCATCTGCCGGCACGAGCCCGACCTCGGCCTGGGCCTCGGCGAGGGTGGCGAGAATGTCCAGCCAGGCCCGGAAGCGGGCTTCCTCCCCCAGGATGGACCGGGCCTCTTCAGTACTCCATAAGTGCCCGTAGACGACGGAGTCGCCCAGGTGGATACTCATCCGGCGGGAACGAGCGCGTCAAGGCCCACCAGCAACCGCAGTGCCTGCCTCACCTCGTCAAGATTGGCGCCCCACGGCACCACCGCCCGGTTGCCGTCGAACTCCATGCCCCGCTCCAGCATGCAACACTTAATGAGCCAGCGACCATCGGGCCGCGCTTCCTCCACCCGCCGCTTGGGGCAGATGTCGACCTGGGGCGGTTCGCTGCCGTAGAAGTGACGGTGGAACTGCATCGACCGCTCACAGCCGATCATCACCCACGTATCGGCTGCAGGCGGCCGGGTGTCCAGGTACGCCAGGTCAGCAGGCAACTCGGTGCCGGCCCCGCGGCACGGCAGAAGGTAGGAATCCGACGGGGCGGTGGCGGCCAAATCGTCAAAGGTCACCGCGTCCAAGACCAGATCCACCGGTGGCAAGTCCTCGTCGAAATCCACCACCTGCCGGGCTTGGTCCAGCAGCTTGGGCGGCATGGGCGGGGTTACCTCGGTAACGAACACGCGCACGGGATCGGGCTCCCAGATGAAGTTGATGTGCTCGAAACGGCCCTTCACCACGAACGCAGAGACGCCGGGGCGTCCATGGTCGGCTGCCGCCCCGGCTAGCGCGGTGGCGTTCCCCACGTCAATTGTGGGATCCTCGATCAGCTGGGTGCGGTCAGGGCCCGACCAGACCTCGACATCCACCACCGGCACGAACAGTTCGTCCGACGGGGCCCGCGCCACCGCCGCCAGGCCTACGGCTTCGTCGTGGATGAGGGCGATGTAGTCGGTGCGCCGGTAGACCTCCCGCCCGCTGAGATACTCCCGCATGAAACCGGGGTGCGGCACCTCGTCGACATGTTGGACAGACAGACCCCGATAGGGGTGGGCGCGGGCGTTCGGTGAGGGCTGCTCGGCTACCAGCATGCCGTCACGGTCCGGATGCGCAACGCATGCGGTGATTCTAGGAGAAACACGTCCCCTCCCGTCGGCGCTGTCCTCGGCTCAGACCTACGTACCGGACGTCGACTGAAGCGCCGCGAGCACAATCGCCGTCGCGATGCCGAAAGCGCCTACGACAGCGCCTACGACAACGGCCAGGATCCAGTAGGTCGACAAGGTGATCCGCCGCTCGATCGTGAGGAGGGCATCGGCCACGGTCGTGCGGGTATCAGCCTTCACGACGTCGTCCTTGGCGTCTACCAACTCTACGAACCCTTCCGGATATGACGTGCTCGTCATGGGGCACTCCTTCCTTCCGCCGGCGCGCCACCCCGGTGAAGACCCTTGTATTCCCGTCGCTTAGTAACGGTAAGAAGCATACTATCTCCGCTAAACCCTCCAGCACGCCACTGCGGCACGTTGGAGAATCATGAAGGACCACGACCGGCCCTGCTAACGGTCGGGGCCGTCCCGGAGAGGACGGCCCCGCATAGGTTTGGTTCTACTGGTTCAGTTCGCCGCGAACGATCTCCGCTCCCGAGACCATCGCGTGGAGCTTGTCCTTGGCGATGTAGCGCTGCAGGAGGATTAGCCCGCAGTCGGTGCTGACGCCCAGCTGGTTGGCCGGCACATGCTCGAGCAGCCGACGGATACGGCCGGCTACCTGCTCGGCCGTCTCGGTGATGGTCGACTTGACGTCGATCACACCCGCCCAGAACTGGACGTGCTCGGGGACCGGATTCTCCCGGATCACCTCAAGGCCGGACAGGTCGTCCGAGCGCCGCCCGCAGCTCTCGAGGTTGAGAACATCGATGTTCGCCTCGTAGGCCTTCGGAACCACCGAAGCTGTAGCCGACGGCTCGTCGCCCTTGCGGATGGTCAGATCGAAGATCTCCCCGGCGTCGGCTGTTTCATCCGGGTAGTAGGCCGGGGTGCCACCCCAGTTGCCCCAGCAGACGTGGCAGATGATCTTGGCGTGCTGGACACCCTCCACGGCCCGGTTGAAGGCCTCGATGGCCCACGGTTCGAAGAAGTACGGCCAGGTAAACTCGTCCAACTGGATGAAGTCGATCCCCATGGCGTCGACCTCGAGGATGTCCTCGTTGATCGCCGCGGCGATATCCATCGCCCGGTCCTCGGCGGCCTCGTAGTGGAGGTCGTTTGTGGCCTGGGCAAGGACCTGGATACCCGTGTACTGAATCTTGGTGGCCTTGTTGGTGGCCTGCTTCAGCGCCCGGGCCTGCTCGACCATGATGGCGCCGTGCCGCTTCACCTCCTGGGTGAGGGTACCGGCATGGAGGCGGCTGTAGATCGGGAACCCGAGGAATCCACCCTTCAGGTCGTATCCGAGCCGCTTGTAGTAGTAGTAGAGGGCCTGATCACCATAGTTGTCGCCGTGGAGCCGCCCATCGGTGATGATGTCGAGACCGGCGTTTTCCTGGTCCCTGGCAATTGCGCCCACGGCGTCTTCCAACGCCTCCCTGATGTAGGCATCCGGCGGTTCCTGGTCCCCGGTCCAATCCCGCACGCAGTTGGCGTCCCACCAGCGCGGATTGGGGTAGTTTCCGACCATCGAGGTCGGAATCAAGACCTCTTCGCCTTTGATCTGCATATCCCCTCCGTTCCGAGAGAGATTTCCGGGCCGCTCTCGGTGCGACCCGTCCAGCCGGATCCTGCGATCTCTGTTGTACCTGCGATCTTTCTAAGGAGCTGAGAGTCCAACTCGCCGGACCCCTCACCAACGAGAGTAGCAAACATGACAAGTGCCCGCTACCAGGAGTAGGTCATCGGTGGCCAGCACGCAGTGCCATACTCAGTAGCTGATAACAGTATTATTTTATTTCAAATAGCGCTCCAATCGCTGGAAGCTACCGGAGCGACCAGCCACCATCCACGACCAGGCCGTGGCCGGTCATGTATGAGAGGCTGCCCGACGCCAGGAGGGCGACGGCCTCTGCGACTTCCTCGGGTTGGGCCACCCGGCCGATAGGGATCCTCGTCTCGATGGCTGCCCTGAGATCGGGCTGGTCGAGGCGCCACTTGGTCATCGGGGTCTCTGCCATGCCCGGACACACCGCGTTGGACCGGATGCCGTCGCCGGCGTAGTCCAGGGCTATTGACCGGGCAAGCAAGAGCGCCGCCGCCTTGGAAACCGAGTACGCCGACCGGGACGGGAACGGGTCCATTCCGGCCACCGACGCCACGGTGATTATATGACCGGACCGGCGGGGGACCATCGAGGACAGCGCGGCGCGTGAGCACAGGTAAGCGCCCCTCACGTTGACACCCATGACCCGGTCCCACTCCTCGACCGGGGTCTCGTGGAGGCGAGTGGCCTCCAATGAGCCGGTGATCCCGGCGTTGTTGACCAGCACGCCGACCGGGCCCAGCGTCTCCTCAACAGCGGCGAAGGCCTCCGAGACCTCGTCCGCCGCGGCCACGTCCACTCCCAGCCCCAGTCCATCGCCCGCAGCCTCGGAGGCACCGGCGGTATCGAGGTCGAACACACCGAGCCGGAACCCCTCGTTTCGGAGGCGATCGCATGTCGCCAGCCCTATACCCGACCCACCACCCGTCACTACGGCCACCGTCGGTGCCTGGTCCGCCATCCATGCCTCCTATCAGGATCGAGACGCCAAGGATACGTCCGACCGTTCCGGGAAATCCTGCCGAGAAGTCCGGGGTATCCTCGACTCGACTCGCGGCCGACCGAACCCGGCCAGCTGGGGCCGCCCCCGTCGTCTCCGGTTACCATGGCCACCCAATGATCTCGCTCCGGGCCGTCGCTTCCGTGCGTCCCCGCACGCCCGGCATTCCGACGCCCCGCTGGGTGTCCTACTATCTTGATGTCCCGGTCTGGCCAGTCAACGAGCATTTCGCCGACCGGGTCCGTCCCGGCGATCTGGTGCTGGCACGCACCGACCTGAGACACGATTGGATCGAGCTACCCGAGGAGTCCATACTCGAATCCGGGCATTACCGGTTGGTGGACGGCAGCCTGATGAACGAAACCAGCGATCCCTGACCAGGCCAGTGGCCAAGGCCGCAACCACAACCGGCAAGGCGTAAGATGTCCACATGAGACTCGAAGCGCGCGCTGCTCTAGTCACCGGCGCCGGTTCGGGCATCGGCCGTGCCACCGCCGAACTGTTCGCGAGCGAGGGCGCCGGCGTCGCGATACTCGACCGAGACGGTCATGCCGCCGAGTCCGCCGCCTCGGCTATCTCGGCAACAGGTGCAGAGGCGTATCCGGTAGTGGCCGACGTGTCGTCATCGGAGGAGATCGCCCGCGCCGTGGACCGCGCTGCCCGGCTCCTCGGTCGCCTCGACATCGTCTACAACAACGCCGGCGTCGGTTCCACCGGGTCAGTGGTGGACGCCACCGAGGAGGACTGGGATCGCTGCTTCGCGGTGAACGTCAAGGGCACCTACCTCACGTCGCAAGCCGCCATTCCTCATCTGGAAGCAGCGGGCGGGGGGTCGATCATCAACCAGGCCTCCGTAGCCGCCCTGGTCGGTATCCAAGGGTTCGCCGCCTACTGCGCCGCCAAAGGCGCGGTGGTGTCCCTGACCCGCGCCATGGCGATCGACTTTGCTCCGATCGGGATCCGGGTGAACGCCCTCTGCCCGGGCACCGTCTACACGCCGCTCATGGAACCGCTCATGCGTGAACGCGGAGGCGGGAGTATCGAGCGTGGCCTGGAGATCACGGCCGCCAAGTACCCGATAGGGCGCCTCGGAACACCGATGGAGATCGCCAACGCCGCTCTGTTCCTCGCATCGGAGGACGCCGCCTTCGTGACCGGCACCATCTTCACGGTGGACGGCGGCATGACCGCCCAGTAGCCGGAACCGCCCGGATGGCCGTCCATCTCGCTCCCGACAAGCTTGGCGAACTCGAGACGGCGGTCGCGCTGGTACAACCCGGCTCCATGGTGGCCCTGGGGGGTGGCCTCTCGGCCCGGCTCCCGATGGCGCTGGTGCGCGGCCTTATCAGGGCCGGGATCGGAGACCTCCATGTGGTCGGTTCCGCCCACTCCATCGACGTGGACCTGCTGGCCGCGGCCGGAGCGATCTCGGTTTGCGAGGAGAGCTACGTGGGCTACGAGCAGGATCACGGTCTGGCACCGGCCTTCCGCAGGGCGGCTCAGGAAGGGTCGCTGGAAGCACGAGAGAGCTGCTGCGACACCATCCTCACCCAGCTCCGGGCCGCCGAGATGGGTCTCTCCTTCCTGCCCGTCCACGGCGTCAAGGGGACCGACATCGAGAGGCTGCACCCCGAATACTCCCGGGTGACCTGCCCCTTCACCGGGCACCAGTACGTAGCCGTGCCTCCTCTGGCCCCGGACGCGGCTCTGATCCACGCCCCCATCGGGGATCGTCAAGGGAACCTCCACATCAAGCAGCCGTACGTCCTGGACGAGCGGTTCGCGGTGGCCTCCGCCATGACGATCGCCACCGTAGACCGGATCGCTCCCACCGACGAGGTGGCGGCGGCGGGCATCGTCATTCCCTACTATCGGGTCGCCGCGGTGGTCGAGTCGCCGTTCGGCGCCCACCCCAGTTCGTCCTATCCCGGCTACTCCTACGACCGCGCCCATCTGGCATCCTGGGTTGCCGCGGCCAGGACCCACGAGGGCGCGCAGGATTACCTCGATCGCTATGTCACCGGCGTGGACGAGGACGGCTACCGCCGGCTCATCGGTGGCGACCGGTTGGAACACTTGACCGGTTACGGGGCTTCCGACGAGGCGTGGATGGAGCTGTTCCGGTGAGCTATCGAGCCGGTCTTGACGAGCTGTTCGTGGTCGAGTTGGCCCGCACCATCCGGGATGCCGAGGTTGTCTTCCATGGCTTCGGAAGCCCGTGCGCCACGGTCGCCATGCACCACGCCAAGCGCACCCATGCCCCCCACGCTCTGCTGATCGAGGGCGCCACCTATGCGGTCAACCCGTCTCCGGCCTTCATCGCGCCGTCCAGCAATGACCACTCCCTGAAGCGGGGATCGGCCTATTCGATGCGTTTCGAGGAGGCGTTCGACATGTCGGTTAGGGGTGACATGGACCTCATGTTCCTGTCAGGTATCCAGATCGACCCCCACGGGAACACCAACGTCACCGCGGTGGGCGCCATGCCCAACCCGAAGGTGAAGCTGGGGGGCGGAGGGGGCGGTTGCAACATGTCGGCCACGATCGGGCGCCTCACCCTGTGGACCACCAACCACCGGTCCGGCCGCTGCCTGGTAGAGGAATGCGACTTCATCACCGACATCGGCCACCGGACGCCCGAGGGAACCCGATCCGAGTTGGGCTACCCGGGAGGCGGCCCGGACGTGCTGGTCACCGAAATGGGCGTGTTCGACTACCCCGAGGGCCGGGCCCGGCTACGGAGGCTGTTTCCCGACGTGACGCTCGAAGAGGTGACGGCCGCCACCGGCTTCGAGTTCGCCGTAGCGCCCGACCTCGCGCCGGTGCAGACACCTTCGCGGGACCAGATCGATCTCGTGCGCGCCATCGATCCGCTCGGAGTCCGCCGGCGGGAATTCCGACCGGCCGAGCTCGAACGGTCCTTCTCCCTGTGACTCTCGACGCCATCTTCAACCCGGCCCGGGTGGCGGTGGTGGGCGCCTCCGATCGCCCCGGCAAGGTCGGATCGGTTATCTGGCGCAACCTGGCGGCCTTCGACGGCGAGAGAGTTCCGGTCACCACCTCGGCGGAGAGCGTGGGAGGCGTTCCGGCGGTGCCGAGCCTTACGGAGATAGAGGGAGAGGTAGACCTGGCGATCCTGGTGGTCCCGGCCCGGGTAGCTCCGGCCGTCGCCAGCCAGGCCGCCGCCAAAGGCGTGGGCGCGATAGTGGTGCTGGCCGGAGGGTTCGCCGAGACGGGGCCGGCCGGGGCCGCCCTCCAGGCCGAGTTGGTCGAGGCGGCGGGACCGGTCCGGATCGTAGGACCCAACTGCTTCGGGGTCCAGAACATCGCCCTGGGCCTCAACGCATCGATAACGATGGCGGGGGACATCGAGGCGGGAAAGGTGGCCCTGGTCACCCAGTCGGGCGCCTACGGGATGGCGATCCACTCGCTGGCGCTCGACGAGAACCTGCGCTTCGGAAAGGTGTACTCGTCCGGCAACAAGGCAAACGTGGGCGACCACGAGGTGATCCGTTACCTCCATCAGGATCCCGGCACCGGCATCGTCTGCCTGCTGGCCGAGTCGGTGACCGACGGCGCCGAGCTGGCCGCTGCCATCCGGACCGCCAGCCCGACCATGCCGGTGATCGTCACCAAAACCGGTCGCTCGGAGGCCGGGGCTCGGGCCGCGCTGTCCCACACCGGCGCGCTGGGTACCGACGACGCAATCTTCCGGGCCGCGATGCGCCAAGCGGGGGCCATCACCGTCCGATCCGGTCTGGAGATGCTCGACGTGGCGCGGGTGCTGACCGCCCAGCCCCTCCCGCAAGGAGCCCGGGCGGCCATCATCACCAACTCGGGCGGGGTGGGCGTCGAGCTGGCCGACATGCTCCAGGATGAGGGAGTCGATGTCCCCGAGCTGTCGCCCGGCCTCAGAGACCATATCGCCGAACGGCTGCCTCCGATCGGCGGCGCCCGCAACCCGGTGGACATGACCCCCATCTGGTCGCGGTTCGCGGAGCTCTATCCATGGCTGACGGAGACGCTGGCCCGCTCGGGTGAGATCGACCTCGTTATCCCCATACTCCTGCAACGGGCGGCCATGGACGATGCCACGCTGACAGGGCTGCGCGACACCGTGGCGGCGTTGAGGGCCGAGGGGAATCAGGTGTCCGTCTACTGCTGCTGGGTCACCCCTAGGGAGGCAAGGGGCAAGGCCGACGTCCTCCAGTCCGCGGGAATCCCCTGCCTGGAATGGCCCGAGCGCGTGGCGCGGGCGGTCGGCCACGCGGTGCGCTACGCCGCCAACCGTACAAGCATCACCCCGCCCGTTCCGATCGAGCCTTCCGAGCCATTCGGGCAGGGGGACGGACCGGTACCGGCAGGCGAGGCCGCCACCATCCTGGCCGGCTACGGAGTCGGCACCGTGGAGAGCGCGCTGTGCGCGACCGCCGACGAGGCGGTGGCCGCGGCGGGACGCCTGGCGGGTCCGGCGGTGATGAAGACAGCCGCACCGTCGGTGGCCCACCGGACCGAGGCCGGAGGCGTCCGGATAGGCCTAGCCACCGCGGACGACATCCGGGACGCCTACCGTGACCTGTCGGAGCTGGGTCCGGACGTGCTGGTCCAGCGGCAGCTGGACGGCGTGGAAGTGGCGGTGGGCGCCCTGCGGGATCCGGTCTTCGGGCCGGTGGTGATGGCCGGCCTGGGCGGGACCATGGTGGAGCTGCTCGAGGACGTGGTCTTCGCGCTGGCTCCGGTGAGCAGGGACGAGGCGATCGGCATGCTGGAGAGCCTGGCGGGCTTCCCACTACTCGCCGGATACCGGGGTGGCCCAACGGTCGACCTCGACAAGCTGGGAGAGGTGATATCCGCCACCGCCCGGCTGGCCGCTGAACACCCCGAGTTGAGCGAGATCGACCTCAACCCCGTCCTGTGCACCAAGTCCGGCGCCGTGGCGGTGGACTGGAAACTCTACGTGAGCCACCCACCCAAAAGCGAGGCCGGTCGGCGAACGTGAGGAAGCAGCAGGTATCATCTCTGAACCACGCCCCCGGAGGGTCGCGGAGGGACAGATAGCCTTGCCATAGCGACCCGCCGAGCAATTCACCCCCACTTGATGGACGGAGGGAGGTAACAGGTGGCAACCACCACGCTCACCCCATGGGACATTCGAAGCCAGGACCCGATCAGCATCCACGACTGGGGCCCGGAGATCGATTCCATGCTGGAGGATCCCGAGGACAACCGGGTGGTGTTCAACGTGGACGAATCCGACACCCGTCCCTACGATGCCATCTTTCTCGGTGGCGGCGCGGCCGGACGTTTCGGATCCGCCTACATGCGGGCCATGGGCGGGCGCCAGCTGATCATCGACCGGTGGCCCTTCCTCGGGGGCTCGTGCCCGCACAACGCCTGCGTGCCCCATCACCTGTTCAGCGAGGTGGCTGCCGAACTCATGCTGGCCCGCACCTTCAGCGGGCAGTTCTGGTTCCCGGACATTGAGGGCGAGGTGACCTCCATCAAGGAGATCGTCGACCTGTTCCGGGCCGGGCGGATCGCCCCACACGCCATCATGAACTTCCAGAGCAAGGAACAGCTAGACCTCGAGTACATCCTGAACGCCCCGGGCAGGATCATTGATGCCCATACCGTCGAGGTGGCGGGCCGTACCTTCACCGCCAACAACCTGATCCTCGCCACCGGCGCCAATCCCCGCCCGCTCGAGTGCCCCGGCAACGACCTCAAGGGAATATTCACCTACGAAACCTTGGTGGAGGATCTCGACTACGAACCGGGCGACACCGCCGTCGTGATCGGCGGAGCCAAGACCGCAGTCGAGTACGGGTGCTTCTTCCAGGCCACCGGACGCCGCACCATCTTCGTGGTGCGTTCCGAACTGCTGAAGCTGCTGGAGGATGGCGAGACCCGGGACTACGTGATCACCATGATGAAGGAGCAGGGGACCGAGATCTGGGAGGGCTCGGTCGTCACCGAGGTCCACGATGACGGAAGCGGCCGCGTGAAGGGCGTCACCGTTTCCACGCCGGATGGAATCGACTACGTCGAGACCGACTTCGTCTTCCACGGCCTGGGCGAGGTCCCCAACTCGAAGATGGCCGCCGACACGCTGGGCGTGAAGCTGAACGACGACGGGACGATCAAGGTAAACCCGCAGATGCAGACCTCCGTTCCCAACGTGTACGCGATCGGCGACCTGATCGGCCCGCCCATGGAGATGTTCAAGGCCCGCAAGTCGGGTATGTACGCGTCACGCCACATCATGGGTGAGGACGTCCACTACGAGTTCAAGGAGTTCCCCGACTTCCTGCATACCCATTACGAGGTCAGCTGGTTCGGGATCGGCGAGGAAGAGGCCCGGGAACGTTACGGGGACGTGACCATCATCAAGATGCCCCCCGACTCGGAGGATGGCTGGGAGGTCGCCCTGCCAGCCACCGACCGGATGATGCTCTACGCGTTCGCCAAGCCACGCATGTCGGGATTCCAGAAGCTGATCATCGCCTCCGCCACGCGCAAGGTGGTCGGCGCCCATCACGTAGGCGCCGGGGCCCGGGACGCCTTCCAGTACCTGTTCCAGCTGTACCGACGGGGACTCACCATCGACCAGCTCGCGGAGATGGACGAGTTGTTCCTCAACCCCACCCACTTCATCCAGCTGTCCCGCCTCCGGGCCGGATCGAAGGATCTCCAAGACCTGTGACCGGCGACGACGGATCTGCCTGGTACCGATTAGCCGTCACCGGAGAGGTCCGGCGCGAGCGGTCCGTCAAGCCGCGCCGCGCCGGCGTGACCATGGCCATCGACACCGGGCTGGGCCTGTCCCAGTGCGGGGACCTGCTGATGGTGGCGGATCGCTGGATCGACCACTGGAAGCTGAGCTTCGGCACCTCGGCGCTGATGCCGAAACCGGTGCTCGCCAAGAAGCTGGACCTGATCGGGTCGGCCGGAGTACTCACCTTCCCCGGCGGGACCATGTTCGAGGCCACCATCGTGCGGCGCCACTGCCGCCACTACATGCGGACCGCCCGCGGGATGGGCTTCACCGCCGTCGAGATCTCCGAGGGGTCGATCGACCTCTCGCCCGACCGCCGGCGGGGGGCCATCGAGTGCGCTCTGGACCATGACTTGGAGGTGATAACGGAGGTCGGGAAGAAGGACCCGGCCAACCAGCCGTCCCCCGAGCAGTTGGCCGACCAAGCCCTGCTGGACCTGGAATGGGGCGCCTCGTGGGTGGTGGTCGAGGGCCGCGAGTCCGGCACCGGTGTCGGGATGTACGACGCCGTGGGCCGGATCGACATGGAGGCGGTCGAGACGGTCGCCCGTAGGGTCGGCGCCGCCACCGACCGGCTGGTGTGGGAGGCGCCCCTGAAGGATCAGCAGAAGATGCTGATCGGACGCTTCGGCGTCAACGTGGGTCTAGGGAACATCGATCCCGCCCGGATCCTGGCACTGGAGGCGCTACGGACCGGCCTCCGCTTCGAGACGCTCCAACCGATCGCTGCCCGCCTGGCCGCCGCTGGCGGTTGGGATCCCGAGCGGAGAGAGCCCGACCTGGCTTCCTAGTTGTTAGTAGTTAGTTCTAACTAATAAATACAGACTATTGAGGACCAACTTGGGTTTGATTCGCGAGGTCTGCCAGCAGATCGCGGGTGGCTCCGGTTCCGGTTCCGGTGTCGAACGGCACCGCCCACACGTCGGTGGCGCCAGCATCGAACAGCGCCTGGATGCGGGATCGGACGGTCCGTGCCTCGCCGGTGATGACCGAGTCCGCCGGTCCATCCACCCCTTCGCGAGCGAACAGTCGCTGGTAGTTGACGAGATTGCCGTACATGCCGAACGTGCGGTTGGCTGCTGCCTCGGCTCGGTCCCGATCCCCGTCTACGGCCACCGGGATTCCCGCCACCACCCGGGGTGACGGCTTGCCGGCCTCCTCCGCGCCCTCGGTGACGGCGGGCAACACCACTTCCTCCAGTGACTTCGGCCCGGCCAGCCAGGTGGTGACCCCGTCGGCCAACTCGCCGCCCAGCCGGCACATCCCGGGCGCCAGGGCCCCGACGATGACCGGCACGCGTGACGTCCCCGGAACTGTTATCGCCGCCTCTACCCGGTAGTGATCCCCGGCGAAGCTTGCCATGCCCTCGCCGAGTAACCCGTCCAGAACGGTCAGGTACTCGCGGAGATGGCCGATCTGGCTCGAGTAGTCGAGACCGTGCATCCCCTCGATGACAGGGCGATGCGACACACCCACCCCGAGCACGAACCGTCCCCCCGACAGGGACTGGACGGTGGCCGCGGATTGGGCCAGCGCGACCGGATGGCGGGGATAGGTGGGAACCACCCCCACCCCGAGCTCGATGCGCGAGGTCCGCTGTGCCGTCGCGGCCAGCATGGTCATCGAGTCGATGCCGCGGCTGAAGTGGATGCACCACACAGAGTCGAACCCGTCCTCCTCGGCGGCGACGGCTTCGGCAACTACTTCCTCCGGGGCCTTGAACACGCCGACGGGCTCACCGCCTATGAGAATCGAGATACGCATCCGTCCTCCTAACCATCCAAGGTGGCGGCCAGCAGGCGGAGCAGCCGGGCCAGGGTGTCGCTGGTGGCGGCGTGGTGGTAAGAGTCGGCGTCGTCATCCAGGTAGTCGTGACCCACGCCTTCGTACAGGATCCATCTGCCGTGGGGGTTGAGCCGCTGGGCCTCGTCGACTCCGGCGGCGGGCACCAGGTCGTCATCCGCCCCGTAGAGGCCCAGGACCGCCATCGGGAGCATCTCCAGGGCCTCGACCACCGGCAGGCGCCTCTCCTCATCGCCGGCCAGCGGGGCGTACGCCACGCAGAGCGCGCCCACCGCCCGCTGGCGGTGCGCTGCATAGATGATGGCGAACCGACCCCCCATGTCGATACCCACCACGCCGATCCTGCCGGGACGCGCCCAGCCGGCCGGATCGGCGAATGCAAAGGCCACCGCATCGTCGATGTCCGCCAGGGCGCGGCTGTCCCGGATCACCTGGTAGGTGGCTACCAGATCCTCGAACGGCGCCTTCGGACCGGGATGAGCACCCCGGGTCAGGTCGGGGACGAGGACGGCGTACCCGTTACGCGCCAGCCGGCGGGCAAGATCCTTTACATAGGGCGTGATCCCCTGGAGTGGGGGCAACAGCACCACCAGCGGGTAGTCGCCGATCCGGTCCGGACGGGACAGGTAGCCGGTGGTGAACCCGGCCCCGGACGGCATCGCGAAGTCACGATAGAGAATCTCGATCGTTCCCTCATGCTGGAGAACCGCCATGCCACCTCCTGTAAGGGCCCCGGGCGGACAAGTCGAACGGCTCTCAATCGTAGCCCGTGGAGGAATACGGCTGAACCCGCCCTCTCGCGACTCCGAGACCGCCGCCGAGGTCAGCGTCCGCCGGCCTGTGGACGGATCCGCTTCCGCGGATCGATATCCGGCTCGCTTCGAAAACGCCGGAGCCGCCGTCGGAAAGTGGCGTAGGATCACGGTCATGAGACTCCAGGGACGCACTGCCCTCATAACCGGCGCCGGGTCGGGCATCGGCCGGGCCACCGCCGAGTTGTTCGCGAGCGAGGGCGCCGGGATTGCGATACTCGATCGCGACGCGCCGGCCGCCGAAGCCGCCGCTTCGGCCATCTCGGCCACGGGCGCGGAGGCCCATCCGGTGGTCGCCGACGTGTCGTCGCCGGACGAGATATCCCGAGCCGTGGCCAGCTCCGCCCGGCTGCTGGGCCGCCTCGACATCGTCTTCAACAACGCCGGCGTGGCACCGTCCGGGTCGGTTCTGGACGCGGACGAGGACGAGTGGGATCGGTGCTTCGCCGTCAACGTCAAGGGCGTCTACCTCACCTCTAGGGCCGCCATCCCCCACCTGCAGGCCGCGGGCGGCGGATCGATCATCAACCAGGCATCCGTAGCGGCCCTGATCGGGATGGCGGACTTCTCCGCCTACAGCGCCGCCAAGGGTGCCGTGGTCTCTCTGACCCGCGCCATGGCGATCGACCTAGCTCCCTTGGGGATCAGGGTGAACGCCCTCTGCCCGGGCGCGGTCCACACACCGGTCATGGAGCCGCTCATGCGCAATCACGGGCGCGGCAGCCTCGAGAGGGGACTGGAGATCACGGCTGCCAAGCACCCGATCGGACGCCTCGGAACACCGACGGAGATCGCGGGCGCCGCGCTGTTCCTGGCATCGGACGACGCCTCCTTCATCACGGGCGCCGTCCTCCCGGTGGACGGCGGCAGAACCGCCCAGTAGCCGTATCGTCGATGCCCGCCTGGGCGCGGCGGTCCCAGCTCCCCAGGTACGTAGCGACCCAGATCCTCGGACGACGCCTTGGTGCGAGGATGGGTGCCGGACAGACCTGTCGAACGGTTCTCAATCGTCGCCGGCAGAGGGAGTACGGATGAACCCATGGTCTCGCAACTCCGTGACCGCCGCCGAGGTGAGCGTCCGCCGGCCGGTATCCGTCTCCACCACCAGGCCCCCGTCGGGCGAGATGTCGACCGCCGTTCCCTTACCGTCCGGGACCCATGTGACCGCTCTCCCGAGCGTGGAGCACCGTCGGCGGTATTCGTCGCGCGGCCAATCACCCGCTTCGCCGGCCAGCAGGAGAAGGAACTCCTCGACCCACCGCTGCGCGATCTCCACCCCGGCCTCCGGTCCGGGATCGGCGTCGAACAGACCGCCAGTACCCTCCGGAGCATCGGGCCAGAAGAGGTTGGCTCCCCATCCCGCCACCACCGTGTCGCCCGAAGCCTCGGTGAGCACGCCGCCCAGCTTCAACGGCCCGCGCATCAGATCGTTGGGCCATTTGAGCGTCAGGCCTCGTACCGGATCGCCGAGCGCTCTCAGGGCCGCCACGCCGGCCACCAGCGTCAGGAGCGGCCATGAGGGAGGGGGCCAGTGCGGCCGGACCCCGACGGAAGCCGCCAGTGCGCGCGGGGCGTTCGACCACCGAGACCCCGAGCGCCCTCTCCCCCGCGTCTGCAACCGGGCCACCACCAGAAGGGGTTTCGATTCGAACCGGGCCCACACCTCGTCCTGGGTGGAGGTGGTCCGGTCAAGTATCAGCGTCTCGTGCGGTGTAGCCATCGGCAGCCGGTGAGGGTCTAACGGTCGAGTTCGAAGGATACGCGCCCCGGCACCAGCGCAGGGCAGGATGTTCACGCGTCCGTGTCCGGACGCCGGAGAATCGTTGCGGGCGGGCGCAACGCCTAACCTTGAATGCCGCCGTACCCGCAGGCCGACCACAGGAAGCCGGACGACTTTGGGAACCGAACAGCGCATCGAACAGCTTCGAGAGCTCCGTCGCCAAGCTGAGGGCGGAGGATCCCGCCGCGCCGTGGACCGCCAGCGCGAGAAGGGCAAGCTGACCGCCCGGGAGCGGATCGCCCTCCTGCTCGACCAGGGAAGCTTCCAGGAAATCGACACCTTCGTCCGGCACCAGTCCCGTGGGTTCGGCCTCGAGGACCGGCGGCCGCTCGGGGATGCGGTGGTAACCGGCTACGGAACTGTCAACGGACGGACTGTCTTCGTCTTCGCCGAAGACTTCACCGTTTTCGGCGGGAGCCTCGGCAAGGCGGTAGCCGACAAGATCACCAAGGTATTGGACATGGCCATGAAGGTCGGCGCGCCGGTGGTCGGCCTGAAGGACTCCGGCGGCGCCCGTATCCAGGAAGGTGTGCAGTCGCTGGACGGCTATGGAAGGATCTTCTACCGCAACGTGATGGCCTCCGGGGTGATACCCCAGGTGTCGGTCATCATGGGTCCGTGCGCGGGAGGAGCGGTCTACTCCCCCGCCATCACCGACTTCGTCTACCAGGTGGACGGCACCAGCCACATGTTCATCACGGGTCCGGACGTGATCAAAGCAGTCACCGGGGAAGAGGTCACCTTCGAGGACCTGGGCGGAGCGCACACCCACGCCTCCACTTCAGGGGTCACGCACTTCGTCTCCGACTCCGGCGCCGATGCGCTGGACGACGTCCGCTACCTGCTGTCGTTCCTTCCCCAGAACAACATGATGCCGCCCCCTTACTTCCCGCCCGACGACTCCCCGGACCGGGCGGACGACCGGCTGGACTCGATCATCCCCGACTCGCCCAACCAACCCTACGACATGACCGAGATCATCGAATCGGTGGTGGACGGAGGCGAGTTCTACCAGGTCCACGAGCACTGGGCCCGCAACATCGTGGTGGGTCTGGCCCGGTTGGCCGGTCACTCCGTGGGCATCGTCGCCAACCAGCCGAGCCACCTGGCCGGGACGCTCGACATCGGGGCGTCACAGAAGGCGGCCCGGTTCGTCCGGATGTGCGATGCCTTCAACATCCCCATCATCACGTTCGTGGACGTGCCCGGATTCCTGCCGGGCGTGGAGCAGGAGCACGGCGGCATCATCCGCCATGGCGCCAAGCTGCTCTACGCCTACTGCGAGGCGACCGTGCCCAGAGTGACCGTGATCACCCGCAAGTCCTACGGAGGCGCCTACCTGGTCATGAACGCGCGGGGTGTGGGCGCCGACCTCGTATACGCGTGGCCGTCGGCCGAGATCGCGGTGATGGGCGCCCAGGGTGCGGTCAACATCATCCATCGCAAGGAGATCGCCACCGCCGCCGACCCGGATACCAAGCGGGCCGATCTGGTCGACGAGTACGAGGACCGGTTCGCCAACCCCTACATAGCTTCGGAATTGGGCCTGGTGGACAGCGTCATCGAGCCCCGAGCGACCCGGATGCTTCTTATCAAGGCGTTCGACATGCTGCGCGACAAGCGTGACTCGCTCCCGCCCAAGAAGCACGGCAACATCCCGCTCTGAGACCCTCGTGCCGACACAGAGCCTGAGCATGGACTCCCTCCTGGTCGCCAACCGGGGGGAGATAGCGGTCCGGGTGATCAGGACAGCTGCCGAGCTGGGGTTGCGGACGATCGCGGTGTACTCGGAACTGGACCGGGACTCCCTGCATGTCGAGTTGGCCGACGAGGCCTGGAACATCGGCGGTCCTCCCGCCTCGGAGTCATACCTGAACGCCCCTCGCATCATCGATGTCGCCCGACGCTCGGGCGCAGACGCCATCCATCCCGGTTACGGGTTCCTCTCCGAGAACGCGGGATTCGCACGCATGGTGGCGGAAGCGGGCATCACCTGGGTGGGTCCGCCGGCCGGCGCCATCGAGTTGATGGGGGACAAGATCCGGTCGCGCCAGACCGCGGAGCAGGCCGGGGTTCCGCCGGTACCCGGGACTACCGAGGCTGTCCGCAGCCTGAGGGAGGCCGCCCCGATCGCCTCGCGGATCGGCTATCCGATCGCGGTGAAGGCCTCTCACGGCGGCGGGGGCAAGGGTCTGCGGGTAGCCGCCAACCGCAAGGAACTCGGCGACGCCATCGAGGGCGCCCGGCGGGAGGCCGAGGCGTACTTCGGCAACCCGGCGGTCTACCTCGAGGTATACCTCGATAGGGCCCGCCATATCGAGGCCCAGATCATCGTGGACCGGCACGGCAACGCTCGCTTCCTCGGTGAGCGGGACTGCTCCGTGCAACGCCGTCACCAGAAGCTCATCGAGGAGGCGCCCTCCACGCTGCTCACCCCTGAGAGCCGGAGGGAGCTCGGCGAGGCTGCCCTCGCCATCGCCGAGGCCTGCGGCTACGCCAACGCCGGCACCGTCGAGTTCCTGGTCCGGCCCGACGGGACGTTCTACTTCCTAGAGATGAACACCCGCCTTCAGGTTGAGCACACAGTGACCGAGATGGTGACCGGACTCGACCTGGTGGCCGAGCAACTGGCGATCGCCGACGGCCACCCGCTCTCGTTCGACGAGGTCCCGGTGGTCGGGCATGCCATCGAGCTACGTATCAACGCCGAGGACCCCGCCGACCGGTTCCGCCCCTCACCGGGGACCGTGACCGAGTACCAAGAACCCGGAGGTCCCGGCGTACGGGTGGATTCGTGGATCACCCCGGGCACCTCGGTCAGCCAGTACTACGACAATCTGCTGGCCAAGCTGGTGGTGTGGGGCCGGACCCGGGAAGCCGCGATAGCCCGGGCCGAACGTGCTCTGGACGAGTACCGCGTGGCAGGAGTGGCCACCACCATTCCGGCCCACCGGGCGGTGCTGTCCCACCCGGTCTTCGTCGGCGGGGAGGCCCACACCCGGTTCGTGGAAGAGGAGCTGCTGCTCGACCCTGAGCCGTTCGACCGGGGCGAGGCCCAACCCAGCGAGGATCCCGGGCCGGGCCGCGAGATGACCGTGGAGGTCGGCGGGCGGAAGTTCGACGTGACCTTCTGGCCTCCGGAGGCGCCACATGCGGCCGGGGACCGCCCGATGCGGAGGCCGCCCCGGCGGCGGGCCGCCGGTGGGCCCGTATCCTCCGAGCCCGGGATGGTGCTGTCCCCCATGCAGGGAACCATCGTCAAGGTGTCGGTCAAGGCAGGGGACCGGGTGGCGGCCGATCAGCAGATCTGCATCCTCGAGGCCATGAAGATGGAGAACGAGATCAAGAGCCCCATGAACGGGGAGCTGGTGGAACTGAAGGTCCAGCCGGGCGACACCGTCCGCACCAACGAGCTCATAGCCATCATCCGCTAGTCGCTAGTCGCTAACAATCAATAAACGGTGGCTACTAGCAACTAAGGACTAGTCGCCGGCGTCGCGGCCTCGTCCGTGCCTTGCTTGGTTAGTCTGACTAGACTAACCACGATCGACAGGCAGGCGATGAGCGAACGGATAGTCAACATATATGAGGCCAAGACCAACCTCTCGAAACTCCTCAAACGCGTGGAGGAGGGCGAGGAGGTCGTGATCGGACGCGCCGGGAGACCGGTCGCCCGGCTCTGTGCCTACCAGCCCCGCAGGGCGCCCCGGACGCCCGGGCGCCTGGCCGGCAAGGTCAAGATGGCCCCCGATTTCTCGGATACGCCCGAGTGGCTGATCGACGCCTTCGAGGGCTGAGGGTTGGACCTACTGCTCGACACCTGCCCGCTGCTGTGGTGGGTCAACGGAGACGAACTCTCGCCGGACGCTCAGCATGCCATCGCGGATCCCGGCAACCGAGTCTGGATCAGTGCCGTGAGCATCTGGGAGATCGCCGTGAAGCAGTCGCTCGGAAAACTCGAACTGGGCGGCGACCTCGACGCGGTGATCGAAGAAGACTTCTTGCAACTGCCGGTCACCTTCACCCATGCCCGACAAGTCGCTCGGCTGCCCCTCCATCACCGGGACCCCTTCGATCGGATGCTGATCGCGCAAGCCAGATCTGAGGAATTCACGCTCGTCACCCGCGACCGCCAGTTCGCGCAGTACACCGTAAGTGTTCTTAGTTGCTAGGCCGTGTTCACGCTGAATGCAGTAGCTTCGGGACCACGGCCCCGTGACCCACCACGAATAACTAATCGCCTGCGTCGGAGATCGACTCCGAGAGGGTGGGATGCACCATGAGCGTCTCCCTGAGGGTCTGGACCTTGATCTTCGCTCTGGTGGCAAGCGCCAGGATCCCAATCAGTTCCGAGGCACGATGACCCACGATGGTCCCTCCCAACACCACCCGGGTGGCCGGATCGGAGACCACCTTGGCGAATCCTCCCGTGCTCCCGTGGATGAGGCTGCGGGGGTTGGCGGTGAAGGGCACCTTGGTGATGCGGACCTTGCGGCCCTCCGCCGCGGCGTCGGCCTCCTCCAGACCGACGGAAGCGATCTCCGGCTCGGTGAAGATGGCCTGGGCCACGTTGGCGTAATCGATCGACTGGCCGGGATGGCCCACGACGTGCCGGGCCAGGTTCCGTCCCTGCTGGTTGGCCACCGACGACAGGAGCATCTGGCCGGTTACATCACCGGCGGCGTAGATGTGCGGGACCGAGGTGCGCTGGTACTCGTCCACGACGATGAAGCCGTGGTCGGTCTTGACGCCGACCTCCTCCAGGCCCAGCCCCTCTGTCATGGGCATGGCCCCCACCGCTAGCAGGGCGTGGCTCCCATCGACCCGGCGCCCGTCCTGCACCCGCACTCTCACACCGTCCCCGGTACGGTCGATTCCCACCGCCCGGGCGCCCTTCAGGAGCTTCACGCCCCGCTCCAGGAAGTCGGCTTCCAGCGCCGCCGCCACCTCGGCGTCACGGTGCGGGAGGACGTGGTGGCGGCTCACCAGCAGCGACACCTCGGATCCGAGGCTCTCGAATATATGGACCATCTCCACCCCGGTCACGCCCGATCCGATCACCACCACGTGCTCGGGAGGGGCGGGCAGGTCGTAGACATGGCGAGTCGTCAGGACCCGCTCCCCGTCCACCTGCGCCCACTCCGGAACGCGCGGCCGCGATCCGGTGGAGACCAGGGCGAAATCGAAGGGAATCGTCCTCTCCATCCCCTCAACCGTCGCAACCGCCCGGTTGGGGCCCACGAACCGGCCGCGACCGTGAATGATCTCGATTCCCTGGCTCTCGAGCAGCTCGACCGAGCGGCTGGAGATCGTCCTCGTGATCACCTGTATGCGGTCGGCCAGACGGCCGAGGTCCAGCCCGGCGACCGGGCCCACGATCCCCAGGTCCGCCGCGTTGCGGATGGCCTTCATCCGGATGGACGTGGCCGCCATAGCCTTCGAGGGGATGCAGTCGCGGAGATGAGCGGCGCCGCCCACCAACGAGTCCTCGACCAGGATCACGTCGGCGCCCAGGGCCGAGGAGGTCGTGGCCGCTGCGCTGCCGGCAGGCCCGGCGCCGATTATCAGGAACCGCAACGACGTGTCCTCACGATTCATCCGCCTGCCTCCATCCTTCCGGTCGGGATCCGAGCCCGTTATCGGGCCCGGTGCACGCCGAAGACCTGCCGCAGCGCCTCCGAGACTTCGCCCAGCGTGGCGCCGTTGGCCAGGGCATCTTTCATCGGGTACATGATATTGCCGGTTCCGTGAGCCACCTGGACCAACCGCTCCAGCGACCGGTCCACTGCTCGCCGGTCGTGGTTGGCGCGCCACTCCCTGACCCTGGATCGTTGGTCGGCTTCCAGGGCCGGATCGACGCTCAGGGCCTGCACACCCACCCCGGCATCGTCGGTGAACCGGTTCACCCCCACCACCGTGTCCTGCCCGCTCTCGACCCGCATCGAGGCCCGGTAGGAAGCCTCCTCGATCTCGCTCTGCGGGAAGCCCTGCTCGATGGCGGCCACCGCCCCACCCAGCCGATCGACCTCGTCGATGATCCGCCCGGCGGCCTCCTCCAGCCGGTCCGTGAGGCTCTCCACATAGTAGGAACCAGCCAGCGGATCGACCGTGTCGGCCAGCCCCGACTCCGCCACGAGGATCTGCTGGGTACGCAGGGCAATGGTGGCGGAGCGTTCGGTGGGCAGGCCGAGCGCCTCGTCGAACGCGTTGGTGTGGAGTGACTGGGTCCCTCCCAGCGTGGCCGCCAGGGCCTGGACCGTGGTGCGGACGATGTTGTTCTCGGGTTGCTGGGCGGTGAGCGTGGAGCCGGCCGTCTGGGTGTGGAACCGCATTCGCTGCGCGGCCGGGCTGGTGGCGCCGAAGCGCTCACGCATGATGTAGGCCCACATACGCCGGGCGGCCCGGAACTTGGCCGCCTCCTCGAACAGGTGGTTGTGAGAGTTCCAGAAGAACGACAGCCGGGGCGCGAACTGCTCCACCTCGAGGCCGGCCTCGACGGCGGCTTCCACGTAGGCGATGCCGTTGGCAAGGGTGAAAGCGATCTCCTGCGCGGCCGAGGAGCCGGCCTCGCGGATGTGATAGCCGCTTATGGAGATGGTGTTCCAGCCGGGAAGCTCCCGGCCGCAGTAGGCGAACAGATCGGTGACCAGCCGCATGGACGCCTTCGGCGGGTAGATGTAGGTCCCCCGGGCGATGTACTCCTTCAGGATGTCGTTCTGCACGGTCCCCCGGATCCGCTCCGGCGGGGTGCCCTGCTCCTCGGCCACCAGCTGGTAGAGCAGCAGCAGCACGGGTGCCGTAGCGTTGATCGTCATCGAGGTGGTCACCTCCCCGAGCGGCAACCCATCGAGAAGAACCCGCATGTCGGCCAGGCTGTCGACGGCCACCCCCACCTTGCCGACCTCGCCTGCCGCCGGCGGGGAGTCCGAGTCGAACCCCATCTGGGTGGGAAGGTCGAAGGCGGTGGAGATACCAGTCTGCCCGGCGGCTAGGAGCGCCTTGAAACGCTGGTTGGTCTGGCGGGCGGTGCCGAACCCGGCGTACTGCCGGATGGTCCAGGGCCGGCCCCGGTACATGGTCGGATAGGGACCGCGCGTGAAGGGGAAGCCTCCTGGATCGCCGAGGTCCCCATGGGACGCCGGTCCGTAGGCCACGTCGATCTCCAGATCGCTGGAGGTGACGCGTCGCGGCGATGCCGGAGAGTTGGACACAAGCACCGGTATCCTGGCTAGCCGATGACCCGACATCCTAACGACCGTGGCGGTCGGTCATGACCGGCCAGAACATCCACGACATCGAGCGGGGCGAACTGAAACGCCGGTGGTCGCTCGCTTTGGTGCTGAGCGTGGCCATCGCGATGATCGTCGCCACCTGGATAGGGCTCTTCGGCTTCCTCGGCGTCAACGCCGCCTACGCGACATTCGACCGGCTGCTGGACCGGTGGCTTCCCCAGGTCGAGATCGAACCGACGCTGCTGGCGCTGCCCGACCTGTCACGTGTATCCCGCGTGTACACCGAGGACGGGAAGCTGCTGGCCGAGCTGCACGCAGGACGCATCTCCGAACCCGCCCGCTTCGTCGATGTTCCCGAATCCCTCGTCTCAGCGATCCTGGCCGCGGAGGACGGGGACTACTTCGACCACCAGGGTGTCGACTTCACCGCCATAGCCAGTGCGGTGCGCGATCACATCACCGGCGTGGATCGGCGGGGCGGGTCGACCATCACCCAGCAGGTGGTCAAGAACAACATCGTCGGCGACGAGCAGACCATCCAGCGCAAAATCCTGGAAGCGCTGTACGCCATCGAGCTCGAGCAGCGACACTCGAAGCAGCGGATCCTCCAGTTCTACATGAACTCGGTCTACTTCGGCTGGTCGGCATACGGGGTCGTGGCGGCCGCGCGGGAGTACTTCGACAAGGACCTCGCCGACCTCACCATCGCCGAGTCGGCCACCCTGGCCGTCACGATCCGAAACCCCACCCTCTACGACCCCCGCCGCCAGCCCGAGCGGGCCGAGGACCGGCGCAACGATGTGATCGACGCCATGGCCGCGTCCGGGTTCATCAGCTACGAGGAGGCCGCCGAGGCCAAGGAGACGCCTTTCCTCATCCGACAGCCGGAACCGTTCAAGAGCCCTGCCGAGCACGTGGTGGCCGAGGTGCGCCGCCAGATACTCAACGACCGGGAGTTCGACGAG
The DNA here is from genome assembly GCA_009841105.1 of Acidimicrobiia bacterium. Classification (GTDB taxonomy): domain Bacteria; phylum Actinomycetota; class Acidimicrobiia; order Spongiisociales; family Spongiisociaceae; genus Spongiisocius; species Spongiisocius variivorans. Next base: position 82,642 of record VXMM01000009.1, on the reverse strand, counting down.
GACCTGGGCTTCACCAACGAAGAGCGCCGCCAGGCTCTCTTCGGATGCCCGGCCCACGATGAGGACTGCGAGGGAGGGGGCGGGCTCAAGGTCTACGTGACGGTGGACCTTGAACTCCAGAATGCGGCCAACGAGATCCTGCGTACCTGGCTTCCGCTACCGGACGAGGAGAGCACCGACACCCGGGGGGCGCCGACCGGAGCCATCGCCATGGTCGAGAACCACACCGGGGCGGTCCTGGCGATGTCGTCCGGCCTACCGTTCGAGCAGGAGCAGTTCGATCTTGTCATCCAAGGTCGTCGCAACCCGGGCTCGGCCTTCAAGCCCTTCGTGCTGGTCGCCTACCTCGAGGCGGGCGGGAGCCTCCAGTCGTACTGGGATGCCCGGAGCCCCCTGGAGATCGAGTGCGAGGATCCGTGCGGACCTGATGGCGGTTACGTGTGGACCGTACGCAATGCGGGATCGGTCGACGACCTGCTCACAGTGGCGCAGGCCACCGAGCGCTCGGTCAACACCGTCTACGCCCAACTCTCAGTACTGGTCGGACCCAGGGCGATTATCCGGACCGCCCACAAGATGGGCATCACATCGGATCTCGAGGAGGTCTATTCCCTGGCTCTGGGCGCCGGCGTGGTGAGCCCGCTCGAGATGGCCTCCGCCTACAGCACCTTCGCCACCAACGGCACCCACGCCGAGCCGTACCTGATCTCCCGGATCACCACCGACGAGGGAGAGGTGATCTACCAGCGCGAGGTGGAGACCACCCAGGCGATCGATCCGGTACTGGCGGCCGCGGTCCGGAGGCCGATGGAGCGGGTCGTCTGCTGCGGTACCGCCCGGCGGGCGGACATCGAGGGTGTCCCCCAGGCCGGCAAGACCGGAACCCACCAGGCCTACCGGGATGCCTGGTTCGTGGGGTATGTGCCCAACTTCACCACCGCGGTCTGGGTGGGCTATCCGGACGAGCAGATCTCGCTGGAGGACGTGGTGATCAACGGCGAGACCTACTCCCGCGTCTTCGGCGGTTCGGTGCCGGCGCCGATCTGGAAGGAGTTCATGGAGGTAGTCCTGGACAAGTACCCGGCGGGCGAGTTCCCGGGCAGCCTGGGCATCGGCTACTACAACGAGCTTCCCTTCACCGAGGTGCCGGATGTGACCGGTATGAGCGCGACCGCAGCCCGTGATGCGGTCCTGGGCGCCCACCTCTTGGCGCAGGTCGAGGAGGTGCTGTCGCCCGAGGCTCGGGGCACCGTGCTGGGGTCGGATCCCGTGGCCGGGCAAGAGGTGGACCAGGGATCGACGGTGACCATCCAGGTCGCCGGCGAGATCAGCGTTCTGGTGGTGCCGGCGCTGGAGGGTCTCAACTCGGAGGAGGCGCTGGAAGCTATCCAGATCGCCCAGGAGGAAGCCGGGACGGCGGTGGCCATCGAGATCCTCTACCAGCCGGCGGACGACCCCGAGTTGGTTGACCGCGTGCTGCTGACGGTGCCCTCAGCCGGCGAGTTGGTGCCAACCGACGGAGCTCTTTCATTGGTGATCGGTAACTAGCAGACCAAACCCTTATTCCCACAACTCGATAACACTCGATCCTTGGTCAAGAGTGGGAAAAATTCCTGAGAACGCCAAAAATACCCTATTGATGGAATACGATTTCGATGGCATATTGGGGGCATGCGGTTCGCAGCGCCCGGCACTGTCCGTCGAGACGAACGTCCTCCCGTCGCCACGGGCATCGCGCCGTTGCCGGGCGCCGCGCTCCGCGTGTCGGCACAGCAACGCTACCGGATCACTCCCCGGCTCTGGCCCGAGCGTATGTGCTCCGGAGTCGAGCCGTCCCATCCGTACGTGCTGACCTACTGGACGGCCGCCCTGGGACCCAACGCTGTATCGGAGCTGCTGCGCCTGATCATGGCCGCCAGGCGCCGGTCGGAAATCCCGCATCCGGTCTTCCTCTCAGTGCTCTGCCGGGAAGGCCTGGTCCATCTCCACAACCGGGAGGTGTGGGTACGTCCCCTACTCCCCCTACTCGGACGCCGTCACGTAGGCCGTCTCACGCCGCGGCTGCGACAGCAGCACCGCCGGGACCTACTCTCGGTCCACTACCGGGTGCCTCTCCGCTAGTGCTAGAACGTGTTCACGCTATGCGTGTTAGTTGGCAATCGCGGGTCCCGTGGTCGGTCTGTGGGGCGGCGGTGGGATATGGCACCAGAACACGCCGACCGCAACACAGAGTGACCACGATCGGCTAGTCGTTATTTGGCAGTCAACCAGCACCCCCGCAAGTCCTAGCATCCTGACGGATGACAGTTGACCAGATCGAGCAGGCCGCCGAGTTGCTGGGATCTTCGAGCCGCCTGCTGGTCTTCACGGGCGCGGGGATCTCGACCGAGTCGGGAATCCCGGACTTCCGCGGCCCTGACGGCCTGTGGAAAACCGTCGACCCGGATGACTTCACGTTCGAGCGATACCTGGACTCCGCCGCCACCCGCCGAAGAAGCTGGATGAGGTGGTCCACGTCACCCCTGCGCCAGGCCAGACCCAACCAGGGCCACGAAGCGATAACCGAACTGGCCCGGCTGGGTCGGCTGGCAGGCTGCGTAACGCAGAACATCGACGGCCTCCATCGGGCGGCCGGCCTGGCGGATGAGTTGCTGGTCGAGGCACACGGCAACGTTTGGACGGTCCGCTGCCTCGTATGCCCGGCGGAGTGGCCGTCCGAAACGGTGTTCGACCGGGTGGAGAGCGGCGAGGAGGACCCCCACTGCTCCCGCTGCGGCGGCATCATCAAGCTGACCGTGATCTCGTTCGGTCAGGCCATGCCGGCCGCGGAGATGCACCGGGGGTATGCCATGGCGCAGGCCGCGGACGCGGTCCTGGCGGTGGGTACCACCTTGTCGGTCTGGCCGGCGGCCGACATCCCGCTCTCCGCCGTCCGCCGGGGTGTCCCGTTCGTGATCGTGAACCTCGGCCCGACCGACGGTGACGGCATCGCCGACCTCAAGATCGATGCTCCCGCGGGCTCCACCATGCGCAGGTTGGTCGGGCTCCTCGGCTAGCCGGAGGGGTCGAGGTCACCGGAGACCGATCGGATAGCCGGACAGAAGCTCGTGCCCGTGCTCGGTCACCAGCACCTGCTGCTCGAGTTTTACCCCCTCACCCCAACCCCGCCTGCCCACGAAGGACTCGACACAGAGCACCATTCCAGGCTCCACCACACCGTCGTAGCCTGCCCGGTCCCACGTTTGAGGAAGGCCGATCATCGGCCACTCGTCGGCCATACCCACCCCGTGGAACTGGTTCGAGTAGGAGTTGAACTCGTCGATGTCGGGAAGCCAGGCATCGAAGGTGAGCTCCCGGAAGGTGATGCCCGGGCGAACCATCTCGATGTTGCGACAGATCGTCTCCTCGGCGCGGGCGAAGACATCCTGCTGGTTGGCATTGGGCCGTCGGGAGCCCGCGATCCAGGTTCGCGAGATGTCGACGCACATCCCGAAGATACCTATCAGGTCGGTGTCGAACGCCACCAGATCCCCGTCCTCGATGACCCTCCCGGCAGCCTCGTGGAACCAGGGGTTGGTACGCGGACCGGAAACTAGGAAGCGATTCTCGATCCACTCACCTCCACGGCGGATGTTCTCCGCGTGGAGGATCGCCCACAAGTCCAGTTCGGTCATGCCGGGCTCGAGCGAAGCCCTCATCGCTTCCAGGGAGTGCTCAGCCGCCACCAGCGCGGCTCGCATCAGGGTGACCTCCTCCGGGCTCTTCACCGAGCGAGCCACCTCCATGACCTCGCCCCCGTTGCGGAGCTCGAGTCCCCGCTGATCCAAGGCGTGAATGGCATCAGGACTGGCCCGGTCGATTGCCACCCTCCGGTTGCCCGACCCGTGCTCCGCCACCACGGAGGCCAACTCCGAGGACCATCTACGTAGATAGCGCTCCATCTCGATCCCCGCGAGTTCGTACATCCACTGGGTAGCCGGCCGTACCTCGTCCACCAGGAGGTTGTGCCCCGCCAGGAATGCGGTCTCCGAGAAGTCGAAGAGAATCATGGGACCCTCGGCTCCCACCCAGAGGTAACGGCAGGGGTTGTGTGCACTCCACAGGGTCATGTTGGTGGCATCGCACGCGTAGCGGATGTGTACCGGGTCGTAGAGGATGATGCCTGCATAGTCGAGGTCTCTAAGGCGATCTCGCACCCGTTGAAGCCGGTATCGCCTCACCACATCCGGGTCAGGGAGGACGATGCCCGCGGCTTCGATCTCAGCGAGGGTCTCGGCGGGCAGTCCCACCGAGTGCCGGTTGTTGACCACATCCCGCCGGTACTCCCCGAACCCCTTCCGGCCGGGTCCGATCCGGCCGCCGACAGGCGGGCCCCCCGAACGATGGGGCACGTCAACCACGGCTCACCGGCAGAATCGGGAACAGTCGCCCTGGATGTCGCCGCGGTAGCCCACTCCCACCGCCGGGTAACCGCTCAGACCTCCCCGCACGACCAACTGAAGTCGCCACCCCGATACCCTACCCAGTGGTCAGTCGCCAGTGGCCACTACACCTAGCGAACCAACCGCTGGCCGCTGCTCGGAAACGGCCACCGGCCACTAGCCTGCCAGCATGGGTGCTTCGTACATGGACCTCGTCGCCGAGGCGCGCCGCCGGATCAGGGAAATCTCGGCCGATCAGTTGGCCTCTCTCGACCCCGGACAGATCATCCTGATCGACGTCCGGGAGGACCCCGAGTTGGAGCAGGGCAAGATCCCCGGCGCATACCACATCCCCCGTGGTGTGCTGGAGGGGAGCATCCACATGGTGTCCCCGCCCACCGACCAACCCATGGTGATCTACTGCGCGTCCGGGATCCGCTCGGCGTTGGCGGCGTCCACGCTCCAGACCATGGGCTACACGACCGCCCTCTCGCTGGCGGGCGGGTTCCAGGAGTGGAAGGCCCGAGGAGGTCCGTGGGAATTGCCCAGCCGCATGCCCGACGACCAGCTGAAGCGGTACGACCGCCACATCCGGCTTCCCGAGATCGGGGAAGCCGGCCAGCGCAAGCTGCTGGACTCCCGGGTCATGATCGTGGGTGCCGGTGGTCTGGGCTCGCCCGCCGCCCTCTACCTGGCCGCCGCAGGCGTCGGAACCCTGGGCATAGTCGACCATGATCGGGTGGACATCAGCAACCTGCAGCGCCAGGTCCTGCACAGCACCCGGACGGTCGGCAACTCCAAGGTCGAATCGGCCCGTGACACGATCCGGGCCCTCAACCCGGACGTGTCGGTCGATACCCGAGACCAGCGCCTGGACGCCTCCAACGCGCTGGACATCCTGGGCGGCTACGACCTCATCATTGACGGCGCCGACAACTTTCCCACCAGGTACCTGATCAATGACGCGTCCATCAACCTGCGGATCCCGGTGGTACACGGATCGGTGTTCCGCTTCGAGGGGCAGGTCAGCCTCTTCGATCCGGTGGAGGGGCCGTGTTACCGGTGCCTGTTCCCCGAGCCCCCCGCACCCGAGTTGGCGCCCAACTGCGAAGAGGCCGGTGTGCTGGGCGTGCTTCCGGGTGTGGTGGGGACGCTGCAGGCGGCTGAGGCCATCAAGCGGCTGACCGGGATCGGAGAAAGTCTGATCGGACAGTTGCTCACACTCGACGTCCTCGCCCACCGGTTCCGGACCCTCCGGTTCGGCAAGAACCCGGACTGCCCCTCCTGCGCTGACCCTGCCTCTCCTCCCCCCATCGTGGACTATGACCAGACCTGCCGGGCAGTCGGAGCGTGCTGAGAGTGCTCCAACTGCCTGGTGACCGAGAAAGCCAATGCGAGAGGACAGCCGGCCAACGCATCCCCGTCTTTCTCACCATGCTCCTAGGCTGATCAGCGCGCCCCGAAGCCGCTGAGAACGGTCCAGAAGCTCCTTCCCAGAATCTCGAGATCGAGCCACGGGCTCATGTGCCTGATGTAGAACAGGTCGTAGGTCAGCTTGTCTACGGTGCCGGCCTCACCATCGGCGTATCCGTGGTTGACCTGGGCCCAGCCGGTGCAGCCGGGCCGGACGAGATGGCGCTGGGAGTAGAACGGGATGGTCCGATCGAAACGCTCCACGAAGTCCACCTGCTCGGGCCTCGGTCCCACCAGGCTGAGATCGCCTTTGAGCACGTTCCACAGCTGGGGTAGCTCATCGAGCCGGAAGCGCCGGATGGTACGGGCCACCGGCACTACGCGGACGTCGTCCCGGCTGGTGAAGGACGCCTCCTGCTGATCGGGCTCATGCCACATGGAACGGAACTTGTACTGGGTGAAATGACTCCCTCCCCGGCCTACCCGAACCTGGCAGAAGATGACCGGCCCCGGCGAGCTAAGGCGGGTGACGGCCGCCGTCACGCCCGCCATGACGAGGGTGATCGGGGCGGTAACGAGCACCGCCAGAATGTCGAAGAGCCGCTTCCCGGGTAGGTAGGGAGCGGTCCGGAGTACGGGCGTGGAGAGTTCCCAGCCCTCCGCCAGAGCCACGATCGGCATCCGACCGGTATGCGCCTCGTAGATCTGCGAGATGGGCCGCACGTCCAGCCCGGCCAGGGTGCAGGAGGAGACGTACTGGGCCATCCGGCCGGATAGGGCCGCCTTCAGATCGACACCCAGAACCACTCCGGGCTCAAGCGGCTCCAGGCGATCCTCGGTAGCCGGATCGACCACGGAGAGTACCTCGGCGTGGGGTGCGTCCCGAAGGTCGTCGACCAGCGCCTGCTCCCCGGTGATGAGAACCATCGCCTCTGTCCAGGGGCGACTCCGCAGCCAGGCTCGATGGATGACGGCGCCCAGCACGAAGCAGGCCATGGTCCAGCCGATGAAGGAGCGGGAGAAGTACACCCGGGTGGCGATCAGCGCCAGCGCGGTGGCGCCCAACACCATGAGGGTGACGGCCACGGCCCGTCCGTAGCCGGGCCGCAGAGGCCCACCCATCAGCAACCGTGACCCGACCCATTCGGCCCCGGCCAGGCCGGCGACCATGATCATCAGGAGCGACCAGATCTGCGGCTCGAACTGCCAGGGGAATAGGGTGTCGAAACTGATCATGGAGGCGACCAGCATGGACACGATGAGCGTGACCATGTCGAGAAATGCCTGCGCCCTGAGGAATCTGAGCCGCATCTACCGACCTACCAGTGGCTGCTCCGGCCGCCGGAAGGCTGCCCGTCGGGGGGTGGCGCCGTCACCGCGACAATCCCGAGGCTCAGTTCGGTCATTCCGTAGTGCCGAAGCCCTGCTCCGCCAGGTTCGCCACCAACTCGACCAGAGTGCGAACCCCGAAGCCCGAGCCCCCCTTCGTCTGGTAGTGCTCGTTGCGAGTCCAGCGGGAAGGACCGGCGATGTCGAGATGCGCCCATGGAACGTCGTCCACGAACTCCTGTAAGAGCAACCCGGCCGTCAGCGCGCCGGCCCAGCGGCCGCCGATGTTCTTCATGTCTGCCATTGGAGTGTCGAGCTGGCGGCGGTACTCCTTGGGCAGTGGAAGGTGCCACACGAGTTCCCCCGCTTGCTCACCGGCCCTCTCGATCCTGTCGATGAGCGAATCGTCGTTCCCCATCACTCCGGCGATGTCGTCGCCGAGCGCCACCTTGCAGGCGCCTGTCAAGGTGGCCAGATCCACCATCAGGTCCGGCTCGTGCTCGACCGCGTAGGCGAGGGCATCGGCCAGGACCAACCGTCCCTCGGCATCCGTATTGAGGACTTCGATGGTCTTGCCGTTGCGGGTGGTGAGCACGTCTCCCGGCTTGATGGCGCGGGATCCGGGCATGTTGTCGCTGAGCGGCGCCAGGCCGAGCACCTTCACGGGTAGCCGGAGCCGCGCGATGGCCACCATGGCGCCGATGACCGCGGCCGCCCCCGACATGTCGGTCTTCATCGTCTCCATGGCCGAGGCAGGCTTGATGCTGAGGCCACCGGAGTCGAAGGTGATCCCCTTGCCGACCAGCGCGACGAACGTCTCGGAACCCTCCGGCTCGTGCCACAACTCCACGAGACAGGGAGCTCGATCCGATCCAGCCGCCACGCCCAGCAACCCGCCGAAGCCCTTCTCCTCGAGGTCCGGCACATCATGTGTCTTGAGGCGCAGGCCGAGACCTTCGGCCATCTCCGCCACCTGACGTTGAATCTCCTGGGGCGCCTTGTCCTGAGCCGGCGTGTTGACCAGGTCACGCGCCCAGCCGACCGCCTCGGCCACCACCATCCCCGCCTCGCAGTCGCTCATCTCCCCGGCGCCGACCAGCAGGAGGGAGTCGGTAACTGCGGGCTCCGGCTTGCTCTTGAACCGGTCGTACGAGTACTGGGAGAGCAGGAATCCCTCCACGACGGGCGCCGCCTGCCCCTCGAAAGCCAGCGTGGTGGCCACCGAAGCATCCTTCGATGCCTTGCGGCCCAGGACCCCGGCGGCCCTACGGAGGTCATCCGCGCCCGGGTCCTCGCCCGTACCGAGCGCCACCACCGTGTGTGGACTCTCCGACCCGGTGTCGTAGGAACAACTCTGGCCGGCCTCCCCCTTGAACCCGGCCCGCTCGAGCGCCCGCTCGAAGCCCGCGCCCAGCGAGGCGACATAGCCTTCCGCGTCGCCCTGCCAGACGAGGCCGGGCCGGGCGGCGAGACCGAGGACTCCGACGCGCGACGCCGCATCCTCTTGCGATTCCACAAACTCGATGTCCAACTGTGACTCCATTCTTCTGACGCGGGTTAGTGCCGATCCGGTTCGGGGGACACCGATGCTAGCCCTGACTGGTCAGTGGCCAGCTGGCATTGGCCACTACAAGCCACCGGCCGCCGGCTACTCAAAGGGGGGAAACTCCCGCTGCCAGCGCCCGGACGAGTACCACCGAACCGAGCGATGTCAGGACCGCCAGGTAGCTGAGACCGGTCGCCGCCATCACTCCCGGATAAGACGGGTAACCGAGGGCGAACCAGACGGCGGCCATGAGCATGAGGCTGGCCGCCGCCAGGGCCACGGAGGCTATCAGGGGGCCTGCCGAGGCCGCCGGTGGAATGCCCGGCGCCACATGTACCAGCCAGTCGATGACGATCGCGGCGCCGCCGATCAACGCCAGAGTCCGGAGTGGCCACCGGGGCATTCTCGGACTCACGAGGAACCAGTGCCCGAGCAACATCTCTCCCGTTATCCCGCCCAGCGCGGCGCTCCCGGTGATGGCAGGAACGGTTAGGCCCTCCGCCGACGCTCCCACCAGGAACAACACGGATGACGAGCCCAGAGCGATGGTGGCCGCCCAGCGATTCCCGGCGACGAGCGCGGCGCCTGCGCCGACCAGCGGGGCCGCCGCCGCTAGGGCCCCCGGATCGAAGTACCAGGCCCCCCCGCCGATCAAGACCACGGTGGCGGCGACAAGCCATATGTAACCGCGACCTACGATGCGCCAGTAGGCCACCGCGGCACCGGAACCGGCCACACCTGCTGACCACATCGCCAGGACCACCTCGGGACTGAATGCGAACTCCGACCCGATCATGGCCTCCGTATCCGGTCTACCGTCCACCATCCGAGAAACTGCCTGCGTCGGAGCGCAGGCGATCAGTCCGGGGTGAGCGGCCAGTATACGAACCGACTCCCTGCGACAATCACCCCCGGCCCCGGCCGAGGAAGGAGGTCCGCCTGTCCGAGTTGCCCCACGTCTCCGTGGTGATGGCGGTGCGCGACGAGGCCGCGCACATCGAGACCACCCTGCAGGCCGTCTTCGACCAGGACTATGAAGGCCCCTTCGAGGTGGTGGTCGCAGACGGGCGGAGCACCGATGGGACCCTCGCCATCCTGCGAAGGCGCGCCGCGGCGGACTCCCGCCTGAAACTGATCGACAACCCCGAACTGGGGGTGGGCGCAGGTCTCAACCGGGCCATCGGCGCGGCTGGGGGCCAGGTCCTGGTGCGGTGCGACGGGCATGCCGAGTTCGCCCCCGACTACGTGCGGCTGGCGGTCAGACTGCTGGAGGAGACCGGAGCGGCCAACGTGGGCGGGCGGCAGGACGCCGTAGGCGCCACAGGCCTCCAGCGGGCGATAGCCATCGCCATGAACTCGCCGGCAGCTGCGGGCACCGCCAAGTTCAGGCATTCCTCCGTGGCCGGGCCGGCGGACACCGTGTATCTGGGAGTTTTCGACCGGCGGGCGCTCGAAGAGGTGGGGGGCTTCGACCCCGCTCTGGTCCGCAACCAGGACTTCGAGCTCAACCATCGGCTCCGGCAGTCCGGGAACCTCGTCTGGTTCGACCCGCGGCTCGCGGTCACCTACCGCCCCCGTTCCAGCCTCCGCGCCCTCGGGAGGCAGTATCTCGACTACGGCAGATGGAAGCGGGTGATGCTGGCACGCAACCCGGGCGCGCTCGCCGCGCGGCAGCTAGCCCCGCCGGCGCTGGTGATCGGCCTGATCGCATCGGCTATCGGCGCCGCGATCGCGGTGCCGCTCTGGTGGATCCCACCGGCCGGCTACGGGATGCTGATCGCGGTGACCACGCTCTGGGAGACGATCAGGCGCCGGGATCGGGCCGCTTGGCTCCTCCCGGCGATAATGCCGACCATGCACCTGGCGTGGGGAATCGGCTTCCTATTCGTTCCCACCGGAGGACGTCAAGCTGTCCCCGTAGAAGGCCCGAGCTAGCAAGGTGGCCATCTCGCCCCGGGTAAGGGGCCTGCGGGGGCAGAACGAGGTCTTGGAGCATCCGACGGTGATCCCTTCGGCCGCGATGGCGTGGATGGCCCCGCTATGGATGCTGGAGGCCGGAACGTCATCGAACCTGCGGCCGCCAAACGAATCAAGGGGCGCCAGGTCCAGTGCCCTCATCAGGAAGGTGGCCATCTCTCCCCGGGTGAGGGGCTTGTCCGGACAGAACCGGTTGGCGGCGCATCCGGCCGTGATCCCGGCCTCGGCCAGTGCATATACCTCGCGCGAGTGCGGGAAGGAGTCGGGCACGTCCTCGAAGTTGAGGCGATAGGGCGCCTCGGGCCTCGGGAGCCGGGCGGCCCTCGCCAGCACGATCGCCGCGTCCAGGCGTTTGGCAGGGTCATTGGGGCAGAAGTAGAGGCTGTAGTGATCGCATCCTTCCGCGACCGCGGCCCGCCGAAGGGCGGCTATCCCCGGCTCGTGAATATGGCCGGCGATGTCTTGGAAGGGAGGGAGCTCGTCGTACTGTATCTCGCCTTGTTCGGGCGCCTGCCCTTCCCCGTCAAGGCCTTCGCCCGGAGTCACGGGCTCCTCGGTGGGCGGCGCCGGACGGTCATCGATAGCCCGGACGACCGACGATCTGAGACCGAGCCCGTAGCGGAGCCAGGCTCCGGCAACCGTCGTCGAGACCTCGCTCCCCCCGTCCCGGCCGTCGAACTGCACCCGGGAGGGGCTGGTGGTGGTCGGACCCGACACCAACCGCGCATCGGTTACCTCGTCCCAACCCAGCCGGTCGGCGATCTCGGACGCCGGGACGGTGGTGCGCCACGAGGCGACCGGGTTGTCCAGACTCGGATCGAGGTCCCAGGGATCTTCCACCGGTAGCAGGTATGGCCACTGGGTCACCGAGACCGACCGATCGTCCCACTCGGTGAAGAAGCCGTGGCGGTTGCTGTTGGTGACTCCCCCGGTCGAGGTGGAGTAGAACGCCTGGATAACGCCACCCCTGGTGAATCGCTCCCACCCCTGCCCGAAGTAGGTGAGTACCCGGCCCTCCGTGGCGGCCACCGCGTCCACCCAGGCTGCCTGATCGGGGCCATTCTCCCGCCACCAGCCCGCGTATACCTGGTCGCGGGTGTTGTCGTACAGGTGGCACCAGCACGAGTTCTTGCGGGAGGCGCTGATCCCCGGATCCCCGTCGGGATCGGCTGGACGGTCGTTCACCTCCTGGGCCAGGAACTTGAAGGCCGCGTAGGTACGGGCCGCAACCGCCTGCGCCTCGTTGACCCCAGGCGCCTTCCAGAAGGGAAAGATCTCGGCGATACCGCGGACGTAGTCCTCGAGGCCGATGGTCAGCAGCACGTGAAATCCGACCTCGACCGGATCGTCGCGCAGCTTGATAGCGCCATGGCGGTACTCGCATTCCGAGTCCCTCACCACGCAGGGCTTACTCCGGTCCTCGCCGTATCGAAGCTGGACCCCGTCCGCTTCGGGCCACGAGATCGAAGCCCGGCAATCCCCGGCGGTTCCCTGGAGTTCGCCCGCCTTGAAGAAGCCGCACTCACCAGCATCGATCCGGCGGAACTGCCAGCGCTCGCCGTCCTGCGGCTGCTCCGGCTTGGGACACGGCCCCTCACCGTCATCCGCCAGGCATAGCTCGAGCGGCCCGCCGACCGCGGTGAACTCCAGGAGGGTGATCTCCGAGGCGATGTTGATCCAGAGCGGATTGTCCAGCGTGGTCAGCAGGTCGCTCGGCAGGTCGAGATCGGACAGATCGGCGGGCCTCGAGCCGGTGTAGTAGTAGGCGGCGATGTCCTCTCCGCGCTTCCCCGGGTCCTCCAGAGCCTGGCCGAGAGCCCCCCACTGGCCCATGCCCACGCCGTGGCCCCAGCCCGAACCCTCGAAGGTGAAGGTCCTCTCCTGGGCCGCTGCCTGGAGCGCAAGCCCGATGACGGCCACCAGCACCAGGAGCATGCTGAAGGAGACAGGGGTGGTCAGCCCGCGACTCCTCGACCTGGGGTTTTGTTGGGTACTAGCGGGCCAACTGGACACTTTTCGGCACACTCCTAGTAGCAATGCCCTTCTGACCACGCCGGCCAGTGTAGGACGGAATTCGATGATGTTGAAGGTTTGGGAGGGCAGGCAAGATTGGTGACATCGCCGGCCACAGGTATGGCGCGATGGCCGGGGTGACCGCCCGCCCGTCTCGAGCCCGGGAACGGTCGAGACATGTCATGGCTCCTGCAACATCGATCGTGTTACGAGCCTGCTGCTATCTTGGCGGCTCCGTGTTCGCCCTTGATGCAGGCCCGGCCACCCTGTGGTTTTCCCTTGCCGCGGTTCATGGGTGTTGATGGCTCACCGAAAGGTCGGATGAGTCCTCCAGTCCCCCCGGCCGACGTACGCGGCAACGACTGGGCGGCCCTTGATACCAGTCCCGCCAGCACATTCGTACCAACGCTGGCGGTGAGCGTGATCGTCACCTACTACGAAGCTCCCGAGTCGCTGAAGTTGACCCTGGCGGCGCTGGAGGGCCAGAGCTACCCGCGGCATCTGTTCGAGGTATTGATCGTCGATGACGGCTCACGCATTCCCCTGGAACCGCCCGAGAGTAGCCCCTTGAAGGTGCGGGTGGTCCACCAGGAAGACCTGGGCTTCGGATTGGCCCGAGCACGCAACACGGGCGCCCGGGCGGCCGCCCACGACATCCTGGTGTTCCTCGACTGTGACATGCTGCCGGAGTCGGACTGGCTCCTCGAGCACTCACGCTGGCACCATGCCGCCTCCGATGTCCTCACACTCGGCTTCAGAGCCCACGTCGACGTGACCGGCATCGACGCGACCACCGTGCGGCGCCGGTCCGGCTCTCTGGGCGATCTGTTCGCCGACCGGCAGTCGCAACGACCGCAGTGGATCGAGTTCCACATGTCGCGGACCAACGACCTCACCTCGGACGACGATGACCTATTCCGGATCGTGACGGGTGGCAATCTCGGTGTCTCGCGAGAGTTCTATGAGGCCGTGGGGGGCTATGACGAGAGCTTCACGCAGTGGGGCGCGGAGGACACTGAGTTCGGCTACCGCGCCTACACCCGGGGTGGTGTGCTGGTCCCCACCCGGAAGGCCCTGTGCTGGCACCAGGGAGAGGGCTCGACGCCCAGCGAAGCCGAGTCCGCCAGCCTGGAGTTGCAGAGAGCCAAGATATCCCAGCTCATCGCCCATCACGGCTTCAGACGCGCCGTTCCGGGCCGTAGCTTCTCCGTACCGCAGTATGTAGTGACCGTGCGCGCCGGCGCGTCCCGCGAAATAGCCCGTCTAGAGACGGTAGAGCAGTTGCTGGCCGGGAGTGTTCACGATCTGGTCGTGTGGATCGAGGAGCCGGCCGGATGCGCTTCCTCCCGCACCCGGGAGCATGAGATGATCAGGCGACTGCTGGCCGGCGACCCCCGCGTTCGGTTCGGAAGCCCGGGAGGCGCCGCCGAGGCGATCCCGGCAGCCTCGTTCCACATCACCATCCCCGCTGAGGCCGAGGTCAACTCCGAGGCGGTGGAACTGCTGCGCGGACAACTGGGCTCCAGCCCGGCCGCGTCCACCAACCCGATCGATTACGCGTCCGGGATCAGCATCGTGCGCTCCTGGGTACTGCACCGGGCAGCCCGTCGCGGGTTGACCGTTGCCGAATGCGAGGCTGTCAAGCCGCTCGATCCGGATGAGACCGGAGTCGTGAGCGCACGGCCAGGCCCCAAAGAGAGATCATCGCTGGCCCGTGGGATCGGATCGGGACGCTGGTTCTTGCGCCGCACTGCGCGCCGTCTGGTCAAGCTGCAGCACTTCGCCAGTCGCAACATCCGCCGATGTCTCAACATCATCAAGGCGGTTTGGCGGGAGGCATCCGGGATTCGCAGCCTCGACGACGCCCGGCAGTTCCACGGCTGGGCGATGCGGAGCGTCGCTGTCATAACGAAGAAGAGGCTGGGCGAGGCCGGCGTGAGACTCCGGCGAGGTCAGCAGGCCCACTACCGGCTCGGCCCGGAGATGATCACGGTTGGACCCGTGGCCTCGGCGGTCTTCTCCACCGCGTCCCGGATCGGAAAGGCCGTCGGCGCGTCCACCCAGGTTGCGGTCACCGACACACCCCAGCAGGGTCAAGGTATCCAATTGGATACGGTGGTAGTGCTCTCCGAACTCGACCCGTCGGCTTCCGTGCCCGCCTTCGACGCCGAGAAGTTCAACCCTCGCGGTTGGAACTACAGCCACGGCTCGTCCCCTGCGACCCTCGGTCCCAGACACGTCCGCAGCCTGGATCCGGACCGTCTCCGAAGGCTGCGCCGGGCCCACCACGTCAAGGACTCCGCCGACATCCACGACGGCGTCGCTTCTCGGGCAGCCACGCTCGCGGCCCTGGCGGCAACGGGCGTCGTGGTACGCCTCCCGGAACCCGACGCTCAACTGGGTTCCTACCTCGGGACCGAGCTCTATTCCCTCATGACCGATGAACTGGTGGCAGGGGCGAGCTCCCACCAGCGGGAAACCCTGAGCATCGCCATGCGACGCGGTGCCCTGCGGGACCATTCGCTGCGAGCCCGGGCACGGCAGGTCCTCACCGGAACGGATCACCGCGGGCCTCCGCTACCGCTGGTCACCGTACTCCTGGCCACCAAGCGGCCCCACCGGCTGGCCGCCTCGGTCGAATCGGCAGCCGGCCAGACCTACCCGGAGGTCGAGCTGGTGCTGGCTTTGCATGGCGAGGGCTTCGACCCCGCCGTAGTCGAGGAGATAGTCGGCCCCATCGACCGCCCGTGCCGGGTGGTTCCCGTGCCTGGCCACGTCCCACTGGGGGCTGTTCTCAACGCGGCGGTGGCCGAGTCCACAGGCAGGCTGCTCACGAAGTTCGACGATGACGACTTCTACGGACCCGAACACTTGTGGGACCTGGTGCTGGCCCACGAGTACTCCATGGATTGCCTGGTCGGGAAGGCCGCCGAGTACGTCTACCTCGAGGACTCAGACCGCACCATCCAACGCTTCAGGAACCGATCGGAGCGCAGCTCGGCCAGCCTGGCCGGTGGCGCGATGATGATCGCACGGCATGATCTGGACGCCCTCCTCGGTTGGCGGGAGGTGCCTGCCGGAGTCGACCGCGCCCTGATCGAGGACGTGCTGATAAGCGGGCGGAGGGCGTACCGGACTCACGGCAGGGGTTACATGCTCGTCCGCCACAACCAGGGCCACACCTGGCAGGCGAGGGACACCTACTTTCTCAGGCAGGCGGACGAGGTGCGCGAAGGCTGTGATCTCGCATTCGCCGGAGTCGTGTAGCAGCAGGGACCGTGGCTCCTCAAGGGGGTCCATCATCTCGCCCCCGAGAGACCGGTAGTGCCCGTCCTCCCGTACGCATCCCTCGGAGAGTGACATGTACTCGGGTAGCCGGTCCGCCCGGGTGAGGACCAGGTCGCCGTGCCGAACCGCTTTGCAAGATGCGCGTGGACCGCACAACCGGAACGCCCGGGTGATCGGACACCCGGCGTGGCGCCGGTCTCCCGGAAATGACCCACGTGGTCCCCTCCGCCGGCGGAGCCTCCCAAACGAGTGCGAGGACCACTACTACCATCACACGGCCGCATAAACCGAGCATCCAGCCCACCGGGGAACTCCAGACCTTGAGCCCGGGCGGACCGACATCCGGGTCGGTCACTGTCAGAGTGCCGAAGCACCCCGAACGGCCGGTACCTTGGCCGCACCAAGGAGAGAGCCATATCGCTCTAGCACATCAGTCCCGGCCTCACCGACGGACCGCTTCGCCAGCGATCACACCGGCACGCCTGCTATGGCCCTGAGGATCGCCCTTGCCGGTTGGTACGGATCGGACAACCTGGGAGATGAGATGATCCTGAGTTGCATGGCTGCCGCCCTACGTGCCCGGGGGGTGGAGCCGATAGCGGTGTCAATCGATCCCGAGCGGACTGCCGCGGTCCACGGTGTTGAGGCAGTGCCTCATCGCTCGCCCCTGGGCGGTGCTGCGCTGCGCCGGTCGCTGCGCCGGTCTCACGCCATGGTCCTCTCCGGAGGTGTGGTGCAGTCGGAGACGTCGCCGTGGAACATCTGGTTTCACATGTCACGCCTTCGCGCCTACAGGCGGTCGGCGCCGGCCACTCACAGACGAGAGCGCGCCGTGGTCGCCGCCATCGGCCTCGGGGTGGGACACGTGCGGGGCGCCGGTGGCCGGCGGTTGGCGGTCTCGGAGATGCGCCGGGCCTGCCGCGTCGTGACGAGAGACGCCGCCTCGGCGAGGCACCTGAGGGGCTGGGGTGTGCCCGACGTGGTGATCGGCGCCGATCCGGTTCTCGCGGGGGACGCCGCGCTCGTTTCGAGCCGGGCGGGCGCGGCCCGACCGCCGCACCCGGGCGCTCCGAGCCCGGTGGGCTCGACGCCGTCGCGCAACGACTCCGTGGACACGATCTGCGTGATCCTGAGGCCCCCGAATCGCCGAGGCACCCGCACGGCCGCGGCGAAGACCCGCACTTCTTGGCAGCCATGGACAGGGCAGCTCGCGCGATCACTGGACGCGCTGGCCGAGCACACCGGCATGACGCTGCGGCTGCTGCCCTTTCAGCCCAGCCAGGACACCCCCATGCTCGTGGCGCTGCGAGAGAGGATGACGACGGACACTGAGCTGGTCACCCCGAACGTCGGCAACGTGCTGGCCGAGGTCGCCCAGAGTCGCTTCGTCGTCACCATGCGCTATCACGGCGCCATCGCAGCCCTGCTCAACGATCAGGCGGCGGTGCTCTTGGACTACTCTCCGAAAATGAGATCGCTCGCCGCCGAAGGTGGAGGCTGGGCTTCGCTCGTCGATCTGGCTCCGCTCGACGCCGGGCGCTTCGAGCCCCAAACGCTGATCGGCGCGGCGGACGAGGCTCAGGCCAAGTCGCACCGGACAGCCGAGGCGCGTGGCTTGCTGCGTGCGCGCCTGAAGATCAACGACACCGCGCTCGACGATCTGCTTGAGCTGATCCAGTGACCTGCTGACGGAGCGTCGAGTCAAGTTGAGCAAATCTCGGCAGCCCCTCCGACTCGTCGCCCCAGCCGGTTGAATGAGACGCGGCAAACCGTCGGCTCCCGTCTCGGCCCCCGTCGCAACTACCCGCGACCATCTTGCCGCTAGCCGGATGACAGGCCGCCCGTGGCAGAGACGCCTTCTGAGGTGGCTGAGGATCGCATACCTCGCCGTGCTCGCGGCCGCCGTGCCCGTCCTGGTGGTGGCGCGCCGGGAGGAGGTGGCCGACCTTCTCGGAGACCTCGCGGGCGCAAGGCATGTGCTCATGGCGGCGTCGTTCGCGATAGGGTTCGTGCTGATACCGCTGAGTGCGTACTTCTGGCTCGTGAGCCTGCGCATGCTCGGCCGGCGCCCACTCTTCTTCGATCTGACCGTCACCGCGGCTCGTTCCCTTCCGGCCAGGTACGTGCCGCTCATGGTCACGTTCGCGATCAGCCGCGTGGCTCTCATGCAGCGCCGCGGTATTCCGGGGCCGCCTCTAGCTCTTACCGCAGCGCTCGAGATGGCGGTGAGCCTCGCCGTCTCGGTGGCTTATGGCCTGTTACTACTCGGCTGGGCCGGCGGGCTGCCCGGAGGCCTGGCAATCCCGATCGTCGCGGCGGTCGGGGTGATCGTCGCCGCCTCGCCATCGGTAGCGGGTCGTACTGTCGCGGTGGTGGCTCGGCGACGCGGCCTGGACAGCCTGGCTCCGGTCAGCGGATTCACGTGGCCGGGCTACCTGCACATGATCATGGCATCGGCCTGCTACTGGACTCTGGCAGCCGCCGTGTTCTGCCTGTACATGCGCTCATTCGAGGCCGCCGACGGCTTCGGGACGGCGCGCCTCGCCGGTGCTTTCGTGCTCACCTGGGGAGGGCTGCGGTTCCTCTCTGTGATAGCGCCCCATGGAATCGGCGTGGTAGAGGTAACCCTTCCGTCACTGCTCGGCGCAGCCGACCCCCTGGCTCTCGGCATTTTGATATTCGGCTTCCGGGTGGTGCTGCTGCTGCGCGACCTACTGGGCGCAGCCGTCTCGGAGTTCCTCGCGGCGAGGCGCATGCCGGTCGAAGGGCGTCCGGTGAAGCGTTCGGAGGGCACCGAGCCGTGATCCACGTCTTCATCGGCACCCGGGCCGAGTACATCAAGATGGCGCCGCTGCTGTCGCGGATGGAGGCAGCCAGCCTTCCCTACCGTCTGATCGACTCCGGCCAGCACGCCGACCGGTCGGAGTCGTTCCGGGCTGAACTGGGCTTGCGGGAACCCGACTTCGCCATGGGAGGCACGCGCAGCGTCAACTCGGTGGCTGCGGCTCTGTGGTGGGCGGCAGGACTCGGTCGCAAGCTGGTGCTGCCCCGGCGGCTCGATCGAACCGTCTTCGGCGGGCGCCGGGGGATCTGCGTGGTTCACGGCGACACGCCGACCACGCTGATCGGCGCGCTCATGGCGAAGCGCGCCGGGCTGGCACTGGCGCATGTCGAGGCGGGCCTTCGCACCCACCGGTGGCTGCACCCCTTTCCGGAGGAGATCATCCGGGTGGCCGTCGACCGGCTCGCCGACCTGCTCTTCGCGCCCGACGACACAGCAGCCGAGGAGCTGCGCAGGCGCGGCGTGAGAGGGCGGATCATCACCGGATCCTCCAACACGGTCAGCGATGCGCTCCGCGCTGCCCTGGCACCGGGCGCCGCAGGTGCGACGCCGTCTACGACCGGCATGTCGGGAGGCACTCGCCGGGGCGAATCTCCACGCCGGACACGCCCCGCCGTGGTGACCATGCACCGAGTGGAGAACCTGTACCGGCGGCAGCGGAGACAGGCGCTGGTGCAGACGATCACGCGGCTGGTGCAGACGACCCCGGTGCGCTGGTATGTGCACGAGCCCACCCGGCGGGCGCTCGGATCGGCAGGTCAAGCGGGCCTGGAAGCCTCCGGCGTGGAGCTTGTGCCGATGGTCCCGTACGACGAGTTCGTCAGGGCGCTCGCACGGGCACCGTTCGCCATCACCGACGGGGGCTCCATCCAGGAGGAGTGCGCTCTTCTGGGCGTGCCCGTACTGCTGTGGCGAAACCGGACCGACCGACCCGACGGCCTCGGCGAGAATGCCATGCTGAGCCGCTATGACCCCGCGGCGGTGGAGGCGTTCCTGGCAGACCCCGAACGCTGGCGACGGGATCCCCGGCTACCGCAGGCAAGCCCGTCTCAGGAGATTCTCGAAGTTCTCGCCGAATGGGTGGACGGCCGCGGCGACCACGGGAACGGCTGAGGCTGCCGGAGCGGGGGGCGGGTCGGATCGCCCAGCCCGCGAGGCGTCGGAGCGGCCCGGTTAGGCGCGCCTCCCGAGTTTGCGAACACGTACGGAGATCCCGTAGCGAACGATGCACACGAAGGCGGCAATGCCGTCTTTCCATGTGATCTTCTTGCCTTCGGCGTAGTTCCGGCTCGTATAGGAGACCCCGGTCTCCCAGATGCGCCAACCGCCGGCCGCCACCTTCGCCGTGATCTCCGTGTCAATCCCGAAGCGGTTCTCGCGCAGGTCGAAGGATCGTATGACCTCGAGGCGGAACGCCTTGTAGCAGGTCGCCATGTCTGACAGGCGCACGCCGGTGAGCATGTTCGACAGCAGGGTCAGCACTCGGTTGGCGACCATGTGCCAGAAGTACGGCACCCTATGCGACGGGCCCTCCTGCATGCGGACTCCGTACACCACGTCGGCGTCCCCGCGCACTAGGGGCGCCATCAGCGCGTCCCAGTCACCGGGGTCGTACTCGAGGTCGGCGTCCTGGATCACCACGAATTCGCGGCTCGCCTCGACGAAGCCCCGCCTCACCGCGGCGCCCTTTCCGCGGTTCTCGGGCTGTAGCAGGACCCTCACACGCGGATCGTCGTATTGGGACAGCCGGCGGCGCGTTCCGTCGGTTGAAGCGTCGTCCACGACTATCAACTCGCCAGTGAAACGACTGGCCAGCACCCTGGAGACGATCTCGTCGATGGTGGCGACCTCGTTGTAGCAGGGCATTACCACCGATAGGCAGCCGTCGGGGGCACTCACGGGCCTCAGCATAGAGGCCCCGCGGATAGGCGGGCGACCCGGCCCATGCGGGGCGGGGCCGTGGCCCGAGCGGCCCGTGAGCGAAGCGAACAGGAGCGGGAATGACCACCCTGCGCCGCGATCGGCCGCCGATCAATCCGCGCACGCTCATAGAGTTTCTGGGCGAAAGCTAGGGTGGCCCGATGAGCGCCGGGGAGTGTCCGCGTTGAGAGCGACCCTCGGCCCCCTCGTAGCACGCCTCTGGTCGGGGTGGACTGCCGTGGGCCTGATCGCGGCCGCCGTCCTGGCTGCCTGGCTGCCCGATCTCGGTCTGCCGCTCGGCAACAGCGACGACGGCCGCATTCTGGGCCTGTTCGGCCTCCAGGCCCGCAATTTCTGGGAGTTGGGGATAGTGGACTCGCGCTTCGGCGCGGCGGTCGAGCCGTACGTCAGGGCGGTGTACGACGTGGCTCCCCGAGCCGACCCGCCTCTCGTCGCAGTCACCTACGCCCACCATCCGCCTCTCCAGGTGATCATGGCGGTGGTGTCGACTGGCATTCTCGGAGACAGCACTGCGGCACTGCGGGTGCCCAGCCTTCTGGTGGGCGGGGCGACGGTCGTGTTCATGGCGTCGCTGCTCCGCGGCCGGGGGCTGGCCTGGGGGCCGACCCTGCTGGCGGTGGCGGCCATGGCGAGCACCGGCTTCTACTACGTGTACGCGCGGGTCAGCGTCAGCTTCTCCCTGCAGCTAGCCGCCATCGCAGCAGTGTCGTGGGCGCTGCGCCACGATGACCCGCGGCGTCGGGACATGCTCGTCGCCGCGGGATTCGCCGCGCTGGCCGCGATGCAGTCCTGGATCGGGATAGCAGCCATGGGGCTCGTGATGTTGTGGCTGCTCGCCACCGGGCGCCGCGACGGCAGCGAGCCGCCTGAAGGCGGCTCGGGACCGAGCGTCGGCGCGACGCTCGCTACACGGCTGCGGAGGCTGGCGGTGTCGTGGCCGTCGCGCGGCCGGCAGCGGTTGCTCGCCGCGGTCGCCGCGGGCACGGCCCTCGGTGCCGGTGCCACGGCGCTGTGGATGCTCAGCGCGGCGGGATTCGAGGATCTCGCGAACCAGGTGGCCATACGCACCAGCAACGAGGTGGGAGGCACCAACGGGCCGACTTTCACCTTCAGCGAGTTCCTGGCCCGGCAATGGCGCTTCGCCACCGAGGAGATGCTGGTGCCGGTGTGGTTGAGGTTTCTTCTGGTGCCCTGCCTCCTGGCCGGGCTGATCGACCGGCGCACAAGGGCGCCCACCGCTATAACCCTGTCGGTCGCGGCTGCGCTCACGTTCGGGGTTCAGCAGGGCGCCTGGGTGCACAGGCTGTGGAACTTCCCGTGGCTGGCGCCGGTGACCATAGGCTTCGCGGCTCTTGCCGACTGGATCCGCCGGCTGTTCCCCCGCCGTTGGCGACCGCTGCCTGCTGTGGTCGCAGCCGTGGTCATCGCGGGCACACTGGTCGCGGTGGTCGGCGGCTCGACACGGGAGCGTTACATCACCGATCCCGCCGCCGCGGGAACCGTGCTGGAGCAGGTGGGGGACCTGCCGGGCTCGGACCTGGCATGGTCGGTACCCCCGGTGACCAGCGCTACATGGGTCTCCTATCACCTGCGCATGCGGGTGATGCGCCTCGACGAGGACAATCTCGGAGACCTGGACGCGTCCGACGTGGTTGTTCTCAGAGCGGATAGGGTGCCCGACTTCTTCCCGGAGGGAGCGTTGAGCGACCCGCTTGGCGCTCACAACGGATTCTTGATCATCTCCGCCTCCAGGCTGCTACCGCAGTGACGCCGAGTCCACCGCTCAACCAGGCCTGAATCGTCCGGAGGGCGAGCTGTCCCGGGCTTGCCGGAGGTGTTTGGCCGAGTACTACGTGGCCGCCGGCCGGCCCCGTGCCTGTTGTTGACGGCAGTGACTGAGCCTCTCCGACCCGGTGTCGGGGCGCAAGACCCCCGTGCCCGTCACGAGCCTCCCGTTGAGCGGAGCGCCTCCGGGCGCCAGGGTCGCCCCGGTGCTGTCAAACCGGCCGGGGTTCGTGTTCCTCGCGCAGGCCCGGACCTTCGCCCTATCGGGCGAAGGAGGACGCGCTGAACAGGGCGTAGCGGCCCTGCTCGGCCACGGGCTGCACGCCTTCTTCGATCGGCACCGGTATCCGGTCTACCCGGACCAGCACCAGGTCGGCACCCCTCACCGATCCGATGGTGTCGCCATCCAGCGGTACCTCGGCGACCGGTAGGTCCCAGTAGTAGCTCACCCATATAGAGAGGGGATCGACTCCTTCGGCCACCCACGCCACCTCCTGACCGGGTGCCGGTCCCACCGACCTGACCAGCCCACCGGCATCGGAAGGAGCGTCGAAGTAGGCCTGCCGGTACGGTGCCAGGCCCCGGAATCCGAGCACCGCCACGAGGACCAGGCCCGCCACGAGGACCAGGCCCGCCACTCCCAGCACCCGCGCCGGGTTCCTCCACACGATCCGGCTCCCGACACCCGGCTTGCCGGTACCTGGTGGTCTGTCTGCGAAACAATCGGGTGCTCTGGCGGCTATCGGCGTCCCGCCATTCCACAGACAGACCACCAGCCGGTCCAGGATGACCGCGAGGCCGAGTAGGACGGGCACGAGGAGCGGGTAGGTCCAGTAGTCATGGACTAAGGCGGCGTCAGGCGTGGCTAGCGTCCAGACCCCGAGGGCGACCACGATCGCTCCCGAGGCCATCCTGGTGCGGCGGTCGACCACGGCGGCGGCGATGGCCGGAAGGAGCAGCCACCGGAACCAGCCGGGGTACAGCGTGCCGTAGAACCAGCGATAGTTCTCTACCAGAGCGTCCCAGGGAGGCCATTGGCGGCGGTCGGCGGCATGGGCAGCCAGTTCCGCCGCATCCCCGACCGTAAGCGCCCATACCAGCGTCAGCAGCACCATCACCGCGCCGGTTCCGGCCACCAACCGGGCGACACGGCGGGACCCGAGGTGGAAGAGTCCCCATCCGGCCAGCACCGCCACCAGCAACGCACCCGTCCACGACGAGAACGCCACCGCACCCGCCGCGACGGCCAGGACCAGGGGGGAAGAGTCGCTGCCGGCCGGCCCGCCGGACTTTGGGAGACGAGCGGGGCCGGTGCCGGATGGCCCCAGATGCCCGATCCACAGCCCGAGCAGGATGACCATGAGCGACACGCCTAGACCCAGCCGGGCATAGATCCAGAACATGGGGGTGCCGGCCACCAGCGCCATGGCCAGGACCGTCGCTCCGGCGCCCAGCTCGAGCCTGCGGGCCAGCCACAGCAGACCCACCACTGTCGCCAGCCCGGCCAGATAGCCGACCAGGCGTAGCTGCCATTCGCCCTGACCGAGGAACCAGCCGACCAGCGCGTGCATCACGTTCAGCAATGGTGGATGGTGGACGTACGGTTGCTCCGAGAAAGGGACCATGGACGCCAGGTAGTCCGATCCCGCCAGGCCGCCCTCCACCAGGTTGCGGACGTGCAGGCCGAACCGGGCATTGATCCGGCCGTCATGACTCGCTCCCAAGGGTAGGAACAGCAGCTCCCACCACCCCACCGCCAGGATCGCAACGATTACCCCACCACCCGCCACCGCGACCCGCGAGCCTCGTTCGAGCCGGCGGAAGAAGGCAAGGGTGCGCACCCGCCGCAGCCTAGGACTGCGCCGGCTGGTTTCATGGGCCCGTGGCTCATGACCGCCTGACGGCGTCCGGCTTGCCGCGACACGCTCGGACGGGCAAACTCCGGGATCGTGCAGCCCGACTCACCCGTGGACAGCAGCATCGTCCTCCCGGTTCTCGACGAGGCCGGCCGTCTCTTGACCGAGCCCGACACGGCGCCAGAGAGGCCCTCCGGGCCCGCCCGGCCGAGGACGACCGAGTGCTCGACGAGCTGATCCCGTGAGCGAGACCCCGGCGCCGGCCCGGCTGCTCAAGGTCCTCCGCATCGCCTACCTGGCCGGTCTGGCGGTCCTGATCGGCTGGGTGGCGAGGACGGAGTCGGACGAAGTGCTAGCCCTGCTCGGCGATGCGCGCCCCGGGCTGATCGTGGCCTCGCTGGCCTCCAGCTTTCTCCTGATCCTCATAGGCGCCTGGTTCTGGACGGTGGGCCTGCGGATCCAGGGACACGGCCTCGGCACTCCCCGCCTGTTCTCCAAGGCCACCGTGGCGACGTCGCGCTCGCTGCTGGCCCGGTACGTGCCCGGATCGGTCTGGTTCGCGGTCGGACGGGTCGCGCTGTTGCGCAACGCCGGCCTGCCCGTGGGACCGCTCAGCGCCACCGCCATCCTCGAGATGGCCACCAGCCTTACCGTGGTGCTCATGAGCGGGCTGGCGGTCCTGAGTCTCTCGGGCGGCATCCCGGGAGGCTCCGCATGGATGGTGTTCGTCGCCGCAGCCCTGATTGTGGCCACTTCGCCCGGCGGAGGGGGCCGGGTGATGGCATGGCTGGCCGCCAG
Source organism: Acidimicrobiia bacterium (assembly GCA_009841105.1). GTDB lineage: Bacteria > Actinomycetota > Acidimicrobiia > Spongiisociales > Spongiisociaceae > Spongiisocius > Spongiisocius variivorans. The sequence continues at coordinate 57,433 of VXMM01000009.1, read as the reverse complement.
GCGGGGCATCGAGTTCGCCCTCGATTGGCGGGGCTACCTCCGGTTGATCGGCATCAATGTGGTGTTCTGGGGATGGTCCGCGGTGACGTTCCTGCTGTACCTGCGCGCCTTTCCGGCCGCTGACGAGTTCCGCACCCTGCTGGTGGTGGGCGGGTTCCTCCTCACCTGGGGGATCGGTTTCCTGGCGCCCTTCGCTCCCCAGGGGATCGGCGTGTTCGAGTTGACCATGGCCACCGTGCTCCAGGCCGAGGGGATGGCCCGAACCGTGGTGGTGCTGGGGGGTTACCGGCTGGTGCTCCTGGCGCGGGACTTCATCGCCACCTCCACCGCCGAGTTCATCGCCACCCGGCAAGCGCTACGAGAGCCCGGGCCCCTGGGAACACATCCGGAATCCGGAGCGTTCCACGATCCCGGTCAGGATCCTCCGGGATCGCCGCGATGACGGCCGGCTCCTAGCGGGTCACCACCACGTTCACGCTCACTCCGTCGGGCCGCTCGGTGTGGGTGCGCCACGGATGCTCGGCAGGGCGGTTGGCCCCGCTGCCCACCACCGGGAACCAGTTGGTGCCCGGGGCCGGCGGAGTGTTCTTGACCACCGTCGTTGCGCCTTGACGGTGTCCGGGTCTCACCGGGGCGCCGACGGGGAGGCACGGCCGTAGGCCTCGATCACCGCTTCGGCGGGTCCCAGGTCCCGTACCCGCCCGCGTTCCAACCACAGCACCCGATCACACATCTCGGCCATACCGCTCAGAACATGGCTGGCCACCATCACCGCCCCACCCTGCCCGAGCAGTTCCCGCATGGCCGCCTGGCTCTTCTTCCTGAACCCGGCGTCACCGACTGCCAACACCTCGTCGAGCAGCAGGATGTCGGGGAGCAGATGGATGGAGATCGAGAAGGCCAGCCGGGAGACCATGCCAGACGAGTAGGACTTGATCGGGCGGTCGATGGCCTCGCCCAGCTCGGCGTAGGCCACGATGGCATCGAACAGCCGGGCCACCTCCGCCCGGGCCAGACCGTGCGCCAGACCGCTCAGGTAGACGTTGCGCCGCCCGGAGAGCTCGTGGTTGAAACCCGCCCCCAGCTGGAGCAGGGTGGAGGTCTCACCGTTCACCACAACCGAGCCCGAGTCGGGACGCATGGTCCGGGCGATCACCCGCAGCAGCGTGCTCTTGCCGGCCCCGTTATCACCCACCAACCCCATGGTCTCCCCCCACTCCACCTCGAAGGAGACGTCCTCGAGAGCCACCACCGTGGTGGTCTGCCTGAGCCGGCGCCGCGCCACCACCCGCCGGAAGGTCGAGGCGCGGTCCACGTAGGAGCGGTAGCGAACCCCCACCCCGTTGACCCTGATGGCCTGTGGCGATCGCGCCGCCCTCATAGATGCCGCACCATGTTGCCCTCGTGGCGGACGAAGCTGAGGATGCCGCCACCGCCGATCAACAGCGTCCACAGCAACGCCAGGACGAACGCGCCGGTATCCAGGTCCCTGCCCATGAGCGCCATCCGGTAGAACGAGAGGATCCCGTACATCGGGTTCAGGACCGCCAGGTCCTCGACCAGGCCGCCACGGTCTCGCAGGAAGCTCAAAGGCCAGATGATCGGCGACAGGTAGAGCCACAGCCTGGTCAGGTGAGGCATCAGGTTGTTGATGTCCCGGAACGGTATGGCGAGCCGCGCGGTCCATCCGGCCAGTCCCAGGTTGAAGACCGTATGGAGGGCGACGGCTGCCGGCAACCACAACAGCGTGACGCCCGGAGAGACGCCGTCGGCGGGCCAGACGATGAGGTAGTAGACGGTGATCGACATCAGGAAGCCGACCCCGGTCTCGATCACGGCGGAGATCGGCAGGATCAGCCGCGGGAACCGGATGTTCACCAGGAGGCGGCGGTTGGCCAGGATGCTGTTGGCGCCCGAGGTCATGGCGGTGGCGGTGTAGTTGAAGGCGAACACGCCGGAAAGGAGCCAGGCGATGAACTGTGGCTCGCCGCGCCGGCCGCCCAGGATCAGGCCGAAAACCAGGAAGTAGACGGCCGCCATGATCAGGGGGTTCAGCATCCACCACACCAGCCCCAAGGAGGTGGAGGCGTTGCGGGCCTTGAGGTTGCCCATGGCCAGGAACCACCCGAACTCGCGCCAGCGCCACAGGTTCCGGACGTAGTTACGCCACCCGGAGAGGCTGGGGACCTGATCAGCGGTTACTGTCGACACGCCGGCCGATTCTACGTGCCCGGCCCTCGGCAGCCGACTTTTGGCGGTGACCGGGCGAGGTACGACCCCTGCCGCAGCGTTTATACCACCGAGGGCCGGCGTCGTATGCTGGCATGCCATGAAGCGCACCACCGTCAAACTCCCCGATCGTCTCGACGCCATGCTGCGTCATGAGGCAGAGCGTCGCGGGATCACCATTTCAGAGATCACACGAGAGGCAATCGAGAGTCATCTCGGCGCGCGAGATCGACGCCTCGTGGCAGCTAGGGCCGGACGTAGTGGAAGGACCGACATCTCCGAGAGGATCGAAGAGATCCTGGCTCAGGAACCGTTTCGACCCAGCCCACGAACGACTTCAGCGTAAGGAGAAAGCTGGTGAGCTACGTAACCCACCTCGAGGCTGCCATCGATGGCACCCACCTGCCCCACAACGAGCTTCAGACTCTTCACGAGGGTCGGCCGCTCTGGGTGCGCTACGACCTCGAAGCCGTCCGCACGACCATGACCCCCGAGGCGGTCGCCGGTCGGGCGCCGACCATGTGGCGCTACAAGGAGCTCCTGCCCGTCGAGGACGAGTCAAAGATCGCTTCGCTCGGCGAGGGCATGACACCGCTGCTCAAGTGCGAGCGGCTCGGTGCTGCGCTCGGACTGAACGACCTGTGGGTGAAGGACGAATCCCAGCTCCCCACCGGCTCGTTCAAGAGCCGGGGTCTCGCCGTGGCGATCAGCCGGGCCAACGAACTCGGGGTCAAACGGGTAGCCATCCCGACGGCCGGCAATGCGGGCGGTGCGATGGCCGCCTACGCAGCCCGAGTTGGCATGGAGGCGTTTGTCTTCATGCCCGCCGATACCCCGATCGTCAACCAGCACGAGGCTGCCTATTACGGGGCCCGGGCCTACTTGGTTGACGGCCTGATCACCGACTGCGGCGCCGTCGTGCGCGAGGGAACAGCCGAGATGGGTTGGTTCGAAATGTCGACCCTCAAGGAGCCGTACCGGATCGAGGGCAAGAAGACCATGGGCCTCGAGCTCGCCGAGCAGTTCGGCTGGTCCCTCCCCGACGTGATCCTCTACCCGACGGGCGGTGGCACGGGGCTCATCGGCATGTGGAAGGCCTTCGCCGAGTTGGCCGAGATGGGGTGGCTTGTCGACGACCGCCGTCCTCGCATGATCTCGTGCCAGTCCGACGGGTGCGCGCCGATCAGCACGGCCTGGGCCGCGGGCGAGCGGTTCGCCGAGCCGTTTCCCGACGCGGCCACCGCAGCGAGCGGGCTGCGGGTGCCGGCCGCGGTCGGCGACTTCATGATCATCGATGCCGTCAACGAGTCCGGCGGTCAGGCCCGAGCATGTCCGGAGGAGTCACTCCTCTCTTGGGCCCGGCGGGGCGCCGCTCTGGAAGGCATCGCGTTTGCCCCCGAGGCCGGTGCCTGTCTCGGAGTGCTCGAGTTGCTCGTCGCCGAGGAGGCAATCCACCCCGACGAGCGGATCGTGATATTCAACACCGGCGCGGCGCAGAAGTACGTCGAGGCCATCGGGTCCGACCCCCTGCCTCTTCTATCTCAGATCGAAGGGCCGGGCATGTCGGCGGTGCTAGCCGACATGAGAGAGGGCGAACGCTACTGAGATGGAATCTTGCGTCGATAGTCCGGCATCGGCGAGGCCGTCAGCCTCTTCGTTCACAGCTGTGGTCCCGGATCAGAGGCACTCGCCGCTTCTACGCGCCCATCAACCCCACTTCACTGCCGGTGGATCCGGGTTCAGACACTGTCGAGCCAGGTGGCGATGCGCCCGGCCACCGCGGGACCGGTCAGGCCCAACTCCTCGGCGATGCGGCCGGCGGGTGCCGATGCGCCGAATCGGTCGACGCCGATGCTCAACCCGCCCGCGCCGGTGAACCTCGACCAGCCGAAAGTCGAGCCGGCTTCCACGCTGGCGACCGGAAGGCCGTTCCCGAGTACCTGGCGGCGGTAGTCCTCCGGTTGCTCCAGGAAGAGCTCCGCGCACGGCATGCTCACCACCCGGATCGAGTAGTCGCCCGCCAGCAGGTCCGCCGCCTCCAGCGCCACCGAGACCTCGGAGCCGGTGGCGATCACCACCGCTTCATCGCCGTCCCGCAACACGTAGGCGCCTCGGGCCACGCCGCCCTCCCGGCCGGAGCGTTCCAGCACCGGCACTGCCTGCCGGGTTCCGAGGATGATGGCGGGATGGCCTTGGTTGAGCACCGTCTCCCACGACTCCAGCATCTCTCCCGCATCCGCTGGCCGGAACACCGCCATATTCGGCATGGCCCGCATGGCGGCCAGGTGCTCGATGGGCTGATGGGTGGGGCCGTCCTCCCCCAGGAACACCGACTCGTGGGTGAAGACCCAGATCGAGGGGATGTCCATGAGGGCGGAGAGGCGGATGGCGGGACGCATGTAGTCGCTGAAGACGAAGAAGGTGGCGCCGTAGGGTCGCAACCCGCCGTGGAGGGCGAGACCGTTGACGATGGTCCCCATGGCGTGCTCGCGCACCCCGAAGTGCATGTTCCGACCCGCGGGATTGTCGCGGGCGAGACTCCCACCCGTCGAGAGGATCGTCTTGGTCGATCCGACGAGGTCGGCAGACCCACCGATCAGTCCGGGAACCTTCCGACCGATCTCGTCGAAGATGGCCCCGATGGCCCGCCGGGTGGCGATACCGGCGCCTACCTCGAATCCCGGCCCTTCCAGGCTCACCCGTTCGGGTCGGTGGTAGGCGGACCAGCGCGCCTCAAGCTCGGAGTCGGCCCCGGCGGCGGTCCCGAACCGATCCTGCCAGCGGATCCGGGCGGCGCGGCCCCGATCCATTCCCGCGCCGAAGTACTCGGCAACGCCGGCGGGAACGTGGAAGTCCTCGTCGGGCCAGCCCGCGCCGCGGCGCCATCCGGCGATCTCATCCTGCCCGAGCGGAGCGCCGTGGGCGCCGGCTGTGTCCTCCTTGGTGGGGGCGCCCTTGCCGATGCTGGTGCGGGCGATCACCAGGGAAGGACGGTCGACTACCGCACAGGCGGCGGCGTACGCCTCGTCTATGGCGATGGGGTCGTGGCCGTCGACCTCCACCGTGTGCCATCCCACGGCCCCGAAGCGTGCCGCCACATCCTCGCTGAACGCCAGGTCGGTGGGCCCGTCTATCGAGATGCGGTTGTCGTCGTACACGTACACGAGCTTGCCCAGACCCAGGTGTCCGGCGAGGGAGGCCGTCTCCGCGGAGATGCCCTCCATCAGGTCACCATCCGACACGAACGCCCAGGTGCGGTGGTCCACGAGGTCATCCCCGAACACCGCGTTGAGATGCGCCTCGGCGATCGCCATACCAACGGCGGTTCCGAAACCCTGCCCGAGCGGTCCCGTGGTCATCTCGATCCCCAACTCCGGCTCGTACTCGGGGTGTCCGGCGGTGGGTGACCCCCACTGGCGGAAGTCCATCAGGTCTTGCATCGTGATCGGGAACCCGCACAGGTGGAGAACCGCGTACAGGAGCATCGAACCGTGCCCGTTGGAGAGCACGAACCGATCCCGGTCGGGCCACTGCGGATCGTCGGGGTCCACCACCAGGTGGCGCTGCCACAGGACGGCGGCGAGATCGGCCATCCCCATCGGCATGCCGGGATGGCCGGAGTTGGCCCGCTGCACTGCGTCCATGGCCAGGGCGCGGACGGTATTGGCGGCGAGGTGGTGGCTCTCGAGGTCGATGGCCATCGGGGTCATCAACTCACCCTCCCGCCGCCAACGCCTCGAGCATGGCGCCGACCGCGTCGGCGGAGACACCCCCGCTGATCCGCTGGACGACCGTACCGGACCCGTCTACCAGGACATAGTACGGGAAGGCATTCAGTCCGAATGCGCTGGCGATGCTGCTCGTGGCGCTGTCGACGAGCACCCGCTGCGTCCACCCCTCGCGCCGAAGCCACGCGTCGGGCGGGTAATTGGGCCGGATCTCGTCGATGGAAGTAGCAACGGACACGAAGTCCACGCCTGCGGGCACTCCGTTGGCGTCGATCCAGGATTGGACCGCCGGTACCTCTCGCTGGCAGGCCGGACACCAATGCGCTAGGAAGAGCACCATCTTCGGGATCCCGTCCCTCTCGATGGAGGCAGGCAGCCCTGAGAGGTCGTTGGAGAAGACCTCGGGCATGACGAGACCGACACCCGGATCGTCGACCGTCCCGGCGTAGGGCGGCAGTATGGATCCGCTCACCGTCACATCGGGAGTGAGAAAGGCGGCCGCCTCGGTGCCCTGCTGCTCCTCGGTCGCCAAGTTGATCGCCAACACCGCCAGCGCGGCGACCACCACCAGGCCGACGCCCACTAGGAGTATCTTCTTCCCGAGCCCCGTCGACTCCTCTGCCTCCGCCGTGGGCAGGGTCGCCCGGACCGGAGCGGGGGCAGCCGCAGGCCGGGCCTTGGGCTGGCTTCTCTTACCTGCCGTCCTTGCCATGCGAGTCTCTCCTGATTAGCGGGTGGTGGTTCGAACCGTCCTGCTGATGTGCAGCGCCACCAGCAGGGCGATGAGGCAGAAACCGGTGAACGCCATGAAGGGTATCGACATGAACCCGAATTGTTGAACCCAGATGAACGTACAGGGCGCCTCCGCCGAGCAGAACTCCTCGGATCCGCCCCACCATCCCTGCTGCTCCCCGTAGTGGTAGGCGGCGGTGAGGGCGCCACCGATCGACATGATGAGGACCAGTAACTGGACCACTCTGTTCGGCCGGGCGATCATCCAGGCCAAGAGCAGCACCAGCGGGTACATGAACCCTCGCTGCACCCAGCAGAGCAAGCAGGGGACGAACCCCTCCACCTCGGACAGGTACAGGGAACCGAGAGTCGATACCGCCGCCACCGTAACCGCCACCGGAAGGGCATAACCCCCCAGCTCGCGCACCGCAGTCGCCCTGAGGTCGGGGCGGGCCATCATTGCGACCATCCCGAGCGACGCGGCCAGCGCCAGCAGGCTCAGCAGCGAGAAAAACAGGACCAAGGCGCACCACCCGGGAGGGACCGAGGGCAGATATTAGTGGTCGGTGGTCAGTGTCCGTGGTCGAGGTGGCCACTTCCACAACCCTCGGAACCAACGGCCTAGAAGAGTGCCCGATGGGCCTCCAGGTCGGACAGATCGGCCCACTCCAGGGTCCGGGCGTGGGTGGCTTCAAGCACCACGTCGGGAGCCACGCCGGCCCTCTTGGCCTCCACCCAGCGGGCCGCGCACAGGCACCATCTGTCCCCCGCCTTGAGTCCGGGGAAGCGGTGGGCGGGCATAGGGGTGGACAGATCGTTGCCCACCGATTTCGAGAACTCAAGGAACTCGTCGGTCACCACCACACACACCGTGTGGACGCCGTAATCGTTCTGGTCCGTGTTACAGCAGCCATCCCGCCACCATCCGGTGAGCGGATCGAGCGAGCAGAACTCGAGCTCCCCGCCTATTACATTGCGCGCCATCCACTGCATTGTGCCAGATCGAAAGGCAGTGGTGGCGGTCAGCCACCAAACATCAACCACCCACCAATTAGAAACTTGCGCCGAAGCTAGAGATACCCCTCAGCCCGAGCCCCATCATGAAGAGCAGGGCCAGCCCCCAGTAGAGGGCGGGACGGCGCTCGAACTGGACGCGGTAGATGTACACGAAGGTCAGGGTGAGCAGGATCACGAAGCCGTAGAACATGTGGATGCTGCCCGGCTCCATGTCCCGGGCGAAGAGCACCAGCCCCAGCCCCACCTGCAGGATCGCACCCACCACGCACACCGAGACCATCGACTTGAACGCCGCGTCGGGCCTGCGCCGGCTGAAGTGGTAGCCGAGAGCGACCAGGCCAGACAGCCCGCAGGCCACCACCACCGCCCAGCCCAGCCAGCTGTGGACCGAGGCCGTCAACTCCATCACGGACGAGGGGTCCTGAGACCGATGATCACGTTCCGCGGGCCGGCCTCATGGCCGGTCGGTGAGGACGGAGGCGTATCGATCCCTCATCACCTTCTTGTCGAACTTGCCCGTGCTGGTCTTCGGGATCTCGGATACGGCCACGTACGCATCCGGAAGCCACCAGTCGGCCACCTTCCCCCGCAGGTGGCCCGCCAACTCCTCGTGGGTCACCTCTCCGCCCGGATATGCCACCACCAGGGCGATGGGTCGTTCCTGCCACCTGGGATGCTCGACCCCGACCACCGCCGCCTCCGCCACGTCGGGATGGGCCATGATCAGGTTCTCCAGGTCGATGGAGGAGATCCACTCCCCGCCCGACTTGATCACGTCCTTGGCCCGGTCGGTCACCCGTATGTAGCCCTCAGGTGTGATCTTGCATACATCGCCCGTCCGGAGCCAGCCGTCCACCATGGTGTCGGCCGTCCGCGGGTCCCGGATGTACTCGGCCGCTACCCACGGACCCTGGACGAGCAACTCCCCGAAGGCCTCGCCGTCCTGGGGCAGCTCCCGACCCTCGTCGTCCACGATCTTGGCCCGGAGGCCCGGAATCAGCAGGCCGGCCGTCTCGATGAAGTCGAGCTGGTGGTCCCAGTCCCAGTCCTCCATCTCCGGTCTCAGCATCGAGAAGGTTGCCACCGGGTTGGTCTCGGTCATGCCCCACCCCTGGATCACCCTGATGCCCCTGGCCCGCCAGTACCAGTCGATCATGGCTCTGGGAACGGCCGATCCCCCGCACATGAACGAGTGGATGGACGAGGTGTCACGCTCCGGATGTGCCTCCAGGTAGTGCTGGATGGCCAGCCACACGGTGGGCACGCCGGCGGAGAAGGTCACCCGCTCGCCCTCGATCAGGTTGACGAGGCCCTCGGCTGACAGGTCGTGTCCGGGATAGGTGATCTTGCACCCGGCGGTGATGGCCATGAACGGATGCCCCCAGGCGGCCGCATGGAACATGGGCACCACCGGCATTATGTTGTCTCTGGCCGCCAGGGGACAGAAGACGATTCCTGACAGGGCGTGCATGTAGGTAGAGCGCTGGGTGTAGGCCACGCCCTTGGGGTTGCCCGTGGTCCCGGATGTGTAGCAGTACATGTGGGGCGACCGCTCGTCGAGTCCGGGCCACGACCCCGTGTAGCCGGCATCGGAGATCAGGTCCTCGTAGGCGATGGCCCCGGGCAGCGAGGTGGCGCCGGTATCCCCATCGAGCAAGATCCAGTACTCCACGCCCGGTAGGTCGGGCGCCACCCGCTCCGCCGCCTCCACCATGTCGCCGGAGATGAACACCACCCGGTCCCGGCCGTGGTCGATGATGTACCGGATGTGGTCCGCGGACAGGCGGAGGTTGACGGTGTGGCAGATGCGGCCCGTGTTGGCGGTGGCCCAGTAGATCTCGTGGTGCTGGTGGGTGTTCCAGGCCAGGGTGCCGACCACCTCGCCCCGCCCGATGCCCAGCCGGTCCAGGGCAGCGACCAGCCGTCGCACCCGGTCGTCCGTCTCGCCGTATGTGCTCCGACGGAGGGTGCCATCGGCGTCCACCGACACTATTTCCTGGTGCGGGTAGATCCGGACAGCCCGCTCGTAAAGAGTGGATAGGAGCAGGGGAAAGTCCAGCATGTGCGGTGGCATCGAATCCTCCTCTACAGGGACAGGCTGCCACGCTGCTCCGGGCAGGAACCCGATGGTAGTGCTGGGTCAGTGGTCAGGGGCCAGTGGTCCGGGGTTTGGATCGAGACGCGGTGGTGTGTCCGGGGAGAAGGCGGGCAACCGCACGCATGGGACACACCCGTGTCCGGGCGGCACCGGAAGGTGTCAAGGACCTGCTAGGTGTCAAGCCCTACCGCCGAGGACAACTCGGCCAACACGCCGCTTAGCATCGACAGGGTTCTTGCATCGCCGATGCGACCTTCCGAGTCGACGAGCCGGAATACACGCTTGACGGGATGCGGGCCCCCTACGACTGTCGCCTCTGCACTGGTGAGGACACCGATCGTCGTCTGCTGGGAATACAGAGCCCCGAAGCGTGACGGACTCGCGCCTATCACCGATACCGGCTTGCCCGCAAAGGCGGACTGGCCGTATGGCCGCGATGCCCAGTCGATGAGGTTCTTCAGCACGCCTGTAATGCTGCCGTTGTACTCGGGTGACGCGATCAGGATGGCGTCGGATGTGCGAATCCTCGTGCGCAACTCCAGGACGGGGCTTGGCGTCAGGTCGCCCTCGGAGTCCTGATTGAAGAGCGGTATCTGTCCTGCGCCGTCGAAGACATCGACTTCAACCGGCGGCTGTGCCAGTTGCCTCGCGGTCTCAAGCAACATCGTGTTGTAGGAGTGGCGCCTGAGGCTGCCGGGTATGGCCAGGATGCGGATGGGCTGCTCGTCCAAGAGTGACCTCCTGTGCACGGATTCGAGTCCGAGGTGGGTTACGCCTAGGAATGCGGAACGAAGAACAGGTTCCGCGTGGGCCAAGTGCTGGATTCGGTCCAGTTGTTCCCCGGTCGCGAGTGTAATCTCCTCGCCGTTCGCGGTTAATGCAGTCCAGTCCTGGTCGGTCAGCGGCCACACCCTGGGTAACCTTCACCGATGCCCGCTGTATGCCGGACCGAACTGACCCCGCTGGCGTTCCTCGAACGGTCGGCGCTCGTCTATCCCCAAAAGGTCGCTATAGCCGACGGCGGTCGGAGGATCACCTACGGCCACATGGCCGGCCAGACCAACCGGATGGCCACCGCCATGGCCGCCTCGGGCCTGGGTCCGGGGGATCGGGTGGCGTTCCTATGCACCAACATCCCGGAAATGTTGATGGCCCACTTCGCGCCGGCCCTCCTGGGAGCGGTGCTGGTGGCGGTCAACGTGCGCCTCTCGCCGGAGGAGATCCGCTACATCCTCGACCATTCGGGAGCGAAGCTCCTGGTTGGCGAGACCCACCTGCTGGCCGGATTGGCAGGCATCGCCGATCAGCTCACCACCGTTTCCGAGACCGTGGGAATCGACCGTAGCGGCGCTAGCGCCGGCTTCCCCGTGACGCCCTTCGATGAGTTCTTGGCCCGCGGGTCGGACCGCCAACTCCCCTGGGAGGTGGACGATGAGGAGCGGACCATCTCGATCAACTACACCTCGGGCACCACCGGCCGGCCAAAGGGGGTCATGTACACCCACCGCGGCGCCTACCTGAACGCCTTGGGCGAGATCATCCACTCCCGCCACTCTCCCGACTCCGTCTACCTCTGGACGCTTCCGATGTTCCACTGCAACGGTTGGTGCACCACCTGGGGCGTGACGGCTATCGGAGGTACCCATGTGTGCCTGCCCCGAGTGGATCCGGCCGAGATCTGGTCGTTGATCGATTCCGAGAAGGTCACCCACTTCAACGCCGCTCCCACCGTGCTCATCGGCCTCGCGAACGCTCCCGAGGCCCATCCCTTCCCCCGGCCCGTGACCATCACCACCGCCGGGGCGCCGCCGAGTCCCACCATCATCGAGGCGATGGAGAGCCTGGGCGCCGAGATCGTCCACATGTACGGGTTGACCGAGACCTACGGCCCCCACACGGTGTGCGAGCTGCAGCCGGGGGTGCCCGAGATGCCTGTGGAGGAACGCGCCCGGTTCCTGGCCCGCCAGGGCGTCTCGTTCATCATCGCCGATCCCACCCGGGTGGTGGATGATCGGATGCAGGATATCCCTCAGGACGCCAGCGCCCTTGGAGAGGTGGTGATGCGCGGCAACAACGTGATGAAGGGCTACTTCGACAGCCCGGAGGCCACCGGCGAGGCTTTCAGAGGGGGTTACTTTCACTCCGGGGACATCGCGGTGTGGCACCCGGACGGCTATGTCGACCTGCGTGACCGTTCCAAGGACATCATCATCTCCGGAGGCGAGAACATCTCCACCATCGAGGTGGAGAGGGTCATCGCCTCTCACCCGGCGGTGCTCGAGTGCGCGGTCATCGCAGTACCGCATGATCGCTGGGGCGAGCGACCCAAGGCGTTCGTGGTTCGCAAGGCGGGCCTGACGGCGGCGCCGCACGAGATCATCGACCATGTGCGGGACCGCATCGCCCCGTTCAAGGCGCCCGACGAGGTTGAGATGGTCGACAGCCTGCCCAAGACCTCTACCGGCAAGATCCAGAAGTTCGTGCTGCGCGACCGGGAGTGGGAAGGCCGCGATCGCCGGATCAACTGAAAGGGCACACCGGAACGGAGTCGGCATCCGTCCAAAGGAAAACCCCGAGTGAGCTTGCGCCCTCTCGGGGTTCCCTTTCGCCCCGGCCGCCGTCACCCGAAGGTGACCGCCGCCCGAGCATCTGAGAAGCCTTTCGGCTCCTCTGCCGGCAGTTCGGGATCCGTTGCGGCATTGCTGCCACCGCGTTTCCCTTCGACCCTAGGACGGGTGCCGAAGCCACCGCCCGGCGTGGGCCGCCGCCTCCTCGTCCCGTAACATCGCTGCTCTGCGACGAGGAAACGTCCTTTCCGAAGTTTAGGATCCGATACCTGAGCATCGAATCCGGGCCCTCCGGTCCGGCTCCCCGACCGGGATGCCCCGGTTGGTTGCCACCAAGTTAACCCTCCGTTGGTAACCAGCTAACCGGTTGGACCCTAAGTTTTTCGCGCTCCCGGAGATATTTTCGCGATCTGGCCATTGAAGGACTACACGACCGGTCGCCGTCTCCGAACCGGTGTCGTGCCCGGTCTTTATGATCCGGTCTCATGTCATCGGTGAAGCCCGCGGCCCGGCAGCCGGCCCTGTTCGACAACGTACCTGGGCCGGCCTCCCCGGCCGGCGGGACCGGGACCGCAGATGGCTCCCGAACCGCTCTCGAGACCATCTCTCCCAGCCGCGCCGGTGACTTCAAGCAGTGCCCCCTCCTATTCCGCTTCCGGGCCATCGACCGTCTGCCCGAACCGGTCACGGCGCCGCAGGCACGGGGCACGACCGCCCATCTGGCCCTGGAGCGCCTGTTCGATCTCACCGCCGCGGAGCGGACCCCGGAGCGGCTCTTCGACCTGTTCCGCGAGGAATGGACGGCGCTGCGGGCCACCGCCGAGTATTCCGGTCTGTTCGACGACCTGGACGCCGAACGGCAATGGGGAATCGACAGCCTGCGCGTGGTGGCCAACTACACCGGGTTGGAGGATCCGACCACGGTCGCGCCGATCGAGCGGGAACTGATGCTCACCGAGGACCTAGGCGAGATCGTGGTGCGCGGCATCCTCGACCGCATGGACGAACGTCCCGACGGGGAGCTGGTCATCATCGACTACAAGACCGGGGCTGCGCCACCCGAGCGCTACGCCCTCCCGGCCTTCTTCGCCCTCAAGATCTATGCCCTGCTGGTGCAGCGACAGAGGGGCCGCACCCCGGCCGAGCTCCGCCTCATGTACCTGGGCAACTCCACCGTGTACTCGATCGAGATCGATCGCAACACCCTGGAGGGCATCGAGCGCCAACTCCTCGCCCTGACGGCCACCATCCGGGCGGCCGTCGAGAGTGACAACTTCCCGCCCAAGCCGTCAGCCCTGTGCCGGTGGTGCGCCTTCCAGGATCTCTGCCCGGAAGGCCAAGCCTATGCCAGGCCGGAGCCCGCCCTACCTCTGGATCAGTAGCCCGTAGTCGATGGTTGGTAGTCCAACATCAACTTGATTTACTACCAACTACCAACTACCCACTAGGGATAGACGCCCCGGACGAGCTTAGCGCCGGCCACCTTCTCGATCCCGATCATCAGGGCGGCGGTACGCATGTCCACGCCCTCCCGGACGCTGACGTCAAGCACGGACTCGAACGCCCGGATCATGATCTCGCGGAGCCGGCTCACGATCTCGTTCTCCGACCAGAAGTAGTTCTGCAGGTCCTGGACCCACTCGAAGTAGGAGACCGTCACCCCTCCGGCGTTGCAGATGATGTCGGGCACGACCATCACTCCCCTGTCCAGCAGGATACGGTCCGCCTCCAGGGTGGTCGGGTTGTTCGCGCCCTCCAGGATCAGCCTGGCGTTGACGTCGCCGGCGTTGCCGGCGTGGATCACTCCACCCACCGCCGCCGGGATCAGCACCTCGCACTCGATCGCCATCAACTCATCCGGGGCGATCTCATCAGCCCCCGAGAAGCCCTTCACCCCTCCGACCTCGTCCGCGTGCCGCGCCAGGCGGCCGACCTCCAGGCCGTTCCCGTTGTAGATCGCGCCGGTCAGGTCGCCCACGCCGACTACCCGGCACCCGACTTCGGCGGCGGCAATGGCGGCGTAGCGACCCACGTTGCCGAAGCCCTGGATCACAACCCGGGCTCCGTCGACCACCACCCCGCACCGCATGGCCGCCGACGGCAGCAGGCTGATGATCCCCCGGCCGGTCGCCTCGCGGCGGGCCACCGACCCGCCCAACTCTGGCGGCTTGCCGGTCACCACGGCCGGCACCGCATACCCCTGGTGCTGGCTGTAGGTGTCCATGATCCATGCCATGACCCGCTCGTCGGTGCCCAGGTCCGGCGCCGGGATGTCCTTCTGCGGACCGATCATTTCGATGACCTCGGCTGTGTAGCGTCGGGTGACCCGCTGGAGCTCCCTCCCGGACAGGGCGTGAGGATCGATCCGGACGCCCCCCTTGGCGCCCCCGAACGGCAGGCCCACGAGAGCACACTTCCAGGTCATGAGCATGGCCAGCGCCGCCACCTCGCCCAGATTGACGTCCGGGGCGTAGCGAATTCCGCCCTTGGTGGGACCCATGGTGAGCACGTGCTGCACCCGGTAGCCGTAGGCGGTGCGCACTTCCGAGTACTTATCGGTCCGGTACGGGAAGGTAACCACCAGGGACCTTTGCGGCATGCTCAGACGTTCACGTATGTTGTCGTCAAGACCCATCTTCTCGGCGACGTTCTGGAACTGGGTAGCCGCCTCCTTGTACATGGGGGATTCCCACTCCATCTCGTGGGAAGCCGTGGGTACTCGGTTCCGCTCGGTCATGCTCACCCTTCCTTACTACCCCTCCGGGGCGCTGCCCGGCGTTCGCCGATCACTCCGGGGGCCGCTGGTTCTCCCAACGCACCACGAGCAGTCCGGAGCGAGGTTTCGGGGTGAACCAGGTCGACTTGGGCGGCATGAGGCGTCCAGCATCCGCAACCGCCATCATCTCCGCCATCCGAGTGGGGTACAGCGCAAAGCCCACGGCGCCAGGATAGGCCGCAACGTGCCTCTGGAACGGTCCAGTCGAACTCTCACCTGCCATGTACCAGAGACGCGGATCCTCATGGGCCCATATCCCGAATACGGGTCCGAGGATCCGGTGGTGGAGCATGCTCACATCCAGGCGCTCCACCGGATCATCCGAACGCCGCCCCCGGAAGACCATGCGATAGCACCGTCCTTCCAGCACCATCGCCATTTCGCCCGTGTCCCGGGGTTGAGCCTCCACCTCACCTGCCAGTCCCAGATCGATCATCGCCCAGTCATCGCCGAGCGCATGCCGGACCTCCTCGGGCGACGGGAGATGGGAGGGCGCAACGACGCGGTTGTACGCCACCGCTTGGAGCTGGTCGTTCGGGAACATGATGGCCAGGAACCAACCAGGACCCACTCCCCGCCGGAGGGAGGCGGCGACGCGATGGTGACCGTCGGTGATGTACAGGGTTGTCACCCGGGAGGTGGCTGACCGGACGGCGGCGAGTTCGGACGGTTCGGTAACCGCCCACAGGCGCTGCCTGACACCATCCGGGCTCGTAAAGTCCCGGAGCGGCGCGCCTGAAGAGAGCCGCCTCATGAGGGAGTGGTGATCTTCGTCCGCCTCGAACCCGAGCGCCACCGGGCTGGACGCGAGCCGGGCCACGCGGTAGAAGTGGGCCAGATCGTCCACTTGGCCCTCAAAAATGCCCTCGTGACCGAGTACCCGCCCCTCCTCGATCGCTGTCAACGAGACCCCTCCCACGATTCCGGCCTGTCGTTGGCTGCCTGTGTCCAGCTCGTACAGGAAGAAGGCCGGTGACGGCAGGGGGTCGAAGAGTCCCCGGTCCATCATCCCGCGGAAGTGAGCGACGGCCCGTTTCACCACCGCCTCCCGGGGAGGGGTCGGTTCGGGGAACTCGGCCACCGACAGGGTCACGTTCAGAAACGAGTCGGGACGGGCGACCGCGTAGCGATGACTCTCCCGGCCGGGAACGGAGTCGGCCTGGGGCGCGACGACGTCGGCAACCCGATCTACATTGGCTACCAGGGCTTGGAGCGGGACGACGGAGACCACAGGCGAATCGGCTTCCGAGAGCGTGCTTGGGTAAGTGTGAGGCGCGATCATACGGCAACTTTGGAGCAACAGCACGCCACTGGGGCCGAACCCATCCCCAGGACATCGGTGGAACGGTGCCGGCGGGGCCCCGTCCTGCCTGGGAACACGCCCGGAGGAAACATGTCACACCCTCCCTGTAACTTGCGGACCATGGCAAATAGCAACAGAGACCAATCCCGCTTCGACAGGGAAGCCATGCGGGCAGCCGAGCGGGCGCTCATCGAGGCCGGCTTCGGCTTCACCGTGGTGCTGGAGGAGACCGGGCCAACCGAGACCGAGGCGGATCTCGCCACCCGGCCGCCCCTGGCCGCTTGACGACCCATCCGGATGGGGTGACTCCGGGCGCGGGCACGGCCCGGTTCGCCGAGCGGAGGCTCCGTCCCGAGGACTGGGACGGAGCAGTCACGCAGACCGACGGACCCCAACTGGTGGTGGCGGGTCCGGGCGCGGGCAAGACGGAGTTTCTCGTGCGCCGGATCGCCCACCTGATCGACCAACGTGGCGTCCAGAACTCGGCCATCCTCGCCGTTACCTTCTCCCGGCGGGCGGCGGCCGGTCTCGGAAACCGGCTCCACCGCGCGGTTTCCGGCCCTGACGGAGGCGTCGGCGCGTCCACGTTCCACTCGCTCGCCTACCGCCTGTTGGAACGGCACGCCCATGACGTGCTCGGATGGGACTCCCTTCCGTCCATCCTGACCGGCCCCGAGCAGGTGGACCTGGTCTCGGAACTGCTGGCCGACGACCCGGTCGGAAACTGGCCGGTTCCCTTCCGCCGACTCCTGGACAGCCGAACCCTCGCTCACGAGGTGACCGACTTCATCTTGCGAGCCCGGGAACAGATGCTTGACCACTCCTACGTGGTCCGGATCGCCCGGGAGCGCCGCGACTGGCGTGCTCTGCCCGGCTTCATCGCCCGCTACGACGCCGAGCTGGAGCGCCGGGGCCGGATCGACTACGGAACCCTGATGGCCAGGGCGATCCAGGTGCTGGCCGACCGATCGCAGGAGGAGCCGGGAGTCCGGCCCTACCGGTACGTGCTGGTGGACGAGTACCAGGACACCACCAGGGCCCAGGCCGTCCTGCTCAGGTGGCTGGTCGGTCCGGACCGTAATCTCACCGTGGCGGCCGACCCCTACCAGTCCATATACGGGTTTCGCGGGGCCGATCTGGGCAATGTCCAATGCTTCGCCGACGACTTCCTACCCACGGACGGACATCCGGTGCGGCGCTGGGTGCTGTCAACATCATTCCGTACGCCGGCCGAGATCCTCCGAGCCGCCGAGCGCCTCACGGTCGGGGTGGAACTTCCCGGTGCCGCAGGTCCGGTGGAGGCCGCCGCCGGGCCCGGGAGGGTCGAGATCCGAGTGTTCGACCAGGAGTCCGCCGAAGCGGAATGGATAGCCACCCAGGCCATCCGCCTCCGGGTCGAGCAGGAGATCCCCTTCCACCGCATGGCGGTGCTGGTCCGGACCAAGCGGCGCCTTCTCCGGGAGCTGTCGCGAGCCCTTGAACAGAGGTCGATCCCCCACGAGCGTCCCGACATGCGCCTCGCCGACCATCCGGCCACCAGGGTGTTTCTCGATCTGGCCCGAGCCGCCCTCGGCTCCGACTCCGGCTCTCCCGCCGGCAGCGGACCGATCAGGAGGGTGCTGCTGGGTCCCCTGTTCAACTTCAGCGTCGGCCGCCTCCGGGCGGTCGAGCGGAACCGGAGGCTGTTCGACATGGAATGGTCGGAGGCCATCCGGGCCCATGTGGAGGGAGGGGACGAACTCGCCGGGCTGCTGGACGATCCCACCTGGATCCAACGGACCGCCATCGAGGGCTTCTGGCATGCCTGGACCCGACTCCCGCAACTGAGGCCCTTCGTGAAGGATCCGGAGCGCGGCGAGTTCCGGGCGGCCTGGGCCAGCCTTGCCCAGGCCCTCGCCAGGGTGGCCGACCGCGATCCGAGCATCACCCTGATCGACTACATCCGTCTGGTCGAGTCCGACGACTTCGAGGCCAGCCCGCTGCTCAGCTATCGCGACCCCACCGAGGACCGGATGGTCCTGACCACGATCCACCAGACGAAGGGCCTCGAGTTCGACGTGGTGTTCATCGCTGACGCGGTCGAGGGAGTACTGCCCGACCTGAGCCGCCATCGATCCCTGCTCCAGGTCGAACATCTCGATCCCTTCCGGTCCTCTGCCCCCGACCGGACCGTCACACGACGTCTGCAGGAGGAAACCCGCCTTCTATACACCGGCATGACCCGGGCGTGCCGCCGCGTCGTATTGACCGCCACCAACGCCGGCTCCGGTGAGGCCCACCACCGCCCCAGCAGGTTCCTCAAGGTGATCGAGGGACCGGGAGTAGACACGGCGGGCGACGGCGCGGCTCCCGTCAGACCCGTCACGCCCCGAGAGGCGGAGACCTGGCTGAGGCGCATCCTGATCGATCCCGCCGAGCATGGCCATCGACGCCTCGCTGCCGCATCGGTACTGGCCACCACCTCCAGCCCCGGCATCCGCCCGCCACAGAGCTACGCAGCCGTACGCCGGGAGGGCAGTGACCGCGGTCTCATCCGTGGCCGTAGGCGGCTCTCGCCCACCGATGCCCAGGGCTACGACAGATGCCCCCGGCAGTTCGCCCTGGGGCGCCTGCTCGAGGTGGGCGCCGCCGGTGGACCCTACCTGGCCTTTGGCGCGCTCATCCACACGGTGCTCGAGAGGGCCGAGCGGCAGGCGGTGAAGGAAGACCGCCCCTCCACCCTCGAGGAGGCCCTGGCAATCCTGGACACGCAGATGAGCCGGCACGACTTCGAAACCGACTCCCTGCGATCCGCATGGTTGCGCCGAGCGCGGGAGTTGTTGGAGAAGCTCTACACCACCTGGCCGCAGCCCGCCGGTAGCCCCGTCTTTCTGGAGCACCCGGTGAGGCTGGAGCTGGGCGGGACCACCTGGCTGGGGCGGATCGACCGGATCGAGCGGAGACCCGACGGCACCCTGCGCGTGGTCGACTACAAAACGGGAAAGTCAGCGCCCTCGATCGAGGATGCCCGCAACTCCCTCCAGTTGGGCTTCTACTACCTGGCCTCCAACGCCGATCCGGCGATCTCCGAGCGCGGGCCGGTGACCAGCGCCGAGTTCTGGTTCCCGCACACCTCTACCAAGAGAGTCACGGTGCGCAGCTTCGGCCCGGACCGGGAGGCCGACACCAGGCGCCGCCTGGAGGAGATCGCCCGCCTGATCCACGAGGAGGACTGGAAGCCCACGCCCGGTCCGGCCTGCAAGAGCTGTGACGTCCGGCTGGTGTGCCCGGCTTGGGCCGAGGGCCAGGAGGCCTACCGCCGATGACCCCCCGCCCCTCGGCCCAGCAGCAAGCAGTCATCGACTACGGACTGCGACCGCTGCGCGTGACCGCTGGGGCGGGCACCGGCAAGACCTTCACGCTGGTCCGCCGCATGGCCGCTCTCATGGACCGTTACGACGTCCGGCCGGACCAGATTCTCGGGGTGACCTTCACCAACAAGGCCGCCGCCGAGCTGGCGGGCCGGATCCGGTCAACCCCCGGACTCCCATCGCCACCAGGCATGCGGCCGGAGCAGGCGATCGACGTCTTCACCTACCACGGGTTCGCCGGCCACCTGCTGGGTACCTACGGAGCCCTGGTCGGGATGGACCGGGGTACCCGCATCATCACTCCGGCGGCCGGCCGCCAGATCCTCCACCGGTGCGTCCTCTCCACCCCTTTCCGGCTCGTGGACGCGACCCACGTGCCAACCGTGGTCCGCAAGCTGGTCAACCTCGCCGGCGAGCTGTCCGACAACCTGCGCCGGCCCGAGGACATCCTCGCCGCCGATCCTGTGGACGAGGTCGACGCCCGCCGGGCCGAGCTGGCAACCGCCCTCGCCATGTTCGAGCAGGCCAAGCGACGCCTGGGGGTGCGGGACTTCGGTGACCTCATCCACCTGGCGGTGGAGCTGGTCCGGCATCCCGACCACCGGGGCGTGGTGGATCGGGTCCGGTCGCAGTACCGGTGCATCCTGCTGGACGAGTACCAGGACACCAACCCGGCCCAGCGGGAACTCTTCTCGACGCTCTTCGGGGCCGGCCGGGCAGTCACCGCAGTGGGCGACCTCGACCAGACCATCTACGAGTGGCGGGGCGCCAGCCCGTCCAACTTCGGCAACTTCCCCACCAGTTTCCCGGAGGCCGACGGGTCGGAGTCGCGCACCCTCCGGCTGTCCGTGAACCGCCGGTCGGGCCAGCGCGTCCTCGACCTGGCAAACCGGGTCAGGGCCCGGATCACCGGCTCCGACCCGGCCGACGACCTCGTGGCCCTTGAGGGCAAGCCCCCCGGCTCGGTACAGGTCTCCTGGTTCGGCAATGCCCGGGACGAGGCCGAGGAGATCGCCCGGGAGCTCCGGCGTCTCCACGACTCCGGGATCGACTGGTCGAAGATGGCGGTGCTGTTCCGCCGTAACGCCAATATCGAACTGGTGCGCCGAGCCCTCGAGGAGCACGACGTTCCCCTTCAGGTCACCGACCTCGGTGGCTTGCTCAAGGTTCCGGAGGTAGTCGAGCTGGTGGCCTGGCTCCGCCTGCTGGAGGACCCGGCCGACAGCCCGGCCCTGGTGAGGATCCTGACGGGCACGGGCTACCGCTTGGGCCTGGGCGAACTGTCGCCCCTCTCCCGCTGGGTGGCCTCCCGAAATCGGCGCACCGAAGGCATGGGGTTCATCCTGGTCGAAGCACTGGAGCAACTCGATTCCCTGGACCTGCTCCCCGACGTCAGGGACCGCCTGGAGCGCTTCCGGAACGCGTACCGATCGCTCCTGGTCGAGGCCCAGGGCGCCGGGCCGGCCGAGCTGGCACGATCGATCCTGGCCAGGACCGGGGCATGGCAGGAGATCGAAGCCATGCCCGCACCGTCCGATCTCTCGGCGCGCCTGAACGTGCACCGCTTCCTCGACTTCGCCGAGCACTGGCAGCCTCTCGAAGGGTCTTTCTCGCTGAGGGCGTTCCTGGGCCATCTGGAGATGATCGGCGACGATCCGGGCGACGGCCTCGACACCGCGCGGCTGGCCGACGAGGACGCGGTCACGCTCTCCACGGTTCACCGGGCGAAGGGGCTGGAATGGAAGGCCGTGTTCCTTCCGGCCCTGTACGAGACCAACTTCCCGGCCCGTGCCCGGACATATGCCGACCCGTCCAGGATCGACGCGTCGGTCCCCGCCCACCTCCGCATCGATCCCGAGTTCCGCGCCAACCTCGACCCGGCGCTCGACGACCGGGCTCGCCGGGATTGGCTCCGCCGCCGCCACTTCGACCAGGAGTGGCGCCTGGCCTACGTGGCGGTCACCCGCGCCGAGGAACACCTCTACCTGAGCGGGGCCCACTGGTACGGCTCGCCCGAGCCGCACAAACGGCCGTCGCGGCCCGGCGAACTCATCGAAATAGCCCGGCGCCTGAGGAGTGTGACAGTCGGTCATTGGACAACCGATCCACCGCCCCGACCTGACGGCCTGCGGTTCCCGATCCCGGAGGCGGGGCCGGACCCGGTGCTGGGGACCACCTGGGAAAGGGCGCTCCACGAGATCGTCTCCAATCCGGTCTGGGCGATCCGGAGGGCCCACAGGCTCGGGCTCGAAGACCTCTACGATCAGGCTGTGGAGGAGTTCCAAGAGGTGCTGCTGTCCCTGACCGATCCGGCCGGACAGGATCCCGAGCCGGAGCCGACCGTCATCAGCGTGACCGGCCTGGTCACCTACGCCGGCTGCCCGAAGAGGTACTACTGGTCCGAAGTCGACCGGCTCCCCCGCCGGCCGGGACCGGCCGCCCGCCGCGGCACCGAGCTGCATCGGCGCATCGAGCTGCATAACCGGGGCATGGTTCCCTTCGACGACCTCGAACCTGACCTCTACGACCACACCCCGGACGAGGCCACATCCGCGGGCGGCGCGCGCCGGGGCTGGAACGCCTTCCTGGAGTCACCCTACGCCGACCGCATCCCCGTGCATGTCGAGGCGCCGTTCGAGCTCCGGATGTCCGAGTCGGTCCGGATCAGAGGCCGGATCGACGCCGTCTACGGCAACCGGAGCAGTTGGGAGATAGTCGACTTCAAGTCGGGCCGGCGTTCCCGCCGGGCCTCCAGCCAGGTACAGCTACAGGCCTATGCCCTGGCAGCGCGGGAATCAGGGCTGGGCACGGCTGCCCCGGACTCCCTGAAAGTGTCGTTCGTCTACCTGGGCGACGGACTGGACGTGGTGAGCCAGGAAGCGGACAGCGCCTGGATGGAACGAGCCGGGCAGCGGGTAACGGAACTGGTCGAAGGAATCCGGTCGGAGCAATTCCAAACTACCCCGTCCGATGCCTGCCGCTCCTGCGACTTCCTCACCTTCTGCAAAGCCGGCCAAGCCCACCTCGCGGCCAAACAGCAGGAGAGGTAGCCCCTTCGCATCCCTTCTCGACAAGGATTGAGAACGGGGCGTCACGCTTCGGTCAACCCGGTATCGGGCGCCGGAGAATTTCGCGTTCTGCAGGAAGGGGGTTGAGTCCGTCACACCCTCGCTATACGTTGCCCATTGCCAAGCACCAACGCTGGCCGGAAGCTTCTCACAGATCGGTCCGGTCAAGCCCGAGGGAACATGACAACTCATGGAGCGAATCGCCGATTCCCGGCAGCCAGCCGGGCATGGCCGACCACGCTCCTAAACAGGACAGGTGGTGGCGGGGGAGGGCCCGGTGCGGAGCACCGGTTTTTCGCGAGTTTTGCCCGGGATTCTCGGTTCTTGATGCACAGGACGCCATTTATGACGCTCTGATCCTCAGGTTCGGTGTGGGATTCAAACTTGATGCACAGGACGCCACATTTAACGCCCTGATCCTCAGGTTCGCTGACGGCCGGCGAACACAAGCTCAGTTGTTGCTACACGACCCGGCCGGCGGCGGTCTCGACCATCAGGGTGAAGGGTCCGTTGTTGCGGAGATCCACCTCCATCATCGCGCCGAACCGCCCTGTCTCCACTTCGACCCCCAGGGCCTCAACCGCCTCCACGAACTCGTCGACCAGCTGTTCGGCCTGCTCGGGCCGGGCCGCCTCGGTGAAGCTGGGACGCCGACCCCGGCGCACATCGGCGTACAGCGTGAATTGGCTCACCACCAGCACGGCGCCTCCGACGTCGATGAGCGACCGGTTGAACCGGCCATCCTCATCGGGGAAGATGCGGAGCCCCACGACCTTGCGAGCCAGCGCCACCGCATCGGCATCGGTGTCGGACCGACCGGCGCCCACCAGGGCCAGGAGCCCCTCCCCGATCTGCCCGATCACCTCGCCGTCGACCAACACGGACGCATGATCCACCCGCTGGACGAGCGCCTTCACCGGGCCCCCTCCACGGGGTCCGCATCCAGCGCGATCGACAGGGCCACGTCGAAGACAGCCTCGTTAGCGGCGTCCAGCCGGGCCTGCTGCACCTCGGTGAGCGGATCCAGGAAGCTCCGGTCCTGGTCCAGCTGATCCCACACCACCAGCAATGCGGCGGCGGCGAAACCGAAGTAACGCGCCACCGCGTAGAGAGTTGCCGCCTCCATATCCACCGATCCGTAACCGCGGTCCCGCCACTCAGCCACCATCGCTCCGCTCTGGGCGAAGATCGACACCCAGGACAGGTGCAACGAGTCGGCCGCCCTGATGTCCCGCTCCATGAGCCGGCGGCGCCCCAGCCCGGTAAGGCCGGGATCGGCGTCGATCGTACCGGAGGCCGCGTACAGACGGGCCACGCCCTCCCGAGCCACCGCCGCCGACGGAACCACCACGTCACCGGTGGATAGCCCGGCGTGAAGGGCGCCACAGGTTCCGATCATCACCATGCGCGGCGTCCCCAGCAGCCCGAACAGATGCGCCGGCTCCACGGCGCGGGGCGCCCCGTACACGCAGGAATAGACCACCGGTCTCCCTTGCCGGTAACCGAGGAACATGTCGGGGAAGGCCAGCTCGCGCACGTCCTCCAGCCGGCTGAGCCGCCAGGCGGTGCGTTGCTCCCTCCACCAGGAGCCCTCCAGGACCACGGCATGGGGTATGTCGTCCTCCGCGATGCCGAGCGCGGCCATCCACTCGTCGCGACCGAGGTCCATGACCGCCCTATGCCGGTCCATCGGAGGCTCCTTCCCTGACCTGCCGAGGTCGCTCCCGCGCATACCAACCGTAGGACCACAGGGCGCCCAGGAGCACCGATCCGGCCAGGAACAGGAACGCGGCGTCCCAATCGTCCTGGCCAACCAGCCTGCCCATCAACGGCGATCCCGCTCCGCCACCGAGGTTGAATACCAGTGCGAACATGCCGGAGGTAAGGCTCACTCCGCCCGGAGAGCCGACCCGGGGATACAGCCCCAATACCACAGATGACGAGGCCCCCACCAGGGCGGTGGCGGCGGCCACCGCGACGAATCCGCTCCCGAGACCGGCAGTCCCGGAAGTCGTCGCGAGCGCCACGGCCGTCAGCAAGAGGACGGTCCCGCCCCGGAGAGCCGCGCCGTGGGTATCCGCGACCCGGAACCAGCGGCCCAGCACGAGGGTCACGGCGATCGAGGCAGCCGGCATCATCGATGACAGGAGCCCGGCCCGGCCCACCGACACGCCGTGGACCTCCACGAAGTAGGCCGGGGTCCAGACGATGAGCGCCACGTAGGCCACCCCGATGGCCGCCGCCGGCGGCAGCAGCCAAATCGCCGCGGTCATGGAGCCGGAGGCCCGACCAAACGGGGAGGCCTGGTGAACCGGATCCCGCACCCCGATCCACCAGACGATCCCGATCGGTACGAGCACCAGGAAGGCGGCCAAGAACACCGCGTCCACCCCGCCCCGTTCGATGATGAATCCGCCCACGGCGAAGGTAATGGCGGTGCCGGCGACGAAGCAGGAACCGAACGAGGCGATCACCCGAGCCGACCGGCCTGCCTCCACCCACCGGCCCAACGCTCCCATCAGCGGGGTCCAACCCATGGCCTGGAATATGCCGTTGGCCGACCAGATCACCAGCGCCAGCCTGAAGTCCCCGGATCCCAGCACGAACGCCGCGTTGACGAGCCCGCTGCCGACCAGCCCGAGACCCACCAGCGTCCTGGCCCCGAAGCGATCCGCCAGGCGGCCGACCGGAACCGCGGACAGCGAGTAGACCCAGAAGAATCCGGCCGCTAGGGCCCCGATCTCAGTAGCGGACAGGCCCGCCTCGTCCTGGAGCCGGGGCACCGCCACGGAGAAGTTGACCCGCCCCAGGTAGTAGAGGGCGTAGACCGACCATCCCGATGCCACCAGCCCCCACCGGGTCGCCGCCGGGCTGGGGAGCAACCGGCCGCCTACTGCTCGGAGGAGGCCGGGCGGATCACCCAGATCTTGGCGGGATCGAACGTGACCGGCACCTCGTCCCCGTCATTGAACAGCTTCACCTGCGCCGGGTCCGTGATCGCCTCCACCTCTATCTCGCCGAGCGTGATGCGGAACCGGGCATACCGCCCGACGTACACGTGCGATCTGATCCGTCCCATCACCGAGTTGCCTTCCGCGGCCCCCAGCGTCACCGCCTCCGGGCGGATGCTGAGGACGGCATCACCGCCTTCCACCGCCGACCGCGGCGCCCGGAACCGGCCGATGGCGGTGGTTATCTCGCCTCCCTCGTAGTGGCCCGGAATGAAGTTGGTACCACCGAAGAACTTGGCGATCTCGATGCTCTCCGGCGACTCGAAGAAGGCGTCCGGAACGTCGAACTGCTGGAGCTGTCCGTCGAACAGCAGGGCGATCCGGTCGGCCAGAACCACCGCCTCCTCCTGATCGTGGGTGACGAAGACGGTGGTGATCTCCATCTCGGTCTGGATGCGCCGGATCAGCTCCCGCATCTCGTCCCGCAGATGGGCATCGAGGTTGCTGAGGGGCTCGTCCAGCAACAGGACGTTCGGTTGGACGATCAGCGCCCTGGCCAGTGCGATCCGCTGCTGCTGGCCACCGGAGAGCTGGCGGGGCTTGCGGTCCTCGAAACCCGGCAGCTGCACCAGGTCCAGCATGTCGGTGACCCGGGTACGGATCTCCTTGCGGTCCACCTTTCGCATCTTGAGACCGAAGCCGATGTTCTCGGCGATGGTCATGTACGGGAACAGCAGGTAGTTCTGGAACACCATCACCGCTCCCCGATCCTCGGGAGGGATGCTCAGGATCGATTCGCCGTTGAAGCCGATGTCGCCCGAGGTGGGCCGGAGCAGGCCGGCGATCATCTTCATGGTGGTGGTCTTGCCGCATCCGGACGGGCCGAGAAGAGCGGTGAGCTTGCCGGACTCGATCTCCAGGTCGAGCCGGTCTACGGCCGGCGGCGACTTCTCGTCGAACTGCTTCGTCAGCGCGCTGAGGGTTACCTGGGTCATATGTTTCCGATACCTCCTACGGCGGCGTTGTCTCCGGACAGGTAGCGAGAACTCAATAGCAGGACGATCACCGCCGGCAGGATGAAGACCACGCTCAGCGCACCGGCTATGGCCGGGTCCGAGCGAACGAACCCGAACAGCAGCAGCGGCAGGGTCTGTACCTGCCCTCCCCCGATGAGCAGCGTCAGGACGTACTGGCTCCACGAGATTATGAACGCGAACAGGGCACCGACCACCACGCCCGGGAAGATGGCCGGCAGGGTGATATGCAGCTGGGTGGCCCACCGGCTCGCCCCGAGCGAGCGGGCCTGGAGCTCGAAGTCGGTGTCGTAGTTGGCGAACACCCCGGACATCACGAGCGTCATGTAGGGGAGCGTGGGCACCAGGTGCACCAGGATGACACCGGGGATGCTGTTGGACAGTCCGGCCCTGATGAACAGCACGTGGATGCCGAGCACGACGGCCAGCCCCGGGACGATTATCGGGGCCAGGATCATCCACTCCACCAGCCGCTTCCCCCGGAACTCGTACAGGCCCAACGCCCGGCCGGCCGGGACCCCCAGCAGGATGGACAGGACCGTCACCACCAGCGCGATGAGGGCTGTGTTCCACGCCACGCCCAGCACATCGTTGTGAGGCGTGATCACCTCGGTCCAGGCACGGGCGCTGTATTCGGTGGGGAGGATGGCCGGGTAGAACCACCGGAAGCTGATCGACCAGATGAACAGGGGAACGATGGGCGCCACGAGGAAGGCCAGCAGGCCCGTGATCCCCACCCACCGGCCGGTGATCCGCCAGCTGAAGCGGCGCTCCGATGCTTCCGGCGCCACTGCGCCTGCCGCGGCGCCGGTCGGTTCGATCCGTGTGTCCGTCATAGCCCTAACTCCGCACGTACCGGCGAGACACCTTCATGTACGCCAGGATCATCAGGCTGCTCATCACCGCGATGACCATCGCCATCGCCATGGCCTGCGGACGGGCTGCCAGATCGACATCGGTGTAGCTCTCGAAGGCCAGTACCGGAAGGGCCTTGGGGAAGGTAGAGCCCAGCAACCACGGGATCTCGAAGGCCCCGAACGTGAAGGCGAAGACGATCACCGAGGCGGACACCACTCCGGGCATGATCAACGGCAGGGTCACGTTGCGGAAGGCCTGCCATCGGTTGGCGCCCAGCGAACGAGCCACCGACTCGTAGTCCTCACCCACCGACAGGAGGATCGCCAGGACGATCACCCCGATGAACGGGATCTCCTTCCACACGTACTGGATGATGATGCCGATCGCCCAGGGATCGTTGACCATGGCCGGGAAACCCTGCGGGCTGTCTATCAGGCCGGCCCCCGTGGCCAGGCGGGACACGAGGCCGCTACCCGAGAACAGGTAGAGAACGCCCACCGCCCCCACCAGGTGGGGAATGGTGAGGTTGAGGGAGAAGATGAACTGGACGAAGCGCTTGCCCCGGAAGGCGGGCCGGAGGAGCATGGCCGAAGCCACCGCCAGGATGCTGGCGATGAGGGTGGAGGTGAACGCTATGTGGAAGGTGAGGATGAAGCTCCGGATGAACCCGTTGTCGGTGAAGACGGTGGTGTAGGCCTCGAAGTTGAAGTCGTTCAGTCCGATCAGAGGGAAATAACCCAGGCTACGCAGGAAGCCGGTGATCAGGCCCCCCATGAACAGGAGCAGGATCACCAGGATGGCGGGCGCCAGGAGCAGCGTGATGGTGAGGCGCTGCGCGGCCTTTTCCGACAGGCTCGCACGCCCCAGCCGTGGTGTCCTAGACACCGGCTTCGGCCATTTCATGCTCCATGATGCACGGCGCGCTTCCTCGCTTCACGTCAGGGACGGTTGGTAATTGGGGTGCGGGCGGGACGGGGGGCCGGCGAGGCGTTACCAACCGCCGGCCCCCAGTCTCCGAACCGCTCGTTATTGCTGGGCTACGTTCGCGTTCCAGCCTTCCTCGATGGCCGGTACCCAGTCGCCGAGGAGTTCACCCAGCGAGCTGATCTGTCCCGGATCGACCACCGACGGGTGCCGGGGCACGTCGGCGAAGTGCGACTGCGCCGCCGAGTTCAGCACGTTGATCTGACCCCAGACGTCGGGATAGGCCTTCTCCAGCTGACCGTCGATGCTAAGCAACAGGTCCGCCACCACCAACGCCGCCGCCTTGTTGGGCGAGTTGTAGGGGATGGTCACGAAGTTGGTGTTACCGATCTGGCCGCTGTCCAGGCCGTACGTACGGGTCGACTCGGGGAACAGGCCGCTGTCGACCTTGGAGCCGGCCGCAGCCGGTCCGTAGGCCAGGAAGTGGCTGACCTCCTGGTTGGCATACAGCTGCTCGAGGGCGGGCTGGTCCACCGGGTAGGTCTCTCCACCGCGCCACAGGCAGGGCTCGAGCGCGTTGAGCGTCGCCCATGTGGCAGGGGCCACCTGGTCGTAGAGCGCCTGGTCGAACGGGATCCCGATCATGTCGGAGTGCCCGCCGGGCAGGATCTTGTCTGCCTCGTTGTAGAACACATGGCGCACGAACACGCTGCCGGTAAAGTCCGGCGGCGCCGGGTACGTGAACGTTCCCGGGCTCTCACAAGCTTGAGCCAGCAGGGCGTCCATGTCGGCCGGGGGACTGGGCAGCAAGGCGCTGTTGTAGAACACCGCCGACTGGGCCTGGTTCCACGGAACCTCGCACTCGTCCACCGGGGTACCGAAGTCGAAGGCGATGGGTCCTGCTTGCTGGTCCACGTTGGCCATGCTGGGCATGATGTCCCAGTAGCCGCAGAACAGCAGGCCGGCGTTCTTCATCGTCTTGAAGTTCTCGCCGTTGATCCAGATCATGTCCACCGAACCGCTGGCGAACTCGCCAGCCTCGGTCTCGCTGATCACCGTGTCCACCGCGTTGACGGTGTCGGTGATGCGCACCTGGTTCAGGTCTATGCCGTAGCGCTCCTTGGCCTGCTCCTTGACCCAACCGTTGATGTAGGCGTTGATGACCGCGCTACCACCCCACATAAACCAGTTGAGCCGGGTGCCCTCGGCCTCGGCCACGATCTCGTCCCAAGACATGCCGGCCAGCCGGGAGTCATCCAGGTCCAGAAGACCAGCTCCGGAGGGTCCCATCGGCTCGGCCTCGACCGGAACCTCAACCTCGACCGTCTCGGTGACGACCACTTCCTCGGTCACGACGACTTCGACTTCCTCGGTCACGATCGATGTGACCACGACCTCCTCGGTCACCACCACTTCCTCGGTCACGACGACTTCCTCGGTCACGATCGATGTGACCACGACCGTTTCCGGAGTGGCCTCCTCGCTCCCGCAGGCCACGGCCACCAGAGCAATGACCGACAGCAACGCACCGAGGCGTATCAGTTTCTTCATGCTCTTATTCCTTCGCATAGACCGGAGTTCCTCCTTGTTCTTTTCGTGTGTTTCTTTGACGGACCGATCACCCACCCGATCTCAGGCTAGGGAGCGACCGGTTGGTCGGCCCGGACTCCTACTTACGGCTTCTCGCCGCTCCGTGCTCCCTCCATCGTCAACAACGTGCCAACGGCAATCCCCGCCACACCCCCAAAGGTCAGCTAGCGGGAACGCGCCCCAGCACCTCGTACAACTTCCGTTCCGCCGCCCTCATCTCGTGGGCCATGTTCTTCTCCCTGATCCGGACGAACTCGGGGAACCCCGCCCTTTGCTCGGCCGCCCACGCGCTGGCGAACGAACCGTCCTGGATGTGGGTGATGATCGTTCTGAGGCGAGACCTCTCGGCTTCCTCCTCCTCGGAAGAGAGTCGGGCGGTGACCTCTTGCCCGTACTGGCTGGTACGGGAATGTAGCGTGATCTGGTCCCAGAGGCCAATGTCGCGATAGGCCTTGGCGGTCTCGATCCCCTCGCCCGAGGCATAGAACTCCAGCATCGCCACTTCGGGGCTGCATCCGGCCTCAACCAGGACCTCGCAGTATCGACGTACCGCGTAGAGGTATCCGACCTGCTCGGCGAACAAGTCCACGGTCGCCTCCTCGAGAAAACTGGATTCGATCACGCCCATCCGCGCGGATCCGATCCCCTCGCAGAGGGCCAGCATCCGCTCGAAGGCGGTAGCGGTGGCGGCCTGATGGACGGCGACGAGGCTCGGGAACCCCTCCCCGCTCAGATAGGTGTCCCTGACACCTGCTCCGATCATGCGGGGAGCGATCATCACCACGTCCACATCGGCCGGGGGCTCGATCAGGTCGAAAGCGATATTGTAGCCACTGGCGAAGACCACCATGTTGCCCGCTTCGAGATTCGGAGCGATATCCCGCTCGAATACCTGGGGCATGACCTCATCGGGTACCAGGAAGAAGGTGATGTCGGATAGCGCCACGGCCTCGCCGACGGGAAGCACCTGGAAGCCGTCCCGACGGGCCGCGTCGAAGGACTCGTCCCGGCGGCTTCCCACGATCACGCTGAGGCCGCTGTCGCGCATGTTGAGGGCCTGGGAGCGGCCCTGGTTGCCGTACCCGACTATGCATACGGTCTGGCCGGTCACATGACCGAGGTCGGAATCCTCCGCGAAGTACATGCGGGCCATCAGCCGCTGGCTCTCCCTGCGCCGGCCACCTCGATCATCACCTTGACGGCGCCGGACGAAACGCTGAGGGCGGTGTCCATGGCTTCGGAGGCCCGCTCGAGGGGAAAGCGATGGCTGATGAGCTTGGCGCCGTCGATCTGGCCCGATGCGAGGAGCGATATGGCCTCGGGGAAGGCGTCACGACCGAGGTAGACGGGGATAACGGTCGCCTCCATGGACTGAGCCAGCAACAGGTTGAACGGGATCCGCTCCTCGGTGTTCACCCCCACCGCCACCACCCGCCCGCCGGGCCGTACCAGGCGTAGGGCTGTCTCGAGGGTGCCCGGGGTTCCCACCGCCTCGAAGACGACATCCGCGCCCGAAGGTTCGGTCCGCTCGAGGATCTCCTCGGGCTGCAGCCCCCCGACGTTCACCGCCGACGTGGCGCCCAAATCCGCTGCGAGGGCCAACCGCCCATCATCCAGATCGGTGGAGTGGACGGATCCGGCGCCGTATGCCCGCGCCACCGCCAGGATCAGCAAGCCGATCGGGCCGGCGCCGATGATCAGCACCGTCTCGCCCGGTCGCACCTCTCCGCGCCGCACGGAGTGGACCGCTATGGAAGTCGGCTCCGCCAAGGCGCCAATGGCGGAGTCCATCCCCTCCGGGAGCGAGTGGACGCCGCGCTCCGGCACCGCCACGCGGTCCTGTAGGGCGCCGTCGGTGTGGGGCGACCCGGTGAAGCGCATGCGGGGACAGAGGTTGTAGACCCCGCGCCGGCACGCTTCGCAGGTCTCGCAGGGCACGATGGGCTCCACGGTGATGTGATCGCCGACCCGGGTGCCACCCACACCCTCACCTAGTTCCGTCACCACGCCGGCGAACTCGTGACCCAGCACATGCGGGCGCCTCACCCGCCACGTACCGATCCGCCCGTCCTTGTAATAGTGGAGATCGGAGCCACATATACCCACCACCCGGGGCGCCACCAGCACCTGCCCCGGACCGGGGGACGGCGCGGGCCGCTCCCGGATCTCGATACCACCTTCGGGAAGCAGGCAGGCGGCTCTCATGCGTTCTACTCTCCTCGTAGTTCGCTCATCCGGGTCACCGCGACGCCAGGATCCGGTCCTGATCGTCGAGCTTGACGATCAGGTCGTGGAAGATCGCGTCCCGGTCGATCCCCACCGCCTCCAGCATGATCGGCCCGTCCGGTCGAGCCTGCCAGACCAGGTCATCTCCGAGGTGGGGAGTCCTGGTGGTCCGGGTCGGCACCCAGCTGCGGTCGATCAACCAAGCGATATTGATCAGGTCCCAGACCACCCAGGATTGCCCTGGGAACTGCTCGACTCCACGCTGGACCCAGATGGGATTGTGCTGGTAGAGGTGGTAGAGATAGTCACCGATCTCGCCCTTGCCCTTGATCCAGGCCTCCGCCTCCGGGTGCGAGAAGTTCAGTTGGGCGCCGATGTGATAGCCGGGGAGGTAGACCAGCGGCACACCCGAGGAGAAGAGGAGCCGGGAGGCATGGGGATCCTGAACCAGGTTCAGGGAAGGGGTGTTGTCGAGATCGACCCATGTGGGATATCCGGACGTCCAGTTGACCACCATGCGGGAGGCGATCTCGGGCGCCATCAGCAGCGCCGAGGTGACGTTGGTGACGCATCCGATGGCCACGACGTGCAGCACGCGCTCGTCATCGGCCAGCGCCGCCTCGATAATGCGGTGGGCGCCCTCGCTCTCGACCGGGACATCCGGCGCCGGCATGTACCGGTCCGAGCCCCGGAACACCAGGCCGTCCCCGGAGATGCCCAACTTGCCGAGCACGCGGTGGATCTCCTCGTACGACTCCTCCATGCCCTCGGCCGGACCCACCAGTTGGAGGTCGTCGGGCCCGATCCCTTGGGCGATCAGGTGGCGAGCCCACGCGCCGTACTTGTTCTCCACCTCGCCGGTGGTGGTGCCGGTCCGGAGGGCCTCAACCTCGGCCACCAACTCCGCCCGCATGTGGAGGTGCCCGAACGGCTCGGCGACGATGGCCTCGATCTCGATGCGGTCGGGTGAGAGCAACGCCCAGGCGAGGGCGAACTGGTCATCTATCTCGTTGGCGGTGTCGGTGTCGATGAGAACCCGGGCCGGCCCGGGACGGTCGGCGAACATCTCGAGCCGCCGCTCGTCGCTGACGCTGGGGAACACCGCCATCTAGCACCTTCCACAAGTTGAACCCGACCTCGGGGCCCGGAGCCCACAATTTACTCGAACACCAGGACAGGAAATCCAAGGATCGTCCTAGTCCTGACACCTTGCGCCCAGCACCGGGTGCCCTTCGGATCGACTTTCTCGAGCTCTCTGGAGCCGTACAGGCTCGCTTACGATCCGATTCTCCATAATTATCTCGCAAACGGGTTTGTGTTACAAACCTAGTTGCGGTAGGATGGTTTGTGACACAAACCGGGATGGCACCCCGGCATTCACGAGAACGGAGAGGCTCACATGGAAAGACCTGAGACAGAGGCGGCACTCACGCCGGAGGAGGGTTGGAGCACCATCCACCGGACCCTTGACCGGACGCGCAGTTCCATGTATGTGGCCGGGACATCGACGATCCTGCTTCTCTGGGGAGCGATAGTGGCGATCGGCTTTGCCTCCCAGTACGCCGTCCATACGCTCGCATCCGACTTCGCAGCCGATCGCCCCTGGTATCCGGGGCCCCTGTGGGGGGTTCTGGTCGTTGCCGGGATGACGGGCAGCGCGATCATCGGGAACCGGGCCTCCCGGAAGATCGCTGTCGGGAGCGGCATGAGAAGCGTGGGAATCAGGGTGTTCCTCTTCTGGCTGGCGATCGTCGCGGCGACCCTTCTCATACCTGCGGCCGCCGGTCTGTGGGCGGGAGGCGAAGACGCAGCCAGGATCCCCTACGTCGCCATCGGCATCGTGACGCTCGGATTCGTCCTGTTCGGCATCATGGTGCGTCCGGTCCTGGCAGTGGTGGGGCTTGGCTTGGCAACGGCCTTCTACATCCCCGCCTACCTGGTGGAATATCCCGTCTCGGCGGCGGTCTCCGCGGCGGCCATCCTGGCGGTGGTCGCCCTCTCCTGGGCGTGGATTCGCAGGAGCGGCGTCCTTTGACGGGCGAGGCGATGGTCCTCGACGAGACCATCCACCAGGCCACCCGGCTCCGGATAATGTCCATGCTGGTCGGCCAACCCGACAGCGACCGCCTCGCCTACGGGTTCATCCGCGAGACCCTAGACCTGACAGGCGGGAACCTGACCACCCACCTGCGCAAGCTCGAAGCCGCCGGACACCTGTCCATCACCAAGGAGTTCCAGAACTCCAAACCGCGCACCTGGGTAAGCGCCACCCCGCAGGGACGCCAGGCCTTCGCCGCCTACCTAACCAACCTAGAAAGAGCCCTCAACTGGCGCCCGCCTCATTGACAAGAACCGGTCTAGCGCTCAATAAAGGTGATGTCTTCTAGCTGTCGCTGTCTAGAGACGAATTGTGTCACAAGGCCGCGTTACATATGTCTACATGGGTACCGGACAGGCGTTTGCGCTCATCGGCGACAGCAGCGATTCGGCCCGCCCGCAACGATCACGCGACGCGGCGCGGATCAGGCGGCAGCGCCATCGAGCGGATCAGCGCGGTCCTAGGCGAGTTTCGGCGGGCCCGTATCCGCCCCATGTCCCGCGACGAGGCGAACCGCGTCACCCGGATGCTGGGCGAGATGCAATCGATGGTCACATCCCTCATGTACGACGCGGCCCGCCAGGTCGCAGAAGCCGATCCGGACACCGACCCCGGCCAGGTACTGAGAAGGGGCGCACGGCTACCGGGGAGGGAATCCAAGCGGATGGCCAGGATCGCCAAACAACTCTCGGACATGCCAAGGTCAAGGAACGGTTCGCCTCCGGCCAGATCACCCCGGCCATGTCAACGCTCTGACCCACCCGGCGGAGAAGGTCGGTGCCGGAGTCGTGGACGCCGACCAGACCTTGCTGGAAGCGGCCGACGGAATGCTCCCGGATTCGTTCGACCGGTACGCCCGGAAGTGGTCGGAACGAAAGCTGATCGAACAGGGCCTCGACCCGCTGGAGCGTCAGCGGCGAGCCCGAGAGGCCAAGATGTGGGCGAGAAGGACACCGGCCTCGGCATCCTCATGGCCAAGCTCCCTAGGCCGCAGTTCGAGCAGGTCCGCCAGGCGGTGGACAACCATTACAGGCACCACCTTCGGCGGGACGGCGCCGACGGCTGAGACCCCGGCGAAGTGCGCACCCCGAAGCAGCGTCTGGCCGATGTGGTGTTCGAATTGGCAACCAACCGTGATGCGACCACCCGCTGCGACCACGCGCGAGGCCCTGGACGAGGACTTCGGCATCAAGGCCAAGGCGGCCATCCAGCTCATCTTGACCGCTTCGTGGGCGTGGTGGACGGCGCCAACCCCGACGGCCAGGTCGAGATGATCGGCGTCGGGCCGGTACCCCGCCAGATCCTCCAGACCCTCTTCCCCGACACCGAACTGGCCGGCATTATCTTCGACCGGTAGGGCCGTCCCCTCGGGTTGGGCCGCAACCAACGGCTGGCCAACGCCCCCCAGCGCCTCTCGGTGGCCGTAAGAGACGGAGGCTGCTTCGAGTGGGGGCGCCCCCATGCATCTATGCGACCTCCACCACATCCAGGAATGGCATTGAGACGGTGGCCCGACGACATCGACAACCTCGTCGCCGTCTGCCGCCGCCACCACAAATGGCTCGTAACGAAGACCTCGCCGTCCGGAGAACCCCCACCGGCTACCAAACCCAATCCCGCGACCGTCCACAACGCGAATAACCTTGGTGAAGGCGGTTCTGACACCTATTGAACAGCGCCGAATGATGGTAATTATTGATGATATGGCTGATGACCAACTCTATGTGATGCGCATAACGCCTGGGAACGGACCGATGGACCCTGAACTCGCCGCCTCCTTGGACGACGTACGCAAAGCTGCTGCCCGGGATCCGAACCGTTGGCGCAACAACCCCGAGAAGAAGCGCAAGGCTCTGGAAGGCATGGGCAAGCTGCTCGCCGAATGGCAGCAGGAAAACGGCGCGTTCACCGAGGAGGAGTTGGCGAGAGCCCGGGCAAGCATGTACGGACCATGAGCATTGTTCCCGATATGGCGTTCCGATCACCCTTGACCGCGGCGACCGCTACCGGGGATACAGAAACTTGCTGGCGGCGCTTCACGCCAGCGCCGAGATCGTCAAGGTCTGAACGGCTCGGCAGCGCACCTATCGACTTGGGATTTGGTGGCGTGACCTACTAAACCGGTTGCGCACCACTCTTTCCCGAAGGTTTGAATGTCCGCTGATCCTCCATCCGGTGTTGCCCGGCCCGCCAAGCCGTTCCTCGGGTGGCGGATCGCAGCCCTGGCCACGATCACCGCGGCCATGACCGGGCCCGGCCAGACCATCGGGGTGTCCGTCTCTATCGACCCGTTGATCGCGGAATTGGGACTCAGCCGATCCGAAGTATCGGCGGCCTACCTGATCGGCACCCTTGGGGGCGCCGTTGCCTTGTTGCCGGTGGGCAGCTGGATCGACCGGATCGGGACCCGGCGGGCCATGAGATGGATTGGGCTGGCGTTCGGTCTCGGCCTGGTCGCCATGGCGGGCGTCCAGGGCTTCGTGACCCTGGTGATCGGGTTCACCCTCATCCGCTGGCTCGGCCAGGGCGCCTTGACGCTGGTGAGTTCACTCTCCATCACCCACTGGTTCGAACGCCGGCGCGGTCGCGTGTTCGGTTTGACATCCCCGTCCGTCAGCGGCCTGATGAGTCTCACTCCGCTGATCCTGGGACTGGCCGTGGCGGCCCACGGCATCCGTACCGCGTGGCTGCTGGCTGCCGCCGCCGTCTGGCTCGTGGTCATACCCATCGCGCACTTCGGCATCGTCAACCGCCCCTCCGACGTCGGTCAGTGGCCCGACGGCGACAAACGGTCTGCCCCCACGGCCGCGTCAGCCCCCGGAGGGGCCGCAGCCGCCCGCATCGCCTTCACGCGAGGCCAGGCGATCACCCAACCCAGGTTCGTTCTCATGTGCAGCGTCATCGCCACGGCCGCCATGGTGGCCACCGGGCTCAACTTCCACCAGATCTCGATCCTGAGCGGAGCCGGCCTGTCGGCGACCGAAGCCGCGGCCATGTTCGTGCCCCAGATCATGGGCATGATCGCTTCCGGCCTCGCGGTGGGGGCTCTAGCCGACCGGCTCCCCGCCCGGGTGCTGCTTGTGGCATCGATGGTCCTATTGATTTCTGCCTTGGCGATGGTCGGGAGCCTCGAACCGGGTTGGCGGGTGTTCGTCTACACGATCCTCCTCGGCGCTGGCGGCGGAGCACACTTCCCGCTCGTCCCCACGGTGCTGCCCCGCTGGTTCGGCCTCGCCAACATCGGCGGCATCCAGGGCGTCTCCATGCTGGTCATCGTGGCATCGTCAGCCACCGGACCCGTGACCGTTGCGCTGCTCGCCGCCGGCACCGGGGGGTACGCGGAGGCGGCTTGGTGGCTCATTTCCATCCCGCTGGCCACAGGCTTGGGTGCTCTATGGATCACCGAGCCGGCTCTCCCGTCGCCCTCACTCCCACGACCCACGGACGCCCGCTGACGGGATGAAGCCAGGAGGGTGTTCGACAATCGACGCCTGACCAGTCCTCGTGAGAGATCCTGGCTCCGACGAGACCGCGAAAATCGCGGAAAGCGGCCACCCCGTTGGGCCCTCCCCCACCGCCACCACCTTGGTCCGAGGCGCGTCCGGCTATGCCGTAGACGGGGCTGCCTCGAACGATATGATCCCTCAAACGGCCCCCGTCGACGTTCGGGACCGCCGGTAATTGCGATATCCGGCAACCTATAGCAAGGGTGTGACAGTTTCAACCCCTTTGTCGTCAGCCAACGGCCCGCGGCTGGCTTGATACCCAATCACGTCCCGATACGGTCGACGCGCCGCCCAACAAGGTTCACGCGAACCCGACGAGTCACGGTGCTGGACACCAGGAGCCATCCAGCCATGCATCAGTACACTCCGAGCCGGTAGCGGGGTTGCGCGATGCTCCGGCAGGGCGGGGTCCCGGTTGCGGTCCTGGTTCGGTACGGAGGTCGTGTCATGATCCTGTTCGACAACTGCCGGTTCCTCATCGCCACGCCCGACCCGGAGGGCATCATCGAGGACGGCTGGGTGCTCGTCGACGGACCGGTCATCCACTCGGTTGGTGGGCCAGAGGACTCACCGAAGGACGAGGTGGTCAGGCAGGGCGGCGAGATCGTCGACTGCAGCGACAGGCTGGTGATGGCGGGGCTGATCGACAGCCATAACCATCTGGCCAACTACGCCTTCAACCTCCTTCCGGGCATCGACCCGTCCTCGCTCGACTTCAGCGGTATATCGGAGTGCCTCGAGAAGTTCATCTGGCCCGCCTACACGTGGGCTTCGGACGAGAGCACGTACGACATGACCATGCTCGCCATGTGCAACGCCATCAAGCACGGCACCACCACCGTCACCAGCGCCTTCCCCTTCCCCCACGGGACGTTCCGCGCCGGCGTCGCCTCGGGGATGAGGCTCATCATTCATCCCCAAACCGTCAGCAACGTCATCCTCGGGGATGATCTCGACGATGACGGATACCTCGCCCTGACCGAGGAAGTCATCCAGGACTGCCACAACGCCGAGGACGGGAGGATCCAGGTCGCGGTCCACCCCCACACCAC
The DNA here is from genome assembly GCA_009841105.1 of Acidimicrobiia bacterium. Classification (GTDB taxonomy): domain Bacteria; phylum Actinomycetota; class Acidimicrobiia; order Spongiisociales; family Spongiisociaceae; genus Spongiisocius; species Spongiisocius variivorans. The sequence continues at coordinate 18,326 of VXMM01000009.1, read as the reverse complement.
GTATTCATGCTCGGAACGGTTGCTGCTCGGGTGCATGGAGCTGGCCGAGCGTTATGACGTGGGATTCGCCACCCATTTGCTCGAGAGCGTCGAGGATCGCGACCTCTCGGACGCCCAGTTCGCCGCCTGGGGCGGGATTGTCGGCTACCTCCAGGACAGGGGCATCCTCCAGGAACGCACGTTGTTCTTCCATTGCGACCAGGTGAACCGGGACGAAGCGGAGACATTCGCCGAGGCCGGGGTCGCTATCTCGCACAACCCGCAGTCGAACGCGACGTACCACGGCTCGGTTGCCGACGTCCCCGCATTGCGGGCGGCCGGCGTCACCCTCGGCCTCGGCACGGACATGCCGGCCGGCAACATGTTCGACAACATCTACACCGCGTATCTCGTCAACGCCATCATCCCGGCGGACCACGAGGGACAGTTCGAGCCCTGGGTACCCATCGAACTGGCCACGATCGGGAGCGCCAGAGCCCAGCGGCTCGGAGACAGGGTCGGGACGATCGAGGCCGGTAAGCGGGCGGACATCATCACGGTGAACCTGCATAGGAACACCACCCTGTATCCCCTCAACGCGGGTAACCTTCTGTACTGGATCGTCACCAAGTGCGCGGGGACCCTGGTCGAGGACACGATGGTCGACGGCAGGTTCCTGCTGCGAGACGGGGAGTTCACGTTCCTGGACGAAGAGGCCATCATCGCCCATTCCGATGAGTGGATGGTCAGGTTCGAGTCGTGGTACCGGGCCCGGAAGGCGGCCGGAGAACCGGTGACCGTGCGGAAGTATCCCGACTATGAGATCCGGTAGCCTCGAAGTCCGCCCCGTACGTCCGAACCGGTTATGAGCTTGTCACCATCGGGCGGTAACGTTACAGGTACAGCCAAGGCGCATCCCGGGGCTCCTGGCTGTGTCGGGTCACGAAGTGACGGCTCCCGTTGGTGGGATTCCTCACCGGATCTCCGGCTCGCTTGGCGTGCTGCATGTGGGATTGGCCAGGATTTCGATGTCCCAATCTCGACTTTGGATGCCATGCAGGTGGCCCCCAAACCGGCAGGTAGGAAGAGCAAAGGAGTGAGGATGATGAGTTGGCGGCGCAGGAGCCCGTTGGCGTTCTTTGGCGTGCTGGCGATGCTGGTCGGGATCCTGGTCTCGGTCCCCGTCTCGGTCGGCGCCCAGGACACGGAGGAGGGCGACGCCTTCGTCCTCACCATCCTGCACAACAACGACGGCGAGTCGAAGCTCCTGCCCGACGACGGCTCGGATCCGGGCGTGGCCCGCTTCGTGGCGCTCATGAAACAGCTGCAGGCCGGGGCATCCGGTACCGGTGTCGTGACGCTCACTTCGGGCGACAACTTCCTCGCCTCCCAGGAGTTCGGCGTCTCGCTGGCGCGGGAAGGCCCGCTGTACGACTCGATCGCCCTGAGCGGTGTATACGACGCCATGGCCCTGGGCAACCATGACTTCGACATGGGCCCGGAGGTCACCGCCCGGTTCATCAACGGCTTCGATCCCGCCATCCCGTTCCTGTCGGCCAATCTCGACTTCTCCGCCGAGCCGGAGTTGCAGGAGCTGGTCGACCAAGGCCTGATCGCCCCCAGCACCGTGATCGTCACCGGCGGCGAGCGGGTCGGGGTCATCGGTGCGGTCACGCCCATGCTGCCCAACATCTCCAGCCCCCGCAACGTGGTGGTGTCGCCGGTGCTCGCCGCCGTCCAGGCCGAGGTCGCAGCCCTGTCGGCTGACGGTGTCGACAAGATCGTCCTGGTCAGCCACCTCCAGGACGTGGCCGAGGAGATAGAACTCGTAGCGAGCCTGTCCGGCGTGGACGTCGTCATAGCGGGAGGCGGAGACGACCTGCTGCGAAACGAAGGCGACACCTGCTTGGCCGACCAGGAGGCGGTGGCGCCCTACCCGATCATGGTGGAGGACTCCACGGGGACGACGGTGCCGGTGGTCACGGCCCCCGGCGGGTACCGCTGCATCGGGGAACTCAACGTGACGTTCGACGCGGGCGGCAACGTCACCGCCGCCGAGGGCCGCTCCGTCGGGGTCGGACTCGACCTGGAGCCCGATCCAGGGGTACAGGCCAACGTGATCGAACCGCTCACCGCGGCGGTCGCCCTTATCAGTTCCGAGGTGATCGGCACTAGCGAGGTGGAGTTGGACGGTCGCAAGCCGATGGTGCGGACCGTGCCGACCAACGAGGGCAACCTGCTGGCGGACGCCCTGCGGGCCACCGCCACCAACCTGGCCGACAAGTTCGGTAGCCCCGTGCCGGACGTGGCAGTCCAGAACGGCGGAGGCATCCGCAACGACTCGGTGATCCCTCCGGGTGACATCACCGTCGGGACCACCTGGGACATCGCCCCGTTCCGTAACTTCGTGGTGGTGGGCGAGGTGCCCCGCGACGTCTTCCATGTCCTGCTCGAGCAGGCCTTGGACCGCCTGCCGGGCGCCGGGGGCCAGTTCGCCCAGGTCTCGGGGTTCACCCTCACCTACGATCCCTCGGCCCCCGCCAGGGAGATCGCCCGGGACGGCGACTGCTCCCTGGTCGGCAACCCCGGCGGCCGGGTGCGCGACGTGGTGCTCGACGACGGCACGGTGATCGTCGCCGGCGGCCAGGTCGTACCGGGTGATCCCGTTGCTCTGGCCACCATCGACTTCCTGGTCGGCGGCGGCGACTGCTACCCGCTCACGGACATCGAGTTCACCAAGCTGGGCGTCAGCTACCAGCAGGCCCTCGCCAACTACATATCCGAGGACCTCGGCGGGAAGATCACGGCCGAGGACTACCCGGCCGGCGGAGGGGGGCGGATCATCGCCCTCGAGCCCGAACCGGAGCCCGTGGTCGAGCCGGAGCCCGAACCCAGGACCGTGACCGTGAAGCCGGGCGACACTCTGCGCAGTATCGCCATGGCCTACCTGGGCGACGAGAACCGCTGGCCCGAGATCTACGACCTCAACAAGGGCGTGGTCCAGGCCGACGGAAGGGCGCTGACCGACCCCAACCTGATACGCGTCGGCTGGGTGTTCCAGATCGACCCGGTGACGTTCCCCATCGACTCGGCGGTGCGGGTCGGCACGCTCGACAACGGCTTCACCTACTACCTGCGGAGCAACGACCGTCCGGGCAAGAGCGTGACGCTCCGGCTGGTGGTCAAGGCCGGGTCGGCCCACGAGTCCGAACCGGGCCAGGGTTACGCCCACTTCCTGGAGCACGTGGTGTTCGAGGGCACCGAGGCCTACACCGCCGAGTCGCTGAACTCGACGATCCGGAGCCTGGGCGCGGAGCTGGGCCCCGACACCAATGCCTACGTCAGTTACGACCAGACCGTCTTCGAGCTGACCGTGGCGACGGACCCCCCTGAGAACATCGGCACCGCCCTTCATGTGTTTTCACAGATGGCCCACGCCGCCACCATCGACCCGGAGGGGGTGGTGGCAGAGCGGGGCGTGGTGCTCGACGAGCTCCGGTACCGTGTCTCGGACAGCTACGGGTACGTCGGATCCGAGTTCGACCGTATCTACACCGAGGGAACGCCCTACGAGGGACGGTGGCCGGGCGGCACGTTCGAGTCCGTAGAGGCGACCACGGCAGCCGACCTGAGGGCGTTCTACGAGACGTGGTACGTCCCCTCGAACATGGCCATCGTGGCGGTGGGCGACGTTCCTCTGGACGAACTCCAAGCCCTGGTGGAGGAGCACTTCGGGCCGATCCCGGCTGGCGATGCCCCGCCGTTCTGGCTGCCCGTGGTCACGCCGGACCCCGAGCCCTCTTACCACGTGGTCACCGACGAAGGCCAGGGCTTCTCCTACATCTCGCTGGACATCCCGATCCCGACATCCGAGTCCGGGACGGTGGACGGGCAACGTCTGAGCCTGATGGAGACGCTCATCCGGTTGATGGTGCTGAACCGTCTCGAGGATGCCTACTACCGCGGTGAGCTGACCCAGGTGGACAAGCCCGACTTCAGCAGCTTCAACCACGGTCGGGCCTTGCGCTTCTACGGGGCCAACTGGCAGGGGGAGAACCTGGACACGGCCTCCGCCGCCTACTACTCGGTGCTCCTGACCGCCCAGGAGTACGGCTTCACCGACGTCGACCTGGCCATTGCGCGCGATGAACTGGTCACGGCGCTGGACCACGGGCTGGAGACCGCTGCCACCATCACCGACCCGGCGTACGCGAACGCTTACGTCTCGCACTTCCTGTTCGGCGGCGACATCAGCGCCCCTCAGGACCGGCACGACCGGCTCACGGCGCTGCTCGAAGAGATGACGGCCGAGGAACTCACCGACCGCTACAGATGGATGATGGAGCGGTCCGCGCCGTTGGTGATCGCGGTCGGCCCCGACCCGGCCAGCGTGCCGACCACAGCCGACCTGGAAGCCGCCTTCGACGCGGCCGTTCCCCGCAGCGAGCCGCCGCCGGTGGAGCAGGGCATCGACGAGTTGCTGCCTCTCCCCGATCCGGTCGACCCGGTGGCAAGCGGTCCCACCGGCGTGCTGGACGGCCTCGAGTGGTCGTTCGCCAACGGGGCAAAGGTGGTGTTCGTGTACTCCGACATAGAGGAGGCGACCGTCGATCTCCGGGCCAGGGCTCTCGGTGGATGGTCGACCCTCGAACCCGGAGCTCGGGCCCTGTCACCCAGAGCTGTCGAGGCGGTGAGCGGCAGCGGGTTCGGCGACCTGACCAAGTCCCAGATCGACCGTTTCCTCGGCGAGAGGTCCGTATCGCTCAGCGCCCTGATCGCTGAGAGGACCGAAGGTTTCAACGGCAGCGCCAGCCCGGACGATCTAGAGACACTGTTCCAGCTCATTCACCTGCTGGTCACCGCACCGAGGGTGGACGACCTCGCTTTCGATCAGGCACGAAATAGCGCTGCCATCCGCACCCAACTGGCCGAGGTGAACCCGGCCTGGAAGGCATGGGTGGCAAGCAACGAGGCCCGATTCGGGCTCGAGTGGCACCGGCCGGTGGCGACCCGCGAGCAGCTCGCGTCGATGACCGCCGAGTCGTTGCTGGACCTGTACCAGCGCCGACTCGCCGATGTGGACGACATGGTGGTGGCGGTGGTCGGCGATGTCGACGCCGAGGTGGTCGAGCGCCTGGCCCGCCACTACATCGGGACGCTGCCGGCGGGTGAGCCCGACACGTATGTCGACCGCCACCGACCCGCCCCGACCGGAGTGGTACGGCGCGTGATCCCGCTCGACGCGGACGAGACCGCGGTGATGGAGATGTCCCACGAGACCGAGATGGCGGTGACCCCGTCGCTGAGGGTCAACGCCCACGTGCTCAGGGTGATCCTGGACAACCGCCTCACGCTGCTGGTGCGCGAGGAGTTGGGCGCCTCCTACGTCACGCAGGTGTCGATCAGTCCTGCCTTTGCTCCGCGGCCGACCGTGTACTCGGACATCGTGTTCACGGCTGACGGCGCCCGCCTCGACGACGCTCATGCCAGGACCCTGTCGATCCTGGCCGATCTGGTGGCCAACGGACCCACAGCGACAGAACTGGAGGAAGCCTTGGCCGTGGCGCGGGTTGACTACGACACGCCCAGCAACGGCAGGCTGCTCGGCGTGCTCACGAACCGTCTGCACACCGACGATGGCAACCTGCTCACACCCGAACGCTCCCTCGCGGAACTCGGCAGGGTGACAGCAGCCACCGTCCAGGCCCTGGCCGCCGATCTCTACGACACGGAGGACCGGATCGAGATCGTCCGCATACCCACCGGGGCCGGCGGGCAGTACTGATGCGGATGGCACCGACCAGTAAGACTGCCGGACACCCCGGTGCGCGCTGATCTAGCAGAGACACTTGCCGCGACCCGGATATTCCGGATCAGACCAGCCCTGCAAAGCCTCGACGACCAGATGGGGATCGACCATGCGTTGGCATCGAAGAGGCTATACAGCGACGGCGCTGAACTGCTCTTCGACTACGCCGAGACGCACTTTGGCGGAGAGGATCCAGAGCGCTTGGTAGTCGTCCGTAGCGGCCAGCGGGTCTTCAGCGAGATCGTGATGGACTACCTGCAGAAGATCGTCTACGGGGAGGATGGGTACCCCACGTCGATCGGGGTACCCGCCTACCGATACGCCGCGGTGGTGGTGGGCCCGACGATGTCCTTCGGTGCTCCGTTCTTCCGGGCGGGCGGCGCGCGGGTAGCGGATGTCATGGATCGGTTCTGGGCGGGCGAGACCCTGGCCGAGGTGTCCGAGGAGTTCGGCGTTCCCCTCGACGAGTTGGAGGACGTAGTGCGTGTCGCATCCCGCCGGGCTGCCTGACCTCTTCCTGGACCGTAAGCAGATACCTGCCCGGCTTCGTGGCGCCGGTCTACACCTGATAACCCTGGCCGAGCATTACGGGATCCCCGCTGACGAAGAGGTCAAAGACGAAGAGTGGCTAAGGCTTGTCGGGGAGCAAGGCTGGATAGCATTTACCAAAAACACCCTACTTAGCTACAACCGCGCCGAGAAGGAAGCTCTCAACACCCTCCGGGTTCGCTGCTCGGTCTGACTGGGATGAACTCAAGGGCAGACGAGTTGGCGCAGCGTTTCCTCGACAACCTACCCGCCATAACGAGGGCATGCAGAAAACCGGGTCTGTTCGTCTACGCCGTCCACCGCGACCGTATCGAGCAGCTCGCGCTATCCGCCTAGAGCGGAGACCCGGTAGCGGCCAGGATCGGCCGAACTCGGGTTAGCCACGACCGTCGGACCCCGTATGCGACCATCCCGGACCTCACCGGCGCGTGATGATGGCCAGACCGGGTTCTGCCTTTCCCAAGGCTGGGGAACCGTCTCAACCCTTTGCGTCGAGGTTTCTCAGGGTGGCGACCGAGTGCGTGGCGAGCACCAGGATCAGCATCAACCCTCCCGCCACGGTGGCCCCGTGCGGCGCCTCTCCCACCGCGATCCAGACCCAGAAAGCCCCCAGCACCGTCTGCAGCAGCGAGAGCAACGCGACTTCGGCCGCCGGGATGTATCTGGGTCCGGTGGCGATCAGGCCGAAGGCCACGGGCACTATCAGGAGGCCGATGAGCACCAGGAGGACCCAGTCCCGCGGACTAGCCGAGGCCGGGCTGGCGACCGTTAGCCCGATCAGGCCGACCAGGCCGGCTCCGATCGCCACTGCCGGAACGAGGTTCAGGGCTGGTCTGGAACGAAGCACCACCAGCGTCCCGCCGACTGCCACCGCGGCCACGAGAGCGGCCAGAGTGCCGGCGAGATCTCCTGAGACCAGCGAGCCGAGCAGGATGACGACCGTGGCGACCGATGCTCCCCCGATGGCGAGCCAGGTCCGTCGTGGGACGGCCTCCCGCAGCACGATGCGGGTCAGCAACCCGGCGAACATCGGGCTCAGGTTGATCATGAGCAGGGTGTTGGCCACGGAGGTATTAGTGATCGCGTAGATGAACATCACGTTGTCCAGGGCGAACAGCACCGCCACCATCACTCCGGCCAGCCCCATCGCGCGCAGCTGACCTCGCCACCCCGTTCTCTCTACTAGCAGGAAGAATACGAACAGGCCCGGCGCCGACATAACCCCGCGTGCGAACAGGAGCGTCCATCCGTCCACCTCGAGCAGCCGGATCGGAACACCCTGGACGCTCAGGATCACCGCCCCCGTGGAGGTGATCAACAGGCCCTTCGCCGGCGTGGAAAGACGGGCGAGCCTACCCGGAACCGTAAGCCTCCCGGTCGGTGTTGCCGGCGGACCGGTCGATGGGCCCCGGCAACCGCTCCGGTATGAGCGAGAGCTCTTGGCCGAACATCGCCCCGATCGGGCGGGTGGCATCCTGGACTGCAGCAGCCGTGATCATGCAGTGATCTCCGTCGGCGGGTGTTCTTCGCGGCCTCTCAGGGTCGCGAGGGAGTGCACCGCCAGCACGACAACCAGGATGAGTCCGCCCACAACGGTAGCGAGGGTCGGGACCTCCCCGATGACCATCCAAACCAGCAAAGCCCCCAACACCGTCTCGAGCAGCAGGAGGAGAGCAACCTCGGCAGCCGGAATGTACCTGGGGCCCATGGCGATCAGGCCGAACGCCACGGGGACCAGGATCAGCCCAAGAGCGATGAGGTTCACCCAGTCCTGCGCATCGGCCGAGGAAGGGACGGCAGCAGGCAGGCCGACCAGGGCCGCCAATCCCGAGCCGAATGCCACCGCCGGAACCATGTTGAGGTGTGGCCGCGCCCGAAGGACGACCAGCGTCCCGCCGAGCGCAGCCGCCGCGACGAGACCGGCCAGCGTGCCGGGCAGGTCGCCTTCGACCAGGGATCCGACCATGATGATCAAGGTGGCGACAGCTCCCCCCGCGATCGCCAACCAGGTACGCCTCGGTACCCGCTCGCGCAAGACGACGCGCGTGAACAACCCCGCGAACAGCGGGCTGAGGCTGATCAGGAGGAAGGTGTTCGCCACCGAGGTGTGCGTGATCGAATAGATGAAGCCGACGTTGTCGATCGCGAACAGCACCGCTGCCACAAGACCCGCCAGACCCATCGACCGTATCTGACGCCGCCACCCGCGCCTCTCCACCACCAGGAAGAACACGACCAGCCCGGGGGCCGCCAGAACCCCCCGCAGGAACAGCAGCGTCCACGAATCGACTTCGATCCACCGGATCAGCACGCCTTCGAAGCTGAGGACAAGGACACCGATCGTTGTGATCATCAAGCCGAACGCGGTGCGGGACATGCCTCCGAACTCCTGCGGCTCAACTCTGTTCCCGGTCACACCGCCTCCGTAGTCAATGCCGTCCGGATCGTATGATGTGCGATCACCGAGCGCTGCCGTCGTCCGGGACCTGGTTGACACCCCGGGACCTCCAGCGCCTCCGCATAGTCAGCATTCTCACCGGCCCGACGATCACGGCGCCGGTGGGACGTTCCTTACCATGCGAAGGATGCCGGGTCGGAGAGAGGAAAGCGAGAATCGCCCTTCCAGGGCCCGACGGCTGGCCGGCGCAGCCCTGTTCGGGATACTCGCTGCGACCATGACCGCCGTGGGGGACGGCGCGCTCGCAACTCCCCCGCCACCGCCCGAGCCGTACCTGGCGCCCTCCGGACCCGCTCCTCCCGCGGACGCCGATCCTGCCTCGATGCCGTCCTCCGCTCCGGCCATCCACGGACCCCGCTCGTTCACCATCGCCGCCACCGGCGATCTGCTCATCCACAGCCCGATAGTCCGCAGAGCGCGCCGCGGCGACGGCTGGGACTTCACGCCGATGTTCGACCAGGTGGCGCCGATCCTGCAGGCGGCTGATCTGGCCGTGTGCCATGTCGAGACGCCGATGTCACCCGACAACGAGAGGCTGTCCACCTTCCCCCTGTTCAGCGTGCCGAACCAGCTGGCCGATTCCATCGCCTACGCCGGATACGACACGTGCTCGCTGGCCTCCAACCACTCCCTCGACTCCGGCATGAGAGGAGTGGCCGGCACCATAGATGCGCTCGACCGGGTGGGAGTCGCTCACACCGGCATGGCCCGCTCCCCCGAGCAGGGCGCCGCGCTCAACCTGCTGGACGTGAAGGGGGCGACCGTGGCCCACCTCTCCTACACCTACGGGCTGAACACCGGGGAGCTCCGTCCCGAGAACACCCACCTGGCCAACATCATCGACGAGGAGACCATCCTGGTCGAGGCCGGACGGGCGCGGGCCGCCGGCGCGGACTTCATCCTCCTCTCCCTGCACTGGGGAACCGAGTTCAGGCGGATGCCCGACCGTTACCAGACCGAAGTCGGACCCCGCCTGCTGTCCTCCCCCGACGTCGATCTGATCATCGGCCACCATGCCCATGTGGTCCAGCCCGTGGCCCGGATCGGCGGCGAATACATCGCGTACGGGCTGGGCAACTTCCTCTCCAACCAGTCTCCCCAATGGGGGGCTCGCAAACCCGGAACCCAGGACGGCGTGATCCTCCGTTTGACCGTCACGCAAGACCCGACCACCGGCCGCTGGTCGGTGACCTCGATCTCGCACACCCCGACCAGGGTGAACCGGGCCACGTTCGAGATCGTCAATGCGCTCAACCCGAGTGGAAGCCACAACCCGGTCGAACTGGCCCGATCGGCAGCGGATACGGCCCGGGCGCTCACCGCTCTCGGGACCACGGTCCGAGCACTCCCCGGACTGACACCGGACGTGGCCGAGTGGCTGAGCGATCTGCTGGACGCTCGATACCGGACGCCCGTACACCGGAGTGGGCTCCGCCTTGGTTGAGCCCCCACACACCTCTCTGTAGCATCCGGAGAGGGTTTGCAGGACGCCCCGAGACCCCCTTCGGGAACCTGACGGCCCCCGGGGGACCGGCAGGACACGAAACACTTGGAGGCGAGTGTTGCGACAACGGGACCTGGAGTTGCTCCGCGGCGCCGTCGACATGCACGCGCACAGCGGTCCCTCCCTGTTCCCACGCCCCATCACGGACTACGACCTCGGCCGCTACGCACTCGACTACGGCATGCGCGGTTTCGTCTTGAAGGACCATGACAGCGCCACATTCCACCGCGCCGCCTACCTCAAACGCTCCATGCCGGCCGTCGACCCCATCGGTGCCATCGTGCTGAACCGGTCGGTCGGCGGCATCAACCCGTACGTGGTCGAGGCCGCCCTCCACTACGGGACCAAAGTGGTCTGGATGCCCACCAACCACTCGAAACATCACAACGACTACTACGGGACACCGGACTACCCCCAACTGGGCCGCCGGCAGCGGCAACTCCCGGGGGCGGGTGTCACCGTGCTCGACAAGAACGGCCGCCTGACCGGCGACGCCAGGACCGTGATCAGGCTGGTGGCCGACGCGGGCGCGTGCCTGGGCACGGGTCATCTCAGCCTCGAAGAGACCCGCTTGGTGATCGCGGAGGCCAACCGGGTGGGGCTCGAGAAGCTCCTCGTCACCCACGTGAACCTGAGCTTGACCAAGTACGACCTCGACGTCCAGCGGGAGCTGGTCTCAGCCGGCGCCTATCTCGAGATCGTCGCCGTCACCTGCGTGTCGGCCATGTTCCGCGAGCAGACTCCGGCCGAGCTGGCTCCCATAATCGACGCGCACGCCGGAGAGCGGCTGATCTTCAGCTCGGACCTGGGCCAGGCCTCGGGACCGCCCCATCCGGAGGGGATGCGGATAGTCCTCCGCGCACTTCTCGAAGAGGGGGTGGACTACGGCGCGCTCGAGATGATGACCAAAGAAAACCCGGCGTTCCTCACCGGCCTGGGTTGACCGGACGCCCCGCGATGGGACTCTGAGCTCGAACGAGGGATAGCTAGCGGAGGCGTCTAGGTAGCATCGGAAGCGCCGTAGCGGGGAGATCAGGCATGGAGCGGAGCGAGGCCGAACGGGTGTTGAGCGCCGTCGAGGAACGGTTGGCCTCGGACCCGTCGGCGGGGCTCGCGGGATCGGGCTTCTGGAAGGTCGTCTCCGCCGCCAAGCAAACCCCGGAGTTGGTGGCGGAGTTCGCCGAGCGGATCGCAGCTATCGATCGCGCCGCCTTCGAGCGGTGGGCACTGCTCACTGTTCCGCTCCGAGTGGGCACGGCCGTCGCTCTCGTGGGAACCGTGCTGGGGCTCGTGCTGGTCGGCCTGGCATACAGCACGCCCGAACCGTGGAACGGCCTTATCCTGCTGGCCGGGACCGGCGTCCTACTGGTAACCACCCATTGCCTAGCCCATCTGGTGGTAGGACGGCTGGCAGGGATACGCTTCACACACTGGTTCATCGGCACCATCGCCCGACCGCAGCCGGGGGTGAAGACCGACTACGCCACCTACCTGACCACCACGGCCAAGCGGCGGGCCTGGATGCACGCTTCCGGCGCCCTTGTGTCGAAGATCCTGCCCTTCGCGCTCCTCCCCGCCGGGTTTATCGCCGGAGTCCCCGGGTGGGCGACGGTCCTCCTAGTGGTGGTGGGCGTGGTATCGATCATCACCGACATCCTCTGGTCAACGCGGGTTTCCGATTGGAAGAAGTTCCGCCGGGAGATGTCCTTTGCCAACCGCTGACGCCGGGACAGGGTCGGTGTAACGCTCCCAAGCTCGAAAGAAGCACGAAACAGCCCGACAGAACGCGAAAATCGCCCAAACCGGTGCTACGCACCGGGCCCGGCCCCCGCCACCACCTTTCCCCGGCTCGGAGCGTGTTCGGCCATGCCCGGCTCGGTGCCGGGGACGGCCCTCCGCTCCGTGGAGCCATTGATGTTCCCTAGGGCCGGCCGAGCCGAATCGGTCTTGGATCATCGGCCGGTGTAGGTGCTTGGCGACCGGCAACTTATCGCGGGGGTGTGACAAGTTCAACCCCCTATCCGCTTCTACTACCGGTCCACATTCGTGGGGTAGAGAGTCGCTCCTTGGAAGGGCCGGACTGTCTCCGGACGTGATCGCCCTTGTTCCGGCCCACCTCACGAGTCACGAACGGAAGGAGCCGAGGCGGCTCAAGACCTCCACCCATCGCGGTCGGGGACGGCTACATGGCCGGGAGATGGAGGACCCTCGCCCTCTACGCCTTCCTGTGTTAGCGACGCCTGGACGGCCAGGCGGTCGGCGAGGTCGTTCCATTTGTTGCCTCCGTGCCCCTTCACCCATCGGAAGCTGATCGGCCGGGACCGGTAGAGGTCGACAAGCGGTTCCCAGAGGTCGCGGTTCGCCACCGGCTTTTTCTTGGTGTTGATCCAGCCGCGGGCGAGCCATCCCTTCCACCAACCCTGGCGGAAGCAGTTCACGACATACGCCGAATCGCTGACCACTTCGACCGCGCCATCGATGCTTCGCACCGCGTCCAGGGCGGCCGCCAGCTCCATGCGCTGGTTCGTGCTGTGTTGTTCCGAGCCGCTCCGGTACCGGCCACCGGGGATAATCCAGGCCCATCCCCCCGGGCCGGGATTCCCGGAACAGGCCCCGTCGGTGTACACGACCGTGCGGCCCGGTGGCCGTTCTCGCTCGCGGCGCGAGGATCGGGTCCGGTTGCTCTCCTCGGGTCTGGCCACGCCTTGATTCCTCTCCGGCGGCGTCCGGGCAGGCACCATAATGGCACCGACCCGGCAGCGTCCCGTCCCCGTTCCCGGTTCGAGGGCGCGGCGCCGGAAGAGTCCCGGACCGGTTTCGGGTCTAGCCCTGCGGGCGGTAGCGTCGAGTGCGCCAGGAAGGAAGGTAAGAACGGTATGGACCTCAACGGAGCTGTGGCGGTCGTGACCGGAGGCGCGTCGGGTCTCGGGGCGGCCACCGCCCGGGCCCTGGCCGCCGAAGGCGCGAAGGTGGCGATTCTCGATGTCAACGACGACCTCGGCGGAGCGATAGCCGGGGAACTGGGCGGCATCTTCGCCCATTGTGACGTCACCAGCGAGGATGACGTGATGGCCGGGGTCGACGCGGCCGCCCGGCTGGGCGAGATACGGGTGGTCGTCAACTGCGCCGGGATCGGACCGCCCTGCCGGACCCTCGCCCGGGACGGAACCCCCCATTCCCTCGCCCTCTTCCGCAAGGTGATCGACATCAACCTGGTGGGGACGTTCAACACGATCCGGGTAGCCGCCTCCGCAATGATGGGGAACGAGCCCGACGAGAACAACGACCGTGGCGCCATCATCAACACCGCGTCGGTTGCCGCCTACGACGGCCAGATCGGCCAGGCCGCCTACTCGGCCTCCAAGGGCGGGATCGTCGGGATGACTTTGCCGATCGCCCGGGACCTGTCCGTTCTGGGGATCCGGGTCAGCACCATCGCCCCGGGGATCATCGACACCCCCCTGCTGGCCGGCCTGCCCGAACCCGCCAAGGAGTCGCTGGGCCGCCAGGTCCTCCACCCCAAGCGTCTAGGCCGGCCCGACGAGTACGCGGAGCTGGTGATGTTCCTGGTCACCCATGAGTACATGAACGGCGAGAGCATCCGCATGGACGGCGGGATCAGGATGGGACCAAAGTAGGACGGGCTAGTCGAGGCCGTCTACCAGGCTCTGGAACCTACTGGTAGAGAAGAGGCTGGGAGCCTGCTCCACCCGGTTGCCGTGCCTGTCCACCAAGAGCGCCCTGGACGTGTAAGGGCTGCCGTAGTGTTGCCACGCGGCATCTGAGCCGTCCAAGAGGTTGGTGAACGTGAGCCCGTACGTTCTCACGAACCTCTCGGCCGAGGACAGACGACCGTTGAATGCTCGCGGGTTGATACCCACCACGGTGACCTTGTCAGCATTCTCTCGAGCGAACCGCTCGACCTCCGGGGCGTGCCCCTGACAAGTGGGTCACCACTCGGCCCAGAACCAGAACATGACCGCCTTGTCACCGGTGAACAGCGACCGGAGGTTCACGGTGTCGCCGGTGGAAACGTCGGTCAGGTTGACATCTGGGACATCGTCGCTGATCCCGGCCTCCTCTTGCTGTTTCAGCAATGCCCGGTGCAGGAAGGTGGCCATCTCGCCCCGCTTGACGGACTGGCCGGGGCAGTAGCGGAGCGGATCGTCCGCGCAGCCGGCGGTGACGCCGGCCGCGAACAGGGCGTCGATGTCGGCTCCGTGCGTGCTGCCCACGTCCACGTCGGTGAACCCGGCCGACGACTCGGCGGGTTCGAGATCGAAGGCGCGGACCAGGAAGGAGGCCATTTGGGCCCGGTCGACGGTATCGTCCGGGCAGTAGCGGAGCGGACCGGTAGCGCATCCCCTGGTTATCTCCCGGGCGGCGAGTTCCTCCGCGTAGGGCGACCACCACTCGGCGGCGTCTACGTCCTCGAACCGGGAGGTTCCGGTGGTGGTGACCTCGCCGCCGAGAGCCCGGACCAGCCAGACCGCCATCACCCACCGCTCCACCGGGTCGTCGGGACAGAAGCCGTCCTCGCAGAGGGTGTCCTCGAACAGGCCCATCTCCGCGAGGGCGTTGATGGCAGGTTCGTGCCAGTCGCCCTCGTCCACGTCGGGGAAGCCTCCGGCGGCAGGCGCCGGAGCGGTCGCGGCGACCACCAGCGCGAGCGCAACCAGCCCCACCAGGGCGGGTCGCAGCCGCCGGAGGGACGCTGAACGCTCGGATGCTGTCACTGATGCTCCCCGTTGTCGGGACCCGCCTCATGATACTTGCCACCGGCCACAGTGACCGGTGGGCGGATCCCGGTCAGAGCTCTCCACGGCGGCGCGATAGACTCCCGGCGATGGGGAAAATGGTGGTGATCAGGCACACCCACGAGTCCCTGGGCAGGCTGGCCGAGCGCCTGGAGCATGCCGGGATGGAGTGGGAGGAGATCTTTGTCATCGACGGGGACCCGCTCCCGCCGGCCGACGACGTGGATGTCCTCGTGATGACGGGTGGCCGCATGGGCGCCTACGACACGGACGAGTACCCCTACCTGGTCGAAGAGATGCGCCTGGTGCGCGAGCTGGTGGATCGGGACGTTCCCGTGCTGGGGATTTGCCTCGGATCCCAGCTGCTGGCCGCCGCTCTGGGGGGCCGGGCCTATCTGGCCGACCGTCCCGAGGTGGGCGCGGTCCCGGTGAAGCTCACCGAAGCCGGTTACCGCCACCCGGTGGTGTCGAATGTGGCCGGACGGAGGGTGTTCGAGATGCACCAGGACACGTTCGACCTGCCTCCCGGCAGCGTGCTGCTGGCCCGGTCCGACCGGTTTCCCCAGGCCTTCGCGCTGGGATCGGCGCTGGCCATCCAGTTCCATCCGGAGGCCCACAACTCCGCGGCCAACAAGTGGGCCAACCACGGAGCCCGCCACATGGTGGAGCGTGCGGGCAGCAATCCGGAGGAGTTCGCCGCCGGCATGGAGGACGCCCGGGCAGAGCTGAACGAGGGCTCCTACCAGCTGTTCGATGCCTGGATCGCCGGCCTGGATGGCTGAGGGAGAGGAGAGGAGGAGGAATCGCCCCGCACGGGAGGGCGCCGTTCAAGGCGCTCCTCGTCGAACGACGTTAACGATCCTCCGGGTTCTCCGGCTACCGGCGGGAGCACGATCGCGGTGCCTGGCCCTCGCGGTGGTTCAGTCCGGGATCCAGGACTCGGTCTCGATGCCCAGACCGTCAGCGACCCTGTTGGCGTAGGCGTAGTAGCCGACGACCTCGACTATGTCGAGGATGTCACGGTCGGAGAACCCGGCCGTCCGCAGGGCCTCGACATCAGCTTCGTTCATCGCACCGGGCTGAGCCGTCAGTTTGACGGCGAACCGCAGCATCGACCGCCGCTTGGGGGACAGGTCCGCGGTGGTCCAGTCTCGTTCGACCGCCTCGACAAGCTCATCATCTTTGACCAGCCGGCGCAGACCGCGCCGGTGGTGGGCAACTCAGTAGTGGCAGTCGTTCTCGAGGCTCACCACTAAGGCGATGAACTCCCGCTCGACCTTGCGGAGCGTGGCGGTGCCCGCCATCGCCGACTCGTAGAGGCCCAGGTGGGCAGCCATACCGCGGGGGTTGAGGGAGTGCACGGCCATGATGTTGTCGACCCGCCCGTATAAGCGATCGACAACCCGGGGATATATGTCGCCGAGCGCACCATCCCACGAGTCATCGGGAATGACCTTGATGCGTGCCATTGACGCTCATTCTCCGCCGGTAGGCCCCATCCTAGGGCTGACGTGAGTCAGCCCTCACCGCGGGGCGGCTTTGTGTTCAGGCCAAGTCGAAGCGGTCGAGACTCATGACCTTGTCCCAGGCCGTCACGAAGTCCTGCGCGAACTTCTCCCCGGCGTCGTCCGAACCGTAGACCTCGGCTATGGCACGAAGCTGAGAGTTGGAGCCGAAGACGAGGTCCACCGCACTGGCCGTCCACTTGACCTCTCCTGTCGTGCGGTCACGGCCCTCGTAAACGTCCTCAGTGTCCGACACCTGCCACATCGTGTCCATGTCCAGCAGGTTCACGAAGAAGTCGTTGGTCAGCATCCCGACCCGATCTGTGAGTACGCCAAGCGAGGATCCCACGGAGTTGGCACCCAGAACACGGAGACCGCCGACCAGCACGGTCGTCTCCGGCGCGGTCAGCGACAGCAGGCTGGCCCGGTCCACCAGCAGCGTCTCGGATCGTCGTCCATCACCGTTGCGCCGGTAGTTCCGGAACCCGTCGGTCGTCGGTTCGAGCACGGAGAACGACTCCGCATCCGTCTGCTCCGCCGAGGCGTCGGTGCGCCCCGGCGAGAACGGAACCTCGACATCGCACCCTGCGGCACGCGCCGCGTGCTCGACCGCGGCACACCCGCCCAGGACGATCAGATCGGCGAGAGACACCCTCTTGCCACCGCTCTGGGACTTGTTGAACTCGCTCCGAATCTCCTCCAAGGCCGTTAGCGCGGTCGCCAGTTCCGAGGGGTCGTTGACCTCCCAGTTCTTCTGGGGGGCGAGTCGGATGCGGGCGCCGTTCGCTCCCCCGCGCATGTCGCTGTCCCGGAACGTCGACGCCGAGGCCCAGGCGGTCGAGACCAGCCGGGAGACGGAGAGCCCGGAGTCGAGGATCTTCGCCTTGAGAGCGACGACGTCGGCCTCATCGACGAGTTCGTGGTCTACGGGGGGGACGGGATCCTGCCATATCATCTGCCGGTCCGGGACCTCCGGGCCGAGATACCGCGCGACCGGTCCCATATCGCGATGGGTGAGCTTGAACCATGCCTTGGCGAAGGCGTCGGCCAGTTCGTCCGGGTTCTCCAGGAAGCGCCGCGAGATCGGCTCGTAGATGGGGTCCACCCGCAGTGACAGGTCCGTGGTCAACATCACCGGGGTGTGCCGCTCCGCCGGGTCGTGAGCGTCCGGCACCGCTCCGGCCGCCTCCCCGTTGGCGGGAATCCACTGCGACGCTCCCGCCGGGCTCTGTGAGAGCTCCCACTCGTACCCGAAGAGGGTCTCCAGGAAGGTGTTGTCCCAGGTCACCGGGGTGGGTGTCCAGGCACCCTCGAGCCCGCTGGTGATCGAGTCCCCGGCCTTCCCGCTTCCGAACGCGTTCGCCCATCCCAGGCCCTGCTCCTCCAGGCTGGCGCCTTCCGGCTCGGGGCCGACATACCCCACGTCGGCAGCGCCGTGGGTCTTCCCGAAAGTGTGCCCTCCGGCGATCAGCGCGACCGTCTCGGTGTCGTCCATGGCCATGCGGGTGAAGGTCTCCCGGATGTCCCTCGCCGCGGCCAGCGGGTCGGGCCGTCCGTTCGGTCCCTCGGGGTTCACGTAGATCAGGCCCATCTGCACCGCGCCCAGCGGGTTGGCCAGCTCCCGGTCGCCGCTGTAACGCTCATCGTCCAGCCACCCGGTCTCGGGCCCCCAGTAGATGTCCTCCTCGGGCTCCCACACGTCCTCACGGCCGCCGCCGAAGCCGAACGTCTCGAAGCCCATCGACTCCAGCGCCACGTTGCCGGC
>VXMM01000049.1:25523-25704 GCA_009841105.1 Acidimicrobiia bacterium | reverse complement strand
CATGGCCGACCACGCTCCAACAGGTTGGGTGGTGGTGGGGGCGGGGCCCGGTGCGGAGCACCGGTTTTTCGCGACTTTTGTGCCGTCTGGTCGTTCTTGGGGCAGAGGGCACCGCTGGTGGTGCCCTGTTCCTCAGGTTTACCGCACCGCTGGTGGTGCTGTGTTCCTCAGGTTTACCGCA
>VXMM01000049.1:12185-25513 GCA_009841105.1 Acidimicrobiia bacterium | reverse complement strand
TGTTCCTCAGGTTTACCGCACCGCTGGTGGTGCTGTGTTCCTCAGGTTTACCGCACCGCTGGTGGTGCTGTGTTCCTCAGGTTTACCGCACCGTATTGCGGCGTCCCGAACCTGAGGTTCCCGGAGTACCGGGTTAGCCTGGCTGCCTATGAGAGTGCTGGCTGTTTCCCACCCGGTCTTCGGGCAGCATGACGCCGGTTGGGGTCATCCGGAGCGCCCGGCCCGCTTGGACGCTGCCCTGCAGGGGGTGCGGACCGCTCCGGTGGAGTTGGCCGAGGAGTTGGCCCCGGAGATCGATCGGCGCTTGCTGGAGCTGGTGCATACCCCTCGCTACATCGACTACCTCCAGCAGGTCTGTGCCTCGGGAGGCGCTCGTCTGGATCCGGACACGGCAGCGGTGCCGGCCTCGTGGGAAGCGGCCATCCGGGCTGCCGGAGCGGGCCCATTGGCAGTCCGGCGCCTGGAGGAGGGCGCTACCGACCTGGCTTTTCTGGCGGTTCGGCCTCCGGGCCACCACGCCCGTCCTTCCACGGCGATGGGGTTCTGCCTGTTCAACAGCGCCGCGGTCACGGCGGCCATGCTGGTGGAGCAGGGCTACAAGGTGGCGATCCTGGACTGGGACGTCCATCACGGCAACGGCACCGAGGAGATGTTCGAGCACGAAGAAAGGGTCTTGTACATCTCGACACACCAGTACCCGTTCTACCCGGGCACCGGAGGAATTGTGGACATGACGGCCCACCAGGGCGCGGCCACCATCCTGGACCTGCCCCTCCCAGCCGGAACCGCCGGCGACCTCTTCCGCCGGGCCTTCGAGGAGTTGATCCTGCCGGTGATCTCGCAATTCGGTCCGGACTGGCTCCTGGTCAGCGCCGGTTACGACGCCCATGCGGCCGATCCTTTGGCGAGCCTGCGGTTGCTTCCGTCCGACTATGCCTTCATGGCCAGCGCCCTTGTCGAACTGATGCCTCCGCGCCGAACCATCTACTACCTGGAGGGCGGGTACGACCTGGATGCCATCGCGGCTTCGGTCAGCGCGACCCTCGCGGGCGCGGCCGGCACGGTCCTACCCGATGAGCAACAGCGCTTTCGCTCCTCCGAGCTTGCCTTCGCCACCCTGGATGCGGTGAAGGAGGGAGCTGCGAGGGTGTGGGACCTCCGCTGATCGGAGATGGTTCCCGAGCGCCTGAACTGGCTGAATACCGGTATCAGCCGGGAACTGGCCGATCGCTTCACCGATGCCGGCCACGAGATCCACCTCGTGGGCGGCTCGGTTCGCGATGCTCTGTTGGGTCGGCAGCCGACCGATCTCGACTTCGCCACCAACGCCCGGCCCGATCAGATGAAGCCACTGCTCGGGGACTGGGCGGATCAGCTGTACACCGTGGGCGAACTGTTTGGGACGATCGGCCTGCTTCGGGGCGGGGTGCGATGCGAGATAACCACCTTCCGGGCCGAGACCTACCGGCCCGATAGCCGTCGCCCCGAGGTCGCCTTCGGCGATTCGATCGAGGCCGACCTGGGGCGCCGGGATTTCACGGTCAACGCCATGGCGCTGCAGCTCGGTCGTGACAACCCGTCTCTCGTGGATCCGTACAACGGTGTGGCCGACCTGGCCGCCCGGACCCTGCGAACACCGGTCGGTCCCGACGTGTCGTTCTCGGACGATCCGCTCCGGATGGTCCGGCTGTTTCGCTTCATGGCACAGCTGGGCTTCTATCCCGACCAGGCGGAACTCGAGGCGGTGGCGCGCCTTCGGGCGCGCCTGCGGACGATCAGCGCGGAGCGGATCCGGGACGAGTTCTCCAAGCTGGTAGTGGCCGGTGACGCGGCGCCCGCCTTATTGGCGATGGTCAGGTCCGGGCTGGCGGCCGAGTTCGTCCCCGAGGTTCCTGCCCTCGCCATGAC
The DNA here is from genome assembly GCA_009841105.1 of Acidimicrobiia bacterium. Classification (GTDB taxonomy): domain Bacteria; phylum Actinomycetota; class Acidimicrobiia; order Spongiisociales; family Spongiisociaceae; genus Spongiisocius; species Spongiisocius variivorans. Next base: position 23,605 of record VXMM01000049.1, on the reverse strand, counting down.
CGAAGATCCAGTCCACCGCCACAAGGATGTGCTGGCTCACTCGCTGGCGGTGATGGCCAAGACGGAATCCGACCTGGTTCTACGCCTAGCCGCCCTGTTCCACGATGTCGGCAAGCCCGCCACCCGCCGATTCGAGGGTCCCAGGGTGACCTTCCACCATCACGAGGTGGTGGGGGCCCGGATGACTCGCCGCCGCCTGCGAAAGCTGCGTTACCCGAACGGGACGATCAATGACGTGGCCGAACTCGTGTTCCTCCACATGCGGGCCCATACCTTCAGGCTGGGTTGGACTGATGCGGCGGTTCGCCGCTACGTGCGGGACGCGGGCGAGTTGAGGCCCCGGCTCATCCAGCTGGCGCGTTGCGATGTCACCACCCGTAGCGACCGCCGGGCCCGCCGGATCCAGCGCCAGATCGACGAGCTGGAGGAGCGCATCGAGGCCCTCCGGGCCAAGGAGGAACTGGACGCGATCCGACCGCCCATCGACGGCCACGATGTCATGGACTACCTGGGCATCGGCTCCGGCCCGACAGTCGGGGCGGTGCTGAACATGCTGCTGGAGAAGCGGATCGACCAGGGCCCCTTCGATCGAGCCGAGGCCTTCGGAGATGTGAGGCGATGGGCCGTGGAACAGGGACTGCCCGACCCGGGCGAACCCCCGCCCGAGGCCGCCGAGGGAAGCTCGTAATCCCGCAACCCGGTGCGTGGGGGATGGGCAGGCCGATGCTCTTTCGGCGCCTGCTACGGCATCGCTTACCGAGGTTGTCGGAGGACTCCCGCGACCCAGAGCGGGCCATGTTTCCCTCACCCTTACGGAGCGCGCTGGGAGGAGAGCTTGGCAACAACTCCGAAGTGGTCTGACAGCCTCCCCCGATCGTGGAGATTGCTGATGACCCCCAGTGATTCAACTGCCAGATCATTACTCGACGCGAGGTGATCAATGCTCATGCGTCCTTGGAAAGCAAGTCCGGCGGTCCTGACCGTCATGCCTGACGCGAACGTTCTCCGGAGCGCCGACTGAAGTTCAGAGGGGGCGCGACTACCTGGTCCCATGGTCTGATTGAAGTCCCCCACGACGATCAGGTGCTTCGCTGGCGCTCCCGCCAGGACTTCGGCGAGACCGGCCAAATATTGTCGATGGTCTTCCCACCGCTTCTTCCGTCCCGACTCTCGCCAGGACTCCGTCCGTGATCCGAACCATGGGATGCAGACTCCGACGATTGTGACCCTGCCCAAAGATGTCTGCGTGACTCCGGCCACGAAGCGTCCGGGCGGCATGGAGTCGACTCCCGAGTCATCAACCTGTTCCCACGGTTCCCTTGACCAGAGCACGACCTTCCGCCGACCTCCCTTGATCGTGTACCCGTAGTCGGGTTGAGAATGGATAGTGTGGCCATGCCGCGACAGCAGCCCGACATGTGTTTCGGTAAGACAGACGACATCGGGGGCATGTCGATCCATGCGGTTCAGGATTTCAGGCGTTCGGCGAGCGCTTGGTGTAGCCCACTCCACATTCCATGAGATCGCTGTTAGTGATATGGCCTATCTCCGACGCCGATGCTTAAAGGAGCTAAGAACGCGCTGCAGGTTAGGGTGATGCTTATCACGAGAGTTCATGACTTCGTCAAGCCTGGTGGGCGAGAGAGGACTCGAACCTCCACGAGCGCAATGCCCACTGGGTCCTGAACCCAGCGCGTCTACCAATTCCGCCACTCGCCCGGTGTGCCGGGACAGTTTACCCCGGACACTATGCGTACCTCGCCGAGGACTCCCCGAGGGAGTGGCATCGGATGGGACACTCTTACCCCCGGTACCTTCATAGGCTGGGTCCTGGATCCGGCTTGGAGGCGACCGCTGAAGCGCTACACCAACCTGGCCCTGGCCGCGCTCCTGATAGGGGCGATTGCCTCGGGGCTCTTCGCTCAGGGATTCGGCACGGAGTGGTCCCGGGTGGCGACGATTGCCCACGGCGTGCTCGGGTTGTCCTTCCTGCTGCTGGCGCCGTGGAAGTCGATGGTTGCTCGATCTGGATTTCGCAGGCGCCGCAAGGGAGCGATCTGGTCGGTTGCCCTGGTGGTGACGGTGGTGATAACCATCGGCTCCGGCCTGCTCCAGGTCATGGGCACGACATCCCGGATCGGTCCGCTCGCGACGATGCAGGTCCATATAGGAGCTGCCGTCCTGTCGGTCCTGCTGGTGGTCTGGCACTACGCCCGGCATCCCGTCCGGCCCCGCGCCACCGACCTGAGCCGCCGGAACCTGCTGAGAACGGGAGGCCTGGCCGCCGGAGCCGGGGTAGCGCTGGCCGGATGGGAAAGCGCTCTGGGCGTCTTCGACCTGCCCGGCTCTGAGCGGCGGTTCACCGGGTCGCACGAGCGGGGCAGCGGGGACCCGGCCCGGATGCCCGTGACGCAGTGGTTCACCGACAAGGTGCCGCGGCTCGACCGGCTGCAGGCTCAGATCGCGGGCCGGACGCTCGGGCCAGACGACGTGAGTTCGTTACCGCTGGAGACGGTGGAAGCTACCCTCGACTGCACCGGCGGATGGCACTCGACCCAGCAATGGACGGGCGTCCGGCTGGATCGGCTTCTCGGAAAGGTGGATGGGGTGAGCATCCGCGTGCGTTCGGTCACCGGATACGAGCGCCGCTTTCCGGCCAGGGATGCGGACAGGATCTGGCTGGCGTTCGAGGTGGGCGGCCAACCGCTGAGCGCGGGCCACGGCTACCCGGCCCGGATCGTAGCGCCGGACCGGCGCGGCTTCTGGTGGGTCAAATGGGTGGACTCCATCACGGTCTCCGACGTCCCGGCCTGGTTCCAACCTCCGTTCCCGCTTACCTGATCCGATGACGAACCCGGGATCGTGACGAGCCGGTACCGGCCGCCGAACAGCTTCGGCCGGCGGCGCCGGAGGTTCTGGTGGTGGCTCGCGCTGCTACTCCTGATCCTCATCGGAGCGGCGGTCCTGGTCAACAGCCGAACCGTGGTCGCCCGCCAGGAGACGGCCTTCTTCGACAGTGCCCGGATCGCCACCCAGGAGGTGGAGCAGATAGCGGCCGGCTTCCGGCGCTTGGTGAGCAACGAGCTCCGGACCATCAACCGGGACGACTTCGACGTGCTGATGGACCGGCTGTCCGGGGAGATGGCGGACCAGGCGGAACTGTTCCAGTCGGTGGAAGCGCCCGAGTCGGCCTTCGCGGCCCGGGAGATGCTCGACCTGGCGTTCGCCTCGTGGGCGGCTGGTCTGGTCGACTTCCGGGTGGCCGTCACCGCGGTTACCGATGACCCCACCGGTTCGGTGCCGGTGGACCAGCTCGGCGGCGCCATCGCCCGGATCCGGGTGGGCGATCTGGTTTACGCGCGGTTCCTGGCCCGGGCGACCGGCATGCTTGAGGAACTGGGCATAGTCAACGAGATACCGGCCGTGTCCTTCATCGTCGATCAGCGGCCGCTGCTGAACGGCGAGAGGCTGGCACGGACGATCCGGAGCAGCACCGACATGGGGGTGCGCCGGGACGTGACCATCCTCCAGGTGGTGTTCGAGCCCCTACCGGCAGGCGGCTTGGGCGACGACGGAGAGATCCTGTTCCCGGCAACCCAACGCCTGCAGTTCAGCACGGTGATCGGCAACCGAGGCAACGTGGACCAGAAGGGCCTGATCGTCAACGCCAGCATCCGCTCGGAGGCGGGCGAGTCGCTGACCACCGTCGACAGCCACGGACTGGACCTGGCGCCCGGAGAGATCGGATCCGTACTCTTCGGGACCGAGCTGGTGGAGCCGGGGGCCGAGTACCTGCTGACGTTCAAGCTGACCGTGGTCGAGGACGATCTGAACCCCGAGGACAACGTGTGGGAGTCGCTAATCCGGATCAACCCGCCCGGATAGCCGCCCTGTTCGGGTCCGTGTCTCTTCCCCGGTCCCGCCATTACCCGCCTCTCCGGCTGATCGGAATGCGCCCGGGCGGGGATATCATCACGGGATGATCGACATATCGCTGCTGCGCGAGCAGCCGGACGCGCTCAAGGCATCTCTGGTCCGCCGCGGCCTGGATCTGGACGTCGACCTGATGGCGCAGATCGACCGGGACCGGCGGAGCACCCGTGCGAAGGCCGAGTCGATGCGGGCCGAGCAGAAGAGCCTCGGGCGTAGCATCCGCCGTCTCGAGAGCGAGGCCAGGCAAACCGCCATCGCCGAGGCCGGGAAGCTGGCGTCGAGCTACCGCGCCGCCCTGGCCGAGGCTGACGAACTGGACGAGCAGTTCCGGATGCTCTGGATCAAGGTTCCCAACCCCGCCCATCCTTCGGCCGCGGACGGGTTGGTCGAGGAGGACGCGGTCGAGATCAAGCGGTGGGGGACGGTTCGGGACTTCGACTTCCCGGTCAAGGACCACCGGGAACTGGGTGCCGAGCTGGGGATGATCGACATCGAGCGGGCCGCCAAGGTGTCCGGCAGCCGCTTCGGGTACCTGACCGGGCCGGCGGTGACAATTGAGTTCGCTCTGGTGCGGATGGCGCTCGAGTTGCTGGGCGAGAGGGGCTTCACGCCCGTGGTCCCGCCGGTGCTGGTCCGCGAGGAGGCGCTGTTCGGCACCGGCTTCTTTCCGGATGACGATCAGCAGGTCTACGAGGTGGGTGTGGACTCTGGTGACGGACTGCGCTCCGACAACCTCTATCTGGTCGGTACCTCCGAGGTGTCCCTGGCCGCCTTTCACGCCGGCGAGGTGCTCGTGGAGGACGCCCTGCCGCTCCGTTACGCCGGCTTCTCCAGCTGCTTCCGCCGGGAGGCGGGGGCGCACGGCAAGGACACGGCGGGCATCTTCCGGGTCCACCAGTTCGACAAGGTCGAGATGTTCTCGTTCTGCCATCCGGAGCGCTCCTGGGACGAGCACGAGATGTTGCTGGGGATCGAGGAGGAGATCGTGCAGAGCCTTGAGATCCCCTACCGGGTGGTGAACGTGGCGGCCGGGGACCTCGGCGCATCGGCCGCCAAGAAGTACGACATCGAGGCCTGGATCCCCTCCCAGGGGCGCTACCGGGAGATCACCTCCTGCTCCAACACAACCGACTTCCAGAGTCGGCGGATGCGGATCCGGTTCCGAACCGATGGCGGTAACCGGTTGGCGCACACGCTGAACGGGACAGCGGTTGCCGTGGGCCGGCTGCTGATCGCCCTGTTGGAGAACCACCAGCAGGCCGACGGGTCGGTGGTGGTGCCGGATTCCCTACGTGCGTACGCCGGATTCGACCGCATCGGCTGAGCTTCCGGGCACGCTTGTGGAGCGGCCGACGGATGCGATCTTCGCCAGGATCTCCCGGCGCTACGACCTGATCAACCGGCTGCTGGCTGCGGGACGGGACCAGGCCTGGCGCCGGTCGGTGATCCAATGCCTGCCTCCGGGAAGAGTGCTGGACCTCGGCGCCGGCACCGGGGCGGCCGTGCCCCTGTTCGGCGACCGGCAGGTGGTCGCGCTCGATCCGGTGTCGCAGATGCTGGACCTGAACCCCGCCGCGGCTCGAGTGGTGGGCAGGGGAGAGGGCCTACCTTTCCGCGAGGCTTCGTTCGATAGCGTGTTCTCGGCGTTCGTCTTCCGGAACCTCGACTCGGTGGAGACCACGCTTGAGGAGATCGCCCGGGTGCTCCGGCCCGGCGGATCAGCGGGTGTGGTGGGCCTCACCCGTCCCAAGGGAAAGATGGCTGCCTCCCTCCATCGGGCCGGCTCTGCCATCGTGGTCCCGATGGCCGGCGCCCTGATCAATGCCGTAGACGAGTACCGCTACCTCCACCGCTCCCTCGACAAGCTCCCCCCACCCGAGCAACTCTTCGCCGACCCACCCCTCCGCGTCGACCGGATCTGGCGAATGGGCCCCCTCGGCTTCGTCTACGGAGTGATCCTCAGCAAGTAGACCTAGGCGCAAGGCCGCGGCAGGCCAGAGGAGGGCTGTCACACGGTGCCCCATGCTGGTTGCCGGCAGTGCTGGCCCTAACAACGTGGAATTGCTTCGTTCCTGCTGAAGCCTGACAGACGAATCAGCGTCTACGCCTCGGCGGCGTCCAGGGTCGATGCCCCTCGAGCGCGTACCGTCGCACCGTTCCTCGTTCCTGCTCGCCTAGAACATGGGCCCAGATGCGCGACATCGTGATGCCACTGGATCTGGGTGTACGAGGCGGGATAGGTCGGATGGATGGTCGCGACGGTAACGCTTGTTTCCTCGATCACTTCACGACAGACACGAGGGAGTCCGTCGTCGGCGGCGAGTAGATTAGATACTAGAAAATCGCTGTTGGCCTGGGAATATTCAACAGGCGGAGGGAGTGGGATTCGAACCCACGAGACCCGTCGCCGGGCCCACCGGTTTTCAAGACCGGCGCCTTCGTCCGCTCGGCCATCCCTCCGTGCCATATCGTAGGTTCGTCGGTCCGCCTTCGGACGCATGGCTCGTTCTTCACGTCGACATCCAAGCGACGAACACAACTCCCGACCGAAGGTAATGTCTGGGGGCGTATGGACATCGACCGCGCCCTTGGCTTCATCAGGGCGAATCATCGCGGCATTCTGCTCACCCACCGATCGGATGGCGGACCGCAGATGTCGCCGATCGTGGCCGGGGTCGACTCGGAGGGCCACGTCGTCGTGTCGAGCAGGGAGACCGCCTACAAGGTAAGGAACCTGAGGCGAGATCCGAGGGCGTCGGTGTGCATGTTTAGCGATGGCTTCTACGGTGAGTGGGTCCAGATCGACGGGGTTGCGGGGATCATCAGCCTGCCCGAGGCGATGGATGCCTTGGTCGACTACTACCGGGGGCTTTCGGGCGAGCATCCCGACTGGGACGAATACCGCGCCGCCATGCGCGAGGAGCGCCGCGTCCTCATCCGGATATCCCCCGAACGAGCCGGGCCGACCCGGTTCGGATAGCCGGCCGCCCGAAATACGGAGACCGTGGGAATCGGGTGCGATGCGCTCGCACCGCGTATAGCCTCCTGTCCAGAGCGAACGGATGGAGGCTACGTTGACCGGTCTCACCGGGGATCAGTTGGCAAGGTTCCAAGAAAACGGGTACCTGGTGGTCGAGGATGTCCTATCTGCCGAGGATCTGGCCGCGATCGAGGATGAGTACCGGGAGATCCTCGACCGGGTGACCGCCGGCCTCGTATCGCAGGGACGGATCCCGCCGCCACGAGGCACGAACTTCTCTGAGCGCTACATCGAGGCGATGCAGCACATCGACGACATGTACACGCTCTACCAGCACCTCGACATCTGCCTGCCGATGGTGAAGGAACTCGACCACAGTCACACCATGAACACCGGACCGGCGGTGTTCCATCTCCTCACCAACCCGCGCCTGCTCGACATCGCCGAATCGGTCATCGGGCCCGAGATCTACTCCAACCCCGTCCAGCACACCCGGATCAAGCCACCCGTCCGCTACCTGCCCGACACGGTCACCGACTCCAACATCGCCGCCACGACCTGGCACCAGGACAACGGGGTCATCAACCCCGAGGCCGACAACACCGACATGCTCACCGTCTGGGTGGCCGTCACGGACGCCACCGTCGAGAACGGGTGCCTGATCGTGGAGCGTGGCAGCCACCGGGACGACCTGACCATGCACTGTCCCGGAACCGCCGCCTCCGCCACCACGTACATACCCGAGGCGATCATCGACCGCGATCGGGTGGTTCCCCTCGAAGTGGGCGCAGGAGGGGTGGTGTTGCTCCACAAACTGACCGAGCACGCCTCGCTGGCCAACCACGGCGAGAGCATCCGCTGGAGCTTCGACCTCCGCTACCAGCCGATCGGCCAACCCACCGGCCGCTCGGTCTTCCCCGGCTTCATCGCCCGCAGCGAGGCCCACCCCGAACAGGCCCTCATCGACCCAGACGAGTGGGCGAACCTGTGGTGGAACGCCCGGGACCGCATCGTCAGCGGAGAGGTCCCGTGGCAGTTCAACACCAGATGGAACGCCAACGCCCGCCTCCCGATCTGCGCTTGAACCAACTGGTCCGGACTGAGAAACCGTCGCCGGAGAGCAACGATGCCGCAACCACCCGGAATCGACTACGCGGTGATGGAGGAGGCGCTCGGGTCACTGCGCCGTATCCCCCTGCCACCCGGATTGAAGGGCCTTCCTCCCGAGCCTGACGGAGAGCCCTGGACCCCGGCCGTGCTGGCCACGGCAGGGTTGAACGCCCTTCGAGACCTCCCCACCCCCTTCGCCATGGTCCGCCGCAGCGCTCTTCGCCACAACGCCGAGGTGATGGGCCGGTGGTGCGCCGACAACGGCGTCCTGCTCGCCCCCCACGGCAAGACGACGATGGCGCCAGCACTATGGAAGCTCCAGTTCGAGACCGGAACGTGGGCGCTCACCGTGGCGTTGCCACACCAGGCCGTGACCGCCCACCGCTTCGGGATACGCCGGATCCTGCTCGCCAACGAGGCGGCTGACCTCCGCTCTCTCGAGGCCCTGGTCCGCCTGGCCGGACAGCCCGGTACCGAGGTTTACAGCTTCGTCGACTCGGTGGCAGGAGTGAGGGCCTACCGCGCAGCAATCGACAACACCGGCGTCGAGCCCATCGGTCTCCGGTTTTTGATCGACATCGGTGTACCCGGCGGGCGCACGGGATGCCGGAACAAGGCCGAGGCCGAGAGCGTGGCACGCGAGATACACCAAACCGGAACCGCGGTGGTCGGTGGGATCGGCGCCTACGAAGGCCCCGCCGGACATGACCGCTCGGCGGGGACCCTGGCGTCCGTCAACTCCTACCTCGAATCGGTCACGGGCATCTTCCGCGCCTTCCACGAAGCGGGGGTCTTCTCGACTGACGACCCTCCGGTTCTGACCATCGGCGGGTCGGATATCTTCGAACTCGTGAACGAGCACGTCCAGCACGAACTCGCCTCCGTCGACCCGTACCGGCTGGTCATCCGCTCGGGCTGCTACCTGGTCCACGATCACGGCCACTACGCCGCGGTCGGGCCTAGCGCCCAGCCCGGCTGGGCCTACGCCCCGTTTCAAGCCGCGCTCGAGGTTGGCGCCACCGTCGTATCGAGACCCCAAGACGACCTGGCGCTACTAAATGTCGGACGCCGCGACATCGGCTTCGACATGGGCTCCCCCTCGGTGATCGATCCCATCCCCGCGGATGGGAGCAGACCGCTCCCCATCGTCAAGTTGAACGACCAGCACGCATTCGTCCACCCCGACGAGTCCACATTCCTCCCCGTAGGGACTCCGGTACGGGTCGGGATCTCCCATCCCTGCACCACCCTCGACAAGTGGCGGGTGCTACTGGCCGTCGACGACGACTACAACGTCGTCGACACGGTGACAACGATCTTCTAGCCAGCGGGCAGTTCCAGCTGCCAGCCATCACGCCAAGGCCCTGTCGCCGAGGTCGATCCGGGTGAAATTCAGCTCCGTGCGGCGTTGGCGCCCGACCTGCGGTTAGGTCCGAGCGAGGCAACTCCTTCGATGGCAGGAGTGCGGATCATCCCGGTCGGCGAGGCGGTAGCGGGGCGGCGGGCAATCGGAACTGTCGGCGGAGGGGGTGGGATTCGAACCCACGAGGAGGAGCAACCCCCTACGGCATTTCGAGTGCCGCGCACTAGGCCAGACTATGCGACCCCTCCGGAGAGCCCTGGATTGTACCCGCCCGGCCGGCGTTCGTCCCTAACCCGGCCCGGCCTGATCCAGCACCGGACGCTCGTCTACTCCGCCGGCGCCATCCGGGGACCGCGACCGTAGCCGTCCGAAGAAGTCGGCGAGGACGGAGGCGCACTCTCTCTCCAAGACGCCTGCCACCAGCTCCATCCGGTGGTTCAATCGCCGGTCCTGCGGGATGTTGTAAAGGCTCCAGGCCGCCCCCGCCTTGAGGTCGGCCGCGCCGTACACGATCCGCTCCAGCCGGGCCGCCACCGCCGCCCCCGCGCACATGGCGCAGGACTCCAGCGTGACCACCAGCGTGTGCCCCTCCAACCGCCACATCCCGGCGCGGCGGGCGGCAGCCGACAGCACCAGCATTTCTGCGTGGGCGGTGGGATCTTGAAGTTCCTCGCGGCGGTTGTGGTCGGCTGCCGCAAGCTGCCCGTCCGGGCCCACCAGCACCGCGCCCACCGGTACGTCACCGTGGGCAGGGGCTCGAGCGGCCTCGGCCAGAGCCGCCTCCATCCAAGGTATCCAGGAAGACATACACCAACCCCGGCGAAGCCATGCGAAGACAACAGAGCCGTGCAGCCCGCCGTCGAATGCGGATCCGAGGCCCCGACCGGTCGCCGGCTCCAGCCCGGCACCCCCACGGCACCCGGAACCGTCCGCTTAGGGCTGCTTCCTCCCGGACCTGACCCGGTTCACGAAGGTTCCGCTGCGTAGGACCCGACTCTCGACACCACGTGCCGACCGATAGCCTCGCCATCTCAACACCCTTCGACGGGCATTCCGCCCCGCCTGTAGAGGGTTTCGGGCTACAGGACACCCCTAGCGTCCCGCGTAGCACGGCGTCCGGCGAGTCTAGCCTTGGCCTCATGTTCCCGAACCACCCGGACCTCCTAGAATCGGTCAGCCCTGGGAGGGATCGCATAGTCTGGCCTAGTGCGCACGCCTGGAAAGCGTGTTGGCGCATACCGCGCCTCGTGGGTTCGAATCCCACTCCCTCCGCCTAAGCCAGTGCATATTCAGTTCCGTGACCCGTGACTTGGACAACGACGTCCCCCCAGCGCCTCGAGGTTGATCCGCTTTGGTAAACACTCGAAGTGATACCCCCGTTTTCCGGGAGTCAGCATGTTTGAACTCCGTTATAGCTCTATCGAACGGTGATGGTCAGCGTATAAGAACCGGTATCGTCATCCAATGAGAAGATGGTACCGTCACCTGATGAGTAAACGTCGATGTAGTAACTCCCCGAACTAGGGGCCTCCCACACGATCCGAGAAGCCAACGAACCCTCGTAGTCATCGTTATAAGCCAGTTCCCACTCGTCGGCGTCATACAGCACCACCACAGAGTCAGCCAACGTGCCCAGGGCCACATCTATCTGATACACCTCGCCTTCGGTAGCCTCGAACACGAACAAGTCGATATCACCGGGGTAATCCACCACACCAAGAACCGCCTCACCAGCTGTCACCGGCGTGGCATCACCGATTGTGACGGCGTGATCGTCGACGATATCGGGAACAACAACGGTCAGCGTGTAGGAACCGGTGCCGTCACCCCATGAGGAGACCGCGATGTAGTAACTCCCTGAACTTTGGGCCTCCCAGAAGATTCGAGAAGCCGGCGAGCCCTCGTAGTCGTCGTTGGAGGTCAGTTCCCACTCGTCGGCGTCATACAGCGCCACTACAGAGTCAGCCAACGTGCCCAGGGCCACGTCTATCTGATACAACTCGCCTTCGGTAGCCTCGAACACGAACAAGTCGA
>VXMM01000049.1:0-12085 GCA_009841105.1 Acidimicrobiia bacterium | reverse complement strand
CAGGACGCCTCGTCCTCACCCAACTCACCGAACTCCACACCCATCTCCTCGAACATCACCGAGAAGAGCAGGTCCTTGAGGCAGGAAAACATGCCGGAAGTCAACTCTCCGGATACCACAGGGTCCTCATCCGCGAGCGCCCCAATCGCGGCGCCCACATCGACTCCCGCCACCCATTCCTGCAAGCAGGACAACTCTTCCTCGGTCAGTTCCATGTCCAATACCTCGTCGCCCTCCATCCCGGCCAACATCAAGGAAAGGAACAAGGCCCGAGCAGTCTCGGGAGCGATGCAGGCGAACATCGAGACCGCCCACTCCTCGGGTGCGTCGGAATCCTCCAGGACAGGCCGTTCCAGCACCGACTCCAGCAACTCTTCGTCCACAGCGTCGCGGATACACGACTGCTCCGAGACGCTGAGAGTACGGAACACGTCAGCCCAGACGGTGCCCTCATCCAGGCTGATATCGGCGCCTGCTGTGGCGCCCGCCGGCTCGGACGTCGTAGACGTGGATCCCACGGGAGTGGTCGTCAGGGTGGAGGTAGTGGTCGAGGCGGCCGTGGTTGTGGTCGTGGCCACAGACGCGGCCGTACCGGTATCTGCAGCCGTAGAAGAGGTGTCGGCGACAACAGTCGTCGGAGCCGGGCTATCGCCGCCGCAAGCGGATAGCCCAACCGCCACAGCCAGGGCCCCGAGAACCGCCAGCCGGCGGACACGAACCACGGACATCCCCATCACGCCCTCGGCGGCTTCCCGTGAGGCTCAAACACCCCGGCTCCGGCGTAAGCCGCCGCTGCGGCCATTACGAGCGTGACGAGCAGAACGGTAGTGATGCGGCGCATCTCGGGCATCTCCAGTCTTGGTCTGTCTAGGGCTGGCTGCGCTTTTCTGAGAGCGAACGGGATGGAACCGGTCAGCCCCGGAACGGGCAAGGGGGCATAGCCGCCTCAACAGGCGGCCGCGGTTTACCGAGAAGCCCTAGGTCGGTTTCGTCATCTGGTTACACCCTCTTGTCGGCGATGTCGCGGATTGTGTGGATGTACAAGTAGTGTAGAGGCGGTTACTACATTATACGCTGCATCAACGAGATGCAGCACGGCGCTGCGGGCTGTGATGGACGGTGCCCGGTCCCTGACGCGGGTGCCGTATTCGGTGATGTTTGATGCCCATGTTGGCCTAGTGAGCGCACCTGGAAGGCATGTTTGGCGCATGCCTCGCCTCGTGGGTTTGAATACCACTCCCTCCGCCTAGAGTTGTGCATTTAGCCTGGTATATGCCTAGGTGTGTTAGTTCGTTATCACTTGGACTGTACTTAGGTGTCTTGCCTGTAGCGGCCACGTCGAGGCGCTGCTGAATGCAGAGAACTCGGAGCCGGACGGGCAGCGTTTGAAAGAGGCGGGCAGCTACGGCGGCGCGTCCGGCCCGACGCTGGTGGGGGCCGGCGGCGCCTCGGTCTCAGCCTGGGCTAGCCGGTCCCTACTTCTCCGGACAGGAATTTCGCCCACCGCTCTGAGCAGGCTGAGGGCCGTGGCTGCCGCTAGGTACAGCATCACAGCACTGACCTGGCCCTCTACCCCGCTGTCTGGTGGAAGCGCTGCGACGGCGCCCGCCACTACGGGGCACCCGACACCCGCCCCGGCGGCTGCTGCGGACTGGACCCGCTGGCGGATTGTTGCCGCTAACGGGATGTCGTTGGCTGTGGTCTCGGGGTACTGCTCTGGCAGGCTCTGGACGCTGAGTCCTATCAGGCCTGCGGTGATCGCGGCTCCCGCGAGCGTTACCACCACTGGGTTGGCCCTCGTCGCCGCCTCGCCAGCGTCCCCGACCACCGCTGTCGAGAAGCCACCACACCAACAGCACAGTTCCACACCACGCCCAGCCCATCGTCAGCCCGGTCTCTGCCATCCACCCGTCCCACGCTGACCGCCCCGTACGCCGTGCCACCCGCAGAGCTGGCCCACAGACCCACATTCCTGCTCCGACACAGACAGCACTAGCCCCCAGGCGCATCATGCGGCTCTGGTCGGTGAGCAGGGAAGTCGATGACGCCGACACCCCCAACAGCACAGCCACCAAACGCCCGGCCTGCTCGTAAGAGAAGGCGTCCCCCAAAGGGGCCGCCATACCCAACCCAAACCGAACACACACCGACTGCGCGATGAAGGATCACGGGGGCTGTTCGCGGTGTTCTTGCATAGTCGGGTCCGGACGCAGCTCCAATCACCGGAGAAGCCGGAAACGGGTCTGCCACCTGAGTTGTCTGTTCTATCCTCTGGTTGTGGCACGGTCCGGACCGAACAAGCAGGCGCTCGATCCGGTTGGTCAGGTGCAGCCTCCTACGGTTGAGGGTCTCCCGGACGGGTATTTCTATCGGGTCACCCGTTACGCAGATGTAGTCCTGGAGCGGGCTTTCGCTGATCGGTTCTATGACCTCCGGGCGGCGCTCGAGGGCTTCGCGCCGACACTCGATGAGCTTATAGCTGGGGGAGGGAACCAGACCCCGTTTGTCAAACGCTTCGATCAGTCGCTCAGGGTCATGCACGATGGCGGAGTTTGGGGAGCTAGGAAGATAACGATCGAGAAGTGGATTGGATTCGACGGCGACACCGAGCAGGTCTCGAAGGAGCGAAGCCACGAGATCGACATGTTCGGGGTAGGTTCTATCTCTGAACCTTTCCCGGGGGTTGCGGTGGAGATGGAGTGGAACAACAAGGACCCCTTCTTCGACCGGGACCTGATCCGCTTTCAGGCACTGCACCGCGAAGACGCGATTGCGGTGGGCGTGGTGGTCACCCGCGGCCCCGAACTCCAGGCCCTGCTCAAGGAGGTGATCCGAAACGACTACGGCCGCGGCCCGTCCAAGTACGGGGCATCAACCACCCACTGGGGAAAGCTCATGCAGCGAATGGACCTAGGCGGCGGCGGGGAGTGCCCGCTTCTTCTCATCGGTATCGAGCCGCCACGAATCCAAGGGATCGAACGTGCCTACGAGTCCCGGGACGCACGGGCCGAAGCGAAGCTGCTCCGCCGAGACGGCGGGTATGAGGATCGCCTAGTAGACGCTTATCGGCTGATGCTCGGCCCGGCGGGTTAGTTCCGGTAAGGAGGATCGACCCCCACCCTTACCTGTACGCGGCATACTGCTTCCCCCGAGGGACCACATCGTCCTCCGCCTCGAGACCCCACGAGGTCCAGCCCCGACGGGAGTAGCGGGCGAAGAGCTCAAGGTACGGGCCGGGTGAGCAGGCCTCGATAATGCCGTACTGCTCGTCTGGCTTACGAGAATGTTCACGCTTGCGCGTCTCTATCATGTTCACCTGCCGCCGCCCGGGCGCCAATGTCCTCATGCTTCCCTTCACACCGAAGAGGATCAGTTCGGTCACGTTCCGGAAATAGAAACCAACGCCTCGTCCGTCTGGGCCACCATCCTTGCGACGTTTCGCCCACACAATGTTCGACTTGTAGGTGAAACCCCACGACTCCATTACACGGAGACCGTCAGCGATAAGAGCGTTAGGCACCCAAAGGTACATGTGAGCGGTCGCCGCTGTCACCTCAGCGACCGGCAGCGCCCGGATGGCAGCTGTCGTCATCGTGTCGTACCGAGACAGCCGGCGATGCTCAGGCGCGACCTTCCCCGTACGGTTCATGAACCGCCAAGGCGGATCAGCAAGGACCGTCGAGAACGGCCCACCCTCAAGTCGGCGCAGGTCCTCGGCGACATGCCCGGTCCCGGTAGCCTTCTCGATAGCTGCCGCATGGTCTTCCTTCTCCTTCGGCACGATCCGGAGCTCATGGCCGAGCACCTCAACCAAAGAAGCAAGAGTCCCTACCTGCGGGTTGTGACCATTCCTGCTCAACAGCCGCCGCACCGCCGCCGGCTGGGTATCGGCCAACCGCGCCAGGTCGGTCTTAGAAAGGCCAGCCTGACGGCGGGCGTCGTCCAGTTCTCTGATCAGTTCGCGCATTCGTCACTCCTTGCACCAGCGTAACACAAACGTTACGTTGGTGCAAGTATTCCGGGTCGCCCGTAATCTCTTGTTCAAGACGGGCGGAAGGGCGGAAGGCTGAGACACCCCAGCCGGCCGTGGCTGGCGACCAACCCAGGTCTGACGGGAGAGGAGATACGGATCCCTTCGGCGATGCCTCCGGTCGGGGTCTGGCGTTTCTCTCTCAACACCTACCAACCAGACCGTCGTGGCTCGCTTCGACTGCGTGCCGATGGGGATCGGGGAGCGAGATGTTTCCATCCTGTAAGGCTTCCCGGTCCGTGAGCGAGCGTCACCATTCAACTCGGTGTTTGTAGAATCACGGCTGCGAATCCGGACCCGCCTTCGTAGCCTTCCCCACCTTGAGCATTCACCATGCCTGATGGCGTGTTGCCAACGTTCCCTTGATTGCCGGTGAAGGGAAACGTCGCCGCTCCGGACGGTGCCTCTACGAACACGACATGTCCCTGACGGCGCACTATGTGCTGCTGTCCTTCCAACGCGTCAAGTAGCTCGCGGCAACGTTCAGCGTTGTTCCGACAGTGCGCTGCGGAGCTTTCGGGCTTGCCGAGCCTTGCGCCGTTAAGGTATCGCTTCAACGCTTCGAGGAACTCGCCGGCCATGACCTTGCAGTTGCCGAGGGCGAGTGCCGCGTCGCTTCCCTGGCGCTCGGACCACGCCGCGTCGAAGTCGTCGAATGCCTCCGCGAAATGTTCTAGCACGTACTTCGAGTTTCCACGATTCAGCAGCACGTTCCGTTTCAGCTGGGAGCCGTGTTCCAAGGCACTGTCGAAGTCGGCAATGGCCTCGGCATGACTCCCAACCGCAGCAGACGCGTTACCGCGGTTGTAGTAGAGCGTGTGCAGCATCAAGCGGCCAACAGCTTCCCAGTGCACGATGGCTCCTTGCCCGATGTCGATCGGTCGGGCGATCCTCTCAATCGCTCGGGTGTAGGCATCGACCGCGTCTTCGAATCTCCCGAGTGCTGAGAGCGTGTCGCCAACCAAGCTATGGGGCTGGGCTACGTCGGGGACCGCCGCAGCGTAGGACTCATAATGTGTGAGGGCGTCCTCGTACCGCTGCGCCTGATAGGCCCGGGTGCCCCGGTCTCTGTGCTGTTCTGGCGTGAGTGTGCTCTTGAGCAAGATTGGATTGGACCGGGCGTTTGCTCGCGCCAACCCAGGCACGTCCCCGAACAGCACGCGTTCAGACACCCCGACGTCCCCGAGGTGCTCGCGCAGACGCTCCTTGGACTCTTTGGGTATTACCACTGTGCTCACGTACGGGTCCGGTATGGGAGGCAGATCGCAGATCACGAACACGCTTTGCTGGGCGATAGTCCGCGGCCCGAGGGTCCGATCCGGCTCGTAGTAGACGGTTCGCTCTGTGCTGAACAGTGCCTCCTCGCTCAGGCCTCGACCGTCCACTGCGACCTGAGGGTTGCCGATGTCAAGGATGAACACCCTTCCATCCCTATCGGGTGGGCCGTCGCACGCGAACCACAGTGCGACGAGCGCACTCTCCGTGAAGTCCAGGAACCCGGTGGCGGCTCCCCAATGCTGCAGAATGGACAGTCGCTGCAAGGACGACATCATGTGATCGCCGTCGATCGTTTCCATTGCCGCACTGATTTCTCGATGGTAGGAGTCGACCAACTGTCTGAGGTAACTGTCGTCGTCCAGGACAGGATCTTCGTGGGCCTTCGCGATGCGATGTACAGCTCCCGAACGCAGCTGCCAATCAGCGTTGGCTTGGCCTCGGAAGGCTGGCCTAGACATTGGCCTCGCCGCGGCCAGAACCATCTCGATGATGTCGGGTGCGTTCACGTGGTGGTCAGTCCTCACAGAGCTACCGCGATCGAGGCTCGCTGTCGCCCAACCCGGGCTTCCTACGTAGGCCCTGAAGACGCGCTCCGGATCATCAACGCCGCTCGGTCGCCGCTGGCGTTTAGGGTAGCGACCATCAGAGTGTCCGGCTGGAAGTCGGCCTGATGCGCTTTGCCACCTGGCACCGTCTCGCGATCACGGGCCTCGCCGCGGCGACGCATGTGGCGTTGCGGCGTGGCCGCCGGATTCAACGTACCTGTGAGACACCTTCTAACAGTATCTCTTTTCGAAGGACTTCTGAGGTTGACCCGCTTTGGTGGACAGGTTGATGGATACCCGGTTTTGTGGAGTCGGGATATTTGAATTGGTGGTGTGCTGACCCGTCAAGGAGGGGTCTCATGCCGTATCGATATCCACCCGAGTTCCGCCGCAAGGTCCTGGATTTGTTGGCGGCTGGCAGGTCGGTGGCGTCTCTGTCAGCTGATCTCGGTGTATCGGATCAGACCATCTATAACTGGCGCCGCCAGGACGCTGTCGACCGAGGTGTCGAGGCGGGTCTCACGTCTTCGGAGAAGGAGGAACTGAGAGCTGCTCAGCGGCGGATCGCCGAGTTGGAGACGGAGTTGGCCGTGACTAAGCGGGCTAACGAGTTGCTGAAGGCGCAGGTGGTGTCCCCAAAAGGCGGTTCGAAGCGATCCAGACGATGAGGGACGAGGGGCTTCCCACCCAGGTCGCGTGTCGGGTGCTTGGTGTGTCGGAGTCAGGGTTCTACGAGTGGAGGACCCGCCCACCCTCGGCTCGGGCGATCCGCCACGCCTGGCTGACGGATCTGAGCCACCAGATCCACCAGCAGTCCCGCGGGACGTATGGCGCGCCGAGGGTGCACGCTGAGCTGAGGTTGGGCTATGGAATCAGGGTCGGTCACAACGCAGTGGCGATGCTCATGAGAAGAGCCGGCCTGCAAGGCCTCAGCGGAAGCCGAGGCCCCCGACGGCGGCGAATCACACCAGTTGATACCCCAGCGGACCTCGTCGACCGCAACTTCGTCCGCCACAAACCGGACCAACTATGGGTGACGGATGTGACAGAACACCCAACCAGAGAAGGCAAGGTCTACTGCGCGGTCGTGCTCGACGTGTTCAGCCGCCGGGTCGTCGGCTGGTCCATCGACCGCTCCGCCACCGACGGCCTCGTCACCTCCGCCCTGGGTATGGCAATCGGCAACCGCCAACCCGACCCAGAGACGGTGATCCATTCAGACCAGGGCACCCCCTTCACCTCCTGGGCGTTCACAGACCGGGCCCGCCAGTCCGGCCTCGTCCCCTCCATGGGATCAGTCGGGGACTACCGCCAGTTCTCCCGGCTCCGCGACCGCTACCTTCCCGACCCAAGGGCCTTGGACCACACCGACCGGCTCGCCAGGTTGACCGAGATCCGCGCCTACGTGCGACGCCCAATGCTCCGGCAGGACGCCGACCTCGACTGGACCGAGATCGGCGCCAAGGTGAAGCAGCTTGTGGACGAACGGATCAGCGCCGACGTGCGCGAGCTGACGCGGATTGTCGAGGTGCTCCAGTCCTTCCCGGTCCTGCTACTCGGGCTCGCCATGTTCGCCGCGTTCGGCTCCCTCGAGATCTTCGGCCCGGTGGACCACGGGATGGCCGTACTGGTCCTATCCATCTCCATGGTCAACTTCCCGCTCTACCTGCGCCAGGTACGCAGTGTGCTGCTGCCGCTAACCGAAGCGGAGTTCGTGCAGGCGGCCAAGTGCGCCGGCCTGGGAGCATGGGGCATCGTGTGGCACCACTTCATTCCCAACGCCCGCGGCCAGATCCTGGCCCTGTTCCCCCTGACCTGCGCCTACGCCATCCAGATCATCGCCGGCCTCAGCTTCATCGGCCTCGGCATCGAACCCCCGAACCCCGAGTGGGGATCCATGATCAAGACAGGGGCCACGCTCATCGTCCAAGGCCACTGGTGGGTCTCCGTCTTCCCCGGCGCCTTCATCGTCCTGTCCGTGTACCCGTTGACCGGCTTCTCCGCCCGCTCCGAAACGTTGGTCGGTCCAGGCGGGACGTCCGCATGAGGCCGTTGGCTCGGTTTGGGTTGGCTGTTGTCTTGTGTTTGGGGCAGGTTGCTTTGCTGGGTTCTGGCGTTGTGGCGCATGTGCCTGAGAATGATGGGCCAGCTCACGAAGACGCCAAGGGATCGGATTCTGTTGCGTCGGTTGGTGGCTCTGTGCCTGATGGGAGTTCCGATGCGGGGCAGGTGGCGCCTGCTTGTGATCAGACATATGACAATGGCACGCCTGGTGATAGTTCGGATGATTACAGGTTGGCGAGTCAGTCGGTTGACTCGGATGGGAATCGGACGTGTGTGTATGAGCGTGAGGTGTCCCGTGTCGTGGATGCAGATCCTGTGGAGTGCGTGAAGACCCGACCTGGGGGGTTTACGCATGATCGAGATAGTTCCACGGATGAAAAGTGTGTCTATAAGAGGGGGCCCTATACGACACATGATGCGAGGAAGACGGTTTCGTATAGTTGCGATCCGCGTTCGGGGTGGAGCCTGACACGTCGC
The DNA here is from genome assembly GCA_009841105.1 of Acidimicrobiia bacterium. GTDB lineage: Bacteria > Actinomycetota > Acidimicrobiia > Spongiisociales > Spongiisociaceae > Spongiisocius > Spongiisocius variivorans. The sequence goes on along the minus strand of VXMM01000049.1, from coordinate 3,691 downwards.
GGTGATCGGTGTGTCTATAGCAAGACCGAGACTGTCGTGAAGCCTGTGACCCCGGCGGTGTACGAGTGTCCGCCGCTCGCTACCTACGGGTCAGGGACGCTTGTGGGCAGGACCTGTACGTACACGCGTTCTGGGTCTACCACGTTGCCCGCGAAGGTCACTACGAAGTATCGGTGCCCTCCGGCACCGCCGACGTTCAGCCTGACTGATGTCGATTACAATCGGGGCCAGTGTATCTACAGCCGTTCGGGTACGACCACGCGACCGGCGACATATGTTCCGATGTTCGGCAACGTCGGGCCCTGTCCGACGGCGCCGGCAACGTTCACATACAGCAAACGTGTCGGGAACACTTGTCACTACACGCGCAGCACGACGACGAGGCGTACGTACGAGTCATATGACACCTATACGTGTCCTCCGGCGCCCGCCACCTATTCGCCAGATGGGCAGTCGGGTTCGACCTGCCGGTACAAGCGCACCACGAGTGCTACGCGTTCCGCGACGTTGAAGACCCCGGCGAAGTGCCCATCACGGTTCGTTCGCCGGGGTGATAACTGTTACCAGGAGGTGACCACCACCGACACGGAGGCGGCGAAAAAGGCGACAACCTATTCCTGTCGGTTGGGAACGTTGGTTGGCATAGAGTGTAGAGTACCGAGAATAGGCGACACCAGCACTCTCAAGGTCTATGGGTGCCCGAAGGCGCAGCCCGGTGAGACCCTCACCGAGTCAGGATCAGGTAAGAACAAGACCTGCACCTACACGAGCGCCGAAACCATCACCATAACCAAGACCCCACCAACTCTCACGCTTACGAAACCAACCGGTGTGACCGCAAACGGTCGGAGTCCTTCTAGTTATAGTACGGGACAGAGCTCCGTAGAGTGGAGTATGGTGCCGAATGCTACCGAATACACCGTGATTGTAGATCGGGATGACGGAACGAGCACCGATACACATACCTGGACTGGGTCCGCCACTTCTACGACCGTCAAACGGTTGAGTATCAATACGCTCTATCGGGTACGTGTGCGGGCGCACAAGGGTGGAGTTAGGAGCAATTGGTCAACCTCCATCGATACGTATCCGACTACAATCCCTGCCGGTCACGGAAGTGCAATAGGTGCGGTACCTATCAGATTCTTTCGTCCTAGTAAAGGCTACCGCTATACCTTATGCACGAATATGGTACCAAACGATGTTCCCTCAAGGAATCCCGGCATGTGGCGCAAGATAATCAATGATGCAGCGGTTACTTGGAGTGACTCCACCAACAAGATGGTCACTGTATCGACAGCTAGGGAAGGTACATGTACAGGGCTTGACGCCAATCTTCGTGAGCCTCGGAATGTTGTCCAAATTGTGGATCTTGCCAGCATGGATGTGCTGGGATGTGATGACCCCAATGCTTTAGGTTGTGCTAGGTCATGGAGAGGCGTGTTTGGTCAGGTGAACCATACTCGTATTGGTATTCGCGAAGACAGCGGACTAGATAACGCTGGAACGTCCTGTTCACAGCTCTTTCGAATAACTGTTCATGAGGTGGGCCATGCGCTCGGATTGGGGCACGCTACTAGTAAGCCGGATCAAACAGTTATGAATATGCCCGGGGACGATCTGTGTGGACCTCAGCCTTACGATGCCGTCGCCGTTATGGCTGTATATCAATCACGATGAAACAAGAAAATGGTAGGTAGAGATGGAGAAAAGGCGTCTGATGAAGTTCAGCTGTCGTAAACCTTGTTGGATAACTGTTAGTCTACTGACTCTAGTTTGTTTGATCAGTCATGGCTGTAGCACAGAAGGATCCCAAGCTCTGGAAGAAATGCAGAGACCTGAAGTGTCATACTTTGACGCTACTGTTCCTCCATGTGCTTTCGTGCCTGGCTATCAGATTGACCCCTGTCCTTCGGATATTCCCTCTATTGTTGAGTCGCCAGTGGTAGATAGTGGTTGGCCAAGATGGGTGTCATCCGGAGTGTTCCCGTCATATACAGAAGTCTTATTAGGTCTTAATTTTCCTCGGTTGGCGATTCATGTAGTTGTAAGAGGGGTCGTGCTTCCAAAGTCAACACGCTGTGAGTTATATCCGATAGAGCTCTATGATTACGAGCAAAGTGTGTGGTCTTTTGACGGCGGTTACGACTATAACTGTTTCGTTGAGGTGGCTGTCAGGGAATACATTGTTGGTCGAGGGCCACAAACCCTGACCGTTAATGTGCTCCGCGAGCCTTTGAGCGGGTATGAGATAGATGACAGCGATGAGGATCAGGTACAGGTCGTGGTTTCCCTGGACGACCCAGATGGGCGAGTATCTGCCGCTTACGAAGGCAAAGAGGTGGTTTTGTTCCTAAGCTCTGCTGCCACGATGTCCGTTGAATCATGGCGCGCTATAAGGTCGTCTACCTCGTTTTGGTTTGTGCAGCGGCGGGGTGAAGAGGTGCGGGTTGTGTCTCCGGATATCGGGTGGGCAGACACTGCGGAAGAGCGGGCTGCGTTGGATATGCCGTTGGCTGACCTGGTGACAAAGATCAAGGCGGCAGCTGTGGAGCGGGACAGGTTGACGGGCGGCCGGGTTGGCATCACCACGGTGGATGGCGCGGTAGCAGTGGATGGGAAGAGGTTCCCACCAGCGCAGGGCGTCAAGGACGGCGCTACGTTGCCTATGCTGGTCACAGACGCGAACAAGCTCCAAAACTACTACGTGGCTGCGGGTGCTGTGTATGAGGGCGAGGACAAGACGACGGTGTTGCCGCCGAAGCCTCCTGACGATTTCGTTTCCCCGTCGACGACGGTGGCGTCTTCAACTACCTCTTCGAGTGTTCCTGCCTCGTCGTCCACATCCGCTGGGTCGACGTCGACCACGGTCGTTGGGTCCTCCACGACTACAACGCTAGATCCCTCGACCACTACATCGAGCACAGTAGAAGTAACTACTACAGCCGCTGCCACAACGACGACCACGGCAGCCCTGACGACTACTACATCGCTTGCCCTCACTACGACTTCGACAGCGGCGACTACGACCTCTTCTTCTACTACGACGACGGTGGCAGCGACGGGTCTGATGCTATCGGTTTCGGATGCGTCGGCTACCGAGGGAGAGCGGCTGGAGTTCGTGATATCTCTGAATGAGGACCCATATGACTACGTGGTGGTGGACTACGACGTCGAGGCAGGCACGGCGGAGGTCGGTGTTGATGTTCATAGGTTCGGCGGGACGGCGCTGTTCCAGCCTTTCGAGGTGCGGAAGGTCATTCGTGTTCCGACCATCAGAGACTCAGTGAAGGAAGGCACGGAGACGTTCAGCCTCGTCCTGTCAAAGGCGTCCGGCGCCACCATCGAGAAGAAGACCGGCATAGGAACCATACTCGATGACGACTAAGTGTCATGAACCCGTGTGCTTGATCGGTGTGCAGATTGCGTATGGTTATGGCGAGGTGAGCAGGTGGAATTGAGCAACCCGACCCCCATGGCGTGGCGATGACTCGGGAAGGCGCGCTGCTTTCACTTGCTGGGGTGGAGGTCACCATCAACACTCTCTCGGGTCCGGTCCATCCTCTCCAGGGCGTGGATCTCGAGGTGTTCCCTGGCGAGACGGTGGGGTTGGTGGGGGAGAGCGGTTCCGGGAAGTCGATGACCCTGCCAGTCGGATCGATCCTAGGGTCTGGGGGTCTGGGGGTCTGGG
>VXMM01000068.1 GCA_009841105.1 Acidimicrobiia bacterium | reverse complement strand
GCCCTCCCCCACCGCCACCACCTGGTCCGAGGCGCGGCCCGCTATGCCCTTGACGGGGCGGCCTCGAACGATTTGATCCCTCAGGCGGTTCGGTCGACGTCGGTGCCGGACCGCTGGTAATTACGGTAATCCAACAACTTATAGCGGGGCTGTGACAGTTTCAACCCCTTGTCGCCGGGCGACGGCCCGGGTTGGAGGTCAGGATCGATCCGGGGTCGGTCATGTGCCGGCCACCTGGTCACGAGCAGGGCTCACCAATGATTCTGGACACTGGCCGTCAGGCGTTGCGGGCGTCCCGCCAGTCGAGCCACTCCGGGACCGCCGACAGGTCGTAGCGGGGTCCGTTGATCGCCAGCGTCATCAGGGTGGCTCCGGCCGCCAGAAGCCCGTCCGCGCGGTCGATGTCCGCCACATCCTCGACCTCGATCGCGCGTTCCACGTCGGCCGGGTCACGTCCCGCCTGCCGGCACCACCCGTCCAGGATCCGGTTCTTGCGGGTGAGCGTCTCCGGACCGCCGAACCCGTGCCAGATGTCGGCGTAAAGGCCTGCGAGCCGTAGGGTGTGCTTCTCGCCCATGCCGCCGATCAGCATCGGGATGTCTCGCACCGGGGGAGGGTTAAGCAGGCGGAGGCGCTTGGTGATGCGGTAGAGACCGGATTCGAAGTCCCGCAGCCGGGTACCGCCGGTTCCGAACGGGTACTCGTACTCGGTGTAGTCCTTCTCGCACCATCCGGCGCCCAGGCCCAGGATGAGGCGACCGTCGCTGATGTGGTCCACGGTACGGGCCATGTCGGCCAGCAGGTGGGCGTTGCGGTACGAGTAGCAGGTGACCAGCGCACCGATCTCGACCCGCTCGGTCACCTCGGCGAACGAGGCGAGCATGGTCCAGCACTCGAAGTGTTTGCCGTCTGGATCCCCGTAAAGCGGGAAGAAGTGGTCCCAGTTGAGCACCAGGTCCACACCCATCTCCTCTGCCCGGACGGCAGCCGCCCTGATGTCCCGGTAGTTGCCGTGCTGGGGGCGGATCTGCACAGCGATCCTGACTTGGTAGCCCATGTTCTCCTCCCCGGCTCCTTAGAGGGATGGAACCCCTGCCGGGCGCTCGCCGAACTCGGGGTCTTGGGTGCGGGTCCGCTTCAACTCCCAGAAGCCGGGCACGGTGGTGACGGCCACCAGACCGTCCCAGAGCCGCAGCGAATCCTCCCGGCCGGGTACCCGGGTGATCACCGGGCCAAACATCCCCACCTGGTCGCCTTGGGCGTCCTTCATGGCGATAATCGGGGTGCCCACGTCATCGCCCACCAGCGCGAGCCCGGCGTCCATGCGGCGGCGGATCTCCCCGTCCCACGAGGGGTCGCTGAAGGCCCTGGCATGGCCGGAGTCGATCCCGATGGCCGCCAGCACCTCGGCGACATCGAAGTCGAACAGCAGCCGGTCATTGTGGATGTGGGTGCCGAACGCCCAGTAGGCGCGGAACACGCCCTCGTTTCCCAACTCCGTCCGTACCGACTCCATCACCCGCAGCATGCCGTGGGTCCGGGAGGTGGTCCGGTGCCGGTCCGAGCCCGGTTCGGGATCGTTCTTGAACATCAGGCTGATGGGCTCCCACTCAACCCGGACGTCCCTGTCCGGCTTAACCTCGTCGACGACCCACCGGGCCGTCACCCAGCACCACGGTCAGAGCGGGTCAACCCAGAACGAAATATCCATGCCTTGTTCCTCTCCTGTGTCCATCCTGACGGTAGTGGTCTGTCTGCGAAACAACCAGGCGTGCTCTGGCGGCCATCGGCGCCATATCACACCGCCATTCCGCAGGCAGACCACTGGCGCCCCTGGTGGCTTGGCCCGACATCAGCCTCACTCCGGAAGAGCCCTCGCAATCGCTCCCGTCTCCCGTTCCCTCATCTTCACCAGGGCCGCGAGGCGCTCAAGCTTCTGCTCCACGGCACTGGTGGCATGGGGCAGAGGGTTCTCGGCCAGGAAGGCCACCACGTCGGCCGCCACCTCGGGATGGGATAGGGCGGGAAAGCTGTCCGCTATGCGGGACTGGGTCATCGGCGGGGCGATCTCGAGGATGCCATCCCACCGATCCTTGAACTTCGACCAGGCATAGGAACCGGTAACCCGGTTGGCCAGCATCCGGGCCAGCACCCAGCTGGTGTCCTGGTTGCGGACGGTGCGGTCCACGATGAGCTCGAACGTGCGATCCACCGCATCCTCGGCATCGAACGAAGCCAGCGCCTGCAGGTGCTTGAGGGACTCCTGGGGGTTGCGGACGGTCCGGTACCGGTCCAGGAACCTCTCGTAGGTCTCAGCGTCCCCGTGCGCGGCGCAGACCGAGATGACTGCCCCGGCCACCTCGGGATCCACCGAGGCGGGTTCGGCAACTCGCTGCTCGTAGGTGCTCCGGGCCCGCTCCACGACCTCGGGAAGGTTGGCCATCCGGCCCAGCGAGTCGATCACCCGCCCGCGGAGGCGGCGTACCAGATCGGTCTCCCCTGGGGCGGGCGCCCATCCCAACTGATCGGCCAGGGGGGCGAGGAGGCCCGCCACCCACTGTTCGTAGCGAGGCCGGGTCTCGGCAGTGACCAGATGGTGCCCAATGGCGGCGATGGCGCCCAGCAAGGATCCCCACACCGCCTGCTCCTGCTCGTCCCCGAAGGCGGAGGCCAGGCTCACGAAGCCGGCCACGCCGGATCGGCCCGCCTCGACGAAGGTCCAGGCATCGTCCACCAGGACGAACCGCTCTACCGGATCCAGCAGGTGGAGCCGGTCGACGAGCGCATCCAGCAGCGGTTCCACGTATCGCGACCGGTAGAAGCCATGTCCGCCCGCGTTGGCGACCACCCAGTCCACCGGTCCGCCCAGTGGGACCGTGACCCGCGACCCTTCCACCAGCACGCTGGTTTCGAACGGGTCACCGCCCGCCATCCCTCGTAGCCGGACCGGCACTTTCCAGGTTCTGGTGTCAGCCGGATCGGGGATCAGCAGGAACCGGCCCTGCTCCAGGGAGACACCGTCATCCTCGACGCGGACGGTCAGCTGCGGGTAGCCGCCCTGGAGTATCCAGGTGTCCATGATCTCGCCCACCGGACGACCCGACGAACCGTCCAGAGCCTCCCACAGGTCGCTTGTCTCGGTGTTGTCGTAGGCGTGCCGCCGCAGGTAGCTCTCGACCCCTGCCCGGAACGGCTCCTCCCCCACGTATTGCTCCATCATCCGGAGTACGGCCGAGCCCTTGCCGTAGGTGATGCCGTCGAACATCCCCTCCGCTTGCGCGGGAGAACGCACCTCGAACTCCACCGGCCTCGTACCGGCCAGTTCGTCGGTCTTGAAGGCCCAGGGACGTTCGGCCGCCGCGAACTCCAGCCAGCGTTTCCACTCGGGACGAAAGGCATCGACGGTTTTCATCTCCATGAAGGTGGCGAAGGCCTCGTTCAGCCAGATGCCGTTCCACCACTTCATCGTGACCAGATCGCCGAACCACATGTGCGCCAGTTCATGCCCGATCACGTCCAGGATCCGCATCTTCTCCGCCGAGGTGGCGATCTCGTCGTCGACCAGGAGCAGTGATTCCCGGTAGGTGATGCATCCCAGGTTCTCCATGGCGCCGAAGGCGAAGTCGGGGATCGCCACCATGTCCACCTTGTCGGCCGGGTAGGGGATGCCGTAGTACGTGGCAAGGTAGTCGAGGCAGAACCGGCTGCACTCCAGCGCGTATCCGGTCAGGTGCATCTTCCCTTTGGGCGCGACGATGCGGAGCGGGACCCCGTTCACGTCGGTCGCTGCGGTGGCCTCGAAGGGACCAACCACGAAGGCCACCAGGTAGGTCGACATCACGATGGTGTCGGCGAAGGTGACCGCCACCCGGCCGTCATCGAGGGGCTCCCGTTCGATCTCGGCCCCGTTCGACACTGCCATCAGGTCCTCCGGCACCAGCAGGGTGACCCCGAATGAAGCCTTGAAGTCCGGCTCGTCCCAGCACGGGAAGGCTCGGCGGGCGTCGGTGGCCTCGAACTGGGTAGTAGCTATGACCTGTTCATTCCCGTCCTCATCGTCGAACGTGGACCGGTAGAAGCCCCGGAGCTGGTCGTTCAGGATCCCGGTGAACCTGCAGCGGAACTCCCATCGCCCGGCGGACAGGGGCTCGGAGATCCGGAGGGTGGCTCGCTGTCGTTCCTCGTCATACTCGACCTCGGCTTCGGCGTGGGCGTCTCCACGGACGAATCGAGCTTCTTCGATCCGCAGTTCGGCGGCGTTGAGCACCACCCGGTCGGTAGGCTCGACCACATCCACGGTGACTGTCTCCGACCCGGCGAAGGTGGCGGCATCGAGGTCGGGCTCCATCCGCAATCGGTAGTGGCGGGGGACCACTCGGCGGGGCAACCGGTAGGGATGGTCGGTCATTGTGACTCCAAGCCTCGGGAATCGGGGAGGGAGATGTCCGAACGCGATACGATCCGGGGTATGCACCAGTTCGGCATCGCCGCCATGTTAAGCCGCCTGGGGCTCGTGCCGGGCGGGGCGGCGTCCCGATCGTCGGGTGGTCAGCGGTGAGCGGCACCGGCCCGCTCGCTCTCGAGCCCATCCTCGTGCCCAAGCCTTGGGGCGGGAATCGCCTGGAGAGGCTCGGCAAACCCCTGCCGGAGGACCAGCCTGCCGGAACCACCTACGGAGAGTCCTGGGAGGTGGCCGACCTTCCCGAAGATGCCCTGTCAGCGTCCGCCAAGGGCAGGACCCTGGTGGCGAGCGGCCCCCATCGCGGCAAGAGCCTCCGGCTGCTGGTGGCGGAGATCGGATCCGAACTGCTGGGCTCCGCCTCGCCCACTCCGGCAGGCGACTTCCCCCTCCTTGTCAAACTGCTCGACACCGCCGAGCATCTCTCCATCCAGGTCCATCCCCACGAGGAGTACGTAGGCCGGCGCCATGGATGGTTCCCCAAGACCGAGTCCTGGTACGTGCTCGACGCCAGACCCGGCGCCGCCATCTTCAAGGGCTTCCGTCCCGGAGTCACCATGGAGGCCGCCTGGGCCGCGGCCGGAACCTCCGACCTGGCCGAGCTATTGCAGCAGATCCCCGTAAGCCGGGGCGACTTCCACCATCTTCCGGCCGGGACAGTGCATGCCCTTGGCGCCGGCGTAACCGTTGCCGAGGTCCAGACCCCGTCGGATACGACCCTACGCCTCTACGACTGGACGGAGGAGTACCGACGTTCCGGGCGTCCGCTGCATGTCGAGGACGGCCTCTGGGCGCTGGTCGCCGAGGATCGGCCGGCCCTGTCGTCCTCACCGATGGTCAGGGAAGGAAGCCGCCGCTTGGTGTCCACGCCCCACTACTGGATCAGGGAGCATCGCCTCGCCAAAGGGGACAGTCCGGCGCTCGTCCGGGAACCGGAGTTGCGGATCCTGATGGTCGCCCGCGGTTTCGTGGATGTAGACGCCGGCGACGGTACGTTCCTGCGACTCGGACCGGGCTCGACCGTCCTGCTCCCGGCCGCGCTCGGCGCCACAGCCTGTGTAACGGCTACGGCCGCCACCACCGTCCTCGAAACCGGACTGGTGTAGCTGTCCTCTAGGGACTCGCTCGCCCGGGGCGGGTCCAGTCGGTGTGGAAGAACTCTCCGCGGGGGCGGTCGACGCGTTCATAGGTATGCGCGCCGAAGTAGTCCCGCTGGGCCTGGATAAGGTTCGCCGGAAGCCGCTTCGAGCGGTAGGAGTCGTAGAACGCCAGGGCTGAGGCGTACGCCGGAACGGGTAGCCCGACCTGGACGGCCGTGGCCACCACCCGTCGCCACCCCGCCTCGGCCTCGCCCAGCGCGTCGGCGAAGAAGCGGTCCAGAATGAGATTGGGCAGATCGGGTCTCCTCCGGAAGGCGGCGGTGATGTCGTCCAGGAAGGCCGCCTTGATGATGCAACCCTCTCGCCAGAGCTGGGCGATCCGTCCATAGTCGAGACTCCAGCCGTACTCGGAGGCGGCCGCGCCGAGCAGCATGAAGCCCTGGGCGTAGGACACGATCTTGGAGGCGTACAGGGCGTCGTGGATGTCGTCGACGAAGTCGGTGCCCAAGCCGTCTACCCGCTTCACCTCGGAGCCCACCAATTCCGCCGCCTCGAGCCGCTGATCGAGCAGCGAGGACACCACCCGGGCATAGACGGCCTCCGCCACCAGGGTCATCGGGTAGCCCAGGTCGAGGGAGGAGATGACCGCCCACTTTCCCGTCCCCTTCTGGCCAGCGGCGTCCAGGATCCGTTCCAGGGTTGGACGGCCGCTCCCGTCCACATGACCGAGGATGTCGGCGGTGATGTTGACCAGATAGGAGTCGAGCAGGCCCTTTCCCCACGTCCCGAACACCCCGGCCATCTCCTCGCAGGTCATGCCCAGCACCACTCTCATCAGGTGGTAGGCCTCGGCGATCACCTGCATGTCGCCGTACTCGATGCCGTTGTGCACCATCTTGGTGTAGTGGCCCGAACCGTCCGGACCGACCCAGTCACAACACGGCGTCCCGTCGGCCACCTTGGCGGCGATGGGCTGGAGGATGCCCTTCACCTCCGGCCAGGCCGCTTCGTCGCCGCCGGGCATGATGGAGGGTCCGTTGCGGGCGCCCTCCTCGCCCCCGGAGATGCCCGCACCCACGAACGACAGCCCCCGATTCCGGAGTTCCTTCACCCGCCGCGCCGAGTCCTCGAAGTGGGAGTTGCCGCCGTCGATGACGATGTCGCCTTCATCGAGCAGCGGGACCAGCCCCTGGAGGACGGCGTCCACCGCCCTCCCGGCCTTGACCATCACCATCACCCGGCGGGGACGGGTAAGGCGCCCCACGAACTCCTCCATCGTTCCGGTTCCGATCACGGCGGTGCCCGCGGCCGGGCCGTTCACGAAGTCGGTCGTTCGACTGGTGGTCCGGTTGTAGACGGCCACGGTGTACCCGTGGTCGGCCATGTTCAGCACCAGGTTCTGGCCCATGACGGCCAGCCCGATCATTCCGATGTCAGCGGTTCTCACGTGTCCCCTCGGGTAGCAGGCCCGAATCTACAGAGTATTCCGTATTCGCCTGATCCGATGCCGAGGTGGACCGGGTCAGGTCTTACCCACCAGGTAGCGAACCGGCAGGTAGGCCGCACCCGTCCCGACCATCTGCATGAGGAGGAAAGCCCAGGGCCGAGCTGGTGCCCGCGGCGCTGCGCAACGACGCCGGCATGGTCGGCGCCGCGCTATGGGCGGCCGGGTCTCAGGTCGCTCGACCGACCGGAGCGAACCGCCGGTAACGTCCCGCCCGATCCGGAGGCAGCCGGACGCTGATCAGCGTGCCATCCGCCCGGTGGTCCTCGGTCAGGACTTCCGCCTCGCGGCGGAGCTCGCCGAGGACGGCTCCCTCGGTATAGGGAATCAGCAGGTCGATTACCAGGAAACCTCGAGCCAGCACGCCGGCGATCCGATCCGCCAACTCCTCCAGGCCGGTGGCCTCCGCAGCGGAAACGAGTACTGCGTCGGGATACAACCGCTCGTGTCGGGAGATGCTCGTTCGGTCGGCGGCGTCGGTCTTGTTGAGCACCAGGAGTTCGGGGATGTGGCCGGCACCGATCGAGTCGAGGACCTCCCTGACTGCCGAGATCTGGTCCGGCACACCAGGTTCGGACATGTCCACCACATGTAGCAGCAGGTCGGCCTGTACCGTCTCCTGGAGGGTGGAGCGGAACGCCTCTACCAGCTGATGGGGCAGCCTGCGGACGAACCCCACCGTGTCGGACACCAACACCCGGCGCCCGTTAGAGAGCTCGAGCCGGCGGGTGGTCGAGTCGAGGGTGGAGAACAGGCGGTCCCGGGTAAGCACCCCGGCGCCGGTGAGCGCGTTTAGCAGCGTGGACTTGCCCGCGTTGGTGTATCCGACCAGCGATACGAGGGGGACGGCCGAGCCGCTGCGCGTCTTGCGCTGGGCGTCGCGGACCTTCTGGACCTCCTTCAGGCGCATCTCTACGTACGTGATGCGTCGGCGTATCCGGCGCCGGTCGGTTTCCAGCTTGGTCTCGCCGGGCCCCCTCGTGCCGATGCCTCCGCCGAGCCGGCTCAACTCGGTGCCCTTCCCCCGCAGTCGGGGCAGGTGATAGCGGAGGAGAGCTGATTCCACTTGGAGCATGCCTTCCCGGCTGGTCGCGTGCTGGGCAAAGATATCCAGGATCACAGCCACCCGATCGACCACGTCGCACTCGAACAGCTGCTGGAGGTTGCGCTGCTGGCCCGGCGCCAGGTCGTTGTCGAACACAACTACGTCCACATCCAGAGCTTGGGCGTCCCGGGCGAGGTCCGCGGCCTGGCCCGGACCGATCAGAGTGGCGGCGTGCGGGGAGCGGCGCCGGACCGCCACGGTCGCCACCGGAGTCGATCCGGCCGTATCCGTCAGGAGGACCAACTCGTCGAGCGACCGCTCGACGTCGCCGATACCGGCCCCCTCGAAGTCGACGCTTATGAGGTACGCCTTCTGCCGGGCGACCTCCAGGTCCGTTACGGTGGCGGTGAGGCGTCGTCCGCGGCGGCCTTCGGCGATCATGCCCACCTCCTAGCTGGAAGATGGCAGGCCAGAAGGGTCACAGATAAGAGTCCTTGCCGGTCGGCGGGTCGTCCTGCTCCTCAGCGATGATCTGGGAGTTCCTTACGGCCACGGCCAGCCGGTTGTTCTCCGGCCACAGGAAGCGCCAGGCCCCGGTGGGCACGGCCCAGAATCGGCGGCCGGTGTGGATATCCACCAGTGCCAGAGCGTCGCTGGTGGATTCGGTGCCCGGCGGAACCAGCAACCCGGATCGGGTGGTCGACTGCTCCATCAGGTGACCCACCCGCCATCCCGGCATGATCCGGTAACCGTTCGAATCGTGATTGTCGTTTCTCGCAGCAGCCATACCCTCATGTTCCGGTGTCGGTCGCATGAGCGTAGCCGCGTCCGCGGAAGATCTATCCGCACCGGTCCGACGACAACGCCGCGGGTATGCTCCGCCACGGAGGCGAACGAGCGCCTGGTGGGCTCCCTGGTCTTCAAAACCAGTGGGGGTACGAGAGTGCCCCGGCGGGTTCGATTCCCGTCCGCCTCCGCTACTCTTCCGGCTCCTCCAACTCGCGGTCAGCGGTCGAGCGTCCGGTTCCAGGGACCTCGTCGACGCCACGATCAGGTAATGCCCTGAGCAACACGCTTCCGTCGCGTGGTCTCCCTGCGTTGGTTCTGTTCTGCCAAGGCGCCGGTTGGTCGCGCGGCAACGCTACCGTTGGAACATGGCTGGTGGAAGATCTCCGGAGTCACTCGTTCTGCGGGTGAGCGGCTTGGTCGATCGTCCCCGGGGCTACGACCTGGAGACCCTTTACGATTTGGGAACTCCGGATGAGGGTGCCGCGGGCGCGGTGGTGGCCGTGCGTCTGTTGATCGAGGCGGCCCGGCCCCGGACGGCCGCCACCCACGTCACGGCCCTCAGTGCCGACGGCGGCTATTCAGCCTCCATTCCCCTGACCGAGGCGATGCCGCTCGGCGAGGTTCACGCCCGAAGTGCCGATGGAGAGCCGAACCTACAGCTGCACATCCCGGGTGGTATGACCCTGTGTTGGAACGTCAAGGACCTCGGCCTGCTGCGGGTAACGGCCGGGCCTGAACCCGACACGGTTCCCGAGAACCCGCCCCACTGATGGCGCCGGACGGAGGGCTGGCTTTCGCCCGCCTGTTCGCGAAGCGCCGCGACGAGCTGGATGTCTCAGTAGTGGACATCGCCACTCGAACCGGCCGGCCGATCGACGTGGTGGTCGGCTGGGAAAAGGGCTCCGCAGTCCCTGATGGCGATGAGCTGGTGGACATATCCGCAGCGCTGAAGCTGCCGATGCCTCTCTTGGAGGAAGCCTTGCGGCGGGTCGACGAGCACAGGCTGTTGTTGCCGCCGCCCGAGCCCGACGTCGGACTGGATGAGGACACCCTGTATGACATTGAGATCGTGGAATTGGAGGAGGAGTCGGATCTCGCATCGCATCCGGGGACCATGCCCCTCGAGCCTTTCGAGTTACCCGGGTCGAAGCTGATCTCGAAAGCCAGGCAATCACTCGGGCGCCGGCGTGCCATGGCGCGGGCGCCGGTCGCCAATCCCTCCTACCTGGAGGACAGCGAGGAGACGATCACCTACCGCCTCCGGATGATCTTCGCCGCCGCCGGGGTCGCCGTCGTAGCGCTCGTCCTGCGCTGGGCGCTGGGAGGGCTGGGGTCCTCCGTAGCCGACCTCTGGCGTGCCCTGGCCGACGCCCTCTGACTCGTAGCTCTTAGCTGACTGCAGGAGGACGATGTCATCTGGAAGTCGTGCTCACGATTGCCAGGCTCGCCATGCACCTCTGGAGGACAGCGGGCCGCTATATTGGCGCGTACCAGAGAAAGGAGGTGATCCGACTTGTTAGACAGTTCTTGTAGGACCCTGGAGGTGGCCGAGCGCTAGCGGCCACGGGTCGCTTCCGGTGGCCGCTCTCGGGCGTGACCGCCGGTCAGGTGGCGACTCCAACTCGGACCACCGAGCTTTCCCGTCCGCATGCCGGTCCTCATGCGGCATCGATTGGGACTGAGGATCTCACGATGAAGTACGGGTAGCCATTCTGGATTGACGAAACGTAAGTCCGGGGCCTAATTTCGGGCCCCGGACTTTCTCGTCGCACTCTTTTCGGCCGGCGGCGGGTGCCGAGCCGCTCACTCGAGGCCGTGCTCGGCCAGCCACTCCTCGTTCCAGATCTTCGACAGGTAGCCGCGTCCCGAATCCGGCAACAGGACCACCACCAGGCGTCCGGTGTCCTCCGCCGCCACCTCCAGGGCCGCGTGTACGGCCATGCCTCCGGAGCCGCCGATCAGCAACCCCTCGGTCTCCGCCGTCCGTCGGGCCATGTCGAATGACTGCTGGTCGTAGACCATGATGTAGCGATCGACGATGTCCCGGTCGAGGGTTGCGGGCCAGAAGTCTTCCCCGACGCCCTCCACCCTGTACTGGTGGATGTCTTCCTCGCAAGGCGCCGTGAAAATCGATCCTTCCGGATCGGCCCCCACCAGCTCCACCGACGGCTTGCGCTCCCGCAGGTAACGACCTGTCCCGGAGATAGTCCCGCCGGTGCCCACGCCCGCCACGAACACATCGATCTTCCCCCCGGTCTGCTCCCACAGCTCCGGCCCGGTCGTCAGGTAATGGGCCTCCGGGTTGAAGGGGTTGGAGTACTGGTCGGGGCTGAAGGCCCCGTCGATCTCCTCTGTCAGGCGGCGGGCGATACCGTAATAGGAGTCCTCATCCTCCGGCAGCAGGTTGGTGGGGGTGACAATGACCTCCGCTCCGTAGGCCTCGAGCAGGCGAATCTTCTCGGTCGCCACCTTGTCGGGAAGCGTGCATATCACCCGATACCCCCGGACCGCCCCGACCATCGCCAAGCCGGCCCCGGTGTTCCCCGAGGTGGGTTCGATGATCGTTCCTCCAGGACCCAGCAACCCTTGCCGCTCGGCATGGTCGATCATGTTGACCGCGATACGCTCCTTGACCGATCCGGCCGGGTTCAAGTAGTCCAGCTTGGCCACCAGGTTGCCGGGTGGATGGAGCCGGGCCAGGCGGACCAGGGGCGTCCAGCCGATGGCGTCAAGGGCGTTCTCGTTTATCACGAGGATCGATCGTAGCCCCGCGTCGCGACCTGGGCCGCCAGCTCGCCGTAGGACCCGACCGGCATGTGGCACGCGCCCCGCTCGCAGACGTAGCCAAGGGTTTCGCCCTCCCGGTAGCGCCCGGCCACCACGGGAACCTCATCGTGAGAACGCGGGGACGGGGCTACCACCAGGTCTGGCCGGTATGCGCCTGCGATCCGGCCCGCCCACTCCAGGGCGCGAGGCCCGGTCAGGGCCACCTCCCGAATGCCCATCTGGGACGTGGCCAGCACCGCCAGCAGATGACCCGCCGCGGACGGAGCCGCATCGAGGAGCCGGTCCCCGGCCCGGACGATCTGCTCGAAGCCTTCGTGATACCGGTAGTCCCCGGTGAGATGACCGAGGAGCAGGTAGCACTCCGCCGCCAGCGATGCCCCTGAGGCGCTCGGGTTGTCCTGCTGGTCGGAGGGCCTAACCACGAGGTTTGAGGCGTCGGTGGCGCTGGCGAACACCACCCCGGTCGGGCCGCCGAAGTGCGGCTCCAGCAGGTCGACCAGTTCCCGCGCGGCTGCGAACCACTCGACTTCGCCCGTGGCCTGGTAGAGCTCCAGCAGCCCGAGGGAATACGCCGCGTGGTCTTCCAGGAATCCCGGGATCGGCGCCAGACCGTTGCTCCAGACCCGCGCCAGGCGCCCGTCGGGGCGGCGCATCTCGCCGAGGACGAACCGGGCGTTCGCCCGGGCCGCCTCCAGGTAGTCCTCCGTCCCCAGCGCCGCGCCCGCCACCGCCAGAGCCCGGAGCGCGAAGCCGTTCCACACGGTGATGATCTTGTGGTCCAGGCCGGGCCGGATCCTGGTGCTCCGGCGGGCTAGGAGACGTCCCTTGGCCCGCTCCACCGCGCCCGTTACATCCTCGACCCGAGCGCCGAACCGTTCCGCCACGGTGGAGGCGGCGGCTGACTCGTGCAGGATGTTGGCGCCCTCGAAGTTGCCGCTCCGGGACACCCCGTAGTAGGCGGCGGCCAAGGGTCCGTCGTCCGGGCCGACCACCTCGTGGAACTCTTCATGATCGAATACGTAGAACTTGCCCTCCACGCCTTCGGAGTCGGCATCCTCGGCCGCGAAGAACCCGCCGTCGGGATGGGCGAGATCCCGCATCATGTACCCGATGGTGTCTACCGCGACCTCCCGATAGTAAGGGTTGCCGGTGATCTGCCACGCCCGGACGTACAGGCGGGCCAGGTCGGCGTTGTCGTACAGCATCTTCTCGAAGTGGGGCACCAGCCACATCCGATCCACGGAGTAGCGCGCGAACCCGCCACCCAGGTGATCTCGAATGCCGCCGCGTGCCATCCGGGTCAGCGTGGTCGTGAGCATCGGCGTGGCCTTGGTTGCCGTGGCGAGGCCGCTGATCCGGGCCAGGAACTCCAGTATCGGCGCCTGGGGGAACTTGGGGGCGCCGCCGAAGCCGCCGTGTTCCAGGTCGAACCGCCGGCACAGGGCCTCGTAGGCGGCGCCCACGCGGCCCCGGTCGGGCACGTCCTCCGCGGGTGGGAGGGCAAGCCCTATGGCTCCGGTCAGCTGCTCCGCCTGCTCTCGTACGTCGTCGCGCCTGTTCCGCCAGGCGTGTTCGATGGCCTCCAGCACGCGGCGAAAGCTCGGCATACCGTGGCGGTCCACATCGGGGAAGTACGTCCCGGCGAAGAACGGTCGGCCGCCGGGCGTCAGGAACACCGTCATGGGCCAGCCGCCCCGGCCTGTCATGGTGTGGACCGCATCCATGTATATCGAGTCCACGTCGGGTCGCTCCTCGCGATCGACCTTGACGGACACGAAGTGGCGGTTCATGAAACGGGCCGTCTCCTCGTCGTGGAAGGACTCCCGCTCCATCACGTGGCACCAGTGGCAGGTCGAGTATCCCACCGAGAGCAGGATCGGGCGGTCCGTGGCCCTGGCGACCCCGAAGGCATCATCGTCCCAAGGGCGCCAGTCGACCGGGTTGTCCCGGTGCTGTATCAGGTAGGGGGACAGCCCCTGGAGCGGGAGGTCTCTCAGCAGCGCCATAACAGGTCACGGTATCGGCGCATTGAATTTCCCTCCGGGTCGTCACCGCCATGTTACGTAGATGCCCGTGCTTGCCGTCCGGGCCGGGCCGCCGCCGTTGAACGGGTATTGCTGCTGGCAGAGAAAGATGGAAGAAACCCGGACAGGAAGGCGTTGTGGATCATGTCGAGCGTGGCATCGTTGCCTGCATGGCTCGACCGGCCGGGCGTCCCATTACCCGGCCGGTGCGCGTAGCATCAGGCGTGCGTGTTCGAAGTCACGGGGGGCCGAATCCTCGCGCTGGACCCGCGGCGGGTAGGAGTTAGGTAGTCTCGGGAAGGTTGGCCCCGGGCCGGGGCGTACCCGCAAGGAGTGAATCGCCGGAACTGCCGGCGGGCGATGAGGAGGGAACCGCATGGCTGTCGCAAACCCGACCCGGCAGAAACCCGTGACCGCTGGTTCGGTAACCAAGCGGGACCGGGACAGGAACAGCAACAAGCTGACCGACGAGAAGGGCCGCCTCACCACCGACCTCGTGAGCCAGTACTTGGCCGCCATAGGCGAGTACGAGCTGCTCAACGCTGAGAAGGAGGTCGAACTGGCCCAGGCCATCGAGGAGGGGCTGAAGGCGGGCGCCGCGCTGGAGGACGGCGATCTAGACGAGAGGGAGGACAGGTTAAGGGTCAGGGAGCGACGGCTCAGGAACCGGGAGACGAAGCTCCCGGAGGAGGAGCGGCACAAGCTCGAGAGGTCCTGGAGCAGGCTCAAGGACGACCGGAAGAAGCTCCAGAAGGATCGACTCAGACTCAAGCGCAAGCGAGACCGGGGCCGCCGGGCAAAGGATGAGTTCCTCACCGCCAACCTCCGGCTGGTGGTCGCCAACGCCCGGAGGTATGCCAACACCTCCGGAATTGACTTCCTCGATCTGATCCAGGAAGGAAACCTGGGCCTGATCCGGGCAGTCGAGAAGTTCGACTGGCGCAAGGGCTTCAAGTTCTCCACCTACGCCACCTGGTGGATCCGCCAGGCCATTACCCGCGCCATCGCCGACAAATCCCGCACGGTCCGCATCCCCGTCCACCTCCACGATACGTTGGCGGCGGTCAGGGCCGCGCAGGCCAGCCTCAAGGCGGAGTTGGGTCGCGATCCGAAGCCGGCCGAGATCGCCGAAGAGGCCGGCGTCACCCTCGACAAGGTGGAGCTGGCTCTGAGCGTCTCGGATGCCGCCTCGCTCGAGAAGCCGGTTGGTGAAGACGGTGCCCAACTCGGGGACTTCATCGAGGACCAGGATGCCGATGATCCGGTGGAGGTAACGGTCGAGATGGATGTGTCCGACTGCTTGCGCCGCTCGATCGACCGGCTTCCCTACCGGGAGGGCCGGATCCTCTCGCTCCGGTACGGGTTCCTGGACGGTGTTCCGAGAACGCTGGAGGAGATCGGGGAGGAGTTCAACCTCACGAGGGAACGGATCCGCCAGCTGGAGAAGCTGGCCCTCTGCCGGTTGCGCCACCCTTCGTTCGGGATCCGCGAGCAGGACCTCATATAAGCAGTTCCCCCGGCGGGCGCCCCCGGGCGGGCAGTACCAGATCGAGGTCGTGTCGAGCAGGCCCCACACCGACACCATCCGGGTGGCCTTCAGGCCGTAGCCGTCACCCTTCGTACACGTCCCCGTCGGGGAAGAAGGCACCCCAAGCGAACCAGAACTCGTTGCGGTGGACGGCAATCTCCAGCCTGGTCCCTGCCAGCGGACCGCTGACCGCCTCTCCCAGCAGGGTCCATGTCGACGAAGTTTCCTGATCTAGAAACACCTCGCCTTCCTTGACGAACGTCAGCGGGCGCCCGTCCACCTGGCGCAGGTAGGCGATCCCCGTCCCGATGGCCCTTCCTTCGCGCACCACCCTGCTGTCGAGAGCATCGGCGGTGTCCCCTCCCCAGAACACGGCAATCGGAACCCCTCCCACGGAGTCGTTGACCGCCCCGATCTCGGCGAGCAGGGGGAACGGGTAGGCTCTGCCGACGCCACCAATGGTCACTCCCACCACCCGTTCCAGGGCCCCGTAGCGGGGATCGATCTCACCGGTGAAGAAGGGATAGGGCGCCGCCCGGCTCGAGTATCCCTCGTAAGGATTGAACCCGTACGGTATGCCACCACCGTTGTCCCTGGACAGGGATCGCCCGTCCGGATAGGCAGCGGCGAACTCCCCGAAGGACACGATGGCGCTCGGGATGTGGGTGAGGACCGTTCCCGCCGCGGCGCCCACGATCGCTTCGCCGGTGATCTGCTGCCACAGCGAGACGGTTCCGTTATCCCACATGACCAGGTCGGAGTTGCGGAGGAGGCCCGACACGCCGAAGCGAAGCTCCTCGCCGCCCACCCGGCGGTCGAAGGCCAGCGCGGTGTTGCACAGGGGGCAATAGGTAACCGCAACAGGGATGCCTCCGATCCGGTCGTTCACGATCTCGTGCCGGTGGAGGATGCTGAGCGCGTAGAAGCGGGACTCGCCGCCGATGGCGACCAGCATCCCGGGGGCCCTGCTGTCGAGCCATTCGGCGGCATCGTCGAGCGACTCGAAGATCGGGTCATCGATGGGAGGGATGGCATCCCGAGGATCGGGCATGCCGATCCCGAGCAGCAGTTCCGACAGGTCGACGGTGCGGCTCGCCCAGTCGGTGGGCCACGACTCGGTGGCGTAGGCCACCACCGGATCCAGACCCTGCTTCGGGTCGGCTCCGGTCTCCGGATCCACCTCCGCCAGGTCCGTTACTTCCTGCTCCGTTTCCTCCAGCTCCCGCGCCGTCGTCGTGGAGGGTGCAGGAGCGGTCGCCGCGCTGGTCGTGGTAGCCGGCTGTGTAGGCGCCGGGGTGATGTTCGAACCTTCTATCGCGGCAGGCTCACCGGTGGCCGCGGTTGCCTCGGGCTGGATCTCGGGTCGGGTCTCGGCGGTCCCGCACGCCGCTGACAGCAACGACCCGGCGACCAGGAGTCCCAGCCACGCCATGCGGCCCGCACGAAATGCCGGCAAGCGTGCCTTTGCCTCTCTGGCCATGTGAACCATACGCATTCGAGAGCCCAGCATATCCCGCCGCCCGGCCAATCGACCCAGCCCGGTGCCAACCCGGGGCGATCATCTCGACAGAGGCCGGACATCTCGAACCCGAGCGAACAGTCAAGACTGTCACACCTTTGATGTATGTTGACTATTGCCAAGCACCAATACCGGCCGATGACGCGATACCGATCGGAACGGCCGGATCTGAGGGAACACATGCTTCATGGAGCGAGGGCCGCGTCCCGGCCGCAAGCCGGGAATGGCCTGCCACGCTCCGAGTCGGATGGGTGGTGGGGGAGGGGCCCGGAGCGGAGCACCGGATTTTCGCGAGCTCGGTTCCTAACGGGCTGGGGACAGGTAGTTGTCTGTTACCAACTCGCCGCCGGCGAAGTCCAGCACCCAGGTCGAACCCTTTTCGAGGACAAGAGGATGGTTCTCTCCCATGAGCGTTCGCAGGATCGTTGCCACGATCGGGCGATGTGAGCAGAGCAAGCTGGTCCCCTCAGGTCGGTCACGCAGCAGGGCCCTCACCTCGGCGGGCCCTGACTCCTCCCAGAGCTCGATCGCCAGTTGCGGTACGCGCTTGCGGGCGGTGGCGACGGGCGTGACGGTCTGGAGGCAACGCGCCGCATAGCTGGTGAACATGGCGTCGATCGGGAAGCCCTCCAGTCCCTCGATCAGACCGACCGCCTCGGCTCGGCCCCGCTCCGACAGCGGCCGGGCGCTGTCGGGCCTCGGCCCCCGGTCTCGCTTGCCGGCATCGGCGTGCCGGACCAGCAGGATCCGGTCGGCCGGATCCCGCCAACCGTCCGTGAGGCGCTCGCTCAGAGCGCGCTCGGTCGGGTAGGAGACATGGTCGGCCAGGGATGCTTCGTCGACCCACCGGATCCGGTCCACTTCGGAGGAGGACACGAAATCGACCTCATCGGCCCGCATCGCCCAGTAGTGGACCACCTTGCGGAGGCCCTCCCGCTTGGCGTAGGAGATCTCACCCAGGTAGCGCCCGATCAGCGGACGCGCGCCGGTCTCTTCCCGCACCTCGCGCCTGGCGCACGCCACCAGGCACTCGCCGGATTCGAGCTTGCCCTTGGGAAACGTCCAGTCGTCGTATCCGGGCCGGTGGACCAGGAGAACCTCAATCCCCAGAGGTCCCTCCCGCCACACCACGCCACCGGCAGCCTGTTCGACAGGGGAGTCCCTCATACGGGCAGGTACCGGGGAGCAGGTCGGGTCATCGAGGTATGCCGCATCTTATCGGCCCCGCCGGCCGTATCTGCCGGTCCGTGAGCTATCGCGCCCCGTCTCCGAGCCGGCGCCGCAACACCTCCACCGCCTCGGCGGGGCTGTCCACCATGGTGACCAGGCCGGCGGTGGTCCGGAGCTCCCCGGTCAGGCGATCGACGATCTCGCTCCAGGCGTCCCCGAACGCGAGGATCGGCATCGGCGCCGCCCCCCGCCCCGCGGCGAGGTAGGCGTCGTTCCAGGCGATCATCAGCTCGGTGAGGGTGCCGATACTGCCCGGCATCACGATGAAGGCGCTGGCCAGTTCGGACATGGTCCTGATCCGGTCGAGCAGCCCGGCGGCCTGGATCTCCTCGGTCAGGATCCCGTTCCCGCCCGGCGGGTGCGGGAAGAGCACCGGGGCGGTCACCCCGACGACCCGCCCGCCCGCGTTCTCCGCGCCCCTCGACACGGCCTCCATCAGGCCCGAGTAGCCGCCATTGGTGACCCCGAACCCGGCCTCAACCAGCCGGCGGCCCAGCTCGACGCCCTGCTCGTAGACGCCGTCACCGGGGACAGCCCGCGAGGATCCGTAGACTGCGACAATCCTGTCTCCCATCGGAGTCCAGGGTACAGCACCTCGGATGGCGATCCCCGCTTGGGAACAATTCATGCGAGCGAGGCGTTGTCATGTATATAGAGAGGCACACAGGAAGGCCCGCATGAACAGCGACCGCACCCCGTTCTACAAGCGACGTTCCATCCAGGTGGCGGCAGTGATCGTTGCCATACCCGTACTCGCCTTCGCCTGGTGGCTCGGCTCGCCGCTCTTCATCGATCAGGTCGTGGACGAACCCTTCCCCATCGCCGCCATGGCGGTCGTCCCGGACGACATGACCGCCGAGGAGGTGGAGGAGATCATGCTCGATGCCGCCGCGACGGACACGCCAGTCGAGGAGGAGATGCCTGAGATGCCCGAGATGGCGACGACCACGACATTCGTCGCCGGGACCACCTCAGTGGCCACTACCGCCGCGACAGAGGACGAGGCGCCGGCGACCACGGCGGTGGCTGCGACCGAGCCGTCCACGACCCTGCCGCCCGAGCCCACCGGCCCGGTGGCCCTGGCCTCGGGGGCATTGATGGACGCGGACTCGTTCCACAGGGGATCCGGGCAGGTCGTCCTTTACCAGCTCGAGGACGGGTCGAGGATCATCCGCCTGGAGGACATCGAAGTGACCAACGGTCCCCAACTGCATGTCCTCCTGACCCCGGTCCACGGTCTGGCCGGCCGCGATCACCTCCAGGAGGCGGGCTACGTAGACCTGGGCCCCCTCAAGGGGAATATCGGCTCGCAGAACTACGAGGTCCCGGCGGACTACGTGATCCCCGACCAGTTGACCCTGGTGATCTACTGCGTGCCCTTCCATGTGGTGTTCACGACCGCCGAACTGGCCTGACCCGGCTTGAAGGCCCATGAAACGGCTCGGCTCCGGCTGCGGGCTACGGTGGAGATCCTCGGACGCACACTCAACCCTTTTGCGCGACTTTTCGCGTTCTCGCTGAAATGGGCTGAATCTGTCACAAGGCCGGTATACGTTGTCTATTGCTAATCACCTATGCCGGCGAGCAGCTACCGACCGATCGGTTTGCCGACCCATGGGGACATAAGAGCTTCCAGGAGCGAAGGGCCGATCTCCCGGCGTCCAGCCGGGCATGGCCGACCACGCTCCAAGCAGGACAGGTGGTGGCGGGGGCCGGGCCCTGGGCCGGAGGCCGGTATCCGCAGTTTTCGCGTTCTGCGGAGGGAATCGCCTCCTACCGCCATGCAACCGTTAGTCGCTGCGGGGCGAATAGCGGTTCGCCACCGGCTCGTCCGTCCAGAGACCACTCATGGGGTGTGGAGATAGAGGTCTGGAAGCGAGGAGCCGGGCGTGTGTTCCCCTCGACCGCGGATCACCGGTCCCGAAAACCCCGGAGGAGCGGACGGGCGGCAGCTACCATCCGGCGCAGGGAAGGGGGCTCTCCTTCCGTGCGTCCGGGGGAAAGGGGTGAACCATGAGAACCGATTCCATGAGAACTGATGCGATCCACAGGCTGGAGGCCTGGGCACTTATGGTGGGGCCGGCCATGGCCCTGGTCTTTTTTCTGGTCGAGCCAGGCGGCATGCTCATCGACACGGCAGACTCGATGGACTCCGCCGGGAGGATCACCGCCCTGGCCTCGAATCCCTTCCTGGCGCATCTGTCCGCGCTCTTCGTGCCGCTTGGCCTGCTCCTTCTGCTGTACGGGTTATCCGGAGTAAGCCGGGTGACCACGGGGCCTGATTACGCCGCCGCCGGAACGAGATTCGGTCTGCTGAGCGCAACCGTGGGCGGTGTCGGATGGATACTCGCCACCGGGCTCGACCATCTTCTCGCGCAGACCAAGGTGTCGTCAGCGGAGGCTCTAGGAGCCGCCATACCGATCTACCGGACCGGGCTGGGCCTCACGCTGGTATCAGGTATTGCCGTATCGCTGGGCCTGCTGGCCTTCAGCCTGAGCCTGGCAGCCAGGGAACGTCGTGGCCTCCACAGGACCGCCGCCTTGGTGATCGCCGCGGTGTCCGCCATCTCGGTCGCGGCCCTGATCATCGGGTATACCACCCCGAGCGAGACCATGATCGCAGTCGGACGGGCCTGCTACTTCCCATGGGTGATCTGGTTCATCATGATCGGTTCGAGATTCCTCAAGGCGGGGCGTCCGGCATAGACACCTGACGTGGGCGCCGCCCGGCCTGGAGGCCGAGCCGCACCCGGCTAACCGAGGGTTTCCTTGATGGCCGAGACCACTCGGCGCGGGGTGATGATGGCGTGATGCTCCACGCCGAACTGCGGCCAGGGGGCATCGAAGCCGGTTACCCGTACGATGGGGGCCTCGAGATCGTAGAGGGCCTCCTCTGCCACCGTGGCCGCCACTTCGGCGGCCACCCCCGCCGTCCTGGGAGGTTCCTGCACCAGCACCAGGCGCCCGGTCCTGGCCACCGAGTCGAGCACGGTGTCGCGGTCCCAGGGCTTCAGGGTGCGCAGGTCGATCACCTCGCACGACACCCCCTCCCGCTCCAGTTCGCCGGCGGCGGACATCGCCACGCGGACCATGCCTCCGTAGGTGACCAGCGTCACGTCCTCGCCCGCTCTGCGGATCCGCGCCCGTCCGATCGGGAGGGTGTAGTAGTCGGTGGGGACGTCCTCGCGTACGGCCCGGTAGAGCACCTTGGGCTCCAGGAAGAGCACCGGATCGGGGCTCTCCGCCGCCGCGGCCAGCAGGCCCTTGGCGTCGACCGCCGTCGACGGGATCACCACCGTCAGGCCGGGGGTGTGGACGAAATAGGCCTCCGGGCTGTCGCCGTGGAACTCGTGCGGAGCGATGCCACCGCCGTTGGGCCAGCGCACCACGATGGGGAGGGACACGTTGCTCCTGGTCCGGAAACGGAACCGGGCCATGTGGCTGACGATCTGGTCGAAGGCCGGATACACGAACCCGTCGAACTGGATCTCCACCAGGGGCCGTGCCCCGCCGATGGCCATTCCCACCGCAGTCCCGGCGATGCCGGTCTCGCACAACGGGGAGTCGATGACCCGGCCGGCGCCGAATCGGTCCAGGAGGCCGGCGGTGATGCGGAACACGCCTCCGGTCCGACCCACGTCCTCGCCCAGGATGATGGCCTCCGGATGGCGCTCCATGATCTCCGCCAGACCAGCGTTGATCGCCTCCGCCATGTTCCAGTGAGCGGTCGGACCTTCGAGCACAGGATCGTTCCCTATCCGCCACCGCTCCCATGGCTCCAGCCCGGAAGAACCGGCGTCCTCGCGTCTGAGAGCCGTCTCGTACTGGTGGGACAATGCCTCGGGCACCCTGGCGTAGACATGGCGAACCGCTTCTTCCCGCGGCGGCGGTTCCCGTCCTTCGATCTCAGCCAAGGCCTGGTCCATCTCGCTTGCCTCGTCTGTCACCTGCTCGTCGATATCGTCGGACCACAGGTCCAGGCTGTCGAGGTAGCGGCGCATGCGGTCGAGCGGGTCACGGGTCCGCCAGGCTTCCACCTCGCTCTCGCTTCGGTAGAGGCTCGGGTCGTCGGCGGTGGCATGAGGGCCGAACCGGTACGTGATGGCCTCGATGAGGGTGGGTCCATCACCCTGGCGAGCCCGGTTGACGGCCTCCCTGGTGGCCGAGTAGACGGCCAGCACGTCCATCCCGTCAACCTTGACACCTGGCATTCCATAACCGATCGCCTTGTCGGCCAGATCGGTGGCCGCGGTCTGGTTGCTGGTCGGCATGGAGATCGCCCAGCCGTTGTTGGAGCACAGGAACACGGTCGGTGCTTTCCAGACCCCCGCGAAATTCATGGCGGAGTGGAAGTCGCTCTCGGAGGTGGCCCCGTCGCCGAAGTAGACCATGGTGATCAGGTTCTCTCCGGCCAGGCGGGCGGCGTGGGCATGTCCGACAGCGTGGGGCAGTTGGGTGGCGATCGGGATGGTGTGGATGTTCATGCGGTACCGGTGGACATCCCAGTCGCGGTTGGGAAGGCCCCGGTAGTAGGACAGCATCACCGACCACGGCATCCCCCTCACCAGCTGGGTGGCGTGCTCCCGGTAGCTGGGGTATACCCAGTCGTCAGGATCGAGCGCGTATGCCGAACCAACCTGGGCGGCTTCCTGTCCCTCCCCCGGCGGGAAGGTTCCGAGACGGCCCTGGCGCTGCAACCTCATGGCCCGCCGGTCGAAGCGCCGTCCCAGCGCCATGAACCGGTACATCTCCACGAGGTCCTTGCCGTCCAGATCGGGCGGCTCGCCGACCAGCTTCCCGGCCGGATCCAGGATCTGCAACACCGAACTGTTCCTTCCGCTTGCTGGCGGCATTGTAAGGAGGGATGACCCCCCGCTCACTAACCACCGATCTTACGGCCGGGCTCCCAGGTACTCGACTCCGTTTATGACCATCGGGACGAACCAAAGGTTTCTCGCCGGGCGCGGCGCAGAGGCCCGGGCTCGCCGTGCCTGCCTCACTAAGCTTCTCATCCGTGGTCCGCATCCGAGCTGCCATCGATCATCTCGTTCCCTACGACGGCGGCCCCGGCTTCGAGGAATTCGCCCGCCGCTTCGGCGCCAAAGGGATCGCCATGCTGTCCGGCAACGAGTACCCGACTCCTCCGTTCCCCGAGGTTGTGGACGCCATTGCCCGGGCCGCTACCGGCATCAACCGGTACCCCGACGCGGCCACGGTCCGGCTTAGGGAGGCGCTGGCGGAGATGCTGGGCACCGCCCCGGATTGTGTGTGGCCCGGTGCCGGTAGCTCGGAGAACCTCACCACCACCGCCCGGGCCGTGGGCGGCCCCGGGACCAGCTTCGTCTATCCGTGGCCCTCGTTCGCCATGTACCCCATCAACGCGGTGTATGCAGATGCGGAGAGCATCATGGTCCCGCTCGACCAAGCCCTCGGGACCGATCTCGAGGCGTTGTACCGGGCGATACGGGACGACACCACCCTCGTGATCATCTGCAACCCGAACAACCCGACCGGGAGCTACCTGTCCCGCGCGGAGATCCAAGAGTTCGCCGATCGGGTTCCCGAGTCGGTCCTGGTGCTGGTGGACGAGGCTTACGGAGAGTTCGTGGCGGCCGAGGAGGATTCCACCCTCATCCCCCACGCCGTCGAACGCCCCAACCTTGTGGTGGCCCGAACCTTCTCCAAGATCTACGGGCTTGCCGGCCTCAGAGTCGGGTACATGGTGGGCCAGGCCCACACCCTCCGGTCCCTCCGCAAGGCCCAGAGCCCGTTCGTGGTCAGCTCCGTGGCCGAGGTGGCCGCCACCACGGCCCTGCGCTTCCAGGAGCGGGTCAGGGAACGGTTCGAACTCAACCGGCAGGGAGTCGACTACATCGAGGGCGCCCTGTCCGACCGAGGCATCCGTTACGTTCCCTCCCAGGCCAACTTCATCTGGTTGCGCCTCGGCCCTGGCACCCCGGGCATAGTCCAGGAACTCTTGGAGATGGGCACGCTCATTCGTAAGGGAACCGAGGAGTGGACCCGCGTGTCAGTAGGTACCGAGTCCGAGAACCGTCGTTTCGTAGAGGACCTCGACCTGGTGCTGCGGCAACGCCGCCCCTGACCCCACTGCCGGGGACCAATCTCGGGCTTAGGTCACGGCGCGACGTTGAGCGACACGTGAGGTCGTAAGGGGTTTCGGAGCTTCATGCCGGCAACAAGATGCCGGAAGGCAAGGACTCGCTTCTTGAGAGGGCCATCACCTTCCGGTCCGCCCGGCGAGCTCGGAAGCAAACCTGAACCACTCCCGGTCCCGAGGCAGAAATGAGCGAGCCGTCCGGAGAGTCCCGAGAGCCGGGCCGACACCCTAAGCCTCAGAAGACGGTGGCTTCCGGTCCATCCAGCCAGGACTCCGACTGTTCCAGGAGCCACATGCTCAGGCCGTGAGCGCACTCGAGGATGTCACACATGTCGACCTCCCGCATGAACATGTCCCGGATCCGCAAATCGACCCTGCCCACCAGGGACAGGCTTCGCCGGGCCGGATCGGTCACCGACATGTACGTGTCGGTGGCGGATACCTCCACAGGGAGGGTCGTCCCGGAGACTCCGGCCAACTCGGTGGCGAGGATGAGCAGATCGGGAGGGTTGGGTAGCGGAGGCAGGGCCCACTTGAAGAAGAGCGGCAGCTCCAACTGGCGTTCTTGCTCCTCGTCGACTTCCAGATGATGCTGTGCCAGCAGGTCCTCGAAGGCCAGGATCAGCCTGGGCTCTACTTCCAGCACCATCAGCATCTCCAGCGGTCCCTGGCAGGCCTCCTCCGGATGCAAGTCCACTTCCCAGGCCTGGCCGAGCGAGAAGGACTCGATGAAGTGGCGCTCGGCGTGCACGTGGAACCCATGGTCGATCGCATGGGACTTAACGTCGGTGATGAACCCCGCGATGTCTACTGCCATGGCTGGCGCTTTCCTGCCCGGGCGGGTGCGGTCACGGCCGGACCTCGTAGTAGTTGTGGGTGGGATCCTCTTTGAGGCGGAATTCTCGGATGGCGGAGAAACCGGCCTCCCTGATGATACGTTCCGCTTCGACCGGATGGAACCCCACAGTGCCCAGCCCGGCCGCGCCCTCCTCGGACGTGGCTGAGAGCAGGCAGGCAGACAGGCTGTAGCCGTACAGCATGGCCAGCATGGGGTTCTTGAGGTTGTCCTCGAACACGTCGGAGCAATGCATGTCCTTGATCAGCCACACTCCGTCGTCCTTGAGGGAATGCCGGACCGCAGCAGCTATCCGATCCGGGAATGGCACGTCATGCATGCAGTCGAGAGCCAATACCAGATCGTACCGGCCGTCATCCGCCAACTCCTCCCCTCCGGCCCGGTGGATGGTCGCGTTGGGAAGGCCGCGGATCCGGTGGCGGGCCCTGGATGAGGCGATACCGGAGGGCTCGTAACCATCCACGGTGCTGGCAGGAAACCGTTCGGCCAGCGTCCGGACGGTAATGCCCCCTCCGCTCCCTACTTCGGCCACCCGGCACCCCGCCTCCAGCATCCCGACCAGGCCGTCCACACAGGGCAGCACCCGTTCCACCAGGAAGGCGCCCACCCAGGCCTTGTTCATGCGGTCCACCTGGCGGGCCAACGGCTCACCCAGTTGGTGGTAGGTGACCCCGATGCCGGTGTGGAAGGCGTCGACCACCTCCTGGATGCGTTCGGGAGGGAGTCCTCCGATGAAGGCACCGGCGGAGAAGGCGAGGGCGTCGTCGTTGACCAGCACCTCCTCGCCCTCGGCGCTGAGCGAGAATCCCACGTCCGGCGCACGTTCGATCAGCCCGGCGGCGGCCTGGCCAAGGAGCCATTCCCGGACCCAGCGCTCCGATAGCCCGGTCCGCTCGGCCAACTCACCGGAGGTCAACTCCTCGCCACCGGCCATAGCCTGATAGAGGCCGAGCCGATCCCCCAGGTGGACCATAAGGCTGACCACCTCGCCCTGCTTGTAATGCCAGATCTTGAGGGCGTATTCCTTTAGGAGATCCGGGTCGGTGGAACGCATTGTCGGGATACCCTAGTTGGCCGTTCCCGGCCTCACGGCCCCTGCCATCCCGTACGCAAACCACCTGGTGTCCTGAATCGGGAGAGAACGCGAACATCGCGCCACGCTTCCCACCCCTGCGGGCCACTCACTGAGACTCTCCTCCCCCGACGCTTGCGGGCCACTCACTGGGACTCTCCTCGATCCCGACAGGACACCGCTGGGATATACACCCTCTTCCGCCGCTGCCACCGTGGTCCTAGGCACGGTCCGCCATGCCCTCGACGGGGCGCCTCGAACGATCTGACTTCTCACACGGCCCGAGCGGTGTCAGTGCCGGACCGCTGGTGATTGGGCCTTCCGACAACGTAAGGCAAGAGTGTGACAGTTTTCAATCCCCTTGTTGCCGGCTGCCGGCTCGAAGTCGAGATCGATCAGGGACCGGTCGATGAGTCGTCCACCTGGTCACAAGACCCGACGGGCCAATAGCCGAGCCACTTCCAATGGCTCCGACCGGGTTCACCGCGATACGAACCCGAGCATCTCGACCTAGACATCACGGCTGGTCTACATGCTTCTTCAGCGACCGCGACCCACCACCCGGTTACCTGCTGTAGCCGCTGCCGTCCTGGCTCGGGGCCGGAACGTACGCTCCGATGTGGTCCAGCAGGAAGGTGAAGTCGTTGAAGGAGTCCAGCCCGCCGAGATGGTGGCCCAATGGCCGGAGCCGTTCCATCAGCAGCCAGAGGTCGCTCCCGACCGAGCCCGCATCCGCCTCCACGAACGGGAGGCTGGCGTAGCGATCCGACGCCAGAGCTACCACTGCCCCGAACTACAGCAGAGGATCGGCGGCCTGAAACTCCACATCCGGTCGCAAGCTCAGGGTGGCCGACTGCCGGTTGGGCATGCCGTTCACCGGCGTCACCCACCTGACTTCCATGTCGGCCAGTTCGACCATCCGAGCGGCGCCCCGGCGAGCCCGGTCCGTCAGCTCGAGTTCGTAGAACACCGTAGTCGCCGCCCCGACCGGGATCTCTGCGAACTCCATGCGGTCCTCCACGAACGACGCGTCGGGGGTGATCCGGTTTTCGTAGCCGATCATCCTCCAGGAGGACACCACTTCGTCGTTCCAGGTCACCTGTGCCCTGGTCTGGTCGGCGAAGGGCACCGACAGGGGGAGCCATCTGTCACGGCTGAAAGTCGAGCGGGCCTGTTCCGTGTCGCTCAGGTACCGATACCAGCCGTTTCCGTGCTGGGCGAGCTGCTCGAGCAGGTGGTCGTTGTAGTTGCTGATCCCAACCAAGCGTCTGTGACAAAGGATTCCTACCCCCGATGGCGCTAGTCACGTCCCCACTCACCAAGGCCGGAGGAAGGGTGGTCGGATCGACCAGTCGTTGCCGCTGGCCAGGCGTCGGTTTGGTCGACTATCTGGACGAAGAGAGTTGCCAGCGCGCTTCTAGTTAGTCGTGGTCGGTCTGTGTTGCGGCGGCGTTCTCTGGACCGCCATCGACGCATCTGGCTGCGTCCTGCCTCCTCAACGTACCCTGCGGGTATGCCTTCGTCGGCAAGTCCTTGCCATAGACGCCGCTGGCGGTGCCAGATCCCACCGCCACCCCACAGACCCAACCACGGGGGACCCGCGATAAGTAGCGAGCGCTCATAGCGTGAACACGCCCTAGTTCACTCGGGGGTCAACCGGGTAGGTGGCGAAGAAGGCGTACCGCCCACCCGCACGCCTCAGCACCTCTTCCCACAGGTTCTCCGGATGGGACGTGAACACGTCCTCGGGATCGCCGTCGACCACGAACCACCCCCGAGCCTCGAGCTCCGACTCGAGTTGCCCCGGACCCCACCCGCTGTAACCGGAGAAGACCCGGGCCTCCAGCCCGGAGTCGACGCCCGGTTCGGCATCCAAGTCGACCACCCGGACACCCACCACCTCCGGCCACCCTTCCAGCGGCTGCGACCCGACCCCCCGGGCGAGACCCAGACCACCACCGTCACCGACCGGACCGCCCGCGAACACCACCCGCGGATTCGCCGCCGCCGTCCACCACCCAGGTAGGTGATCCAGCAGGTCGGCCTCTGTGGGCCGGTTCAGCACCAGCCCGACCGCCCCCTCCGGCGTGTGCTCGATCATCAGCACCACCGTGCGAGCGAAGTTCGAATCGACCATCCCCGGCATGGCTACCAGCAACCGCCCCGCCAGCGAGGTGAACTCTTCCTCCAAGCCCTCGGGCAAGTCCCCGGTGATGCTCCCAGAATCCGTCATACCCCCGATCTTGCCACATCCTCACAACCAGTACCTCCACCGGCCCGGCCCTTGCAACTGCCTTGTGGCATATACTCACGGTGGGCGCGAGGTAACCAGGATGACTAGGAAGAAAAAAGGAATGGCCACTGCCACCGAGAACCCATCTCGGCGTCGAACCTCCAGACCATCATCGTCCGGCGGGGAATAATCCCCGCCCTCCATTGCGGCGCGTAGACGGCGAGGACCGCGGTCGTTTCCTCCAGGGTTCGGCGGGCGTTAGAGCCCGCCTTCCATTGCGGCTTCGACGGCCGCGACAAGCACTTTTGTGCGGGCCGCGTTCGGCGGGTTTTACGCTCGCCCTCCATTGCGCCACGGCCTTCTGGATGGGCCGTCGATATGACTCCGCGCTCTCTGCTCGGGGAAGCTAGGTGTCTTGGTGGCGCTCGGGG
>VXMM01000007.1 GCA_009841105.1 Acidimicrobiia bacterium | reverse complement strand
GCCCTCCCCCGCCACCACCTGTCCTGGTTCGGAGCGTGTTCGTCCACACCCGGCAGGGGGCCAGGCGATCCAGCGTTCGCTCCACGAAGCCTTGTATGTTCCCTCCGGGCCGGCGGAACCGATCGGCAAGACGCTCTCAGCCGGTGTAGGTGCTTGGCGATATGCAACGTATAGGAAGCCTGTGACACGTTTCAACCGCTACTGCCCGGTCTCCCCAGGGGCCGGTCACCGACCCGTGCGGGTGATGTTCTCCCCGTCGCGGATCACGGCGGGCAGCCCGGACGGCCATCACCGGCGCGGACGATGATCACTATCAAGAACGAGCGCCAGTTTGCCAAGATGGCCGAGGCAGGAAGGTGCGTGGCCGCCGTTCACCAGGCCGTCGCCGAGGCCGCCGAGGTGGGAGTGACGTTGAAGACCCTCGATCTGGTCGCAGCCGAGGTGATACGCGGTTGGGGATGCCAGCCCTCCTTCCTCGGCTACCAGGGGTTTCCGGCCCACATTTGCACGTCGCTCAACGAGGCGGTCGTGCATGGAATCCCGGGGGGCGAACGCCTCGCCGAGGGTGACATCCTCTCGATCGACGCCGGAGCGATCTACGAGGGATACCACGCCGATGCTGCTCTCACCATCCCGATCGGTGAGGTGGACGAGGAGTCCGCCCAGCTTCTCGAGGTGACGCGCCGCGCCCTCTGGGCGGGCATCGATCAGGTCCGCGCCGGTCGAAAGGTGGGCGACATAGGCCATGCGGTGGAGATGGCGGCGGCCCCGTACGGATACGGTGTGGTCTCCCAGTACGTGGGGCATGGCATCGGGCGCTCCATGCACGAGGCCCCGCAGATACCGAACCATGGGCCTCCCGGGAAGGGATACCGGTTGAGGACCGGCATGGCCGTCTGCGTGGAGCCGATGTTCAACCTCGGCACCCCGGACACGGTCACCGCCCAGGACGGGTGGACGGTGAACACGGCCGACAGCCGGAGGTCCGCTCACTTTGAACACACGGTGGCGCTCACCGCCGACGGACCCGTGGTCTTTACCGTCAGTGACTTGCTCACCGCCCGTCCGGTCGGGTAGAATCGCCTGTCGGTCATGCGTCGCCGACCGGTCTGGCGCGGGCGTCCAGTTGTAGCGGGTGAGTGGTTGCGCATGCGGTCCAGCTTCTGTCTGAGCCGGCGCCGGACGATCACAGTGAATCGACGGGGTCAAACCCCAAAGGGCGAACGGTGAAGGTACGGCCCTCCACAAAGAAGATGTGCGACAACTGCCGCCTGATTAAGCGCCGTCGGCGCGTCTGGGTGGTGTGTTCCAATCCCCGTCACAAGCAGCGGCAGGGTTGAGGAGGTAATGGTCTGATGGCACGCATAGCCGGAGTCGATCTTCCGCGCCAGAAGCGGCTCGAGGTGGGCCTTACCTACATATACGGCATCGGCGTCAACACCGCTCGGGACATGTGCCATCGGCTGCGGATCGATCCCGACACGAAGGTGCACGAGCTCAATGACAACGAAGTGAGCCGGATCCGTACCTACATCCAGTCCAACCTCCGGGTCGAGGGCGATCTCCGCCGGGTGGTGGCACAGAACATCAAACGCAAGATGGAGATCGGTTGCTACCAGGGCCTTCGGCATCGGCGCGGCCTTCCGGTGCGCGGCCAGCGGACCCACACCAACGGCCGGACCCGTAAGGGCAGGCGGATGGCGGTCGCCGGCAAGAAGAAAGTGAAGAAGTGACATGGTCCGGGCCGGGCGTGAAATGAGTTGCGGAGGTCCCGTTGGCTAGAAGGCAACAGAAGCGGGTGAGGCGGCGCGAGCGTAAGAACATCGCGTTCGGTCAGGCGCACATCAGGGCCAGCTTCAACAACACCATCATCAATATCACGGACGTGAACGGCAACACCATCGTGTGGACGTCCGGTGGGTCGGTCGGGTTCAAGGGCTCCCGCAAGTCGACGCCCTACGCCGCTCAGGTGGCCGCCGAAGAAGCCTCCCGCCGGGCCGGTGAGCACGGCATCAGGAAGTTGGAAGTGATCGTCAGCGGGAACGGATCGGGGCGGGATACAGCGGTCCGGACGCTCACGAACATGGGCCTTGAAGTGTCGAGCGTTCGGGATGTCACGCCGTTGCCTCACAACGGATGTCGCCCCAAGAAGCGTCGGAGGGGATGAATCGTGGCGCGTTACCTCGGTCCCCGCACTCGGAAGAGCCGTCGGCTCGGGCAGTTGCTCGACGACAACAAGTCGAAGTACTTCGACCGGCGTCCCTACCCGCCGGGCGAGCACGGTCGGCGCCGGGGTCGGCGGAGCAACGACTCCGACTACCTGCATCAGCTCAGGGAAAAGCAGAAGATGCGCCAGATCTACGGTGTGCTCGAGCGGCAGTTTCGCCGTTACTACCGGGAGGCAGCCCGGCTGAAGGGGATCACCGGAGACAACCTCCTCCAGATCTTGGAATGCCGGCTGGACAACGTGGTGTTCCGGTCGGGCCTGGCGAGGACGCGTCCCCAGGCTCGCCAGCTCGTCAACCACGGCCATTTCCAGGTCAACGGCCAGAAGGTGGACATTCCCTCGTACCGGGTCCGGGCCGGAGACATGGTGACGGTGAAGCCCAAGTCGAGGGAGATAATCGTGATTCGCCATGCCGCGGATACCGCCGGCGACCGCCGGGTTCCTGAATGGTTGGAGGTCAGCCTCGACGAGCGCCGCATCCAGGTGATCGATGTCCCGAGCCGAACCCAGATCGACACTGCGGTGCGGGAGCAGCTGGTTGTCGAGTTGTACTCCAGGTAGGGCTTGCTCGGTAGCCGTGCCCTTCGCCATCTCATTCTTTGCCCGAGACGGATTTTCCGACAAGAAGTGACCCTCGAGACCTAGGGGAAGAAGACTTGCAAGCGTTGGTTGTTCAACGTCCACAGATCGAGATGATGCCGGTCAACGAGACCCGGTCCCGATTCGTGATCGAGCCCTTGGAGCCGGGTTTCGGCTACACGCTCGGCAACACTCTCAGGCGGACGTTGCTTTCTCGGATACCCGGTGCTGCGGTGTCCTCGATCAGGATGGACGACATCTACCACGAGTTCACCACCGTCCCGGGTGTCAAGGAGGATGTGGTGGACATCATCCTCAACGTGAAGCGGCTGGTGGTCCGGATGACCGACCCCGAGCCCCTCACGCTCCGGCTGTCGGCCACGGGCCCCGGTACGGTGACGGCGGCCGATCTCGAAGCCCCGACCGGGGTTGAGATAGTCAGCAAGGACTTGCATCTCGCCACCCTGGCGGAGGGCGTCCGCCTTGAGGCGGAGATGGTTGTCGAGCAGGGAGTGGGATACCGCACAGCGGTGTCGGACCGCAACGACGCCATCGGCATGATCCCGATCGATGCGATCTTTTCCCCGGTACGTAACGTCTCGTACCGGGTCGAGAACACGCAGGTCGGCCAGATGACCAACTTCGATCGGCTGGAGATCGACATCGAGACCGACGGTTCGCTGGAGCCGAGCGAGGCGCTCTCGTCGGCAGGCAAGACCTTGCGCGAGCTGCTCACCCTGTTCGCCGATGTGGGGGAAGGTATCGGTCTGGAGCTGGGTGACGTGGCGGTAGTCGAAACCGTCTCGCAGGATCTCGACCTTCCGGTTGAAGCCCTCGATCTTTCGGAACGTCCTCGCAACTGCCTGAGGCGCGCCCAGATCAACACGGTCGGCGAGCTCACCAAGCAGACCCGCGAAGACCTCCTCGACATGACCAACTTCGGGCAGAAGAGCCT
The DNA here is from genome assembly GCA_009841105.1 of Acidimicrobiia bacterium. GTDB lineage: Bacteria > Actinomycetota > Acidimicrobiia > Spongiisociales > Spongiisociaceae > Spongiisocius > Spongiisocius variivorans. The sequence goes on along the minus strand of VXMM01000007.1, from coordinate 26,021 downwards.
CGAGGAAGTGATCGCCAAGCTCGACGAGTTGGGACTCGGTATCGCTCCCTCACGGGACAGGAACAGCTAACCAATGCCCAGACCGAGGAAGGGTAAGCGCCTGGGCGGTGACCCCGCCCACCAGAAGGCCATGCTGGCGAACCTCGCCCAGTCCCTGATCTGGGACGAGCAGATCACCACCACATTGACCAGGGCCAAGGTGCTCCGGCCCTATGTCGAGAAGATCATCACCAAGGCACGCCGCGGCGACCTCCATTCCCGCCGGCTGGTGCTCAAGGACCTCTCCGATCTGGAGGTGGTGACGAAGCTGTTCGACGAGGTCGCACCCAGGTACGTGGGACGGCCCGGCGGCTACACCCGGATAGTCAAGATCGGCCCCCGCCGGGGCGACAACGCAGAGATGGCGGTCATCGAACTCGTCTAGCGGTCCCGGGGTCCTGGGTCGCCAAGAGAACGCGAAAATCGCGCCGCCAAACCGGTGCTCCGCACCGGGTCCTCCCCCGCCACCACCTTCCCTGGCTCGGAGCGTGGTCGCCCACACCCGGCCGGCTGTTAGCTTGACCGGATGCCTACCGCGTTAGCAGGGCGATCCCGCACCCGGGTGCTATCTCTGAGCCGGGCGCTGGATCTCCGCGGCACCCTGGTGGTGAAGGGGTTGAAGGGTCCAGCGCTGCGGGCCGGGTCGGATGGCCTGTGGAGGGCCACGCGTACCGCTTCCGGTCCGGCCACGGTCCGGCTCCGGATCGACGACCGGAAGCTGGTCGCCGAGGCGTGGGGCGAGGGAGCCGAACTCGCCCTGGAGCACGTACCGGAGTGGGTCGGCGAGGACGACGATCCTACGGCGCTCGTCCCCGCCCATCCCGCGGTGGAGCGAGCGGCGAGGCGGGGGCGAGGAATACGCATGCCGGCCGTGGGCGGGCTGGTCGAGGTCCTGATCCCGACCATCCTGGCCCAGAAGGTGACCGGGATCGAGGCGGGCCGCAGCTACCGGCGGATGGCCGGACGCTACGGCGAGCCGGCGCCGGGGCCGACCACGCTGCGCCTACCTCCGGATCCGAGCCGCCTGGCCGGGCTCAAGTACTACGACTTTCATCCGCTCGGGGTGGAGCGGCGCCGGGCCGAGATCATCCTTCGCGTGTGCCGGGACGCCGACCGGATCACCGCGATCAGCGAGGGCGGACTGGCCGGTGTGTACGAGTACCTCCATCGGATCCCGGGCATCGGCCCGTGGACCAGCGCCTCGGCGCTCGGAGTGGTGCGGGGCGATCCGGATGCGGTGCCCGTGGGGGATTTTCACCTGCCCAACACGGTTGCCTGGGCTTTGGCGGACGAGCCGCGCGGGACGGATCGGAGAATGCTGGAACTCCTGGCCCCCTACGAGGGACAGCGAGGACGGGTGGTGCGGCTGCTGGAACGCTACGCCGGTCGTGCCCCCGCCTACGGACCCCGACTGCCGCCCCGGGACATCCGCCATCACTAGAAGTCCAGTCCGGAGGGTATAACCCGCGCCGCGTGGGCCAGGGCGTTCCCTCTGACCGGACGGAACCACGGCGAGCAATCCGGCATCTGACAGAGGGGAGGGGGGCTAACAGCCCTCGTCCGCCCCGAGAGTTGTCATGACCATTCAATATGTTATCTATAGATGTTCGAATAATGCGGAAGAAGAACTTGTGGAAGATTTGGCAGGTTGGAAGTAATCCGGGCGCCCGCTCCGATCCGGGCGTTTGGCGCGCCAGATGGCGCTTCCCGGGAGCGGGTCGTGGTTCTAGGCTGCCTGGCATGGGCAGGGCAGCGCGGCCGCGTACCAACGGCGCGATGAACACGTTGCTCGTCAGCGACGCACCGGCGCACGACTGGTACCGGTTCGTCCTTTCCTTCCCCCCGCATCTGGTACGGGAGTATGCAGAGCGGTTCGACCTGGGACCGGAGAGCCGGGTCCTTGATCCCTTCTGCGGGACGGGGACGACGCTCGTGGAGTCAAAGAAGCTCGGCATCCCGAGTTTGGGAATCGAACCGGTAGCGGTTTCCCGACTGGCAGCATCCACCAAGGTGAATTGGGCACCGGATCCTGCCGGAATGCTGCGCCACGCGGAACTGATCGCAGAGAAGGCCTTGTCAGTACTAGCTGCTGACGGTGTCTCCGATGAACCGGTGGCTTCGCTCCCTCGTGGGGTGAGGCTCCGCTCGCTTCCACCCCCGACGGCCAAGCTGCTATTCAAGAACTCAATTAGCCCTCTGCCTCTTCATAAGGTACTTGTGCTACGCGAAGCCCTTGAAGGAGAACACAATCCGGAGTACGCGGACCACGAAAGGCTGGCACTCGCTCGGATCCTGCCGACGGAGGTCGGCAACCTCCGATTCGGCCCGGAAGTAGGTGTCGGAACCATCAAGCCGGATGCAGCAGTCGTGTCTCCATGGTTGGCTCGAGTGCGGGCGATGTGTGAGGACCTGCACGGGCTTCGACGACTCCAATCGACGTCAGCAGTTGCCCTGAACGGGGATGCGCGCACGGTCGGCAGGCATCTCGATCCTATAAGCATCGATGCGGTCATCACCTCACCGCCGTATCCGAATGAGAAGGACTATTCACGCACCGTACGCCTCGAGTCCGTCCTGCTCGGTTATCTGAACAATCGTGCGGAACTCCAAGCAATGAAGCGTGGTCTGGTGCGTTCCAACACGCGCGGCGTTTACCGCGACGACGATGACGATGCTTGGGTCAGTGACAATGCTGAGGTTCAACGTATCGCCTCAGCCATCGAGCATCGTCGGGTGGAACTCGGCAAGAAGTCCGGCTTCGAACGCATGTATCACCGTGTCACAAGGCTCTACTTTGGCGGCATGACGCGCCATCTGGTCACGCTGAGGCCTCTTCTCAGGCCCGGAGCTCGCCTGGCGTATGTGGTCGGTGACCAAGCCTCCTATCTGAGAGTCATGATCAGGACAGGACAGATACTTTCTGAAATCGCCGAGCGGGCCGGATACGAAGTAGAGACGATCGACTTGTTCCGCACCCGCCAAGCCACGGCGACGCGAGAGCAACTCCGTGAGGAAGTTCTGGTGCTGCGCTGGCCGGGTAGGGCTCCCTAATTCCGCCGCGGTGACGCCGGTCCCCGCCTCTAAGCACGACGGCGGCTTGTAGTGCCCAGGGCCAGAGGCAATCTCGCCCAGGGAATCATCGAGAGGATCCTCAGCGAGCGATACAGGTCTGGCTCGCAAGAGGTCTCGTAGGCACGGTGCCCACCACATCCTCTCTGTGCAGGCGAAAGGCGGTACGGACGCCCTCAGCGTCATCCAAGTCTGGCAGGATTTTCGCGTCGCCGAGCAGAAGTTCCCTAACTTGATCGCCCGACCGGTTGCTGCCCAATTCCTAGACGACAGTGTCATAGCCATGTTCGAATTCGAGGAAGCGGACGCCGAGATCACCATCGTCCGTGAACGCCACTACAACCTCGTTCCGCCGGATGAACTTAGCGATGCCGAACTCGCCGCCTACCGGACCGCAGCCCGACGCGCCACTCCCTAAACGGAGACAGGATCCAACACGGCAAAATGTACGAGCCGATACTGGCCAATCGAACCCGGTCCTTTCTCGCCTACCTAGCGTGCTCCTCTGCCCACCGCTCGAGTAGCAGGTGGACCGCCCAGTTACCCCCGTCGCCCCACGACTCGACCGCCGCCCGTACATCCGGCTCGGGTAGCACATCACCCCTCTCGGCGCCCATAACGTAACGGGAGACCACCTTGCGAACGCCAAGATCGCCCGCGGGCACTACGTCGGGGCGGGCCAGGCAGCGAGCCAGGAACCACTCCGCCGTCCACCTGCCCACGCCGCGCAGTTCCACCAACCGCCGGATAACCGTCTCGTTGCCGTCCTCTTCCAGCCCGGTGAGTTGGTCCGCCGCCATCGCCCCCGCCACTCCCACGATGTATCCGGATTTCCGGGTGGTGAACTGCATGGCCCGAATGTCGGCCGGGTCGGCCATGGCCAGCGTCTCGGCGCCGGGGAAGCGCCACCATTGGACCCCGTACAGCTCCACCTCGGTGCCGTAACGCCGGATCAGGCGGCTCATGGTGGTGTTGGCCCAGCGCATGTTGACCTGCTGGGCGCAGATCGAGGAGACCAGAACCTCGAGGCCCGCCGGGTTGAGGGGGATGCGGTAGCCGGGCATGCGCTGCAGCTGATCCGCTAAGGCCGGGACCCGGCCCGCCACCTCCTCGAGAGGCGCTCGCGGCAGCGTCTCGCCCAGCCGGAACCGGGACTCCTCCACCGCCGCCTCCAGGTGCCGGTCGGCGCCGGTCTCCACTTCGATCCCGCCGTCCTCCATCTGGCGAATGCGGTAGGGAATGCCGTCGCTGGTGGTCCGGTAGAGGTAGCCGTTCGAGACGGCGCCCAGCAGGTCCGCTCCGTACCGGACGAAGCGGGCGATCGAAGCGGCCAGGTCGATCGCGGTCCGAGGTGTCCAGCGGGCGGTGCTCACGGCAGATCGAGCCCGGCCGCGGCGGCCCGATCGACCAGCCATGTCACCGGTGCAGGGCCCTCCATGAGACGGCGCGCCGGGAGGGGGACATCCCCGGTGGGCCGGATCACCTCCGCCAGGGCGGGGGCCTTGGACGCGCCCGAGACGAGCACGTAGACGGCGGCTGCCCGGTGCGCCAGGGAGTAGGTTGCGGTGAGGCGCCACGGTTGTCCGGCAGCCACCTTTGTGGCGACATACCACCGATCGGTGACGTCCAGCGCCTCGCTGCCGGGGAAGAGGGACAGCGTGTGGCCGTCCCCGCCCATACCGGCCAGGATCAGGTCGGGGTGGGGACCGCGGGAGTCCCCACCCATCGAGGCGAGAAGTTCGGCCTCGTAGAGAGCGGCGGCTTCGTCGGCGGCCCGGTCCGCGGCCCAGGGCACCCGTAGGAACCGGGCCCCGGCGCCGTCCAGCAGCGACCGCCCGATCATGGCGCCGTTGCTGTCCTCGTGGTCGGGCGGCACGTAGCGCTCGTCCCCCACCCACGCGCAGACACCCGACCATGGGATGTCCATCGTGGCCAGCCGGCGGTAGGTGGCCACCGGGGTCGATCCGCCTGCCATGGCCACCGAGACCAGGCGTCCGTCCGCCGCCCTGGCCTTGGTAACTTCCCGCCTGATGAACGAGGCGATCATGGCTGCGGCACTGACGGCGAGGGCGGCGCCGTCCTCGCACACCAGGAGATCGGCCGATCCGATCCTCACACGTTGTTGTGTTACATGTTGTTGGGTTCCATCCATGACCGGAACCCTAACGGGGGGTTGCGACACGCCGTGGCGCACGGGTTGACGCGGCAGGTCACCATCGAGGCGGGCGAAGGCTCCGTGACCGGGCGCTGGCGGGTTCCCGAGGGCTCGGCGCACACCGGCGTGTTGCTCGCCCACGGCGCCGGGGCCGGGCAGGACCATCGGGGGATCGTGACCATCGCGGAGGCGCTGGTCGACCAGGGCCATCCGGTACTGACGTTCAACTATCCCTACATGGAAGCGGGGCACAGGTTCCCGGACCGTCAGGAGACGTTGCTGCGATGCCACCGGGCGGCGGCGGCCTGGCTGGAGCGGCGATGCGAGCGAATCGTGATGGCGGGCCGCTCGATGGGCGGGCGCATGGCCTCCTACCTGGCTGTCGAGGGTCAGCCGTGCGCAGGCCTGGTGCTGTACGCGTACCCGCTGCATCCGGCGGGAAAGCCCGACCGGTTGCGAGCCGACCACCTGCCGCGGGTTCCGGTTCCCATGCTGTTCTTCACCGGCCAGAAGGACAGGCTGGCGCTGCCTCATCTGGTGGAGGAGCATCTCATTCGGCTGGGGCGGGCGGTGGTAGAGATCATCCCGCACGCCGACCACAGCTTCCGGGTGCCGAAGCGGAGCGGCACGACCGAACGGGACGTACTGCGGGGGATGGCGGAACGTACGGCCCGGTGGATCGAGGGTCTCGGGTAGGGAAAGGCACGTCCCAGGGAGATGTGCCTAGCGGCCCTCCTCCAGCCGGGCGATCTTGGCCAGGCGCCGGCGGTGGCGCTCCTCTCCCGAGAAGGTGGCGCCCAGAAAGGCCTCGACCAGCTCCTCTGCCACATCCGATCCGACCACACGGCCTCCCAGGCACAGCACGTTGGCGTCGTCGTGTTCGACCCCTTGGTGGGCCGAGTAATGATCGTGGGCGAGCGCCGCGCGTACACCGGTGACCTTGTTGGCGGCGATGGCGGCGCCGACCCCCGACCCGCACACGATTATGCCCCGGTCGGCTTCCCCGCACCTCACCGCCTCCGCGACCGCAATCGCCAGGTCGGGATAGTCGACGGCGGCGGTGGAGTGGGTGCCCAGATCGATCACGTCATGTTCGCCTTGCAGGATCGAAAGGAGGTGCTCCTTTAGGGGGTAGCCGGCGTGGTCAGCGCCGATAGCGACTCTCAACTCACTCCTAGAACGCCAGGGTTCCGAGGATACCGGCTCGCCGCTCTTCCAGATGCGCCGATCGCAAGGAGGAACTCGCCGACCTTCGGTCGGGCTTGTCCGGCAAGACCTTGAGCAGCCGGACTTGCTAACCGTGACGCGCATTACTCGCATACCTTGGTATGCTGGTTATATGCGTAAACGCCGTGTCACGGTCACAGTGGACGAAGACCTTCTCGAAGAAGCCAATGCGGCTGTAGGTGACGGCCGGGCCCGATCGGTGAGTGAGTGGGTGGCGGGTGCCATGGCACAACGGCAGGCCAGGGAGCGGCGCCTCGCGGTGCTCGGCGAGTTGATCCGCGACTACGAGGTGGCACACGGCGTTATAACGGAAGAGGAGATGGCCGAACAGGCGCAGCGGGACAGGGATGCTGCTGCCGTGTCGCGGATGGCGGTTCGCCGGGCCGGATGAGCATGATCCTGGACGCGGGCGCGCTCGTGGCGCTCGAGCGTGACGATCGCGCCATGTGGCGTCGCCTCAAGGCAGCCCTGCTGTCAGGGAATCCGCCGATTACCCACGGCGGCGTGATCGCCCAGGTGTGGCGCGGCGGAAGCGGTCACCAGGCCCGCCTCGCCCGCGCGTTACAGGCGGTCGAGACTGTTCCCCTCGACGAAGAGTTAGGCCGCCGTGCCGGTGTACTTCTCGCTCGTTCTCGACTGATCGACGCGATCGATGCGGCACTGGCCGCGATGGCCGCTCACGGTGATCAGATCATCACTTCCGATCCCCATGACCTCGCGGCACTCGTCGCCGTTACCGGCCGCCGGATCGATGTCGTTCCGGTCTCGTAGCTGAACAGAGTCCCCGGTCAGAGCCCTTCGGGGGGGACCGCCTGAACCAGCATCCTTGAGGACAAGCAGGCTAGATCGTGGGACCCGCGATAACAGACGAAAGCGCACAGCGTGAACACGCCCTAGTTGGCCGGTCTCGCAGGGGTTTCGGCGAACCTTAGGTTCCTGACGCGGTAGGGCGCGTCGTGAGCCTTAGGTTCAGGTTGCATGGTGGCGCGGTCGTACCCACTGCCCGGAATCGGGAACGGGAACGGGAACCGGCATGGTGGCTCACTCCTAGAATCAGCATATGGCAGACTTCCAACTCCGGCCTCTGGACACGGGCGGGGTGTTCAGAGAGTCCATTGCGGCCTATCGCCACCGCTTCGGCACGCTGATCGCTACCGCCGCCGTGCTCGACCTTCCCTACGCGGCGCTCTACTACGTGCTGGCCAAGGAGCCTCCTGCCCTTTCCACCATCCCGACCAACGAGGAACTGTCGGCTTTCCTCGGAGCGCAAGGACCATGGCTGGCGATACGCCTGCTGATCACGAGCGTCCTGTTCGCGGCCGTCATCAGGACGGTTGCGGAGACCTATGCAGGTGTCGAGTCGTCATGGCGTGAGACCACCGCCGCTGCCATCAGCCGGATGGTGGCCCTAGCCGTGGTGACAATCCTGTTCTGGTCGGGTGTCACGCTCGGTTCGGCTCTGTTCGTGCTTCCGGGGTTCTTTCTCATCGTGGCCTGGAGCGCCACGCTGAGCGCGGTCGCCATCGAAGGGGCAGGCCCGCTGACCGCCTTCGCCCGTTCCTGGATGATCACCGCCGGCCGCCGCATGGCTATCTTCGGCATCCTGGCCACGGCATCGGGGCTGGTGATCATTGCCAACCTGGTGCTGGTGGTGGTTCTCAGCGGGATCTTCGGCTTCCTGTTGGGTGACGCCGGTTCGTTGCTGGCATCGGAGATCGTCTGGGTGGTGACCCAGCCCTTCATCGCCGTGGTGCTGGCGGTCCTCTATCTCGATCTACGGGTCCGCAAGGAGGAACTGGACACCGACTGGCTCTCGCTGCAGATCTCGGCAACCTCCTTCGACAGTTAAGGGGGCACCGAGTACGTGGATGGCCGGCCGCCTCCCACCGGGCCGGAACGGACGTTCCCGGTACCCTGCCGGCGGGGTATCCTCAGGGGTGGGCCGGTTCCACCCGTTCCGCAAGCCCCTCCGTTCGCGAGTCCGTAACCCTCTGCAAGGATCCATCGACCCATGAACTCCACCGAGACCGCGGTAACCCTCCGCCCGTCCGTACGTGAAGAACGGGTCGAGGTCGACCGTGACCTGCTCGATTCCACCCTCGAGTACATCCGTCCCGCTCTCCAGTACGACGGGGGCGACATGATCCTGGAAGGGGTGGACGAGGACGGGACCGTCAACCTGAACCTGGTCGGGGCCTGCAGTGGCTGTCCGATGTCGATGATGACGCTGACGGCGGGTATCGAACGGATCCTCATGGATCGGGTCCCGGGCGTTACCGCCGTCAACGCCGTCTGAGCCGAGCCTGGCGTCCGGTGCCGCATCGGGGCGTGTAGAGATGCCGGCCGGGACCAACCGCACGACCCTCGAGCGCCTAGAGGTGGGCGAATGGGTGGATCGGGTCCGTAACGGCGACCGGCAGGCCCTCGCTCGGGCCATCACCGCTGTGGAAGAGGACCTCGCGGCGGCGGCCGACCTTCTGGAGGCGTTCGGAGCGGTCGCCGGTGAGACATCCAGGATCGGCGTCACCGGCTCGCCCGGCGTGGGCAAGAGCACCCTCATCTCCGCCCTGATCTCGACCATCCGGGCCGAAGGGCGGACGGTGGGCGTGATCGCCGTCGATCCCTCCAGCCCGATTACCTCCGGGGCCCTCCTGGGCGACCGGATCCGCCTGCAGGGCCATGTCGAAGATCCGGGCGTGTACGTGCGGTCGGTAGCGGGACGGGGTCACCTGGGAGGCCTGTCGGAGGCGGTTCCCCGCATCGCTACGGTGCTCGGCGGGGCCGGCTTCGACCTGCTGCTGATCGAGACCATCGGTGTGGGCCAGTCTGAGGTGGAGGTCATGCGCCATGTGGACACCACCGTGGTGGTGGTGACACCGGGGTGGGGCGACAGCGTACAGACCGCCAAGGCCGGAGTGCTCGAGATCGGAGATGTCTACGTGGTCAACAAGGCTGATCTGCCGGGCGGCGCGTCGGCGCTCCGGGACTTGGAGGCGATGCTTGGCATGGGGCCGGTCCGGTCCTGGAAGCCCCCGGTACTGGAGACCGTGGCCACTGACGGTGTCGGAGTCGGCGGCCTATGGCGAGCCGTCGAGGGGCACCGGGCCCACCTCCAAGCGTAAGGGTACCCGGTCACAGGCCGGGATCTACCGGTGCGGTCGGACCGAGCCGGCAGAACATCTAACCTGTCGGAACCCACAACGAGGAGCGGTTTTGGAATACGCGTCGTACACCACCCAGGATGCGGTAGCGGTCATAGAGTTGACCCGTCCTCCGGTCAACGCCATCTCTGCCCAAGTCGTGCGCGACCTGGACGAGGCGCTCGGTCAAGCGTCCGATCCGGGCATCCGCGCTGTGGTGATCACCGGTCGCCCCCATTTTGCGGCGGGCGCGGATATCAACAAGTTCAAGCAGGCGCATGAGGAAGGCACGGGTATCCGTTCCCTGGAGGCAGACGCGCTGGGAGCTCTGGTCCGTCGCATGGAGTTGATGACCAAGCCGATCATCGCGGCCGTGTTCGGGTACGCGCTGGGCGGAGGCCTGGAGTTGGCGATGGGGGCTGACTTCCGCTACCTGGCCGAGGACGCCCGGGTCGGCCAGCCGGAGATCCTGCTCGGGATCATTCCGGGTGCGGGGGGCACCCAGCGCCTGATCCGCCTGGTCGGGTTCAACCGAGGCCGGGAGATCATCTACTCGGGCCGCCACTTGGATGCCGAGGAAGCACTCGCCATCGGGCTGGCCGACAAGGTGTTCCCGTCCGAGGTCCTGCTGGAATCAGCGGTTGATTATGCGGTCACCCTGGCCAACGGGCCGTCGGTGGCGCTGGGAATGGCCAAGCGGGCCATCAACGAGGGGTGGGGACGCCCGATTGATCAGGGCCTCGCGGTGGAGGCGGAAGCCTTCGACGACACCTTCGTCAGCGATGACGCCCGGGAAGGGGTGCTGGCCTTCCTGGAGAAGCGAACGGCGCGGTTCAAGGGCACGTGAACCGGGCGTTCCGGGCTGCCACAGGGCCGGTGGCGACGCTCGCGTTGCTGGCGGGCCTCGTGGTACCGGCTTGCGGCGGGGAGGATGACCCCAACGGCTACGACGGAGCGATCGACTGCGGGCCCCCGGCATGGTCGTGGGAAACCGAGTACGACCGGACCTCCGAGGGGGAGCCCACCCCCTACGACGCCATGGTGGGTTTCGCGTCCGCCTATGACGACCGGCAACCCTACGTGCACGTGGAGAGTGCCCGGACCGCCACCGTGGTTATCGACGGCGTCGAGGTGGTGTTCGTGCGCGTGCTTGAGCTGGCCACGGAGACCTTCGCCGCCGTGGAGGCCTACGGATGCGCCGGATTCGAGCATCCCGTCGCCGGCTAGTGGCCTGTTTGCGACCTTGAGGTAATCGAGTTGCTTGTGGCCCTTAAGGCTGGTGGGTTGTCCGTCTCGTCCCTGGGTTACAACAGTCACTGACCACTGACCACTGACCACTGACCACTGACCACTGACCACTGACCACTGACCGCGATCAGGTTTCGATCCTTCGTTTTAGGGCGGCCAGATTCTTGGTCCAGACACGTCTTAACACCACGCGGCCCACCAAGGCCGCGCCCGGGCCTCCGAAGCGCCACGGGAACCGGATCCGCTCGCGCCACACCAGACGGGTTCGGCCTGGCCTCGGCGAGGAGAGTTCGAAGCGTCCCTCACCCCGGAAGAGTCCCGTGTGCCGGCCGGCCACCGAGAGCATGGGCTCGATCTCGGTGACCTCGAAACGGTCGACGGTGCGGAGCGGCCCGATCCGGGTGTCGATCAGCAACACCGTGCCGGGTCCTTCCCGCCGGTCGGTCTCGAAGCGGATGGCGTGGGCGTCCTTCATCCATTCGGTGTGGGCGGTGAAGTCGATCACCTCTGCCCAGACCCGGTCCACGGGAGCATCGATCCCCACCGAGACATCGGTGCGGACCTCCGACTGCTCGGCTATCCATCGGCGCAGGCGACCGGTCACGTCCGTCAACCGCACAGCTCCCGGGCCAGCGGGGTCGGGTTGACAGGCCCGCCGCGGTCGGGATGGAATTCCCAATGCAGGTGGGGGATGTGGGCGGGGGCGTTGCCGGTGGTTCCCACGGTTCCGATCGGCGCCCCGCGGGAGATCATCTGGCCGACCGCCAGACCGGGGGCCCAGGCGTCTAGGTGGGCGTAGTAGTAACGGTCGCCGCCGTTGCCATCCAGCCAAACGGCGATGCCGCCCCGACCGGTGTTGGACATCCGATGGATCCTGCCGTCCTCCACCGCTACCAGCGGGGTGCCCCGGTCGGCCAGCATGTCCACACCCTCGTGCCTCCTCCCGCCCGAACGGGGTGCGCCCCAGGTGTCGGTGAAGCTGTGGAACCCGTCGACCGGGCAGGTCAGCCCACCGGTGGGAGGGTCGGCCGATACCGGGCCGTCGTCGGGAACGGTAGTGGCGGGAGCGGGGAGGGTGGTGTCGGTGACAGTGATCGGCGGGGTAGTGGTCGTGGCCTCGGCGGTGGTGGTAGTCGTCGTCACTGCGACCGTGGTGGTGGGCGCGGTGGTGCTGGTGGCAAGGAACGCCGCCTCCGCTTCGGCCTCGGCCTGGGCGCGCGCCTCCGCCTCGGCCTGGGCTCGTGCTTGCGCCTCCGCCTCAGCCTGGGCTCGTGCTTGCGCTTCCGCCGCGGCTCGGGCCTCGGCCTCCGCCAGGGCGATCTCCTCCGCCCTGCGCTCCTCGAGGCGGAGATAGGCCTCCTGGCCGGCGGCAAGGCGCTCGTTCAGCTCGACCGACAACTCCTCCAAACGAGCCAGCGCCGCCTGCTGGTCCCGGCGGTCGGCGTGCAGGCTCTCGACGGCAGCCGCCAGCTGGCGGGTGAGCACCTCCAAGCTGTTGAAGAGCGCCTGGTCCTGCTCCCGGGCATCGTCCAGGTACTCGGCCCTGATGTTGATGTCGGAGAGCGTTGCGGCAATCATCAGGGCTGCCAGGTCGTTTCCGGCCGCGCCGGTCATGTAGAGGTCTACAGCTCGCTCCCGGATCTGCTCCTGGAGCCGTCTCTGCTCCACCCCGTATCCGGCGATCGACGACTCCAGGCCGCTGATGCGGAACTCGAGATCGGCTTCCTCCGCCCAGGCCGCCAGGTATTCGTCAGTCAGTTCCTGGGCCTCGGCCCGGATGCGAGCCAGTTCCGCCTCAACCTTTACTAGTTCCTCCTCGGTGGTCTGGGCCGGCGCCGGCATAGCCGCAGCGGACACCACCAACACCAGCGCCATGAGCACGAGGGGAGGCCCTTGTCGAAGGTGGGATCTGGTCACGCGACACCCGTGTCCCGGACGGCCACGGCGTCCCCGGGTTGGTCTCCGTATTCGAGGGAGATCCTTCCTTGGCCGGCCAGGTGTCGTAGATGGGCAAGGGCCGAGCCGGCGGCGGCGGTACGAAGCCGAGGGTCGGTCTCGCCGTACACCGCCTGAACCACCGCTCCGACCGTGCGGGCGCCATTCCGGACCGCTCGAAGGATCTGGGCTTCCCGCTCGCGGCGGTGGGCGATGTAGGCGGCGATGACCTCGGCCGCGTCGTCCATCGGGTTGCCGTGGCCCGGGAGCAGGCGCTCCGGGAGGAGGGCCCGGATCCGGTCCAACGACCGGAAGTAAGCTCCCATGTCCTCGACCACCACTGTTGATCCGCCGACGATGTGATCGCCGGTGAACACGGTGTCTCCCATCCGGAAACAGAGGTGATTGGCAGCGTGGCCGGGGGTGTGGACGGCGGTCAATACGGCTTGGCCGAAGCGGAGCCGGTCGCCGTCCTGGAGGCGACGGCTCGGGACGAACCCCGGTCCGGGTCCGTGGCCGTAGGTGTGGACGCCGAACTCGGCGGCGAGCGGGCTGGCCAGCGGGGCGTGGTCGGGATGGGTGTGGGTGACCAGCACCCCTCGGAGACGGAGGTCTCCTATGGCGCCGAGGATCGCCCGCCGGTGGGACTCCTCCGGAGGGCCAGGATCGACGACCACGCAGTCGCGGCCCGATACGACCAGATAGGTGTTGGTTCCCGGTCCGGTCATCGGGCCGGGGTTAGGGGCGGGCAGCCGGTGGACTGCGGTCACTCGATAATGACGACGCGCGGCTGTAGTAGGCGAACCCCCAGACGGCGGAGCCCTTCCCGGACGAAGGGAACCATCAGGGCGAAGCCCACCGCGTCGGTCAGGAAACCGGGCGTCAGCAGCAGCGCGCCACCCACCAGCACCATCGCGCCATGGAACAGCTGACGACCGGGCAGGGCGCCCGATGCCAGGTCGGTCTGGAGGCGGCGCCAGACCGAGAAGCCCTGCTGCCGTACCAGGAAGGCACCGGCTATCGCCGTGATGATGATTCCCAGCACCAGCCAGCCCAGCCCGATCCACCGCTCCACGTAGATGAACAGCACCAACTCGAGGATCGGAACCACGATGAAGGCCGTCCCCAGAATCATTCCCATGGGGCCAGCTTATCCCCCGGTCCCCGCAATTCGATGTCCAATCCAGGGGATGCCAGGGAGCCGATCATCTGCCTCGCCATCCATGCCTGGGCCTTGGGTCCGGTCACCGGTATCATTGCTCGATGCCCGACCTTCGCCGCCTTCCCTCGGTTGGTGCGCTCGCGCAGGATCTGGTCGCCCGGGTCGATGACAGCCTGCCGGCGGCTCTGGCTACCGAGATCGCCCGGCGCAATATCGAGAAAGCGCGCGCCGACGCCTTGGAAGGCCGCTCCGCAGACCCGGCCGAGACCGCCCTTCGCGAAGCGACGCGCCTGTCCAGGACCCGGCTGGGACGGGTGATCAACGCCACCGGTGTGATCCTCCACACCAATCTGGGTCGGGCGCCTCTCTATCCGTCCGCTGCCGAGGAGGCCCGCCAGGCCGCCACCGGCTACGGAAACCTGGAGTTCGATCTGGCCGAGGGGCGCCGGGGTTCCCGCGGCGCCTACCTGTCCCGGCTGATGGTTCACCTGACCGGCGCCGAGGCTGCTCTGGTGGTGAACAACAACGCCGCCGCCCTGTTCCTGGTCCTCAACACGCTGGCGGCGGGCCGCTCGGTGCCCGTCTCCCGGGGGGAGTTGATCGAGATCGGAGGCTCCTACCGGTTGCCCCGGCTGATGGCGGCTTCGGGAGCCCACCTGGTGGAGGTCGGCACCACCAACCGGACCCGCATCTCCGACTACGAGGAGGTGGCCGGTGACGGAGCCGCCATGCTGCTCAAGGTCCACCCATCCAACTACCGGGTGGTGGGGTTCGCGGAACAGGCCACTATCGGGCAGATGGTCGGCCTGGGCAGGCAGTTTGGCCTGCCGGTGGTCTATGACGTGGGGAGCGGGCTCCTGGATACCGAGGTCCCGTGGCTGGAGGGACCACCCCCCGCCTGGCTCGGCGATGAGCCGGGAGTGAGGCAGGTACTGGCCGAGGGCGCCGACCTGGTGACCTTCTCGGGCGACAAGCTGCTCGGAGGATGCCAAGCCGGGATCATCACGGGGCGGGCCGATCTGGTGGCCCAGCTCAAGGCCAACCCTGTGGCCAGAGCGGTCCGGGTGGATGGCTCCACCATCGCCGCGCTGACCCGCACTGCCGAGCTCTACGCCGAGGGGAGGGGGAGCGAAATCCCGTTCTGGGAGATGGCCAGCCGTTCGGTGGCCTCCCTGACCGAGCGACTCGAGCGGATCGCCGCCCTTGTGGGAATAGTCGCTGATGTGCGAATGTCGGAGGCTGTACCCGGCGCCGGGTCGGTTCCCGGCATGGCCGTTCCCTCACCGGTGCTGGTCCTGGAAGGCCGCGGCGAGGATCTCTGGCCGGCCCTGGTCGGATCGGATCCGGCCGTGGTGACCCGCCGGTCGGCCGGCGACCTGCTCATCGACCTGAGGGCGGTGGACGGGGACGACGACGCCGTCCTGGCCGCCTCCTTGCGGGCTCTATGCCGGTCGTAGGTACCGGAGGTCACGTCGATCACGGCAAGTCCACTCTCGTCCAGGCCCTGACCGGGCGCGACCCGGATCGCTGGCGCGAGGAGAAGGAGCGGGGCCTAACCATCGACCTCGGGTTCGCCTGGGCGAGAATCGGGCGCCAGGAAGTCTCCTTCGTGGACGTTCCTGGCCACGAGCGGTTCATGAAGAACATGCTCGCGGGCAGCGGGGGCTTCGACGTGGCGCTGCTGGTGGTGGCCGCCGATGAGGGCTGGATGCCCCAATCGGAGGAGCACCTGGCCGTCCTCGACCTGCTCGACATCCGCCACGGGCTGGTTGCGCTTACCAAGACCGACCGGGCGGATGCCGACCTGATCGAGCTGGCCACGCTGGAGGTCGAGGAGCGGCTGTCGGGCACCTCCTTGGAGGGTTGCCCCATCGTCGCCGTGTCAGCTGTGACCGGCGATGGCCTCGACGATCTCCGGGCAGCGCTTGCGGGCGCGATCGCGGGGATGCCCGCCCATCGCAGCAAGCGCACCCGGCTGTGGATCGATCGGGTGTTTCCGATGGCCGGTGCCGGCACTGTGGTCACCGGTACTCTGGTCGGTGGGTCCATCGCGGTGGGCGACGAGGTGGAGGTCCTGCCAGGCGCCGTCACGGGAAGGGTGCGCTCCCTGCAAGCTCACGAGGCGGAGCGGGACCGGATCGAGGCCGGAACCCGGACCGCGGCCGGAGTTGCAGGACTCGACCGGGGGAGAGTGGCCCGGGGGTGGATGCTCGGACGGCCCGGCGAGTGGGTGCCGAGCGATCGGTTTCTGGTCACGCTCCGCTCCGCTCGATATGTGAACCGCCCCCTGTCGAGGCGGGGGGCGTACCAGATGCACCTGGGAAGCGGAGCCTGGCCGGTGCGCCTCTTCTCCATCGGCGAGATCGATGACCGCACCGTGGGCGTGCTCCGTACCGAACAGCCGGTGCCGGTCCGGATGGGCGATCGCTTCGTGCTGCGTGACGTAGGTAGGCGCCTGATCGTGGCCGGGGGGCAGATCGTCGAGCCGGTGGCGCCCCGCAAGGGACGGGATGCCCGTCGAGCCGCAGCCTCTCTCCAACCCGTTCTCGAACAGGGTCCCGACCGGCGGGCCGGCGCGTTGCTCGAGTGGCGCGGCACCGAAAGCCCGGCGGTGCTGGCCGCCCATTCGGGAGGTGGCAGGCCCGACCGGGGGGTGGTGGCGGGCCGATCGCTGCTGAGCGAGGCGCATGCCGACCGGCTGGCCCGGCGAGCACGAACGATCGTGGCCCGGTTCCACGAGGACAATCCCCTGCGTCCGGGGATGCCCAAGGCGAGCCTGGCCAGCGCGCTACGGGTCGACATCGACACTCTCGCCGCCGTGCTGCCGTTCGACGGTCGGCTCGGGCAGCACGAGTCCGTGGTGGCGCTGGCGGGATTCCTCCCCGAGTTGGATCGGTCCGGGGAGGAGGAGTGGGAGCGGATCCGGACCGACCTCGAATCGGCGGGCCCGATGGTGCCCAGGCTGAAGGAGATGGAGATCGATCCCGAGCTCCTGCATGCGTTGCTGAGAGAAGGGCGCCTGGTCAGGATCTCGGAGGAGTTGGCCTACCTGCCTCCCCAGGTGGAGGCGCTGGTCGACCGGCTGGCTGATCTTCCGGAGCGCTTCACGGTGGCGGAGTTCCGGGACACCACCGGGCTGACCCGCAAGTATGCGGTTCCGTTCCTGGAGTGGGCCGACCGGCGCGGCATCACCACCCGCTACGGGAACGAGCGCTCCGTTAACCGCTAGCCGGGGTCAGACGGCGAGCAACTCCCGCCGTTCCGCCTCCGTGTATCCGCCCCAGATCCCGAACGGTTCGCGGATGCTGAGGGCGTAGTCGAGGCATTCCTGCTTGACCGAGCAGGCGTTACACACCGCCCGGGCTCTGACTTCCCTCCGTTCCCGGTCGTCCTTCCTCTCGAAGGTGCTCGGAGGGAAGAAGAGGTGTGAGTAGTTGTTGCGACATCGCGCGTGGAGATGCCATGAGTCGTCGTAGTCCATACGGTGGACCGCCTCCTACTCCGCCTGAGTTGTACCTTGGAAAGTACCAGTGGAATCACCCACCCGGAGGGGTGTTTTTCGCGCTCTACACCGCGAGGGCGGAGGGCGGGCTGTCATGTGACTCCTCAGATTCCCGCCCGGGAGGTCGAATCTGTCACACGTCCGATATACGTTGTCCAGCGCCAAGCACCGAAGCCGGCCATAGCTTCTGACCGATCGGAATGACCGGCCCCAGGGAACATACAGCTCCAGCGGGCGACCGCCGATTTCCGGCCTCCGGCCGGGCATGGCCGAACACGCCCCCGAGTAGGACAGGTGGTGGCGGGGGTGGGACCCGGTGCGGAGCACCGGTCCGGCGGCGCGATTTTCGCGTTCTCCACGACCGTGGCGGGATCCCGAGGCGCACGTGCCCGCGGGGCGAAGGATGGCCGCTCCGCAATGAGGATGCCGAGCGGCCCCATGCGCGGTGGTAGTAGGAAGCACGAGGAGTCAGGGTTGGATTAAGGGATCCACCTCCAGGATCGGGCCGTCAACCCCTCGTACCACCACCGGATCACCCGGACCGAGGCCCGCCTCTCGATGGGCGGTGGCCTGCCACCGGGCTCCCTCCACCTCAACGACGCCGTCAGGGTCGAAGCGGGTGACGGCCACGCCCGAGCGGCCGATCAGGTGGCGACGGCCCATGGTCGGGGTGGAGAAGCGAGCCCGAGCCACGGTCCGGATGCCGATCACGTAGAAGGCGGTCACCGAGACCGTGATCACCGTCACGATCCACCACGAAGGCCGGATCTGCGGAGCGGCATCGGTGAAGTAGAGGCCGCTCACCAGCATCGCTAGGGCGCCGAGGCCGGTCAGGGGCCCGGCCCGGCCCCGCTGGAGGTCGGTGGTCAGGAACCAGACCGCGGCCAGGGCCAGCCCGACCGCCCAACCCCTGAGCGGGAGGACCGCCAGGCCGTAGCCGCTGATCAGCAACATGAGGGCCGCCACGGCGGCTGCGATGCCGGGCCCGAGGGCGTAGAACTCGAACACCACTACCGCCAACCCGGCCACCAGGAAGAAGAAAGCCGCCTCCACGCCGGTGGCAAGCTGCAGCAGCCTCACCCCGATGGAGGGTTCGTAGAAGACCGTCTCGATGGCGGCGGCGCCGTCCTCGGTCGTGCGCAGCGTCCGGAGCGTGACGAGGCTGTCCCGGACCTCGACGGTTCGGCCGTCCAACTCCACCAGCAGGTTGCTGATCGAAGGCGCCACGATCTCCACGAGGCCCTCGGTGGGCTCGGCGACCGTGAAGGCCGACTCGGTGAGGTCTTCGAGCGGTCCGGGCCGGACCGGGTGGCGCGGGTAGTTCCCCGCTATGACCGGTTGCGAGTACCCGATCCGCACTCCGGGAGCAGCTGCCTTGATGGGGGCGGCGGCCAGCAGGCGAGCGGCGCCGCCGAACGCCGAGGCCGGCGCCGGCCCGACCCACACCACCAGCGGCAGGGGCGGGTCGGCGATCCGGGCCGCCAGTTGGACCACCGCGGCGGAGAGGGTGGCGCGGGAGTCGAGTTGGATGATGGCGGCGGTAGCGCCTCCACTAGCGGCGGCCTCCACTCGGTCGGAGACGAAGTTGAGAGCGGGGCGGTCCAGGTTCCCACTGATCTCGATGATCTCTATGCGACCACCCGGCTCATCTCCGGCGGCGGGGCTTCCGAGGACCAGCAGTAACGAGGTGATGAGAAGGAGGGGGATGATGCGGGCCGTCATTGGCTAGTTGGTCACCGGGCACGATGTTAGAGGGCGCGCGCGTTGCCTCCGCCGGCCGTCCGGTCGGGCACGATCCTCATCGGTCGGTGCATGGACTCGCTACAGTTGAGGACGTGAGAGTTCTGCTGGTGTCAGACGCCGCCTGGGTGCGGAACCAGGTGCACGGTGCCCTCAGCGGATCGGCCGAGATCGTGGAGGTCACCGACCCCTACCAGGTCGAGACCGCCGCGACGGGAACCGATCTGTCGATCGTGGACATGCAGGTCGGCTCCATGGGGGCAATGGCGATCACCCGCGCTCTCAAGGCCATCACGCCCCCCACCGGGCCGATCGTGGTGCTCCTCGACCGCTCGGCCGATGCCTTCATCGCCAAGCGGGCCGGCGCCGACGGGTGGTTGGCCAAGCCCTTCAGCGCCCAGGCGCTGCGGAGGAAGCTGGCGGAGGTGGCTCCTGTAGGAGCGATCGGCTGACCGGACGATCGCCGCTTCCGGTGTCCAGATGACCGACACTTACCACCTGACGCTGTGGGTCATATTCTCCCTGTGCCTCCTGGCGTCCGGGTTCCTCTCAGGCAGCGAGACGGCGCTGACCGCCGTAGCCAGGGAGCGGGTCCAGCAGCTGGCCGCAACAGGCAGGCGCGGGAGACGGCTCGAAGGCCTGGTCAACGACCTGGAAGGCTCGATCGGCACCATTCTCGTGGCCAACAACTTCGTCAACATCCTGGCGACGTCGGTGGCGACCGCGCTGGCATTCCAGCTGGTTGGTGAGACATGGGGGACGATCCTGTCGACCGTGGTCGTGACCATCCTGGTGCTGGTGATCGGGGAGGTGACTCCCAAGACGCTGGCGGCGCGCTATCCGGAGCGGTACGGGATGACCGTGGCGGTGGCCGTGTGGGCCCTGGCCGTTGCGATCAGGCCCATTGCCGGGGTGTTCATCGGCATCGGGCAGGGAATCCTCCGGCTGCTCCGCCTTCCTGCCCGGAACGATCAGGGCGTCACGCCGGCCGATGTGCGGGCGCTGGCCGTGCTCGCGGAACGAGGCGGCGAGATCGAGCCGGGCGAACGGGAGATCATCGAGCGCCTCTTCGAGAAGGCCCACCAGCCGGTCCGCGATGTGATGACGCCGCGGGTCGACATCAGGACCCTGACCCTGCCGGTTTCCTCGTCCGACGTCCGGGAAGCGGTGGCCAGGACGGCCCATTCCCGCTTTCCGGTGGTTGGCGAGGAGGGGAATCCGGACTCGATCCTTGGGATCCTCTATGCCAAGGACGTGCTCAGCCACACCGAGGAACTGGACAGCCGCCGGGTTTCGGGCCTGCTCAGGACCCCCTACTACGCGCCGGAGAGCGCCTCGGTGATGCGGGTACTGGAAGACCTGCGCACCCGGCGGATCGGGTTCGCCATCGTTACCGACGAGCACGGAGGGGTGGACGGGCTGGTGACGATCAAGGATCTGGTCGGGGAGCTGGTGGGCGAACTCCAGGACGAGCACGACCCTCGGGTACCCACGATCCTGCCGATCGGGCGGCAGGTATGGCTGGCGGATGGCCGGACCCCGATAGACGAACTGGAGGAAGCAACCGGCGCCGAGGTGGACGACGGACCCTATTCCACCGTGGCCGGGCTGTTCCTGAGCCTGTTCGGAAACATCCCGGTGGAGGGCGACCACGCGAGCCACGAGGGACTCCGGTTCACGGTGCTGACCATGGACCGCCGCCGCGTCTCGAGGATCAGGGTGGACGCGACCGGAAGGGCCGGCAATCCCGGGTAGGCGGCGGACGGCTGCCCACGGAGCGGGGACCCGGTTATGCTTGTTCCCCCACACGGGCAGTGGCGCAGCTTGGTAGCGCGCTTCGTTCGGGACGAAGAGGTCGTGGGTTCAAATCCCGCCTGCCCGACCGGTCAACGACCAGCACTCAACTCCTCGAGGTCCAACGGGTCCTAGCCAAGGCAGTCGTCGACCAAGTCGCCAGACCTGAAGCCGACGGCAGGCAAACCAGAGCGATGAACGGTCCGTTCTAACACGGCAACTAGAGAAGCGATGGCTGGAGAGCGCTCTGCGGTGGCCAGAAGATACCCAGAACAAGGAATCGGACGACAGCGAGGGAAGGTGTCTCCGGTCCTGATCCAGACCGGTTGCGCGCTATCAGATCACACATGTCCCACTCGCCAGCGCTGGCGATGCGGTCACGTCTAGCCGACCAGCCGTGTTCTGTTCCGAAGAAACGGCCGGTCCTGATCGATCCCTCGATCGGTACCCACGACTCGGGCCGCCGATCACTGTCCGATCGCTTGCCATGGAGGGTCACTTCCTCATACTTGCGGAACTTGGAGTCATCAGCGAGGTCTCGGAATGGTATGGGAAACAGGCGTATCCACCCTGGTTCTGAACCGAGGTCTATGCCAGGGACGCACATGCTCTCCTGCAGTTGTGCCGTAGGCACCGGCGCGGCCTTAACCGCAATCATCAGTGATAGTTCGCGTTGTCGGGCCATCGCCAGGTCCTGCTACAGAGCCCTGACATGGAGATTGGGATACTCTTCCTGGGCCATCTCCAGGATGCAGGAGCGGTGGCAGTCGAAGTGTTCGCGCTCAAAGCACAGGAGGGCGATCCGCTCATCTTGGGCAAGGTTGATGACCCTCCCGAATGACGCCGATGCCCCATTCTGGAGATGCTGCACATACCGATCCCTGGCCGACTGAAGGCCAAGGCGGAAGGGATCGCGATTCTCCTTGGGGTTGCCCAGCGATCGTTCGTGGCGATAAACGATCCCAACTTCACCAAGCGCCTTGGCTAAGGCTGTCTTCGAGAACCCCCGCTTGCGCGAGATAGCGTTCAAACGGACATCCACCAGCACATCAACCCGGTTGACGCTCAGCATCTCCACAAGCTCCTCAATGCTGCGCCTCTCGTAACCGACGGAGACAATCTCAACAATCTGGTGATAAGCGGTCATTACTGTCAATCCTAATCACAGCACTGCATAAAAAATGGTGGAATCGCTTACCAATTCCTCGAGTTATCGCTGATGTTGGGACCAGAGCAGCGGGACGGACTGGCGAAGCAGGTTGCGACGCCAGCCTGTCCGGTGGCCAACGGGTTGCTTGAGTGCTGAGTCAGGGCCTATGGGCGCAGAGTTGTTTGGCCGGGATCGAGTCCGGCTCTCGTTAGGGGATCCTCTAGTCCGTAGCTCCGCTAATAAAGTTTGACCCGGATTTCTTTATTAAGGAGCGGAGTTAGTAAAGCTCCCTTTAGGGAGGCCTGGTACTACCCGACGGCTCCGGTGGGCAACTTGGACGCAACCGCGTACTCGAACACGGCGAGAGCACTCGACACATGGCCGATCTCCCGCGCCGCGATGACGGCTGCCTCCTCGCTGATCGGCCGGGCATCGGGGGCCTTGGAGTGGACTTCGGCCACCCGCTCCAGCAACAGGAACCAGCCGATCGCCTCTTCGACCGAGGTGCCCACGGTGACCGGTCCGTGATTGCGCAACAGCACCGCTTTGGCCTCACCCAGCGCGGCTGCGATCTTCTTGCCCGTGTCGAAGTCCGAGACCTGGACCTCCTCACCTTCGTACACCTCGTGGTCGTCCAGGAAGGCGGTGGCTTCCTGGCAGATCATCCGGAAACGCTCCACGTTGGCCGCCCAAGGAGTGGCGTACGGAGTGTGGGTGTGGGCCACGGCCACCGTCTCGGGACGGGCTTCGTGGATGGGAGCGTGGATGTAGTAGGCGGTCATGTTGATCGACTCGCCGCCCTCGACTCGCCCGTCCGGACCGACCAGTACCAGGTCGTCAAGCGTGGTGCGGCGGAACGGGACCCCGTAGCGGATCAGCCACATCGCGTCGGTACGTTCCGGATCCCGCGCCGTGATGTGCCCGTCTCCGAGCGATCCCCATCCGAACGCCCCGAACAGGCGGTACGAGGTGACCAGCATCCGCTTGCGGTGCGCGCGTTGTTCCTCGACAGAGGCGATTCCGGGTTCGGCGCGGGCCGCCGTCTCGTCGGATGCGATGCCAGATCGCCAAACGGGGTAGGTGCTGGTCATCCCGTCACAGGTTACCCGAGGATCATGGCTAGTTCAGACGAGCAGTTCGGCGATCTCCACCGCGTTGAGCGCCGCTCCCTTGCGCAGGTTGTCGCCCACCACCCACAGGCTGATTCCCCCGGGTGTGCCGATGGTGGCACGGATACGGCACGCCATCGCCGGATCCTGGCCTGCCGAGTCCAGCGGGGTGGCCACCCGGTCATCGCTCCACAGCTCGAGGCCCGGCGCGTCCGCGAGCACCCGCCGGGCGGCGCCGGGGTCGACCGGTGAGTCGAACCACATCGAAGCGGAGATGCCGTGGCCGACCATGACCGGCACCCGTACGCAGGTCGGTTCCACCTCGATGCTGTCCCGTTCGAGGATCTTGCGGGTCTCGTTCACCAGCTTCCATTCCTCGTCGGTGTGACCGGCATCGGTGATGGTCCCGGCCATGGGCAGGACGTTGAAGGCGATGGGCCGCTGGAACGGATCGGTGCGGCCCTGCTCCCATCCTCCCCGCACCAGCGCTTCACGGTCGTTACCGAGTTCGAGCACCTGCTGCCAGAGGGTGTCCATGCCGGTCATCCCGGCCCCCGAGACCGACTGGTAGGACATGGCCACCATGCGGGCCAGCCCGGCGTAGTGGTGGAGCGGTCCGGCGGCCATCATCAGCGTCATCGTGGTGCAGTTCGGGTTGGCGATGATCCCGTTGTTGTCGGCCGCCGCATGGTCGTTGACGCCCGCCACCACCAGTGGGACCTCCGGTGCCATGCGGAAGGCGGAGGAGTTGTCGATGACGATCGCTCCCCGTTCCACGAATGACGCGGCGAACTCCCTGCTCCTTCCCGCACCCGCGGAGAAAAGGGCGATATCGATCCCCGACGGGTCCGCGGACGACAGATCTTCCACCGTGATGTCACCCCAGCGGGTGGCGACCACCCGGCCCGCTGAACGGGACGACGCCATGAGACGCAGCTCCGAGAGCGGGAAGTCCCGTTCCTCCAGGATCTCGATCATGGTTCGGCCCACCGCTCCGGTGGCGCCGACGACGGCTACTCGTGGATCAGGCATCGGCGCCCACCTCCGCCGTGATCACGGGCGGGTCGAACTCGGCGTGGAGGGCCCGTACCGCGTCCTCCACCGAGTCTCGATTCACCACGCACGAGATCCGGATCGGGGAGGTGGAGATCATCTCGATGTTGATGCCGGCGTCGCCCAGGGCGCGGAACACCCGGGCCGCCACCCCGTGGGTGGATCTCATTCCCGCTCCCACCAGCGACACCTTGCCAACGTTGGCATCCACGGAGGAGCCCGTGGCGCCCAACTCCACGACCAGTTCGGCGGTGGCCTGCCGGGCGACATCGACATGGGCTTCGGGGACCGTGAAGCTGAGGTCGGTGCATTCGTTCTCACCCACGTTCTGGACGATCATGTCCACGTTCACCCGCGCTGCCGCCAGCTTCTCGAAGATAGCCGCCGCAACGCCGGGCCGGTCGGGCACTCCCCAAAGGGTCACCTTCGCCTCCGAAGTGTCGTGCGCGATGCCGCTGATAATCGCTTCTTCCATCACCTTCTCCTTGACCCAGGTGCCCTCGTCCTCCACGAACGACGACCGGACGTGGATCGGAATGTTGAACTTTCTCCCCACCTCCACCGAGCGCGCCATCAGCACCCCGGCGCCCCCGGCGGCCAGCTCGAGCATCTCGTCGAAGGTGACCTCGCCGAGCTTGCAAGCGTCGGGTACCACCCGGGGGTCGGCCGTGTACACGCCGTCCACATCGGTGTAGATCTCGCACACCGCCGCGGCGTGAGCGGAGGCCAATGCCACCGCGGTGGCGTCAGAGCCGCCCCTGCCCAGCGTGGTTATCTCCCTCGAATCGGGATTAACCCCCTGGAATCCGGCCACGATCACCACCTGCCCGGCGGCGAGGCCGTCCCGCACCCGGGTCCCGCGTATCTCGGTGATCTTCGCCTCGCCGTGGGCCGAGTCGGTGAGTATCCCGGCTTGGGGGCCGGTGAGGCTAAGCGCCGGGATGCCCTTGTCGTGGAGAGCCATGGCGAGCAACGCCATCGAGATGCGCTCGCCCGCCGTCAGGAGCATGTCCATCTCCCGGGCCGGTGGGCTGGAACTCACCTGATGGGCGAGGGCGATCAGGTCGTCGGTTTGCCGGCCCATCGCCGAGACCACCACCACGACGTCGTAACCGGAGCGCTTGGTGCGAGCCACCCGATGGGCGACCCGCTCGATGCGCTCCGAATCGGCTACTGACGTGCCGCCGTACTTTTGGACAACCAGAGACATGGCAAGCAGTTCCAGGGAGAGGCGCGGGCGGATCGCATTCTATTGCTCCGGCCGCGCCGGCGTGCCGTGGCGCGTCGGAGACTCTTACAATAGCCCCCATGGGGAGCGAGAAGAGAGCCCGGCAGAAGCAGAACCGCCAAGCCCGCCTAGAGGAGGAGCGCCGGGCCGCCCAGCGCGCCAAATGGCGGCGACGGATCACCACGGGTCTGATCCTGGCCGTCTTGCTAGTGGTGGTCTTCGTGGTCGGGAATCTGCTCACCGGCGACGGCGGTGCCGCCGTATCCACCACCGTCCCGGTCGTCACCGACACCACCGCAGCGCCCGGCGCCGGATAGGGCTGGCTCCCACCCCCTGTAGCTCGTTGTCCTAACCCCGGACGGGCCCCGAGGCACCGAGAACGCGAAAAACGCCAGGCCACGCCCCCCCCCCGCCGGCCCCACCCCCCCCCCCCCCCGCCCGGCGGACGAACGCGGGACCCCCGCCCCCGG
>VXMM01000064.1:9167-31515 GCA_009841105.1 Acidimicrobiia bacterium | reverse complement strand
GTGGGCGCGTATATGTTTTTATCTGACTGGTGGGGTTTGGCGTGGCGATTTTCGCGATCTTCGCCCGATTCGCACGCGGGCCGCCACAATGCCGGCGATACGCGCCCGGGGTCAGACGGTCTGGACCGCCGTGGCCAGATCCTCGAGAGCGGCCTTGGCGTCGGAGAACAGCATCAGGGTGGTGTCGCGGTAGAAGAGCGGGTTGTCGATTCCCGCGAAGCCGGGGGAGAGGCTGCGCTTGATGACTATGACGGCGCCGGCTCGGTCAACGTCGAGGATCGGCATCCCGAAGATCGGTGAGGAGGGGTCATCCCGCGCCGCCGGGTTCACCACATCGTTGGCACCCACCACAAGCGCCACATCCGTGCGGGGGAAGTCATCGTTGATCTCATCGAGGTCGAGCAGTTGCTCGTAGGGGACGTCCGCCTCGGCGAGCAGGACGTTCATGTGCCCCGGCATCCGTCCGGCTACGGGGTGGATGGCGTAGCGGACTTCCACGCCGCGGCTGGCCAGCCGGTCTGTCAGGTCCCGGGCGCCGTACTGGGCCTGGGAGACGGCCAGGCCGTAGCCGGGGACGACGATCACAGAGCGGGCGTAGGCGAGCGTGACGGCGGCATCGTCCACGGTGGCCCGACGAACAGGACCGTCTCCGATCCCTTCGGGCTGCGACTCATCGTCTCCTCCGAAGGCCGCGAACAGGACGTTGGCCAGGGAGCGGTTCATGGCCTTCGACATGATGGCGGTCAGGACCAGGCCGGATGCGCCCACGAGCGCTCCCGAGATGATGAGGGCTTCGGAGCCGATCACGAAGCCGGTGGAGGCCGCGGCGAGGCCCGACATCGAGTTGAGGAAGGCGACGATCACCGGCATGTCGGCCCCGCCGATCGGCAGGGTACGGGTCACGCCAAGCAGGGCGGCCAGGGCGATCAGCAGCCACAGCGCGCTCCGGTTGGCCGAGGACGCCATCCAGATGCCCGAACCCACCGCCGCGGCGGCCAGGGCCGAGTCGAAGACCATCTGTCCCTTGAACAGCAGGGGCCGGCCCGGGATCAGCCCCTGGAGCTTCCCGAACGCCACGAAGCTTCCGGTGAACGTGGCGATGCCAAGGGCGCAGGAGATGGTGATCGTGACTGCGGTCTCCGTGGTAGACGATCCGTCCGCCAGGAACTCGGCTGCCGCCACCATGCCCGAGGCGGCGCCGCCGAAGCCGTTGAAGGCCGCCACCAACTGGGGGATGCCGGTCATCGCCACCCGCCGGGCCAGGATCGTGCCCGCAGTACCGCCCACCAGGAAGCCGGCGACTATCAGCGTGTAGTCGACGATGCCCGCCCGGAGCAGCGTCACCACTATCGCGATGAGCATGCCGACCGCTCCCATCAGGTTGCCGGATCGGGCGGTCACCGGTGAGCTCAGCCGTTTGAGCCCGAGGATGAACAGCGTGGCGGAGGCCAGGTAGAGGAGGGTGGAGGCGGTGTCGCTCAACCCTTGCCCCTCCAGGACGGGTGTCGGCGGCGCGTGCCGAACATCTCCAGCATCCGGTCGGTCACCAGGAATCCGCCCACCACGTTGATGGTGGCGAAGGTGACGGCCAGGAAGCCGAGTACCCCTGCGAGGAGGCCTCCCCGTCCGGCCACCAGGAGGGCCCCAACAAGGGTGATTCCCGAGATGGCGTTGGATCCGGACATGAGGGGGGTGTGCAGCTGGGGAGGAACCTTCGTTATGACTTCGAAGCCGACGAAGGCGGCGAGGACGAACACGGTGATCCCGACGGCGAGAGTCACAGTATCGCCTTGATCCGCGCCAGGACTTCGGGATGTACCACCTTGCCGTCGCGGGTGATCGTCACGCCCGCCCGGATCTCGTCATCGGCGCCGGCCGTGGCCGGGTCGTTGAGATAGCTGAAGAGCTCGTAGGCGTTGCGAGCGAAGGTCCTCGAAGCGTCGGCGGCCGGCCGCGCCTCGAGGCTCGTAGGCCCGACCACCGTGACGCCTCCGGCTCGCACCACTTGATCAGGTACGGTCAGCACGCAGTTTCCTCCCCGTTCTGCGGCGCCGTCGACAATCACCGACCCGGGTCGCATGCCGGCGACCGCCGCCGCGCTGATCAGCGTGGGAGCGGGTCTCCCCGGAATGGCGGCGGCCGATATGACCACGTCGGCGGGCGCCAGGTGCGGCTCCAGGCTTTCAAGCAGGCGGCTGCCGTCGTCGTCCGAGAGCGGCCGGGCGTACCCGCCGGAAGTAGAGGAGTCCTGCGGAGCCACATCCAGATCGATGAAGGAGGCGCCCAGGCTCCGGACCTGCTCCGCGGCGCTCGCCCGGACATCGTATCCCCTGACCACGGCTCCGAGACGCCGGGCGGTGGCGATGGCTTGGAGGCCGGCCACGCCGCATCCGAGCACCACGACCGTCGCGGGGCGGATCGTTCCCGCCGCGGTAACCATCATGGGAAAGATGCGGGGGAGCCGGGAGGCGGCCTCGAGCACCATCTCGTACCCGGCCAGGGTGGCCTGGGACGACAGGGCATCCATCGACTGGGCCCGGGTGGTCCTGGGCAGGGTCTCGAACGCGATGGCCGTCACCCCCGCCCCTGCGAGGACCTCCATGGCGTGCGGCTCGTCGAGGGGGCGCAGGAGGCCGAGCAAGCAGGCGCCCGGAGCCAGCCGGGAGAGTTCGGTATCACCGGGAGGTCCTACGGTCACCACCACGTCGGCTTCCCACGCCGAGCCGACCATCTCGCATCCCGCCTCGCGAAAAGCATCGTCCGGCAGGCCGGCGGCATCGCCGGCGCCGTGCCCTACCTGGACCTGATGACCATCCTCCACGTATCGCCTGGCGATCTCGGGGGTGATCCCGACGCGACGCTCGGGACTTGGCTGCCGCGGCGCTCCGATGTTCATTCTGTCATCCGGTTCCGGTCGCGGACCCCTCGCAGGACGGTTTCAAACTATCAGGCCTCCGCCACGGCGGCGGCGATCCGGTCTCCCAACTGGTCGGTGGTGGCCCCCATGTCGGGACCTCCCATCGATCTCATGGTGGGTAGCACCGCGCCGACCGCCTCCTCGACGATCGACGCCGCCCGGTGCTCACCCAGGTGGGACAGGCACATGGCTGCCGACAGCACCGCGGCGACCGGGTTGGCCCATCCTCGTCCCACGATGTCGGGTGCCGAACCGTGGACCGGCTCGAACAGGGAGGGGTAGTCGCCCTCGGGATTTATGTTGCCGCTCGCGGCCAGGCCCATGCCACCCTGCACGGCCGCGCCGAGGTCGGTGATGATGTCGCCGAACAGGTTGTCGGTGACGATCACATCGAAGCGCTCGGGCTGGGTGACCAGGTGCAGGCACATGGCGTCCACGTGGGCGTATTCCACCTCCACGTCGGGGTAGTGCTCGGCGATCTCGTGGACGGTCCGGTACCAGAGGCCTCCCGCGTAGGTGAGGACGTTGGTCTTGTGCGCCAGGGTCACGTGCTTCCGCCGTACCATGGCCTGTTCGAACGCGAACCGGACGATCCGCTCGATACCGAAGCGGGTGTTGATCGACTCCTCGACGGCTACCTCGGCTGGCGTGCCCTCGCGGAGCACGCCGCCCGCTCCGACATACGGGCCCTCCGTGTTCTCCCTGACGACCAGTATGTCGCAACGGTCAGGTGTGAGACCCGCGATTGGAGTCGCCACTCCGGGCAGAAGCTTGACCGGCCTTAGGTTCACGTAGAGGTCGAAGTTAAATCTCAACCTCAGCAGCAGGCCCCGTTCGAGGATTCCCGGCGGCACGTCGGGCGTGCCGACCGCTCCGATCAGGATGGCGTCGAAGCCGGAAAGCTCCTGCTCCACCGAGTCGGGCAGTACCTCGCCGGTGGCGAGATACCGGTTCCCTCCCAGGTCGTAGGCCTCGGTCGCGATGCTGAAGCCGTACCGCTCGCCGGCTGCTTCCATGACCTTGAGGGCCTGAACGACAACCTCGGGTCCTATTCCGTCTCCGGCGATTACCGCCAGGCGGTACCGTCGTTCGCTCATCAGCAGGGATTTTAGCCGTCCGTCAGAACGTGGCAGTGATCCTTATACCGGAACTCCGGCGCCCGCGTTCAACACTCCGTTCAGGGCTTCGACGAAGGCGCGACCTGAACCTTCAACTACATCTGTAGAGATTGCCCGTCCGCTCCGTGACATGCCGTTGAGTTGTATGACCACGTTCACTTCGGCCATGGCGTCCGCGCCGGACGTGACCGGCACCACCCGGTAGTCCAGAAGGTGGGGCTCCAACCCCGAAGCCTTCTTGAGCGCGGCGAACGTGGCGTCCACCATCCCGCCTCCGGTGCCGGTGAACTCCTCGGTCTCCGTTCCCTCTCCACGCGTCACCACCACGGTGGCGGTGGGCTCCACATCCGTACCCCCGTGTACCCGCATCGACACCATCCGGATGGTGTGCGGGACGCGGCGATGTCCGTGACGGATGATGGCCCGCAGCTCCTGCTCGTTTATCTCTACCTTCCGGTCGGCCATCTCCTTGAACGCGAGGAACGCCTCGTTGAACTGGTCATCCTCCAGCACGATGTCGAGCTTGGCCAGAGCGTCGGCGAATCCGGCGCGTCCGGAGTGCTTGCCCAGCACGATCTGGCTGGTCGCTCCCACCGACTCGGGATCCATGATCTCGTAGGTTTCCCGGTCGCGGAGCACCCCGTGCTGATGGATTCCGGACTCGTGGGCGAAGGCGTTGCGTCCCACCACCGCCTTGTTGAACTGGATGGGATACCCGGTGAGGCGGGAGACCAGCCGGCTGGTGGGCACGATCTCGGCGGTGTTGGCGCCGACTTCCACTCCGAAATGATCCTGGCGGGTGGTGACGGCCATGATCACCTCTTCGGTGGAGGTGTTTCCGGCCCGCTCGCCGATCCCGTTGATGGCGCCCTCGATCTGGCGGGCCCCCGCATGGATGGCGGTCAACGAGTTGGCCACGGCCAGTCCCAGGTCGTTGTGGCAATGGGTGGACACGATCACATCGTCCCTGCCCTCGAGCACCTCGTCGTACACCCGCCGCAGCAGCTCGACATAGTCCTGGGGGGTGGCGAAGCCCACCGTGTCCGGGATGTTGATGGTGGTAGCGCCCTCCCGGACCGCCGCCTTGCAGGTGGCGATCATGAAGTCCGGATCCGATCGGGTGGCGTCCTGGGGCGAGAACTCGACATCGTCCGTGTAGCGCCGGGCCCGCCGGACTGACTCGATGATCGACTGCATCACCTCGGCTGGGGTCATGCGGAGCATCCGCTCCATGTGGATGGGGGAGGTGCTCTGGAAGACGTGGATGCGGTGGCGCTCAGCATGGCGCACCGCGTCGTGGGCCCGGTCGATGTCGTCGGGCGTGCACCGGGCCAGCGAGGCGATCACCGGGCCCCTGACCAGCTTTGCGATCTGGGAGACGCCGTAGAAGTCACCGTCCGAGGCGGCCGCGAAGCCGGCCTCGATGACGTCCACCCGCAGCCGGGCGAGCTGGCGGGCGATCGTGAGCTTCTCGTCAGGGGTCAGCGCGATTCCGGGCGCCTGCTCCCCGTCTCGGAGGGTGGTGTCGAAGATGATCAGTTGGTCCTGTGGCATGGCTGTCTGCTCCGGTTGCGTGAGGTGGGTGGGTTGGCGTGGTAACGGGAGGGGATGCCTCCACGACCCTACGGCAGGTCGTGGAGGCGCGTTAGCGCCAGAGGCCGCCGGAGCAGGAAGCGGCCGGGATCGACCGGTCCGGGAAAGAGCGAACGATCTCTCGAGCAGGTCATCAGTCGCTCGGGGTCTTGGGGGTGAGGAAGGGCATCAGCTCGCGGAGGCCTGCGCCCACCCGCTCGACCTGGTGGCTGCGGTCCGCCGCTCGCCGCCTCAGGAGCTCGGGCGCGCCTGCCCGGGCCTCGGCCATCCACTCCCGGGCGAAGCGTCCCGAGCGGATGTCGGCCAGCACGTCCTGCATAACCCGCCGGGTCTCGTCGGTGATTATCCGCGGGCCGGTGCTGTAGTCGCCCCACTCGGCGGTGTCCGAGACCGAGTACCTCATCCAGGACAGCCCGCCCTCGTACATCAGGTCGACGATCAGCTTCAGCTCGTGGAGGGTCTCGAAGTAGGCCGACTCGGGCGCGTAACCCGCTTCCACCAGCGTCTCGAAGGAGGCCTTGACCAGCGCCGACAGCCCACCGCAGAGGATGACCTGCTCCCCGAACAGGTCGGTCTCCGTCTCCTCGCGGAAGGTGGTCTCCAGCACGCCAGCCCTGGTGCCGCCGATACCCCACGCGTAGGCCAGGCCGAGGGCTTGGGCGCCGCCGGTGGCGTCCTGGTGGACGGCGAGCAGGCACGGCACCCCCGAGCCTTCCGTGTAGGTGCGTCGCACCAGGTGTCCCGGACCCTTCGGCGCCACCATCAGCACGTCGAGGCCCGGCTCCGGGGTTATCTCGTTGAAGTGGATGTTGAAGCCGTGGGCGAACATCAGGGCGTCGCCATCCCGCAGATGGGGGGCGACCTCGGCGGCGTAGAGGTCGGCCATGTGCTGATCGGGTACCAGCATCATCACCACGTTCGCCCAGTCGGAGACCTCCGCCACCGTACCCACCGCCAGGCCTTCGTCCTGGGCCTCGACGCGGCTCCGGGACGACTCCCTGAGGCCGACCCTCACCTCTACCCCCGACTCCCGCAGGTTCAGGGCGTGAGCGTGTCCCTGGCTTCCGTAGCCGATGACCGCCACCCGGCGGCCTGATACGGCGGCCGGCTCGGCATCGTCGTCATAGAAGATTGCAGCCATTTCTACCTTCCGGGGATCGCTGACCGGTCGGGAATCGTAATGCGGCGACGGCGGGACGTCATCCCACCGCCCGGAGCTTGCGAGCCTTGGGTTCGCGGTTCAGAGCGATCCGCCCCGACTTCACCAGGTCCACGAGTCCGAACGGGCGGATCAACTCCAGCAGATCGTTCAGTTTGGTGGGGGAGCCGGTGACCATGAACGTGATGGAGTCGACCCCCACGTCGACGGGGGTCGCCTTGAAGATGGCCGCCAGCTGCAGGACCTCGGAGCGCTGCTTGGCGCCGGCGCGGACCCTGACCAGCATGATCTCGCGCTCGATGGCGGACCCGGCGTCGAGTTCGGTGATCTTCACCACGTTCACCAGCTTGTGGAGTTGCTTCTTTACCTGCTCCAGTTCCGGTGCCCGCACCACGATGGTCATCTTCGACAGACCCGGTTCGGCGGCCGGGCCCACCGCGAGGGAGTGGATGTTGAATCCCCGCCGGGCGAACAAAGACGACACCCGCGCGAGGACACCCGGCTTGTTCTCAACCAGGACGCTCAATACCTGTTGCTCGCTCATAGATCCTCCGGTCCGTTGAGGACGATGTCGTTGGATCCGCCGGCGGGCACCATTGGGAAGACCATCTCGTCACGGTCCACCACGAACTCGGCCACTACCGGCCGGTCGTCGATCTCCAGCAAGGTCTCGATCACGCCGTCCACCTCGTCCGGCCTGGTGGCGCGCAGCCCGGCGCAACCGAGGGCCTCGGCCAGCTTCGGATAGTCCGGAAGCTCCTGACCGAGGTCGGACGAGGAGAACCGCTCGTTGTAGAAGAGGCGCTGCCACTGGCGGACCATGCCGTGGGCGGCGTTGTTGAACAGGGCCACCTTGATGGGGATCCGCTCGTAGGCGGCGGTAATCAGTTCCTGGACGGTCATCTGGAAGCAGCCGTCGCCGTCCACGGCGATCACCTGCTGATCCGGCATCCCGGCCTTGGCGCCGATGGCCGCCGGCACCGCGAAGCCCATGGTGCCCAGCCCGCCGGAGTTGATCCAGTGCCGGGGCTGATCGAACCGCCAGTACTGGGAGGCCCACATCTGGTGCTGTCCCACACCCGACACCACGATGGCGTCCTTATCTGCCCGGTCCCGCAGGCGGCTGATCACATGCTGGGGCTTCAGCGGACCGTCGGGTTGCTGGTCGAAGCGGAGCGGGTGCCGTTCCTGCCAGGTCCTGATGGTGGTCCACCACTTCTCCAGTTCGGGGGTCGGCGTGTCTCCCCAGCGCTCGCACATGGCCTCGAGTATCAGGCGGGCGTCACCGACGATCGGAACCTCCGGAGCGCGCACCTTCCCGATCTCGGCCGGGTCGATGTCGGCATGGATCACCTTGGCGAAGGGAGCGAAGGCGTCGGGATCACCGGTGACCCGGTCGTCAAAACGCACCCCGATGGCAACCAGCAGATCGGCTTTCTGCATGGCGGTGGTGGCGGCGTAGAGGCCGTGCATCCCCGGCATCCCCAGCGTGTTGGGGTTGTTGTCGGAGATGGCGCCCCGACCCATCAGGGTGGTGATGACCGGCATGTTCGTCATGGCGGCGAAGGCGGTCAGGGCCTCGCTCGCTCCCGCCTTGATGATGCCGCCCCCGACGTAGAGGACGGGGCGTTCCGCGCTCTCGATCAGGCGGATGGCCTCCCGCACCCGGCGGGGGTGGGGGGAGACGGTGGGGCGGTATCCCGGCATGGCCACCGGCTCGGGATCCCTCCACGGCACGCGGGCGTTGAGCACGTCCTTGGGGATGTCGACCAGCACCGGCCCGGGACGCCCGGTCGATGCCAGGTGGAAGGCCTCGGCGACGGTCTGGGCGATCTCCTCGGCGCGGGTGACGAAGTAGTTGTGCTTGGTGGCCGGCATCGTTATGCCGGTGGTGTGCGCCTCCTGGAAGGCGTCGTTGCCGACGGCGTGCGTGGGCACCTGTCCGGTGATGGCCACGATGGGAACTGAGTCCATCAGCGCGTCCGCCAGCGGAGTGACCAGATTGGTGGCGCCGGGACCCGAGGTGGCGATGGCCACGCCGACCTTCCCGGTAGCCCAGGCGTAGCCCTCGGCCATGTGGCCGGCGCCCTGCTCGTGGCGGGCGAGGATGTGGCGGAATCCGGCGTCGAGGAGCGGGTCGTAGGCGGGGAGGATGGCGCCGCCCGGGATGCCGAAGGCGGTATCGACCTCCTGGTATTCGAGTGCTTTGATCAGTATCTCTGCGCCGGTGATCATGCCCATCTGCTTCCTTGCTGGTCTCGCTGGTCCTGTGGTGCTCTCATACAGAAAGCCCTCCGGCAGGAGGGCTTGAGCGCACACGCCGCGTTGCGACGGTGCGCTACATAAGTACTAGTACGAGGCTGCGGCCGGTCATGGGATTCTGAAGTATGGAGCATGCGAGCCGCGATGTCAACATCTAGGGACCTGTCTGCGAAACAAAATGCCACACCGCCGTTTCTCCGAGAGACCACCCAGCCCGCCGTTGACACAGCGGCCCTCCCCCTGCTTACGATTGGGGTATGCGCAAACCGGAGCGCCGGCTCCTCCACCAGGTGGTCGAGGTCGCCCGCGGAACTCTGAAGGATATGGAGTGGCGTGACGTTCCCCAGTCGATGCATCGGGTGGTGCAGAGCACGGGACGGCGGCTACCCGCGCCCCTCGAGAAGCGCCTTCTCAAGGAACTGGTCGACAACGAGTGGCTGCGCGAGCAGGCCGCCGGCGACTTCGACGGTTCGGAGGAGAGCGACGATCCCCACGAGCAGGCGGCCGCCCTCTTCCTGCTGCGCCCGGACGGCTGGGCGGACCGCCTGGAAGGGATCCGCCGCGACCTTCGCGACGCCTGGAACTCCGAGCGGATCGAGCACTACCAGCGGCGGATCGGCGAGTTGGAGTCCGATCTAAAGAAGTGGAAGCGGGATGCCCGGCTGGCCAACAGAAAGGCGGAGGACGCTGAGCGCGACGCCGACCGCCGGGTGGAACAGGCATGGGAGGAGGCGCGATCCACGGTGGAGCCCGAGCTCATCGATACGTGTGATGGGCTGAGGAGGGAGAACCGCCGCCTGGCGCGCAGACTCGAGAAGACCGGCGCCGAGTTGGAGGAGACCGGGCAACGCCTGGCGGAGGCGCGGGACGACCTGGAGAGGGAGCGGAGGATCGAGCACGCCCCGCCCGCCCGTTCCTCGACATTGAACGTGTGGGCGGACATGGACGCGGTGGAGGCCGCCAGGCAGCTGGACGAGGTGGTGCAGGCCTTCTTCCCGGGGCCGGCGCCCATCAAGGCGGAGCCGGTTCCCGCTGCCGAGGAGCCGCTCGTCCTGCCGTCGGGCGTGGCGCCGGACAGCCGGCAGGCCGTCGAATGGTTGATCGAGTTGGATCGACCCTTCACCCTGCTGGTAGACGGCTACAACGTCACCGCCAAGATGTACCCGCCCGATCGGTTCAGCCTTCCGGAGATCCGGGATCGTCTGCAGAACGACCTGGCCGAGTTGAAGGTAAGGGCGAAGGGATGCCCACGGATCACGGTGGTGTGGGACTCGGCCCTGGCAACCGAGACCAGCGCCGAGACCCTGCCCAACGGGATCGAGGTCAGGTACACGCGTGAGGGATGGAAGGCCGATGACGAGTTGATCGACCTGGCCGGGGCCTTGGGCGCCTCGGCGGCGGTGGTGTCCAGCGATCGCGCGGTACGCGAGGGAGCGCAGCGGGCCGGATCGCTGGGCCTGTGGAGCGAGGCCCTCACCACCTGGGCCCTCAACGGCTGACGACAGACCACTAGCCGCGGAAGAAGCGTCCCACCAGGTTGACCGCAATGGTCAGCAGCAAGCTCACCACCAGCATCGAGGTGAGCGGGATGAACACCACCGACCGTTCCCCGACCCGGCGGATGTCACCCGGCAGGTTGCCGAACCAGGAGAGGAGCCCGAACCGGGCCGCCAGCCCGGCCAAGATCGCCACCACACCCCCGAGTATCAGAAGATTGCTTACCTGTCGCATGGCACTGCCAGACGCTACCCGGGCCGGGCCCGGACTGCCTGCCGAGGTCATTGTGCCTTATGCGCTGCCCGATCTTCGGCGCCGTCGGATCGAACTGATAAGGCATCCTTACCAGTTGCCTCTTCGTCCAGTTAGTCAGGCCGGCCACGGTGGTTCAGCGGGGTGCGTTCCCCTTATGAGCCGTAAGGTTCTCTGCTGCGCTACCGTGACTTTCCGGCCACGTTCCCGCGGGCTAGGACGGTGAGAGTTCGTAGTCGGGACGAGCGGCCGGTCGCAGCGATCGCAGGAGGATGCCATGCCCAACCCCGTAGTTCATTTCGAGATCCAGACCGCGGAGCCGGAGAAGAGCCGGGACTTCTTCAGGGAAGTGTTCGGCTGGCAGGTCGATGTGGTGCCCGAGATGGGTTACGGGCTCGTGAACACCGGTACCGAGACGGGGATCAACGGCGGTATCGAAGCCTCTCCCACCGGGGAGCCCCGGGTGATGATCTACATCGAGGTCGAGGGTATCCAGAGCTACCTCGACCGGGCCGTGGCCGCCGGAGCGGAGGTCATCATGCCGGTGACGAGCATTCCCGGCGCTGTGACCTTTGCGGTGTTCTCGGACCCGGCCGGCGCGGTGGTCGGTATCGTGGACAGCGAGACGCCGCCGGCGGAGTAGCGCAGCCCCGGATAGGGGAGGGGCCCGGCTCAGGCGTCGGTGACGCAGCCCGTGCTGGCTGTTGAGACCGTCCGGATGTAGCGGGCCAGGGTGCCCCTAGTGGCCTTCAGCGGCGGAGGCGTCCAGGCCGCCCGGCGGTCGGCTAGCTCGGCTTCGGGGACGTCGAGGGTGATGGTCCGGGCGACCGCGTCTATCGAGATCCGATCCCCGGGTTCCACCAGGGCGATCGGGCCGCCTTCCTGGGCTTCGGGGCAGACGTGACCCATGATGAAGCCGTGGGAGCCGCCCGAGAAGCGGCCGTCGGTGATGAGGGCGACGTCCTGGCCCAGACCCGCGCCCATGATGGCCGAGGTGGGGGTGAGCATCTCGGGCATGCCCGGCCCGCCCTTCGGACCCTCGTAGCGGATGATGATCACCGAGCCCGGTCCGATCTCGCCCCGCTCCAGGGCGGCCAGCATGTCCTCCTCGCTGTCGTAGGGCAGGGCAGTCCCCGTGAACGAGAGGCCTTCCTTGCCGGTTATCTTGGCGACCGCTCCTTCGGGGGCCAGGTTTCCCCGGAGGATCTGGATGTGGCCGGACTCCTTCACCGGGCTGTCCCAGGGTGCGACCACCAGTTGCCCCTCGGTCAGGCCCGGCAGGTCGGCCAGGTTCTCGGCCATGGTCCGGCCGGTCACGGTAAGGCAGTCGCCATCGATGACACCCTGCTCCAGCAGCATCCGCAGCACCGCCGGCGTTCCGCCCACCTCGTGCAGGTCCTCCATCACGTACCGGCCGGAGGGCTTGAGGTCGCCCAGGTAGGGGGTGCGGTCGCTGACCGGCTGGAAGTCCTCGATATCCAGCTCGACCCCGGCCGCGTGGGCCATGGCCATCAAATGCAGTACCGCATTGGTGGAGCCGCCCAGCACCATGGTGATGACCATGGCGTTCTCGAACGCCGCCCGGGTCATGATGTCACTGGGGCGGATGTCCTCCTCGAGCAGCCTGCGGATAGCGGTGCCTGCCGCCCGGCACTCGGCCGCCTTCTCCGGGTCGGTTGCCGGGGTGGAGGAGCTGTAGGGGAGGCTCATCCCCAGCGCTTCGATCGCCACGGCCATCGTGTTGGCCGTGTACATGCCCCCACAGGCGCCGGCGCCGGGGCAGGCATTGCGAACCACGTCGAGCCGATCGTCCTCGCTCAGGCGGCCGGCTATCGCCTCGCCGTAGGACTGGAAGGCCGACACGATGTCGATCGGGTTGCCATGACGGTTGGCCCCGGCCCGGATGGTGCCCCCGTAGATCATCAGCGCCGGACGGTCGAGACGGGCCATCGCCATGACCGCCCCCGGCATGTTCTTGTCACAACCCGGGATCGAGATGTTGGCGTCGTACCACTGCGCGCTCATGACGGTCTCTATGGAGTCGGCGATCAGGTCCCTCGACTGGAGCGAGAAGGACATGCCGTCGGTGCCCATCGACATCCCATCCGACACCCCGATGGTGTTGAAGCGCATCCCTACCAGGCCGGCTTCGGTGACCCCCAGCTTGGTCTGGGCCGCCAGTTCGTCCAGATGCATGTTGCAGCTGTTGCCCTCGTACCACATCGAGGCGATCCCGACCTGGGCTTTCGACATGTCGTCTGGGGTGAGTCCGGTGGCGTAGAGCATGGCCTGCGACCCGCCCTGCGAGCGTTCCTGCGTTATCCGCCTGCTGACGCGGTTGATGCCTGTTTCCATGCGCGACATCATAGGAGCGTGCTCGGATAGCGTGCGATAGCGTTTTGCTCCGGTCTTGCGGTGAGCGCGGAACCGGGCTGTGCCGAGCAGCCCGAGGGAACCTGGCGAAGGGGGCGCCTGATTGCCGTGGCCCTATCCGAAGACGTGATTACATACGTTATGAGTCGTACTACCGTTGCTTATATGCTACAGACACAGTCCAATGGGGGCATCATTTGGCCATCATGAGGTTGCTGGTGGCTGCCGGGGCATTGGCCTTGCTTCTGGCTGCCTGCGGGTCTGGCGACCATCTCGCGGCGGCGTCCCATCACGGGACTCGGGAAGTCGGCGCGGGGACCGAACTCCCCGACGTTGCCCTCGAGGTGGTCGAGGATCCTGTCGAGGGATGGAATCTGCGGATGACGCTGAGCAACTTCCGGCTCGCCCCCGAGAGGGTCTCCACCGCCCACATGCCCGGTGAGGGACACCTCCATCTCCTCGTCGACGGCAAGAAGGTGACTCGTATCTATGGCGAGTGGCATCACATCGGTGAATTGGAACCCGGAGAGCACGAGTTGCGTGTCGAACTGTCGTCGAATGACCACTCGTTGCTGGCGGTCGACGGTGACATCATCTACGCAACAGCGACCATCATCGTGGACGAGGGTCATGCCCCGGGGATGGTGCATGAACACGCCGAGGCGAGGCCGGCGGCAGAACCCTATCCCCGGGTGAGCCTGGAGATCGTCGACGACCCGGCGGGGGGATGGAACTTGCATGCTGCACCCATCGGATTCCGTCTCGCTCCCCAGAACACATCGGGCCCGCATGTGGAGGGCGAAGGCCATATGCATCTCTACATCGACGGTCGGAAGGTCGCCAGGCTCTACGAGACCTGGTACCAGCTTCCTCCGCTGGAGGCCGGTACGCACGAGATACGGGTCGACCTGCGGTCGAACGACCACGCCCCGCTGACGGCGGGAGGTGCGATGGTGGCCGCAGTGGCCACTCTGGAGGTTTCCCTGGAGGAAGCGACCGCTCCCAGCGGAGCCGGCGCCTCCGAGCACGGTCAAGCTGGTCTGGGGCATTCCCATGGCGAGGCCGGCGATGACGGTGTGCGGGGCGTTCGTGTTCCGGTGAGGGCCGAAGTAGCGGATGCCGACCAAACCGTGATTATCCAGATAGTCGGCGGTGAACCGGTAGGTGGGCCGCGGCGCGTCGGGGTGGCCCTCGGCTCCGTTTTGGCCCTGGAGGTTGCTTCCGACGCGGCCGAGCAGGTTCACGTCCACGGGTACGACATCCTCGAGCCGGTTGCCGAAGGGCGCCCGGCGCGGTTCGCCTTCGTGGCTGATATTCCCGGTGTCTTTGAAGTCGAGTTGGAGGGTTCCGGACTGCTCCTGCTCCAACTGGAGATCTCCTAAGCCCTGACACCCATGCTTGGTTTGCAGGGCGGACGGGGTGGGGGAGAGAGTCTCTCCGACCACGGACCACGGCCGTTTCGCCTGTCCCGTCTGGTCCGGCGCGGCCGCGAGTGACGTGGTCGATGTGGCCCTCTACCGTGGGTGTACAGGAAACCTCAAGAGTCGGTGCCGGTCCGTGGTAAGGCGCCAGGTTGTTGGTGGACAGGTCACTAGCCTTGCCGCCATGCTCCTCCCGCCCGATCGAAGGCATCTAGCCACCGGGCCGAAGCATCTTGCTGATCGTGGTGGTCGGTGCTGATCGTCAGCGACGTGCATGGAGCGTTTTCCGAGTTGGCCCGGGTTGCCTCGCGTGGAGGGCCCCTCCTGGTGCTCGGGGATCTTCTCAACTTCGTGGACTACCGGACCGGTCGGGGGATCATCGCCGAGGTGTACGGCCTGGAGCACGCCCACGAGTTCATCCGTAACCGCAAGACCGGCGACTGGCCCGCCAACCGCCGGCTGTGGCGCCGTGTCAGCGACGGGCGGGAGTCCGAGTTGGCCGAACGCATCCGGACCGAGGTACGCCGCCAGTACCGGGCGGCGCGCCGGGCCCTGATCGCCGCCGATAGGGCCTACGTGATCCACGGCAACGTGGATTGGCCGGAGGAGATGGAGGCCGTCTTGTCCGATGAAGTCGTGCTGGTGGACGGCGAGGTGGTCGAGATCGAGGGCTACTCGGTCGGTTTCGCCGGGGGAGGGGTACCCACCCCGGCCCGGGCCCGGGGTGAGGTGTCGCGCGAAGCCATGGCCGCCAAGCTGGACGCCCTGGGACGGGTGGACATCCTGTGTACCCATGTCGCGCCCTCGGTGGGGCCGCTCCACCGGGACGTGGTGACGGGCAGGCCGGAGCGGTCGTCCCCGGAGGTGCTGGACTACCTGGCAACCCACCGGCCTCGTTACCACTACTTCGGAGACATCCACCAGC
Organism: Acidimicrobiia bacterium; assembly: GCA_009841105.1. GTDB lineage: Bacteria > Actinomycetota > Acidimicrobiia > Spongiisociales > Spongiisociaceae > Spongiisocius > Spongiisocius variivorans. The sequence continues at coordinate 15,998 of VXMM01000064.1, read as the reverse complement.
CACAGGCGTATGCCTGGCGGGTGGGACGCACCGCCTGCCGCAATGTCGGTTACTTCCGGGCCACAGCTCGCGCCGTGCGCCACGGCTGAAGTGTCACTCGCCGCTGGTACGTTCTCGGCATGGTGTTCCCGGGGCCGGTACAGCTTGGGCGCGGGGTGGTCGTCAACGCCGGCGACCCCGACCCGATCGAGGGGCTGTCCAGGGTGCGCGTGGATCAGGACCTCCTGGATTCGCCCGAGTCACTGGCCGGGACGGTGGACCGGCTGCATCGGGCCTGGTCGGCCCGAGAGCCCGTGGCGGTCGAGCTGGCTGTCGACCAGGAGGTACTTCGCCGTCCTGTCGTGGAGGAGCGCTCGCTGTGGCTGCTCGGGACGGACTTCACCATCCTCAGGGAGCGGCTCCATTTCCTGGTCTGGGCCAACAACTGGGACTGCCGCGGTGCCGCCCCGGTGTGGTGGTGGGCTGCGAAGGCAGCCGGGTTGGGCGCCGGCGAGGGCGGCACCGCCGACATAGTCCTCCGGAACGGTGAGCATGCCTGGGTGGACGGGGGTCCGCGGGAGCCGCTCGGCCTGCCTGTGGTTCACGCCGAGTCGGTAGAAGCGGGTCGGCTACGCCTGGCCGGCGCGCCGGCGTGGTCCGGACCGGATCTGGATCCCTCCCAGCGGGCAGCCGTCGAGCATGGCGGCGGTCCGGCCCGCATCATCGCCACCGCCGGCTCGGGCAAGACCCGGACCCTCCTAGCCCGGCTCGCCCACCTGGTCGATCACCGTGGGGTCGAGCCCGGTCTGGTGACCGCAGTCGCCTACAACAACCGTGCGGCCGCCCAGATGAGGGAGCGTCTGGGAAGGCGGGACCTCCACATCCGGACCATCCATTCCCTGGGGTGGGCGATCGTCCGGGAAGCCCTGCCCGAGGCGCGCCTCCTCAACGAGGGAGAGGTTCGGGGCCGGCTCCGGGGTCTCGTACCGAGCCGGCGCGTGCTCAACAAGGACGTCATCGGCCCCTATCTGGAGGCCTTGTCGGACACCCGCCTGGCGCTGCGGGATCCGGCCGACGTGGAGGAGGAGCGCGACGACATCCCCGGATTCGCAGAGGTCTTCAGGCGCTACCGCTACCGCCTGGAACGGCACGGCCTGGTGGACTACGACGAGCAGATCTACCGGGCCGTCGAGCTGCTGCTCCGGGACCCCGGCATCCGGGCTCGGTGGCAGGCCAGATGCCGGCACCTGCTGGTCGACGAGTTCCAGGACCTCACGCCGGCCTACGTGTTGTTGCTCCGGGTGCTGTCCTCGCCGCGCCTCAACGTCTTCGGGGTCGGGGACGACGACCAGACCATCTACGGGTATGCGGGGGCGGACCCGCGTTTCCTGGTGGACTTCGACCGGTACTTCCCCGGGGCGGCGGAGCACGCCCTGGAGGTGAACTACCGGTCGCCGGTCGCGGCGATCAAGGCCGGGAACCATCTGCTGGCCGGTAACCGCGTCCGGGTACCGAAGGCCGTCAGCGCGGCGCCCGGCTCGCCTGACGGGACCGACCGCCTCCTGATCCTCGAGCGGCCCGATCCGGAGGTGACCGCGGACGCGATCGATCTGGTTCGCACCTGGCTGGCGGACGGGACCCCTCCCGGCCAGGTGGCGGTGCTGGCCCGGGTCAACTCGGCCCTCCTTCCCGTGCTGGCCGGGCTGGACCGGGCCGGGTTCCCGTTGAACTCCAGGATCGAACCCGGCTTGCTCGACCGGTCGGTCATGAGATCGGTGATGGCCTGGATCCGCCTGGGTCTCCGACCGGAGGAGATGGGGCGCCTGGACCTGCTCGAAGCGGTCCGCCGCCCGTCGCGGGGGCTCAACCGGCTGGCGGACCGGCGCCTTCAACGCAGCGTGTACACCCTCGAGGATCTCAGAGAGCTGGTAGGTGGCCTGGAGGGCCGTCAGGCGGAGGCATGGATCACGTGGGTTCAGGACATCGCCGGGCTGGCAGGTAAGGCAAGGAACGGAAGGGTCGGACCGGTGCTCGGGCGCCTGATCGATGGCATCGGCCTGGGGCGGTCGGCCCACTTGCTGGATCGGAACCGGACCCGGGTGGACAAGGCCGGCCACGCCGACGACCTGGTGGCGCTCCGGCGGACCGCCTCCGTGTACGGCGAGGTGGGGACGTTCGAGGAGGATCTGCGGGCAGTGCTGGCAAGACACCGCGGCGCCGGCGAGGTCAGGGACGGCGTCACGCTCTCCACGGTCCACCGGGTCAAGGGAATGGAGTGGGACCGGGTGCTGGTCTTCGGGGCCGATCGGGGCCTGATGCCCCATGACCTGTCGGAGAACGTGGAGGAGGAACGCCGGATCCTCTACGTGGCCGTGACCCGGGCCCGCCGGCAAGCGGTGTTGGTGGCGGACGCCGGCCGTCCCTCGCGTTTCCTGGCCGAGATGCGCGGCCGGCCGGCTCGAGAAACGCGAGAAGCTCGGGGCTCTACCGCCCGATCACGGGTTGCGGCGGCGGCGCCTGCCCCGCCGGAGGATGTTGACCCCGAACTGTTCGAGAAGCTAAAGAACTGGCGGCGCGACCGGTCCAGGGAACTCCAGGTCCCGGCCTATAGGGTGTTCTCGAACCAGACCCTCGAAGGGATAGCGGCCCGGCAGCCGCGAAACGACCAAGAATTGCTGGCGGTGAACGGGGTCGGTCCTACTAAGTTGGCACTATTCGGGGCAGAGGTGCTGGAGATCGTGCGGGAGAGTTCCCCGTCCTGAACGGGCGACATCCCCCGGGCGCCTATCGGTCACGAGGGGTAATCACCGCGTCCCCGCCGGTTCGGAAGGATGGGTCTTAGCGAGTGTCCAGATCGACTCTCCAAGCCATTGAGATAGATGCCCCACCGGCCAGGTGTTTCGAGGTGGCGTCCGATCTGGCGGCCTATCCGGAATGGGCCGGCGGCGTGCGGCAGGTCTCGATCCACGAGTACGACGCCCATGGCCGGCCCGTCAGGGCCACCCTCGTGGTGGACGCCATGATCCGGCAGGTCGAGGTCACCTTCCGCTACACCTACGACCCGCCCCATGCGATGTACTGGACGGCCGAGCCGGGGCGGGACGTCCTCGAGCTGGACGGATCGTACGAGTTCCGCGAGCTCGGGGAAGGAACCACGGCCGTCTACATGCTGAGGGTGGTCCCCGGATTCGACATCCCCGGATACCTCCTCAGCCAGGCCGAGAAGCAGATAGTGGGCACGGCCCTGCGGGGGCTTCGGAAGCGGGCTGAAGGGAACTGACCTATCCGCAGCGGGCCGTTGCCGGCGTGACCCTCTGGACGCGCCCGTTCCGGCGTGGGAGGGTACGCCGGAACGGGTGGGGGGAGGCTCTGGTCTGGCCTCAGATGACGGACGGAGCGCTCAGGCAGCCTCGATCTCGATGGTCCTGGGCAGGACGTCCGGTTGCTTCCGTACCACCACCTCCAGGATGCCGTTGGCGAGCCGGGCCGTCACCTGATCGCCGTCCACATTGTCGGCCAGCGTCACGGAGCGGGAGAATCCGCCGTCCGCCAACTCCCGGTGGCGGTAGGAGGCGCCCTCAGGCAGGTCGTAGGAACGGGAGCCCTTGACGGTCAGCACGTTGTCCTCGACCGTGACCTCGAGGTCGGACAACTCGAATCCGGGGATCTCGAAGCGGGCGGTGATGTCGGTGCCGGACTCGATGATGTCCACTCGGGGAACCAGGGTCGGCGCTCTCAGCCGATCGCGGGTGCCCAGGAGATGGGTTCCGGCGAGGGGGAAGCCCTCGAACAACGAGTCGATGTCGGAAACGAACTTGAAGGGTCGGGTGCGTACCAGCTGCATTTGCGTGCTCTTTCTTCTCTGATCGTGGTGGATCCGGCTGATCGAGCCGGCTACCGGTTTTTGCTAGTCATATAATCTAATACATATAGGCTGAGATTTCTTCCCGATTAGACCGAACTTTTTTCTAACTCTCAGGAACGGGGCAAGCATATGCCGGGTTGTGGGCTACCGGAAGGGTCGAAGTGACCCGATACACGGGTTCCGGCCGGGAACTGCAGCATCCGTCTTCCGGGATCGAGGCCGAGCCCGTAGTCTTTAGCAGTGGCACGAGAGCTGACCTGACACCGAGGCTGATGAACGACCGAGCCGACCTGACCCTGGGTATCGATCTGGGTGGGACCAAAATGGCGTTCGCGCACGTCGACGCGAGCGGCGAGATCGTAGAGCACCTGACGATGGCCCGACCTGCCACGGCCGCCGAGATGGAGATCGTGCCGGTCGAGGTGGCGCGTTCCCTTCTCACCCCCAGGATCGGGGCAATCGGGATCGGCGCCGCCGGGATGGTGGACGCCGAGGCGGGGGTGCTGATCTGGGGTCCGAACGTGGAAGGCCGCCAGGTCCGCTTCCGGCAGATCTTCGAGGCCGAGCTGGGCATTCCCACGGTGGTCGACAACGACACCAACCTTTCCGGGCTGGCCGAGGCCCGGGTGGGCGCGGCCCGCGGCTACCGGCACGTCTGCATGATCACCCTCGGAACCGGCATCGGCGGTGCGTGGGTCATCGACGGCCGTCCCTACCGCGGCCGCGGGTTCGCCGGAGAGGTGGGGCACATACCCGTGGATGTCGGAGGGCCTCGCTGTACGTGCGGGCAGAAAGGATGCTGGGAGACCTTCGCCTCGGGTCGCCGGCTCGATCAGATGGCCCGGGACGTGGCCGCGGCGCGTCCGGGAGGGTTGGTCGCCAAGCGAGCCCGCGGGGGGTTACCGGACGGACGGCACCTCACCGGGGCCGCGATGGAGGGCGATCCTGACGCCATAGAGGCGCTCGAGGAGATGGCTTGGTGGTTGGGTGTCGGCATCGCCGGGCTGGTGGCGGCCATGGATCCTGAGGTCGTGGTGGTCGGCGGGGGTGTCTCACAGGTAGGGGACCTGTTCCTGGATGCCGCCCGCGAGTCGTTCCGGGAGGCGCTGGAGGGATCCGACCACCGGGACCCGACGCCGATAGTCTGCGCCGCTCTCAGGGAGGACGCCGGCGTGATCGGCGCTGGACTACATGCCTGGGAGAGCCTGCTGTGATCCGTGACTGGTTGGAGGAGAAGGTGGCGGATGAGCGCACGCGAGAGCTCATCCGGGAGGCGGTCATGCTGGTGCCCAACCTGGGCAAGCTGGCGGCGCGGCTGGCCGCGGACCCCCGCGTGCCGGTCCGGGCGAAGGCCTTCGCAGGGATGGCGGCGGTCTACGCCTTCTCGCCGATCGATGTGGTACCCGACTTCATTCCCCTGCTGGGCAAGACCGACGACATCCTGCTGATGGCGCTCGCGTTGCGTCATGTGATCGAGGAGGCCGGGGTGGCTGTGGTCAGGGAGCACTGGGACGGCCCCGATCAGGTTCTCACCGTGATGATCGACCTGATCGGCGCCATCACCGACACCGTTCCGAGGCCGCTACGCATGGCCATCAACCGCTTCCTCCGCGCCGGCTGAACCGGCGCGGCCGGGCGTCGGCCGGGGCCGGCGGTAACCGTCTAACGGGGCGGAGGGTCGAAGATCAACGTGAGGTACGCGGTTCTGTTTCCGGGCCAGGGAAGCCAGCGGGTGGGCATGGGCGCCGATCTCTTCGAGACGCGGTCCGACCGGCTGGTCGACGTGGCGGATCGGGTCCTGGGATGGTCTCTCCGGGAGGTCTGCCTGGACGGGCCGGAGGAGAGGCTGACCGCCACCGAGCACGCCCAGCCGGCGCTCTACGCCCTGGCGTACCAGCTCTGGACGGAGCTCAGCGAGCGGGTGGGCCACCCGCCGGTGGCGGCCGCGGGGCATTCGCTCGGTGAGTACACCGCGCTGGCGGCCGCCGGCGCCTTCCCGTTCGAGACTGGGCTCGGTCTGGTCGACCGGAGAGCCCGCGCCATGGCTGATGCAGTGGCTCGGGTCGGTTCCGGGATGGCTGCCCTCCTCGGGGTTAGCGATGAGATGGCCGAGCGCGTTGCCGCGGACCGGAGGCTCGAGGGTGGCAGGCTTTGGGTGGCCAACCTCAACGCCCCAGGCCAGGTGGTGGCGGCGGGAGCGCTCGAGGACATCGGCTGGCTGGTCGGGAACGCCCGTGATCTGGGCATCCGGCGAGCGATCCAACTCGACGTGGCGGGCGCCTTCCACACGCCGCTCATGGAACCGGCCAGGTCGAAGCTGGACGCCGCGCTGGCTGGCGTGCAGATCCGTCCCCTCGCCTTCCCCGTGTGGGCCAACGCCACCGCCCGACCTGTGGGAAAAGGAGATGTCCGGGAGTCGCTGAGCCGCCAAATCACCGCCCCCGTGCGGTTCGGTGAGACCATCCGGGGTATGGCGGAGGCCGGGATCGAAGCCTTCGTCCATGTCGGACCTGGGGACGTGACGGCCGGCCTGGCCAGGCGGGCCGCCCGGGGATGCCGGGTCATGGTCGCGTCTTCGATTGCAGAGGTCGAGGGGGTCGCCGACGGCCTCGGATACTAGAGTTGCCTGCGCGAGGCCTTGCCGGCCTGCCCATCCATCCGAAGAAGGGGCTTCCCTGTCGTATCGATGCCTGCCGGCGAACCAGGGCCGGCCGCCACGAGAAGAGGGATGGATGAGGTACGCCGAGATCACCGGTTGGGGCAAGGCCCTGCCTCCGACCGTCCTCAGCAACGCCGACCTCGAGCAGCTGGTCGACACCAGCGACGAGTGGATCACCTCCCGTAGCGGTATCAAGGAGCGGCGCATTTCGCACGTGCCCGCCAGCGACATGGCCGAGCTGGGCGCCCCCCCCCCCCCACCCCCCGCGCGGCGCCCGGGGGGGGGGGGGGGAAGGAGACCGCAAAATAAAGAAGAAAAAGAAAAAAGA
>VXMM01000064.1:0-9157 GCA_009841105.1 Acidimicrobiia bacterium | reverse complement strand
CGCCCCCCGGCCCGTGGTGACCCCCCCCGCTCGGTTTACGGGGGCGCGCCGCGCGCCCCCCGGCCCCCCGCGCGCCCCCGCGGCGCGGCCCGCCCCCCGCCCCGCGGCGGCGGCCGGCGTCGAGATAGGGCAGATCGATCTCATCATCAATGCCACCTGCACCCCCGAGTCGATCATTCCCGCTTCCGCCTCCTACGTGCAGGCCAAGCTGGGAGCAGCGAACGCCGGCGCCATGGACCTCAACGCCAACTGTTCGGGGTTCGTCTACTCCTACGTCACCGCCGACGCGCTGGTCCGGGCCGGGGTTGCCGATACGGTGTTGCTGGTCGGCGTGGAGCGGCTCAGTTGGGTGCTCGACTACACGGACCGCGCCACCTGCATCCTCTTCGGGGACGGGGCGGGAGCGGTCGTTCTGCAGCCGACCGACACCGAGGCCGGGGTGTTCGGCTCCGAGCTGGGGGTGGACGGAACGCTGGCCGATCTCCTGTCCGTGAACGGCGACGGCACCGTGCAGCCGGGCTCTTCGCTCGTACCTCCCCGGATCGTGATGCAGGGATCGGACGTGTTCCGGCGAGCCGTGACCGCCATGGCGGATGCTTCCGAAGCGGTGGTACACGAGGCCGGATGGGATCTCGACGACATCGACCTCCTGATACCCCATCAGGCGAACCAGCGGATCATCGACGCCACGTCGCGGCGGCTCAAACTCGATCCGGCCCGGGTCTTCCTCAACATCCATGCCTACGGGAACACCAGCGCCGCCACCATCCCGATCGCGCTCACCGAGGCCATCGCGGCCAGGCGGGTTCCTCCCCGCGCTAACCTGGTGTTCGCCGCGTTCGGCGGAGGTCTCACATGGGCGGCCGCCGCGGTGCGGTTCGGCGAGCGCGTGACGCCGATCAGCGAAGTCGATGACGAGTTCCCCGGTACGGACAAGTCGGTGTGGGATCTGCTGGCGGGCAACTTCGAGTCCTTCGGGAGACTTGAACTCGAATGAGCAGGGTGGCGTTGGTGACCGGTGGCTCCCGGGGGATCGGGCGGGCCATCTCTCTGGCCCTGGCCGGCCAGGACTACACGGTGGCGGTGAACTACCGGAGCCGGCCCGGCCCCGCGGACGAGGTGGTCGAGAGCATCGGAGCATCGGGTGGCACGGCGGCCGCCTTCCAGGCGGACGTGAGCCGGGCGGACGACGTGACCAGGCTGTTCTCGGAAGTGGAGGAGAGGTTCGGCCGTCCGACCATCCTCGTCAACAACGCCGGCACCACGGACGACAACCTGCTGCTTCGCATGGAGGAGGCCGCCTGGGACCGGCTTCTGGAGATAAACCTGAAGTCCGTCTACCTGTGCAGCAAGGCGGCGCTGCGCGGAATGCTCAGGGAGAAGTGGGGGAGGATCGTGTCGATAGCCTCCGTGTCGGGCCTGGTCGGTAATCCGGGCCAGACCAACTACGCCGCCTCCAAGGCGGGGGTGATCGCCTTCTCCAAGTCCCTCTCCAAGGAGGTCGGGTCCAGAGGGGTTACGGTCAACGCGGTCGCACCGGGCTTTGTCCTGACCGAACTGACCTCCGGCCTGCCGGACTCGGTTCTGGAGCAGGTACGCTCTACGACCAGCCTCCGCCGGATCGGCCGGGCCGAGGAGATAGCTTCGGCTGTGGCGTTTCTGGTCTCGGACGGTGCTTCGTACGTAACCGGCCAAGTGTTGGTCGTCGACGGTGGGCTCGCCCTCTGAGTCGGGACCTCGGAACGTAATCACATCAAGGAGACACAGATATGGATCGCTCGCAAGTTCAGGCCAAGATGCGGGATCTGCTGGTTGACGAGCTGGGGCTCGATGCTGACAAGATCACGGACGAGGCGACTTTCGAGGAGGACCTCGAGGTGGACTCGCTCGGGGTGGTCGAGTTGCTGATGGCACTCGAGGACGAGTTCGGCGTCAAGATTCCCGACGAGGAGGCCGAGAACATAACGGCGGTCGGCGAGGCGATCGACCTGGTGGTCGCCAAGCTCGCCTCCTAAGAGGCCGCTCGGGGATCAGCTATGCGCGGGGAGGCCCGGAGGGTGGTGGTGACCGGTATGGGCGCCATCACGCCGCTCGGTCACACTGTTGAGGACACCTGGAAGGCGGCCCTGGCCGGCGAGTCCGGGATCGGTCCGATCACCCAGTTCGATCCTTCCGGCGTGCAGACGAAGTTCGCCGGCGAGGTCCGGGGCTGGGATCCGGAGCTCGTCATCCCCCGGAGGGAGGCCCGCCGCCTCGACCGCTCGGCGCAACTCTTCGTATGCGCCGCCCAACAGGCCATGGACGACTCCGGTCTCGACTTCGTAGCCGATACGTCGGACGCCGACCGGGCCGGGGTGATCGTCGGCTCCGGCCTCGGGGGAATGCTGTCCTTCGACAACCACATCAAGGTGATGCTCGATCGGGGGGCTTCCCGGATCAGCCCGCTGGCCGTCACGATGATCATCCCCAACGAGGCGGCCGGGGTGGCTTCGATCCGCTTCAACATGCGCGGGCCGGTCACCTGCGTGGTGACGGCGTGCGCGGCATCGGCCAACGCCATCGGCGACGCCGCCGAGATAATCCGGCGGGGCGCCGCCGATGTCATGCTGGCGGGCGGCGCCGAGGCCACCATCTGCGAGTTCGGCATCGGGTCCTTCAACAGCAGCAAGGCGCTCAGCACCCGTAACGAGGATCCGGCCGGCGCCTCCCGCCCCTTCGATGCGAACCGGGACGGCTTCGTCATGTCGGAGGGCGGCGTGTGCGTGATACTTGAGGATCGTGAACGCGCACTTGCCAGGGGCGCTCGGATCTATGCCGAGGTGATCGGGTACGGGATGACATCAGACGCCCATCACGTCACCCTGCCGCGTCCGGGCGGGGAAGGGGCGGGCCGGGCGATGGCGGCCGCCCTCGACTCGGCCGGGCTCCAGCCGGAACAGATGGGCTACATCAACGCCCACGGGACCTCAACCAAGGCCAACGACGTCACCGAGACGCAAGCGATCAAGCTGGCATTGGGGGAGAGGGCGGCCCGGGCCGTGCCCGTCTCTTCCACCAAGTCGATGACCGGACACCTGATGGGTGGCGCCGGAGCCGTGGAGTCGATCTTCTGTATCCAGGCCATCAACAACAGCATCATCCCGCCGACCATCAACTACAGCACCCCCGATCCCGATTGTGACCTCGACTACGTCCCCAACGAGCCGCGCGAGACCGAGGTGGAGTACGCCATGACCAACTCCTTCGGGTTCGGCGGGCACAACGTGGTACTCATATTCGGACCGGGCTAGCGTCCTGATTCGTTGAAAGAACGCGAAAAACGCCGCCGGCGGACCGGGTGTCCCCCCACAGGGCCCTCCCCCGCCGCCACCACCATGGTCCGGGGCGTGAGCGGCCACGCCCGGCTTGATGCCGGGTGAGACGGCGGGTCGCTCCACGAAACCCCTTCTGTATGTTCCCTCCAACCCGGCCGGGCCGATCGGAGCTTGCGCAGCTGTCGGCCGGTGGTGGTGCTTGGCATGAGCCAACCTATAGGGAGGGTGTGACAGATTCGGGTCCGAGTGATGGGAATAGACAAGAGGAGTGTCAATCAGCCGCAAATTTCCGATACAGAAGACTGGGTTGTGGTTACTAGGGGGTGAGGGTGCTGGGCGAGAAGCTTCTGTCGTCCACCGGTCCGGTTCTCGATGATCACGAACCGCTCGCTGATCGAGACGCCGCCGGAGTTGGCGGTGTTGTTCCAGATGGACGGGTAGGGAAGTCTGGAGGCGAAGTACAGCACCTGGAACGCCCTGACCCTCGAGTCGGACGCCGACCGGTTCTGGCGGGGTTGGAAGAGTCTCTATGACGAGGACTTTCCACCGCCATTCCCGACCAGGTCCTGGAGTTGCCCCCGGTGCCGGTGTTCGCTCCTTTCAATAGATGCTAGCCAATACTTATTGGCAAATATTTGTAGTAACTCTGATTCGATGGCTCGTTGTCCAAACCCGAGACCCCGAGAACGCGAAAAACGCCAAGACGCGTCCTACCCGGCGGGCCCATCTTCCTGCCACCACCTCCTTCAGTCGGGGCGCGTTCCGCCATCCCCTGACGGGTCCGCTCCCGAAATGATCCCGGTACCGGTTTCCTCGACGTCGAAAAGCAAGAAACCGGCGGTGCTTGTGACCGCCCGGCAGTATGCGGCAGGTCCGTGCAACTTTCAACCCCTTTGTTCTGGACACCGGACCCACGTCGCCCACGACTGTCATAGGACACAGAACGTGGCACACCAGGGACGCCGGACAGATGAGTCCTTCCGTTCGGGTGTACCTATCCGGTCACGGGGGACGGGGTCGGGTTTGGTAGCCGTTGGTTGTTCGTTGGACTGCGAGGTTGTTGGTTTCGAGCCATTTGTGGTGTCGGCGGCAGACGGCGACGAGGTTGTCGATGTCGGTTGGGCCGCGGTCGCGTTGCCATTCTTGGATGTGGTGGAGTTCGCATCGGTGCATGGGAGCGCCGCAGGCGAAGCATCCGCGGTCGCGGATGGCTACTGCTAGGCGTTGTGGGGCGTTGGCGAGGCGCTGGTTGCGGCCTAGCCACAGCGGGCGGCCCGCCCGGTCGAAGATCATGCCGGCTACTTCGGTGTCGGCGCTGAGCGTGGTGAGCACACTTGGGGGCACGGGGCCGACTCCGATGATCTCGCAGACGCCTTGGGGGTCGGTTCCGTCCACTACTCCGAGGGGTGCTACCAGGATGAGTTGGGTGGAGGCCTTGGCCTTGATGCCGACGGTTCCCGCCACGGGTTCGCCCGTCTGGGCGTTGCGGTTGGTCAGCAACTCGAAGACGGCGTCGGCTACGCGCTGTTTGGGGCTGCGGACCAGGTTCGGGTCTTGACCACCGGCGCTGTCTTGGCGTAGCTGAGACATGTAGTGGTGGTCGATGGCTTGGCGGAGGTGTTCGAACTGGGGGCGGGGCACCTTCGCCATCAGGATTCCGAGCCCGGTCTCTTTATCCACCCAGAGTTTCGCTTCCCTGGCTCGCCGCTGGCGTTCTAGGGGATCGACGCCCCTCTCGATCAGTTTCTGGTTCGACCAGCGGCGGGTGTGGCGGTCGAAGCTGTCGGGAAGGAGTTGGTCGGCCGCTTCGAGCAGACGATCGTCCCCGTTGACTGCTTCTGTGCCGACCTTCTCCGCCGCGTTCGCCAGGGCGTTGACATGGTCTACGGTGATCTGACCGTTAGCGAACCGTTCCCGCACCTTCGGCATCTCCTGGAGCCGCCGCGCCACCTTCGCCATCTTCTTCGACTCCCGCTGCGGCAACCGGGCCTCTTGTCGCAGCACCTCCCCGGCATCAACCCCCGACCCGCCATGATCGGCTTCTATCTGGTGGGCGACATCACACAAGAGCGAGGAGACCATCGACCGTATCTCACCCAACATCTGGGCCGCACGGGTCGCCTGGTCACGGTACATGGGACCGATGCGAGCTTGGCGCAACTCGCCCAAAGCAGCGCCGATCCGCCCGATGGCATCGTCGCCGGGGGTGAAGTCGCGGGGAACGTGCCGGCCGTTGCGGTTCCTGCCGAGGAGAGACGACATGTGCTCTTGAACCATGAACATATATGTAACAAGACCCTATGACACATTTCATCCCGACCCGCCGCATATCCACACAAACCCTTATCAAGACCAAATCTCACCCGCCACAGATCCGTAATCGGGTGAACCAAGCCGACATCGACGACGGCCGACGCGATGGCCTAACGACCGCCGAGCGGGACGAGCTGCGCCACTTGGGGCGGGAGTGTCGGATCCTGGGAGAGGAGAAAGAGATCGAGGCAAGAGCAGCGCCCTGGTTCGCCGAGCAGAGTCCGGGATCGACGCCCAGGCGGCGTTCGGGTTCGTGAAAGCCAACCAGGCCACCTATCCGGTGCGGCGCATGTGCGGGCTGTTGGGTGTCTCCCCCTCCGGCTACTACGCATGGCTCAACCGCCTCTCGTCTGTCAAGGAGCCAGCCGACCGGGCCCTGCGGGACCGGATCACAGACATCCACAGCCAGTCTCGGGGCGCCTACGGCACTCCCCGGATTCATGCCGAACTCGCAACCGCGGGTGTGTCGGTGGGTCGTAAGCGGGTGGCACGCCTGATGCGCCAGGCCCGTATGCACGGTGGTAGCTGCCGTCGCAGCCGTAGCGGCCGAAACAGAAGGTGTGAGCGCCACTGGCTGAACGACACAGCGATGGTGCCCCGGCCGCCGGGGGGACGTCCCCGGAACGCCTGCCGTGGACTACAGCGGATCAGCCCTCACAGTGGCGGCCGCTAGCGCCGAGTACGTACTAGCCATGAAAGTGACCGCCGGCCGCAATGCAGACCGCGCCGGCTTGCCCGTCCTATCCGACGCTGCCGGCGTGACGTCTCTCACAGAGGTGTACGCGCTACAACGGGCCGCTTGCCGGGGAGGTCCCTGTCCCCATCCCCGCCCGTCGAGTAACAGAGCAAGCCTGGACTGACCACGCGCGAGCGCGGGGACTGCCCGGTGCGACTCAGCCACGCAACCGCGGGCGGCAGGCGCACCACCGTGTTACGGAGATGGCCGATGATGGGTGGGGAGGCGGCTCCGCACGTTGATCAGAGCGTTGGCGGCTATCACCGCGGCGGCGCCGGCCCACAGGAAATCGGGGCGTGCCACGTTGATCGTCGCGAACGTGGCCAGCCAGACCAGCGCTAGGACCGTCCGCAGGTACTGCATGGCGTTCACGCCCAGGTTCGTGGTTTCGAGGTTGGCGTAACGGAACGCGATGTTCCCTAGCGAGGACGCTATCGCCCCGGCGATTACCCATAGGACCGGGGTGACCGCGAACCCGGCCAGGCCTGCGTCCGGTGCGGTAGCGGACGGGAAGACGGTGAGCCCGAGCAGAAGGCCGCCTAATACGCCGGCCGAGTGCGTTACCAGCGAAACGGCGATCACGCAGGCTAATTCACCTTGCCGGTCGGTTTGTAGTTCGTTACGGCGTCTATACAGCTCTGTTCCGAGCTTGAACCGGGACGATATCAAGGATGCGCAGACCGCGGACGCCGCCGCCAGTAGGACTCCCCATAGCACCCGCCAGCCCCCCTCGGTTGTGACGCTGCCCGTTTGTGACAACGTGACGAGCGCAACCCCGGCCATGGCGACGCCGAGTAGTAGCCAATTCTGAGCGCCCATACTGCGGTACCGGCTGCGGCCGTGCCGTCGGCGGATAGCGACGAAGGGGATCAGCCATGCGGATGTGATGATCGTCACCAACGCGGTGTCGAGGAACAGGGCAGACCAGACGAAGAACGCTGAGCCGAAGCTGTTGAGCATTGCCAGTGCCCCGTGACGTGTGGGCAGCATCCGGACGATCCAGGCCCACATGTCTCTACGCCTTACAAGGTCGGGATGAACCCGAGCCAGGTAGATGAACCAGACCAGACATGTGGTGAGGCTGAACCAGAATTGGTATACGAAGGGACCGACCGTGCCACCTGCGAGGGCTACTGCGAGGGCCGTCCACGAGTTCAGGAACACCGAGGCGCCCATCCAGGCTGCTGCCCGGGTGTCTGGTGTCAGCCGTGCAGTGTCCACTGTCGGGACGGTAGCCGGGGCAGTTGCCTGTGGCTGGGGACCGTTACGGGCGCATTCCCGGACGGGCTGACCGCCGGGTCCCGCAGACGCCAGATTGTCTCATTAGGCCTCACGCCTTGCCCCAGATGTTGGTTGATCCGCGAATAGGCACCCAGCGGTTGCTTCCACACGCGGCCGGAAGCTCGGGCTGTCAAATGGCTAAAACCCCTGTTCAGGAGCACGAAGCACCGATTTCCGTTACCCGGACAAACCTCCATCCTTGAACAGTTCGGGCTTATGGGCAATGTGGGAAGGGATCGTCGGCCGGGGAAGTCAGAGGTCTGGGCCGCGTCCGCCTCTGTCGTCGTGCCGGCGGGTGCGCTGCGCGGCGCTATTGCGGCGGAGGGCTTCCACATCGGCGAGGTCCTGGTGCGGGCCGGAAGCCAGTTTGTTGCGTTCCAAGTCCTCCAAGCTGATGAACGGAACCGCCAGCGAGCCGAGCGAGTGTTCCTCCCGCCGCTCCCAGCACGACTCGAAGTCCACCCCCGGAATCCTGGTCAGAATGTCGATCCGGTTTGGTGGACGGCCTAGCTGAACCTCGGGTCCCTCCACAGCGAAGTCCTCCTCGGTAAGCCCTGCGGAACCGAAACCGAACTCATCGAGGACTCCTACCATCCGAGCCGCGTTCTCAGGGTCAACCAGAATCCATAAGTCCAGGTCCTTGGTAAGGGGGGATGGCCATGCGCTACCACCGCGTAGCCGCCGACCACTAGAAAGCGCACGCCGCGGTCAAGACACAGTGAGACGAACTCCTGCAAGTCCTTGCCGAGCGGCATATTGTCCCCTCCGTCCGCGGCGTCCGGGCCGTAGTAATACGCTTGCAGTTCCCGAAGATGAACTAGCCGCTCAGCCGGAGGACGAGTCAACCAGAAGCCGGCGTCAGGGTCAGGATCGCCCATCCGGACTATGGTGGCTACCTTCTCGATCCCCGCCATAAGGACTACCGCTTCCCACTCTCCGGGCCGTCATCATGTTGACGCTAGCCCTAGTCCGAGCGGACCGATCTGCCCGCTAATGGGCATTGGTGGCTGTCGTGGCGAGACCTCAACGCCGAGCTCGCGGGCGATCTAGAGGCCTGCAATCGCAGGGTTCGTGTTTGACACCTTCCCCCGCAAGCGGACTTTGTAGAGGACTGGAACCTGGTGGTGCCCGTAGAGGTCGTAGAACGCCAATGGGAACTGGTTCCTACTGCGCGGCGGGGGTGGCCCGCTTCGGTCCGGCGGTGGCCTGGCCGTGCAGGTTGAAGGCGGTCACCCGGACCTCGTAGGTCTCTCCGTTATCCACGTAGTCGATGGTCGCGCTGGCGCCCTGGTAGACACCCACTTCCAACCAGCCGCCCGTGCCGGGTCCGCGGAATTCCACGATGTAGCCGAGCCAGGCGTCTTCTTCGCCTATATCCCACGGCTTCTGCCATGACACCACGATCTGCCCGTCGCCAGCTTCCAGGCTCAGGCTGCGGGGCGCGGTGGGTGGGCGGTCCTCGTCGGGGTCGGGGGCGGTGGGCCTGCCTGTGTGAGGGCCGGCGGTGGCCTGG
>VXMM01000016.1 GCA_009841105.1 Acidimicrobiia bacterium | reverse complement strand
CCCCCCCCCCCCCCCCCCCCCCCCCCGCCGCGGGCGCCGGGCGCCGTTCTCGTTCCACCCCCCGCGGGGGGGGGGGGGGGGGGGGGTCAGCTCGGCCGGGCTGATGATCGGCCGGCTGATGGGCGCCGAGGTCTACGTCACCTCCCGGGACCCGGCCAAGATCGAACGGGCCGTGCAGCTCGGCGCGGCGGGCGGGTTCTCGTCCGGAGGCGCTTTCTCGAAGGAGCTCCGGCAGGCCGCTGGACGCCAGGCCGAGGTGGTGTTCGAGAACGTCGGACCCGCCACCTGGAGCCAGTCGATGCGGTCGCTGGCGCCGGGTGGCCGGTTGGTGACCTGCGGATCCACCAGCGGACCCAAGGTGGAGGTCGTCGTCCCGCCGCTCTTCTTCCGCCACCTGGAGATCATCGGCTCCACCATGTTCGACCACGAGGACTTCGCCCGGGTAACAGAGTGGGTGGCCGGAGGCGAACTGCCGGTGCTCGTGGACAGCATCTATCCCTTCGAGCATCTGCCGGAGGCGTTGAACCGGATGAAGGCCGGGGATCATCAGGGCAAGCTGGTCATCGAAAGGAGCGGAACGTGACGGACAAGCCTGCGATCGGCTGGGTCGGGACCGGCGTGATGGGCGTCTCCATGTGCGGCCACGTCCTCAACGCCGGATATCCGGTGACGGTGACCACCCGCACCAAGGCCAGGGCCGCGACCCTCATCGCCCGCGGCGCCACCTGGGCCGCCACCCCCGCCGAGGTAGCCGCGGCGTCGGACATGTCCTTCGCCATCGTGGGCTTCCCCGAGGATGTCCGCCAGGTGTTCCTCGGCCCGGACGGCCTGCTGGAAGGCGCCTCGGCCGGCGACGTGCTGGTGGACATGACCACCTCCGAGCCCGCCCTCGCCATCGAGATCGCCGGCACGTGCGCCGAACGGGGCGTGGAGGCCATCGACGCCCCGGTGAGCGGGGGCGACATCGGCGCCCGCAACGGCACATTGTCGATCATGATCGGCGGCGACCCGGACCCGGTGGAGCAGGTGCGGCCGGTGTTCGAGACCATGGGCAAGACCATCGTCCGCCAGGGCGGGCCGGGCGCCGGCCAGCACACCAAGGCGGTGAACCAGATCCTGATCGCCACCGGCATGATCGGGTTGTCAGAGGCGTTGCTCTACGGCCAGCAGGCCGGGCTCGACCTCGACACGGTGATGGGGTCGGTCAGCGGCGGGGCGGCCGGATCGTGGTCGCTGTCGAACTACGGTCCCCGGATGCTCGGGGGCGACTTCGAGCCGGGCTTCTTCGTGGATCACTTCGTCAAGGACATGGGGATCGCCCTGCGGGAGGCCGCTGCCATGAAGCTCCCGGCGCCCGGTCTGGCCATGGCCCATGAGCTCTACGTCTCGCTCCAGGCCCAGGGTCTGGGCCGGAAGGGCACGCAGTCCCTGATCCTGGCCCTGGCGCACCTGGCCGGCGTGGAGTGGGATCCTTCCCGCACGGAGAACTGAACGGAACCGAGGCCATGGCACCGATCCCGGCGGATCCCCCCGGACAGTCCGACATTCCCAATGTCCTGGCCTCCCGCTATGCCGGCAGCGAGATCCGTCGCCTCTGGTCACCGGTGGGTCGGGTGGTCATGGAGCGGGAGCTCTGGGTAGCGGTTCTTGAGGCCCAGACCGAACTGGGCGTGCCCGTACCCGACGGAGTGGTCGACGACTACCGAGCGGTCATCCATCACGTGGACGTGTCCTCGATCCGGTCCAGGGAGGAAGAGACCCGCCACGACTTGGCGGCCCGCATCGAGGAGTTCTGCGCACTGGCGGGCCACGAGCACATCCACAAGGGACTCACCTCACGGGATGTCACCGAGAACGTAGAGCAGCTGGTGATCCGGCGGTCCCTCGAAACGCTGCGTGACAAGACCGTGGCGGTGCTGGCCGCCCTGGCGGGCCGGGCGGTCGAGTACCGGGACATGGTCATGGTGGGCCGCAGCCACAACGTGGCGGCCCAGCCCACCACGGTGGGGAAACGTCTCGCCGGCGCCGCCGAGGAGACCCTGGCCGCCTACCGGCGTCTTGAGACCCTGATCGCCGGCTATCCCCTGAGAGGGATGAAGGGCCCGGTGGGGACCCAGCAGGATCTCCTGGACCTGTTCGGTGGAGACGAGGAGGCGGTGGACCGGTTCGAGACGATGGTGGCGGATGGACTGGGATTCCCCCGGCGCCTGATTTCCGTGGGGCAGATCTATCCGAGGTCGCTCGACCTGGAGGTGGTGACCACCCTGGCCCAACTGGCGGCGGGCCCGTCCAACCTGGCAACCACCCTCCGGCTGATGGCAGGCGCCGATCTGGCCTCCGAGGGCTTCCAGCCCGGCCAGGTGGGATCGTCAGCCATGCCCCACAAGACGAACATGCGCACCTGCGAGCGGATCAACGGGCTGGCCGTCGTGCTGGGCGGCTACCTCACCATGGCCGCCGGGCTCTCTGGTCACCAGTGGAACGAGGGCGACGTCAGCGACTCCGTGGTGCGGCGGGTGATGCTCCCCGACTCGTTCTTCGCCGCCGACGGGCTGCTGGAGGCCACTCTGCACGTGGTCCGCGACATGGCTGTGTTCCCCGGGCGGGTGGCGGAGGAGCTGGCTGCCGAGTTGCCCTTCCTCTCCACGACCCGTGTTCTGCTGGCAGCGGTCGCGGCGGGGATGGGCCGTGAGCAGGCCCACCGGGTCATCCGGTCCCATGCCCTACAGGCGGCGGCAGCGCGGCGAGCCGGAGACGACCACGACCTCTGGGCATGGCTCGGTGACGATCCGGCTTTCCCTCTGGACACCCGGCGGACTCGGGAGGCGGCTACCGCCACCGGCCTCGCGGGCCGGGCAGGCTCGCAGGTGGACGCCGTTGTCAACTCGGTCGCGGAGACGGTGGACGCCCGTCCGCAAGCCGCCACGTACCGGCCGGAGACCCTGCTCTGATCCGTTACCGCTAGCGGAAGTTCTCGTGAACCCGGGACGCCGTCGGGCCGCGCTGGCCCTGGTACTTGGACCCCGCCCACAGCGACCCGTAGGGGTGCTCCGCCGGGCTGGAGAGCTGGTAGAAGCTGATCTGCCCGATCAGCATTTCGGGATAGATGGCGATCGGCAGGTTGGCCACGTTGGCCAGTTCAAGGGTCAGGTAACCGTTGAAGCCGGGATCCACGAATCCGGCGGTGGAGTGGATCAGCAGGCCGATCCGGCCCAGGCTGGATTTGCCCTCCAGCCGCGCCACGATGTCGTCGGCCAGGCGGATCCGCTCCAACGTGGCCCCGAGCACGAACTTGCCGGGGTGGAGGATGAAGCGACCATCGGGGCTGACCGCCCTCTCCTGGGTGAGGTCGGGCTGGGCCGTCTTGGGATCGATATACGGGTAGAGGTGGTTCTCGAACACCCGGAAGAAGCGGTCCACCCGCAGGTCGATCGACGACGGCTGGATGTTCTCGGGGTCGTAGGGATCGATCCCGATGCGCTCCGCCTCGATGGCGGCCTTGATGTCCCGGTCCGAAAGTATCACTGCTCTGCTCCAGGTTGCGGAGCGGTGGAATCAACGCGCCAGGGGACGAGCGCGACAGGGGAAGGGAGCGGGTGAGGGGAATCGAACCCCCGTTCTCAGCTTGGGAAGCTGATGTTCTACCACTGAACTACACCCGCCGGACCGCCGCGATGGTAGTGGTCCATCTGTGAAACAGCCAGGCGTGCTATGGCGGTCATCGCGCATCGCCGGCAACATCCCGGACTCGTGGCGGATGTGTGATCAGCCTACCCATGACTCCGCCAAGACCGGGTAACCACCACCGACTCCACGAGCTTGGGGATCCTCAAGAGTCTCTGGAGAGCACGGGGCGGTTCAGTTCGTTGCTAGCCGATGCGCTGGCCTTCCAACTGGGTACTGCAGCCACCCCCGCGGGTCCCCTGCCGACCTGTGTGTTCTGTATGGTTGCTGCCCTTGACGGAGTAGTGAGCAGTGTGAGGAGAGTTTATGAAGGTCGGTGTGTACATCGATGGTCTGAACCTGTACTTCGGAGGCCGAAGTCTCTGCGGCAGATCTGCGTCGGGGTGGCGGTGGCTTGACCTGCGTGAGCTGAGCGAACGGATACTGGCACGCCGCGCCGACTGGTCAGCCCAAGGTGCAGTGGTTCAGCGTGTGGTGTACTGCACTGCGTTCATAGACGGCGGTATTCACCCGGCAGAGCACCAACGGCAGCAGGTGTATGTGGCGGCGTTGAGAGCTAACCACTCGTTTGACCATCTTGAGGAGGGCAGGTTCACAGCTCGCTGGAAAACCGGCCTGTTGTCGACACGCGACAACAACGGCCGGCCGGTTATCCACACGTCCCGGTGGCCGGTGATGGTGCAGGACCGCGCCGGTAAGAACGTTCGCGACGCCCGGTTCATGGTCTCCTACCTGCGGGAGGAGGAAAAGGCAACGGACGTGAACGTAGGCTCCCATCTGCTGTTCGACGTCTTGACCAGCAGAGTGGACGCCGCGATCGTCATCTCGAACGACAGTGACCTACGGTTCCCGATACGGTTAGCCCGGCAACGGGTCCCGGTGGGCGTCGTCAACCCGAGCAAGAACCGCATGGCTGGTGATCTGACCGGTCAACCCGGCGACGGTGTCGGTGGACACTGGTGGTATCAACTGGACGCCAATGACTTCCGCTCCTGTCAACTGGCCGGAACGGTGGGCAATTACCGGCGCCCCCCACGCTGGTGACCGACGCCACTTCTGTGACCTTGAGCTAATACTTGTGTTATCCTGGGTACAAGCGCTAGCTCCGGGTGCGTTTGTATCTGGAGCGTTTACCCACCCGGCCCGCTTAGGGCCGGGTTTTCTTTGTCGACCAAGGCCGTCAACTGCGTTGTAGGCAGACGACTTCGCCAGGGTGGGTGTCATATGCGTCGGACCGATCTGCCACGCCGTCGGATCAGGTCACCCACCCGGCCAGGCCCCAGATGCTGATCACCAGGCCCACCACCAGCAGGAACCGGGCCCGCCCCGGCCGGTAGGCGCCCTTGACGCCCCCGGGAGCCTCGCCGCGGGCGTGTTTCCACATAGCGAAACCGTTCCCGGCCACCATCGCCAGGCCCAGCGCGGTCATCAACTGCCCCAGCAGTGCGTCCAGCCCGAGAATGTCCGCCATGACCTGCTTACCGTAGCTCGCCACACCGCCGAGGACGCCCGCACCTTTAGACTGGCACCGAATGGCTTCCCAGGGCTCCCGTCTCGCCGTCATCGCCGCGCTCGCCGCCAACTCCGCCATCGCGGTAGCCAAGTTCATAGCCGCCGCTATCACCGGATCGGCGGCGATGCTGGCCGAGGCGATCCATTCGGTGGCCGACTCCGGCAACCAGGGAATGCTGTTGTGGGGTATCACGGTCTCCAAACGCGCCGGCGGGCAGCGCCATCCGTTTGGGCGCGGCAAGGAGGTCTACTTCTGGAGCTTCATGGTGGCGGTAATGCTGTTCGTGGGCGGTTCCGTGTTCTCCATCCAGCACGGTGTCAACGCCCTCCGGCATCCCCATGCGGTAGAGAGTTTCGGTGTCTCGGTGGCCGTGCTCTCCGGAGCGATCCTTATCGAGGCCATTCCGTGGGCGGTGGCGGTGCGGGAGTTCAACCGGGTCCGGGGCTCGCGCGCCCTGTGGCGCACCCTGCGCGACACCAAGGACGCGCCCCTCTTGGTCGTCCTCTTCGAGGACAGTGCCGCCGTCGGAGGGTTGAGCGTCGCGCTGGCGGGCGTGGTCGCCTCCCATCTCACCGGCAACCCCACCTGGGATGCCCTGGCGTCAATCCTGATCGGGGTATTGCTGGCCGGAGTGGCATTCTTCCTGGCCTTCGAGATCAAGGGACTGCTGATCGGCGAAGCGGCCGGACGCCGGGACCGGGCCACTATCCGGGCACGGGTGCTGGCCCACGCCAACGTCACCGGCGTGGATCGCCTGCTCACCATGCATATGGGTCCCGATGACATCCTGGTCAACCTGGATGTGGAGCTGGTGGATGGCCTGTCCGGAGGAGAGATCCACGAGACCATCGAGGACGTCGAGGAGGCGATCCGGCTCGCATTGCCATCCGCCCGGAACATCTTCGTCGAAACTGACATCGGCTCATGAGCACCGCTTCCGCCCCGGCGTCCTCTGCCAACCTCGGGCCAGGCTTCGACACCATGGCCCTGGCGCTCGATCTGCGGTGCCGGGTAACAGCCGAGGTCGCCGGTTCGTGGTCAACCCGCCATGTGGGACCCCAGCCCTACCTGGGGGATGAGGAAAACGACGCCGTCCTGGCGGCGGCTCGCGCGGTCAGCGACCGGCCGCTCCACTTGGAGGTCGCCAACCACGTTCCTCTATGCAGAGGTTTGGGATCGAGCGCGGCCGCCTTCACCGCCGGAACCCTGGCCGCCCTGCGCGCCAGCGGGAAGGATCCGAGCCACGACGAGCTGTTCCAGTATGTCAAGTACCTGGAGGGGCACCCTGACAACGCCGCTGCCGCCGTTTACGGAGGGTTGGTCTCTGTGGCTCAAGGATGGGTGGTGCACCACTCGTTGTCGCCCGACCTGGTGCCGGTTCTGGTGGTTCCTGACTTCGAGATCCGTACCCGTGACTCCCGCAAGGTGGTACCGGACTGCCTTCCGCTTGACGTGGCGGTTCGCACTCTAGGACGGCTCACCGCGCTGATCGAAGGTCTGCGGACCGGCTCGGAGGCGATACTCGACAACGCTCGCGGCGACGAGATCCACGAGACGCCCCGCCTCGCCAGCTACCCGGAAACGGCCCGGCTGATGGAAGTCGCCCTCAAAGCAGGGGCCGTGTACGCCTGCCTGTCGGGCGCCGGCCCCTCGATCCTAAGCCTGGCGCGGCGAGACCAGATGTCCACGGTGCAGGACGCCCTCGCAGAGGCCCTGCGCGGTGAGGGCAGGGCGATGGCCCTAGCGCCGGACACCACCGGCGCCCGCTAGGTTCGAGTCTCGGCCTGCCCGGAGATCGACCCACCGGCCCCCAAAGACCCTGAGCAGGAAATCTCGCGAAAATTGCCGAGCGAACCGGTGCGACCGCACCGGGCCCTCCCCCGCCACCACCTGTCCTGGTTCGGAGCGTGGTCGGTTACGCCCGGCTAATGCCAAGTGATCGGCTGTTCGCTCCACGAAGCCTGTATGTTTCCTCCGGGCCGGCTGTTCCGATCGGTGTCGCATTCATCAGCCGGTGTAGGTGCTTGGCGATAGGCAACGTATAGCGGGGGTGTGACAAGTTCTACCTCTCGCCTCCGATACCCGTTCGGACCGTTCGCGTGTTGCGAAGGGAGGGACACACCGGGCGGATCGGGATCTCTGGCGGATCGGTCGTGTCCGCGGGCGCGGCCACGAAGAACGAACCGAGTTCATGGACTCAAGGCGTAGGGATGTATCACACTCGGCCGGGCGGGAACGCACACCCTCGCCCCTAGTACCCCTTGATACGGATCTATTGCTTCTTCTTGTGGCGGTTTGCCTTGATCCGCTTGCGATACTTGTGCTTACTCATTTTCTTGCGGCGCTTCTTGACCAGCGAGCCCAATACACATCCTTGTTCAGGTCTAGCCCCGATTGTTGTCGCTGAGCCGTGTGGCCGCAAACCGGAACGGGTATCAGACCGCCCAGTCAGCGGCACGTCTGTGGAATGGCCAAGTCATTCCACGGGCAGGCCGCTAGTTGGGGTTGCGCAGGAAGCGCTCGATCTCCTCCACCAACCGGCGGCTACCGGTAAGCGATTTGGCCCGCTCCTCGCTCTCGGCCTCAAGACCCCGAACGTATCCGACCAACTCGCTGGATTCGGCTATTGCCTCCTGCACCCGCGCCTCGTAGTCGGCCACCTCTTCGTCCAACTCCTTGACATCGAAGCGCTGCCCGATCACGTCGCCGAGCGCGTACAGGAGCGCCCTGGTCCCGGTCGGGCTCGGGTTTGCCGCCAGATAGTGAGGTATGCCGGCCCAGATGCCCGCCGCCTCGATGCCCTCGTCCTCGAGTGCCGAAGTGATGACCCCGGTGATGCCGGTCGGCCCCTCGTAGGCCGATGCGTGCAATCCGAACCGATTGGCGAAATTGGGATCAGAGGAGCTTCCGAAAACCGGGACCGGGAGCGTGTGAGCGATCTCCCCGACGAATGCTCCGAGCGCCACAGCCTGCCGGACCCCCAGCTCTCGGAGCACGGAAGCCACCTCCAGGCTGAACCGGCGCCACCGCAGGTGCGGCTCCTCTCCAAGGACCAGCACCAGGTCATGGGGGTGTTCGCGCATGGGGAGGCCGAAGAAGCCGACCGTGGGCCAGCGGATGTTCCGGACCCGCCCCTCCAGCGTGACCAGCGGCCGGGACTCCTGATAGTTGACGTAGTCCTCGAGGTCGAGCCGAGCCAACGGAGCGACCTCGTGGTTCTCCATTAGGTAGTAGAGCACTCCGGAGGCGGCGTCGGAGGCGTCGTTCCAGCCCTCGAAGGCCATTACCGCTACCGGATCGCGTAACGAATGCTCTTCAAGCCATTCGACATCGGTCGCCACGCTACGGGATCGTAGCGAGGGGAGCCATGAAGCGGAAGCCGGGACGCATCTGCTAAGCGGGCGACCAATTCCTCATGCGGAGACTGTTGGCCACCACGGAAATGCTGGACAGAGCCATGGCGACGGAGGCGACCATCGGGTCAAGGAGTCCGGCCGCGGCCAGGGGTATGGCCGCCACGTTGTAGGCGAAGGCCCACCAGAGGTTCTGCCGGATGCCTCGCAAGATGCGTCGCGCCAGGTCGACGGCGGTCACCGCCAGCGCCGGATTTCCCGACATCAGGCTCACGTCTGCTGTCTCGATGGCCAGGTCGCTGCCGGTGCCGATCCCCATTCCTACCGATGCCACCGCCAGCGCCGGAGCGTCGTTGACCCCGTCCCCGACGAATGCCACGGCCTGCCCGGCGTCCTGCCAGGACTCTATGAGAGCGGCTTTCTGCCGCGGCGACAGACGGGCATGCACCTCCACAATGCCCAGTTGGTCGGCCACCACCCGGGCAGCAACCGGGTCATCGCCGGTGAGCATGGCCGTCGTGAACTGCCGTTCACCCAAAGCGGCGATAGCGCCTGCTGATGAGGATCGGGGGGTGTCGCTGACCGTCATCACCCCGTGGACGGCGCCGTCCCAGCCACCGAGGAAGGCGGTCCGGCCCCGACTTCGGGCACGATCCAACTCCTCTGCCCACCGGGTGCCGACAGGCATTCCGCGGCTTTCCATCAGGTTGGGCGTTCCCACCGTCACCACGGTCCCTTCGACAGTGCCCTCCGCTCCCTGCCCTGGGAATAGGGTGACGTCGCCCGCCTTCGCCGGCTGGACACCTCGCTGGAGCGCCCCTGCCTCCACCGCCCGGCCGAGCGGGTGCCCGGTCGCGGCCTCCACACCCGCCACCCGTGCTAGGAAGTCGGGCCGGTCGGACTTCACCGAGTCGAGGGTCATCTGCCCTGTGGTCAGCGTGCCGGTCTTGTCCAGTGCCACCCGTTGCAGCTTCTCGATGCGCTCGAAGACCTCGGCCGAGCGGAAGATGACACCCAGCTCGGCGCCCCGTCCCGCCCCGACCGCGATGGCCGTGGGAGTAGCCAGACCGAGAGCGCATGGACAGGCGATGATCAACACCGCCACCCCGCTACGCAGGGCACTGGCCCAGTCTCCGGTCGCCACCAGCCAACCCGCCAGCGTGGCCACCGCCACGACCACCACCACCGGAACGAAGACCCCCGACACCCGGTCGGCCAGGCGCTGGATCGGCGCCTTGGTGGCCCTGGAGCGCTCGACGATCCGGACCACCTCGGCCAGAACAGTGTCGTCACCCACCTCGGTTGCCTCGATCACAAGGCGTCCCGTCTGGTTGACAGTTCCCCCTACGACCTGATCTCCAGGCTGGCGTCCCACCGGCATGGGCTCGCCGGTCAGCATCGACTCGTCGACCTCGCCGGCCCCCTCCACCACGGTTCCGTCGACCGGTATCCGCCCGCCGGGCAGCACCTCGACCTGAGCACCCACCACTACTTCTTCGATGGGTACGGTGATCCAGGATCCGTTGCTGAGCACCCGGGCGTCGTGGCCCCGTAGCTCCAAGAGCTTGGACACGGCCTGACTGGCCCGGCCCTTGGCGCGTGCCTCCAGGTAGCGGCCGAGCAGCACGAACATCACGATGGCGGCGCCGGTCTCGAAGAACAGGGCCGCGCCGGCAACAAGGGCCCATAGCGAGTAGCCCCAGGAAGCCAGGGTACCGAGGCTGATGAGGGTGTCCATACTGGCCGCGCCATGGCGGATCCGCTTCCAAGCCACCAGGTGGAAGGTACGTCCCGCCCAGAGAACCGCCCCCGAGGCAAGGACGCCCTGCAGCCAATCCGACCACACGGCTTCGACACCCGCCATGGCCAGGACGATCGTGGGCAGGGCCAGCGATGCGGCTACCACGAAGCGCCGCCAGCCGATCCGGCGCTCCCGGGCATCCTCGAGTTCGACATCTCGCGTTCCATCCCTGGGAACGACGGGCGTCAGGCCGTAGCCGATCTCCTCCACGGCGGCGGTCAGCCGGTCAACCTCTCCGGGCGCGGCCAGCCTGACCTTGGCACGGCTCGAAGCGACATCCACCGCCGCTTCCTTTACCCCATCTTGTTCGACCAGTACCTTCTCGATGTGGGCGGCACACGAACCACAGGTCATCCCGGACACGTCGAACATCAACTCGTTGGCATCGGCAGGGAGGGCGAGCTCTGTTGGGCTCAAGTTGGTCTCCAGGGACTAACGGGACATCGGGGATAGCGTGTCCCCAGCGTAGCCCCGAATCCCAATGCGGGGAACGCGGCTTGAAACACGGAACAACGCGTCCGGTCGGAGCGTTGTACGGGATAGAGCGGCATCGACCAGTGGTCTGGAGATGCGCTCAGGGGGACTGAGGAAAGTGAGTGATCGTGTCTGAAGCTTTAGGGGGCATCCGACTGCAAGGCGGGGTCCGGCCCTCCCGTTCCTACCAGGGGGGTCGGGTCTGCCGCCAGGATGGGTGCTCGACCAAGATATCCATCTACAACCGCCGGGACTACTGCAACGCCCACGCTCCCGTCAAATTCCCCCGGGTCCGCGGCCACATCCTTACAGACGCCTGAGAACCAGACAAGGGCGGGGCCTCCTTGCCGGAGGCTCAGCCCTCGAGGCCCAGCTTGCGGAAGAAGGCATCGCTACGGGGCTCGCGCCCGAGGAAGTCCCGTAACAAGTCGATGGCATCCCTGGTCCCTCCGGGCTCCAGCACCTTGCGGCGGTAGGCCATCCCCACCTCGGTTGAAAGCACCCCCTCCTCGGCGAAGCGGCTGAACATGTCCTGGCCAAACACCTCGGCCCAAAGGTATCCGTAGTAGCCGGCGTCATACCCGCCCAGGAGGTGGCCGAACGACGCGAGCATGAAGGTCCCGTCGTGGTGTGGGAGGAGTCCGGTCCGGGTCCGGCTCCGTAACACCTCCTCGAGATCGACCGGATCGAGCGTGGTGTGAAGATCCATGTCGATCTGGCCGAGCATCACCTGGCGGAGGTTGAAGAGGGCAACGTTCAGGTTCCGGGCATCGGTCAGGCGGACCACCAGCTCCGCCGGGATCGGTTCCCCTGAGGCGTGATGGCGAGCGAAGGTCCGGAGCACGTCGGGGATCCAGCACCAGTTCTCCATGATCTGGGACGGCGCCTCCACGAAGTCCCACTCGGTTCGAGAGCCGCTGAACCGCGCCAGCTCGGCCCGAGAGAGCGACATGTGGAGGATGTGGCCGAACTCGTGGAACAGGGTGACAACCTCGTCATGCAGGAGCAACGAGGGAGCCTCGGGAGTGGGATGGGTGAGGTTTGCCACCATGGCACTCACCGGCCGGTGGTGGTTACCCTCGATGTCAATCCCGCTCGGCGCCAGCGGGAAGGCTGCGGCGTGTCCGAACTTGCCGTCGCGGGGATGCAAGTCCATGTAGAAGTGGGCCACCAACTCACCCGAGGCGGTATCGGTGATCCGGTATGCCAGCACCTCCTCGTGCCACACCGGTGCATCCACCTGCTGGTAGGTGAGACCCAACACCTGCTGGGTGATGTCGAACATCCCGTCAATCACCTGATCCAGCGGGAAGAATGCGGCCACCTCGAGCGGGTCCACCCCGTAGTCCCGTTTCATCTGCTCGGTGTGGCAGTAGGCCCGGTCCCAGGGCTGGACCGGCAGTTCGTCGCCCCGGGCCTCAAGCAACCGCTCCATGGCGGCCCGCTCCCGGATGCCCCCCTCGGCCAGACGGCCGAGTATCGACCCGTAGAAGTCGGTCACCGCATCGGGCCGGCGGGCCATCTTCTTCACCATGCTGTGGTGTGCCCACGAGCGGGCGCCGAAGACTGCGGCTAGCTGGGACCGGATCGCCAGAGCTTCTTCGAGAACCGTGGTGTTCTCCTCCCGGGCCCGGTTGCCGAACTTGAAGGCCAGCGCCTGCCTCAGGTCCCGGCGAGGGGAGTTCTCCATGAACGGGATCACGTCCGGATAGGCCATCGTGATGCGGTAGGAACCGTCGGACTCTCCCGGCGCCAGCCGTGCCACGTACGAGTCGGGCATGCCCTCGAGGTCGTCCTCTGTGACCTCGAGGTAGTCCTCGTATTCGGCCAGGGCGGCGGAGAAGGCGACCTGGCAGCTGACCAGGCGGGTGAGCAGCTCCCGTACCCGGGATCGGTCCTCCTCGCTCAACTCGTGACCCGCCATGCGGAAGTCGCGCAAGGCATGATCGAGGGCCCGAGCCGGCTCGCCCGCCAGAGCCTTGGCGTCGTCAGTGCCCGCGTAGTCGCGGACGGCCCGGTACAGGTCGCGCCGTGAGATCAGATCGAGCGCCCACTTCTGCAAGCGCTCCTCGCCCTCCCGAGCCGCCGTCCGGACAGCTTCATCCGTGGCTACCTGACCCAGGAAGGGTCCCCGGCCGTACGTGATGGCACCGAGGCGACCCACCTCCTCATAGGGCCGCAGCGTGTTCGCGAACGTGCGCGGTCCCTGCACCGAGAGGATCTCTTCGATCAGAGCCTCACCACGGGCGATGGCCGTCTCCACGGCGGCGGCTACGGACCGGGTGGTAACGGACGTGTAATCGAAGAGCATTCCGGCAAATCCTCCTAACGCATGTCCTCGTAAGTGTCCCACCCGGAATCGGGCTCGACCATGACTTCGTAGACGTGAGGAGACCATCGGTCGGTCAGCCGCTGGACACTGTCGGCCACTAGCTCCCCGACGTAGGCGTAGAGCACGGTGAAGTCATCGAAAGTTCGATGGGCGTAGATCACGCCTTCCGTGCCCAGTGTGTCGGCCAGGTCCTTCTCCACCTCCCTGACGAGCACCGGGTCGAACGAGGGGACCTCGATGCTCACCGTCACCACGAACTCCAGGTCTAAGAAGTCGAGCCTCTTCAGAGCTCGGTTGATGAAGAGGCGGCTGTCACCCAGTTCCTCGTCCTCCTCCTCGATGACCTCCCACCTCTGACCTGTGGCCGAGGCGGCTTGGCGGTCGACCTCATCCGCCAGATCGAGCAACGGCACCCCCCACGAAAGCGGGTGGGGAACCACGTCCACCGTTCCGACCCAACTCTCCATCAGGTCCTCACCGAGGAGGTCGTCGAGGAGACGGAACACCACCTGTAACTGGAGAACCTCATCCAGGCCGCCGAAGTCGGGATGACCGACCGTCAGGTTCAGTTCCTCGCGGCTCTGATCCGGCTCGATCGCCACCAAGACATCACGCGGATGGATCCGGAAATTTGCCACTGCAAGCGCACCCGGCGCGACGGGGATCCGGGCGGGGTGGTACTCCCAGTCGCCGTCAGCTTCCGGCGCAGCCCGGACCCATTGCTCGGTGAGCGGCCGCAGCGCGGGGTCCGAGGCGGAACTCAGGCAGAGCGCGTGGTGGGCGTCGAGCCCTGGCGACAGATCCCACTCCAGTCCGGGATCGACGGCCTTCAGAAGGTCCGTCAGATGCTCCGTGCCATCTCCGTACTCGCCTCGGGCCAATTCCCGTTCCAGCACATCCCGCAGCCGGGGCCACTCCTCCCAGAAGGCCGCGATGGCGTCGCCGGCCGTCACCGGACGGGAAGCAACCCGGGCTGGCTGCTCAAGTAGCGGCCCGAACATGGGGTGGGGCAACCGAGCGGATCAGGTCCACCAGGGGCTCGTATATTCCCGGCGCAGCGACGACGAAATGGATGGAGTCCACCCCGGCAGGGCTCTTGTTCATGTCGGCCGTCAAGCCGCCCGCTTCCTCGACCAGTAACAGTCCCGCCGCCACATCCCACGGGTAGATGCCGAACTCCCAGAAGCCGTCGAAACGCCCGCAGGCCACCCAGGCGAAGTCCAGAGCGGCCGACCCGAGCCGGCGAATGTCCCGCACCCTCTTCATCACCTCCCCCGCCGCGGCGGTGTAGGCCGGGCCGTTCAGGTGGCGGTCGTAGGGGAATCCGGTTCCGACCAGGCACTCCTGGAGCCTGGTCTTGGAGGAGACCCGGATGGGCCGGCCGTCCAGGTGGGCGCCCTGCCCGCGGGCGGCGGTGAACATCTCTCCCCGCATCACATCGACCACCGCCCCCGCCACCGGCTCGTCCCCGTCCCAGAGCCCCACGGACGTGGAGACGTGCGGGTGGCCGTGCAGGAAGTTGACCGTGCCGTCAAGCGGATCCACGATCCACCGCCGCCCCACCGCCTCGGTCTGGCCGCCCCCCTCCTCGCCCAGCACCTCGTCCTCGGGACGCATGGCGACCAGGACCTCCCGGATGGCCGCCTCGGCGGCCCGGTCCACCTCCGTCACCGGATCGACCACGCTCTTGAGGTCCGGGTCGATGTCCCGCCCGAACGACCGGCGCACCACTCCGGCGCCGGCACGCGCCGCGGCGATCGCCACGTCCAGGTCGGTCCGCAGGTCTACGTCCGGAACTCCGGAAGTCACGCCGGGTTGTTTCGCAGACAGACCACTGTGGGCTCCTTGGACTCGGCTGTGGGTGCGGGCCGGGGCGCGGAGCCCCGCCGTTGCATCCGGTGCGTGATCGGGCATCATCTTACGGCCCGACACCCGCGATTCCGGGTATTGGAACGCCCCGCCGAGCGCTGCGAGGCGACTACGTACAATCCCGCCGGTGGCGTGGACGGTGACAACCCTGCGGCTGGTCGGTGCGGTGCTGGCGGGCGTCATGGCGGCCCTCGGCTACCCACCGTACGAGTGGACCTCCCTCGCCTGGTTAGGCCTGGTGGGCTTCGTCTGGCTGGTGGCGACGGCCGGCACCCGAGCGGTCGCCCTCTGGTCTGGCTACCTGTTCGGGCTCGCCTACTTCGCAGTGATCCTGTCCTGGCTCATCGAGGTGGAACTGATCGCCTACTACCCCTTGGCGATGGTCCAAGCCCTGGCCTTCCTGATCGGCGCCGGCGGGATATTCCGCTACCGGGCGGCTACTCCCTGGGTATTCGTGCTGGCGACGGCGGGAGCGGCGGCGCTGGCGGAGTTCCTGCGGGTGAGGTGGCCTTTCGGCGGCTTCCCTTGGGGATCGATCGGCGTCATGGCGGGCGCCACGCCCCTCCGACCTTCCGCCCAGTGGTTCGGAGCTACGGGATGGGGAGTCCTGCTGGCGGCGGTGGCGGCGGTGGCGGTCCTGGTGATACGCCGGCGCGTCTCCTGGAAAGTGCTGGCGGCAGTGTCCGGGGGGGTGGTGCTCCTGGGGCTGGCCGGAAACATCTGGCCGGCGATCCCGGAAGGCGAGACCCGGTCGGTGACGATCGTGCAGGGGAACTCGCCCTGCCCGGGGACACGGTGCCCGGGCGAACGCCGGCTCATCTACGAGAGCCACCTGGCACTGACCGGCGCTCTGGAGCCCGGTCCCGATCTGGTGGTCTGGCCTGAGAGCTCCACCGGAGGCAGTGCCGACCCGCTCCGGGACCCCTTGGTGGCCAGTGCCATCGGCACCGAGGCGACCAGGCTGGACGCGACGCTGCTGGTGGGAGGAGACCTCGACGCGGGGCCCGGTCACTTCGAGAACATCAACGTGGTCTTCGGGCCGAGCGGCGCCATCGTCGGCAGCTACCGGAAGCGGCATCCGGTTCCGTTCGGCGAATACGTGCCCCTCCGCCCCTTCTTCGAGATCGTACCGGCCCTCGACCGGGTGCCTCGAGACATGGTCAAGGGCGAGACGCAGGTGTTGTTCGATCTCGATGGAGTGCGATTCGGCTCCGTCATCAGCTATGAAGGGGCCTACGCCCGCTACGAGCGGGAGGTGGTGCGGGCTGGAGCGGCCTTCCTGGTGCTGGCGACCAACGAAGCCTCGTTCGGCAGGACGCCGGCCAGCGACCAGATGATCGCCATCAGCCGGATGAGGGCGGCGGAGTTGGGTGTGGACCTGGTTCACGCCGCGGTCACAGGCAAGTCGGCCTTCGTGCATGCCGATGGGCGGGTGGAGGGCCGGACCGATCTGTTCGAGACCACCACGACCAGCGGCGTGGCCGCGGCGCGGACGGCGGGCCCTACCCTCTATGTGCGCTGGGGCGATTGGCTCCAGGTCGGGGCGATGCTCGGCTACCTGGGCCTGCGGGTCGCCAGCCGGTTCAGGAGGGAAGAACGAGCATGAGCCGGTCCGGGCTCCGGGTCGGGATCGACCTGGGGGGCACCAAGATCGAGGGTGCCGTACTCGACCCGAGCGGACAGGTGCTGGTGAGGAAGCGGGTACCCACGCCGGCGGGAGACTACGGGGGCACTGTCAGGGCGGTGGTGGGGCTGATCCGAGAGGTAGAGGCCTGCGCGGGAGGGCAGGGCACTGTAGGGATCGGAACGCCTGGGGCCATCTCCCCGTTCTCGGGGCTGCTACGTAACTCCAACTCGGTGGCGCTGAACGGCCGACCCCTGGATCGTGACCTGGAAACGGCCCTGGGAAGGCCGGTACGGCTGGCCAACGACGCCGACTGTTTCGCACTGGCCGAAGCTGCCACCGGAGCGGGCGCGGGGGCCGGAACCGTGTTCGGCGTGATCCTGGGAACCGGCGTAGGAGGCGGCCTGGTGATCAACGGGACCCCCCAGGCGGGCCCCAACCGGATAGCCGGTGAATGGGGTCACAACCCCCAACCCGGCGAGAACGGCGGGCGGACCTGTTACTGCGGGAGAACCGACTGCGTGGAGCTCTACCTGTCCGGTCCGGCGGTGGCCCGTGAGTACCAGCAAGCCGGCGGGATAGAACTGACGGCCGCGGAGGTCATGGACCGCGTCGGTGGGAACGCGATCGCCGGTGCAGTGTTCGATCGGTACGCCACCCGCCTCGCGAGGGCGCTGGCGGTGGTGATCAACATCGTCGATCCCGATGTGGTGATCCTGGGCGGGGGCATGTCGAACGTGGACCGCTTGTACGTGGAGGTGCCGGAAAGGTGGGGGCAGTGGATATTCTCCGAGAGGGTGGCCACTCGCCTGGCAAGGAACAGGCACGGCGACTCGGGGGGCGTGGTGGGAGCCGCATGGCTCTGGCCGGTCCCTGGTGGGCCCGCCCGGGCGGGATCCTCCGGTTGACCACGGCACGGTACTGACGAAAGGCGAGGCATCATGGAAGGCAATCGAAGCTCCCGGATAGTGACCGGACTCCTGCTGGTGGTGATCGGGGCGTTGTTCCTCATCGAGAACCTCACCGATTGGAGCTACACGTTCAGCGACTGGTGGCCAGCGCTCCTGGTGGTGATCGGACTCGCCAACCTGGTCCGGCGGCGCTCGGGCCGATGGCTCTGGGCGGCGGTGACCCTGCTCGGCGTGGCGTTCCTGCTGGACTCTCTGGGTGTTTGGGCGGTTGATTTCGGAGACGTGTGGAGGCTTTGGCCGCTCGTCCTCGTCTGGGTGGGCGCCAGGTTCATCCTGATGGGTCGCCGCTCGCGGACCAGGCACCGCAAGCGGGACCGGACTCCCGAGGCCATCGAAGTAAGCGAGTTGAACGTGTCCTGCGGGTTCGGAACGACCGAGCAGCGGATCACCAGCAGGAGGTTCTCCGGTGGAGCGGTCAGCGCCGTCTTCGGGTCCGCCAAGATCGACCTGGTCGATGCCGGGCTGGCGATCAGCAAGCCCACGGTCGACGTCTCCGCGGTCTTCGGGGGTGTCGTCTTCGTGGTACCCGACGATTGGGTCGTCGACCTCCGAACCACCAACGTGTTCGGCGGAGTCAGCGACCAGCGAACGGAGACGTCAGCCAGGACCGGCCCGACGCTCACGATCACCGGAACCTGCCTCTTCGGCGGGATCACCATCGAGTCCGGCCCGCCCCCGCGTGATTAGTTGATCGTGATAACAAACGAACGCTCATAGCGTGAACACATCCTAGTTAGCTGCTAGTTGTTATGGCTGGCTCTGGCCCTTGCCAGTGCTTTCCGCATGTGCAGCTCGGGGATGGGTCCTCGCCGGACCGCTTCCTCCGCGGGACGGCCCTCGAAGAGCACCTGGCGTAACAACACGGCCACCCTCTGGAGCCGGTCCGTCTGATCGTCGAAGTCGCTGAGGGAAAGCAGGTCACCATGGCCGGGCACGACTGTCGGCCCCGCTCCGGGACGCGCCGCGGCCAGCGTGGCGGGCCACTCCAGGGGGTAGGAATCGCCCATCTCGGGGCTCTTGCCCTCTTCCACCAAGTCCCCCATGAAGGTCACGCCGCCGCAGCGGACCACGACATCGGCGTCGGTGTGGCCCCGGCCGTGGTACGTGACCTCGACCCGGCGCCCGCCGACGTCGATGGAGGTCACCGCCTCGAACGTGTGCTGCGGCGCCACCAGCCTCACCCGCTCGATCTCGTCCCTCCGCTCCGGGGGCATCCAGCGACGGGCATCCTCGTAATGGGGCTCCGGATCCGCCAGGAGCATCCGCCGGCATGACCGGTGTCCCCAGATGGCCGCATCCGGGAAGAGGGCGTTGCCGAACACGTGATCCCAGTGCCAGTGGGTATTGATCACCCATCTCACCGGCTTGGCCGTGAGCGAACCAAGCTCTGCGGACAGTTCACGTGCGGCATCCTCGCTCTCGCGGGTGTCGACCACCAGGACGCCGTGGGTGCCGATCACGACCCCGACGTTGATCCGAAGGAAGGGATAGTGGCGCCGGAAGACGCCTTCGGCGAGCTCTTCGAACATGGCCTCGCGAGATTACCGCCCCGGCGGATCGGCGGTCCCGCCGCCATTGCGCCATGATTAGCCCCCAATGCCCACCAACGTCACCCCGGAGTACAAGAAGGCCGAAGCCGACTACAAGGCGGCCCGCGAGGGCCGGGATCGCCTGGCGGCGCTGCGAGAGATGCTCCGCACCATCCCTAAGCACAAGGGAACCGAACACCTCCAAGCCGGTATCAAGACCAAGATCAAGGAGTTGACCGATGAGCTGGCCGCTCCGAAAAAGGCGGGCGCGCGGGCCGGGCCGGTCTACACCGTCCGAGTGGAAGGGGCCGGCCAGATCGCCCTTCTCGGGCCTCCCAACAGTGGCAAGTCCTCACTCCACCACGCCCTCACCGGATCGGGCGCCCCGGTCGGCGCCTATCCGTTCACTACCCATCACCCCCAGCCCGGCATGGCGCCCGTGCGGGACATCGGGATCCAGTTGATCGACCTCCCGCCGATCACCGCCGATCACCCCCTGCCCTGGATCGGGAATTCCCTGCAACCCGCGGACGGGGCGTTACTGGTGGTCGATGTGTCGGAGCCGGGTTGCGTGGCCGCCGTGGAGGAACTGATGGGGCTACTGAAGGAGCGCAAGGTGTTCCCGACCGGCGAGTGGCCAAGGGGCACGGGTGAGCCGCCGGATACCGACGATCCGTTCGCCAAGCTCCTGCCTACCGCGGTGGTGGCATCCAAGGCCGACCTCACCGAACGGGTCGAGGAGGAGGTCGAGGTGCTGATGGAGTTGGTGGGCCTCGAGCTCCCCGTCCTCAGGTCCTCGGTGCCGGATGGCGAGGTGAGCCATCTGGGCGCGTGGCTATTCGATGCCCTGGGAGTGGTGCGGGTCTACACGGTCTCGGCTGCCGGGCGAAAGGACGACCGGCCCTACACGATCCGCCGCGGCCAGACGGTGCTGGATGTGGCTGCCCTGATCCACAAGGACTTCGCCCGGGATCTCAAGTTCGCCCGGCTGATCCGGCCCGGCCGGCCCGACCGCCGCATCGGGAGGGCGTTCCCTCTCGAGGACGGAGACCGCATCGAGATTCACATCTGAGCGGCGCTTACCGTCCCTGGTTGGTGTAGCCGTGGGGCAGGTTGTCAAAACGCGTGTACTCGGCGGCAAATGTGGTCTTCACGACCCCGGTGGGACCGGCCCGCTGCTTGGCGATGATGATGTCGGCCATCCCCTTCTGGTCTGACTGCTCGTTGTAGTACTCGTCGCGGTAGATCATGAGTACCACATCAGCGTCCTGCTCGATAGCCCCCGACTCACGGAGGTCCCCGAGCTGCGGGCGCCGGTCGCTCCTGCTCTCCAGTGCCCGGTTGAGCTGCGAGACAGCAATCACAGGCACCTCCAACTCCCGCGCCAGTCCCTTGAGGTTGAGGCTGATCTCGGCGATCTCCTGCTGCCTGTTCTCCCTGGTACGGGCCTGCATCAGCTGCATGTAGTCCACCACCACCAGTTCCAGTCCGTCCTGGTGCTTCTTC
Organism: Acidimicrobiia bacterium; assembly: GCA_009841105.1. Classification (GTDB taxonomy): domain Bacteria; phylum Actinomycetota; class Acidimicrobiia; order Spongiisociales; family Spongiisociaceae; genus Spongiisocius; species Spongiisocius variivorans. The sequence continues at coordinate 13,165 of VXMM01000016.1, read as the reverse complement.
AGCCGCCGACACTTGGCCCGGATGTCGGTCACGGTACGCGACCCCTCGTCGGCGTGCAGCGGCGCCGGGTACAGGCTGGCCGAGGCATCCACCAGCCGGGGCCATAACCGGGCCGACTCGCTTCGATCCAAACCGGAACGGAGCTTCATGGAGTTAACCCGGGCGTGGGATCCCAACCAGCGGTAGGCGATCTCCATCGGCGACATCTCGAGGCTGAACAACGCCACCGGCCCGCGATTGAGGGCCACATGGCTGGCTATGTTCATCGCCAGAGCGCTCTTGCCCATGCCAGGACGGCCTGCCACCACCACCAGGGTGCCGGGCTGCAGCCCTCCCAGCTTGCGATCCAGGTCCACCAGGCCGGTGGAGAGTCCTGTGACGTCCTGATGGCCCTTCTCGGCCTCCTCCAGCTTGTGCAGGACCTTCTCCAGCAGGCCCCCCATCCGCTCCAGGCCATCCTCCACCCGGTTCTGCGCCACCCCCAGCACGGTCTGTTCGGCCTCGTCCAGGACCCTTTCGATCTCCATGTCCAGGTTCATGGCCAGGTCACCGATTCGCCGGGTCGCCTCCAGCATCCGGCGCCGGACGGCATGTTCGGCGACCACCTCTGTGTAGTAGCCCACATTGGCGGCACTGGGCACCTTGTCCCAGAGCACGGCGACCCTGCCGACGCCACCCACCTTGTCGAGATTTCCCATCCGGGTCAGCCGGTCGGCCACCGTCAGCGTGTCGATGGGTTGGTTGTCGTCGTAGAGGCGAACCATGGCGCCGAAGATCATCCGGTAGGCCGGAACGTAGAAGTCCGCCTCCTTGAGGCGTACGATCACGTCATCCGCCGCCTTCTGCGACCGGAGCACCGCGCCGAGCACCGACTCCTCCGCTTCGACGCTGTGGGGCGGAGCCTTGGCCTGGGTGAATGCGAGCGGGTCCTGGACCCGCTCGACCACCGTCACGGTGTTGCCCCCGCGGGGAAGATGGCCCGGCCCATACTGCGCCCTCCCTCTGTTTGACATCGTCCGTACCAGGATGGCGCGGGGGTGTGACATCCCAAGGGCGCGGGCCACGGCTCGACGCCCGGGGCAGCGAGCCGGTCGCTACGCGGCCACGTGCGGGAAGGTCACAGGGGGAAGAGGGAAGTGGTTGGGGGCATCACCGGCGGTCGCGCCGTCCGACCGGAGTCCAACCGCCGCCAGCATAGGCAACCCGACGGCTCGCCGGCCCGGCTTCTGCGGCGCTTATTTTGGCGTTCTTCAGGTTTATGGCCGGCCCGCAAGTCGCCCAACAGAGCTCCGTGCGCTCGTCATCGATGAGCCGGGATCACATCCAGGGTCAGAACGCACTGCACCTCGGGATGCAGAGTGATGGTCACCTCATGATAGCCGATGGTCTTGATGGGTTCCGCCAGCATGACCATCCGGCGCTCGAGGACCACCGATGACAGGCTCTTCACCGCGTCGATGATCTCGGCGATCCCGATCGACCCGAACAACTGACCCTCGTCGTTTACCCGAGCGGCGATGACGACCCGGGTCTCGGCCAGATGCGAGCGGATGTCCTCCGCGGCTTCCAGCTCGCGACGGCGAGCTTCCCTGCGGACCCGCTCCGCCTCCTGGATCTGCCGGATCATGCCGACGGTGGCCTTGGCGGCGAGCCCCTGTGGCATGAGATAGTTGCGCCCGTAGCCGGTGGCCACCTCCACTATGTCGCCCTTGGATCCCAGACCGGCCACGTCGGTCTTGAGCACTAGCCTCATCGAGGGCTCTTCGTGTACGGCAACAACGCCATCTCGCGTGCGTTCTTGATAGCGACCGCCACCCGCCGCTGGTACTGGGCACAGGCGCCGGTCACACGCCGGGAACGGATCTTGCCGCGTTCGGAAATAAATCGGCCCAGGCTGTCCAGGTCCTTGTAGTCGACGTAAGGCACCTTGGTGTTGTCGCACGTCATCTGGCTGCAGCCGGGGCAGACCCGCTTGCGGATCGTCTTAGGACCTCTGGGCCGCCGCCGGCGTCGGTTCGGGATTCGTCTCGCCATACGTTATGACTCCTTGTTAGAAAGGTGCTTCGTCGGGTGGCGGGTTGTTCCGGGCCACTGGGGCAGGGGGAACGTTGGCCTGCTGGCCGCCGCCGCTCCAGCTGCCTCCTCTTGGAATGCGGGTCACCGAGGCGGTAGCCCACCGGAGACTGGGGCCGATCTCGTCGACCTGGATCTCGATTATGGAACGCCGGTCGCCATCCTGGGTCTCCCACGAGCGCTGCTCGAGCCGGCCGGTGACCATAACCCGGGTACCCTTCCGCAACGACTCGGAGACGTTCTCGGCCAGATCACGCCAGCAGGTGGCGTTGAAGAAGCTCGTGTCGCCATCCTCCCAGGTGTTGGAGTCGCGGTTGAAGCGTCGGCGGTTCACAGCGATGCTGAGCCTGACCATGGCCACCCCGTTGGGCGTGAACCTCATCTCGGGGTCCTGGGTCAGGTTGCCTACGATGGTTACTGTGTTATCGGGCATGCTATTCCTATCTGTCTGCAGCTCACTCGGTTCCCACCCATTACATCAGGCGCCTGTGACACGTCCCTCACCGGCGGGAAACGCTCGCGCCGTTGCGTCCGGACCGATCCGATGACTCTCCTGTGGTCTTCAGGCGACCGGGATGAACACCGGGCCGGATGATCTTGTGTCGCATCACGGCGTCGGAAAGGGAAAGCGCGCGATCCAGGGCAGCCACATGGCGTGTCTCCCCCTCGAACGTGATCACCGTGTAGTAGCCCTCTCGGACCTTGTCGATCTCGTAGGCGAGCCGCCGCTTGCCCCAGAAGTCGATCTCTACGACCGACGCATCGGCGCCGTGGAGAAAGTTCTTGAGAACCTGTGACTCACGCCTGGCGTCGGCTTCGGCCAGTTCGGGCCTGTGAATGGTCATCAACTCGTACGTGCGCATGGGGGCGCATCACCTCCTTCGGACATCCGGGTCGGACAAACCCCCCGGAAGGCGCCATCTTGGGCGCAGGACCTCGATTGTGGGGACCGCATGCGAGCATCATGCATCAGCGGCACGGACAAGTCTAGTGGCTTGTTCAGTGGGCAGTGGGCAGTGGGCAGTGGGCAGTGGGCAGTGACTGGTTGTAACCCTGGGACGAGACGGACAACCCAACAGCCTCAAGGAAACTGATTACCTCTAGGTCGCAAACTGGCCACTGGCAACCGGACACTGGCCACTCAGGGCGTGAGGCGTACCTGGAAGATCTCCGGCCACAGCTTGCCGGTGAGGTAGAAGGATCTGTCTCCGGAGTCGTAGGCGATACCGTTGAGCACATCGATCCCATCGGTCGATCCAAGACGATCCAGTAGCGACGATGCGTCGATCTGGCCCACGACCCTCCCGGTGCCGGGGTCGATGATCACGATCTCTTCGGTCTGCCACACGTTGGCGTAGACGAGACCCTCCACACACTCCAGCTCGTTGATCCACTCCACGGGCTCTCCGGCCCTCAGCACCTCTACCCGGCCCACGGGCTCGAAGGTCGCCGGGTCCCGGAAGGTCAGCCGGGACGATCCGTCGCTCATGACCAGCCGATCCCCCTGGGCGCACAACCCCCACCCCTCGCCATCGTAGGAGAACGTGCCCAGCGGGGCGAGCGTCTCCGCATCCCAGACGAAGGCGGTCCCCTCCTTCCAGGTGAGCTGGATGAGACGGTCCCCCACCAGCTCGAGACCCTCCCCGAAGAACCCTTCGCCGAGGCTCCTGGAGCGGATAACGCGGCCGGTGCCGGGATCCACGATCCGCACCGTCGACTCGCCGTAGAGCCCGGTGCTCTCGTAGAAGACCCCGTCCCGCAGAACCAGGCCCTGCGTGAAGGCCCCCGGGTCGTGGGGAAGCGCCCTCACGATGACCGGCTCGACGGATACCGGCTCGGCCGGGATCGTTGCGGGAGGTTCGACCGGGCCCATCGAGGGGGACTTCGTGGGCGGCTCGGCCGGGATCTCCGCTTCCGTTGCCGCGGGTGCGGGCGGAGTAGCAGTGGCTTCCGCTGCCAGGGCCGACGTGTCCGGCACGGTCGTTGCGAGCGGCGGGCTGCTCGTCGAGGTCGAGGAGACGCTTCCGGGCCCGGTGTCCGTACAGGCCCCCAGAAGCAAGCACCCGAGCAGAGCCAGCGCCAGGAGCGTGGAGGAAGACCCCGCCCCTGCCCGCCAGGGAGGACCGGATCCCTGAGGCACGGAGGATCGCTCCTACCTCAGGGGCGGTCGGCGCCGGCCGAGCGGAGCGCCGTCAGCAAGGGGATGGCCGCGATCTTCTCCTCGGTCAGCTTCTCCCATCGCAGCCCGGGCGCAGGCCGCAACCCGTCACAGTTGATTACCCGTTCTGGGGTGACGATCAGGTCGAGACGGAGGTCATGGTCCGCCATCGGGATGTGATCCGTCTCCAGGACCTGGATCTCGTGAACGGTGGTGGCCACCGCCGTGTCCGGTCCGATGAGGCCCGCCTCCCAGGCCAGGGCATACTCGAGGTCGCTGAAGCCCCCTCCCTTCCCGAGCCGGGCGCCGGTCGGGTCGACGGCCACGCAACCGGTGATCACGAGGTCAACCGGCACCATGTCCGCGATCCGGATGGTCCGAGCCGAGCGGGAGGCACCCTTGATGGACGAGGCCGCCCTTGGAGGATCGATCAGGCGATCGGGATCCAAACAGAAGAACGGCTCCGGCTCGGCCAGCCGAGGTACCGCCATGAAGACCAGTTTGTGATCCTCCAGTGCCCGCTGGCGAACCGGCCACTGGGGTGAGTCCGGGTTGGACTTAAGCGTGCCCGCCCGCCGCCACGCCCCCGTACTGCGCAGCCGCTCGGCGGCGGCCTCCGCTCCCACGAAGTTAGGGATCCGGTTCCGAGCACCCGGAAACCGGGCTACCCCGCCGCCGGCGAGGCGATCCCACACCATCTCCCGCAGCGAGGCCTTGGCGGCGAGGAGGGCGGGGTCCCCTCCGGCATCACGATCGTGGCGGGCCGCCGTCCGTACCATGCCGGTCACGTTACCCTGCCCCGATCCCGCAAAACCGGCTCGACCGGCCCACCCCCACCCGGAAGGCTTCAACCCGATGACCCGACGGCTCATCGCCGGATCCTTGGCCATCCTGCTCGTCGCCTCCTGCGCGGGAGCCGGTGCCCGGGACACGGACCGGGTCGAGTTGCTGGTGGCGGCGGCCGCTTCACTCACCGACGCCTTCCGCGACATCGAGACGGCCTTCGAGGATGCCCACCCCGGCATCGACGTGGTCCTGAACCTGGGAGGTAGCTCACTCCTGAGAGAGCAGATCCTGGCGAAGGCGCCGGTGGACGCGTTCGCTCCCGCAAACGTCGCCATCATGGAAGAGATCCGCGCCGCCGGCCTCGTCAGCGGCAAGGCACGGGTCTTCGCCCACAACACCATGGCCATCGCGGTTCCCGCCGGGAACCCGGGAGGTGTGACCGGCCTGGACGATCTGGCCCGGCCGGAACTGCTGGTGGGATTGTGCGCAGAGACGGTTCCCTGCGGTCAGTTCACCCGCCAGGTCCTGCAGAGAGCTGGGGTCACGGCCCGGCCCGACACCGAGGAACCCAACGTGCGCGCCCTGCTCACCAAGGTCGAGCAGGGAGAGCTCGACACCGGCATTGTCTATGCGACCGATGTCCGGGAAGGGAACGGTGCGGTCGCAATCGCGATCCCGGAGGAGCACAACGTCACGACGGATTACCCGATCGCGATAATGTCCGCCACGTCCCACGCGGAAGCCGCGGCTGCGTTCGTCGCCTTCGTACTGTCGGAGGAGGGACGGATGCTCCTGAACCGGCACGGGTTCCGCCTCCCCTGACGGCGCCGAGCAACCACCGGACCCGAGGAACGTGCATAATCAGGGTTGATGACTGAAGACGAGCACAGCATCCGGAAGGCCCCCCGCCGGAGGGAGGGCCGGTCCAGGACGGTTCAACGGCCGCGCCGGCCGCCCGCGTTCATCGCCATCCCGGCCACCATCGGGCTGGCTCTGTTCGCCCTGCCGGTGCTGGGGCTCCTGGGCCGCGCTCCATGGAGTCGGCTGGCGACCCTGCTCGGCTCCGATCTGGCGCTGGAGGCCCTCCGGCTATCGGCGATCTCCTCGGTCAGCGCGGCGGTCATCTCCTTGCTGCTCGGCGTGCCGGTGGCCTGGACGCTGTGCCGCTACGACTTTCCGGGACGCTCGCTCCTCAGAGGACTCGTGCTCCTTCCGATGGTCCTGCCGCCCGTGGTGGGAGGGGCGGCCCTGCTGTTCGCCCTCGGAAGGCGCGGCCTGGTGGGATCCCCCCTGTACGAAGCCACCGGGCTCGTCCTGCCGTTCTCGACCGGCGGGGTGATCCTGGCGGGGGTCTTCGTGGCGATGCCCCTGATGGTGCTCACCGTTGAAGGCGGGCTCCGGAGCCTGGATCAGCGCTTCGAGCGGGCGGCGGAGACCCTCGGCGCCGGACGGTGGACCGTGCTCCGCCGGGTGACGATCCCCATGATCGCCCCTTCGGTCGTGGCCGGTATCGCCCTGACCTGGGCTCGCGCGCTCGGTGAGTTCGGGGCGACCCTGACCTTCGCCGGTAACCTCCAGGGACGCACGCAGACGCTGCCTCTGGCGGTGTTCGTCGCCCTCGAGAGCGACCGGGACGCGGCCCTGGCGCTCAGCCTGGTGATGGTGATCGTCTCGCTGGCCGTACTCGTCGCTCTCAGGGACCACTGGTGGCGCAGCAGATGAGAACCGGTCTCGACTCGCGCCTGGTGATGCGGCGAGAGGGCTTCCATCTGGACGTGGCTCTGGGCATCGATCCCGGGCAGACGGTCGCCTTGCTGGGCCCGAACGGAGCGGGCAAGACCACCGTGGTAGGGGCGCTGGCCGGCCTTCTACCGCTCGACGGGGGTTACGTACGGCTCGGTGGTCGTGTCCTCGAGGATGCGGCCACCGGCACCCTCGTGGGACCGGCGGAGCGCCGGATCGGCGTCATGTTCCAGGACGGAGTGCTGTTCCCCCACCTGAGCGCGCTGGAGAACGTGGCCTTCGGGCTCCGCTCCCGCCGGGTACCCCGCCGCGAGGCCCGCCGGCGCGCGGCCGGATGGCTGGAGGCGGTTGGCCTGGGCGCGCTGTCCGACCGGCGTCCCGGTCGCCTGTCGGGAGGCCAGCGGCAGCGCGTGGCCCTGGCCCGCGCGTTGATAACCGAGCCCTCCATGCTGCTGCTGGACGAGCCGTTCTCCGCGCTCGACGTCAGTTCAAGGGCCGGGCTGCGGCGGCTGCTCCAGGACCATCTGGCCGGCTTCCCGGGACCGAGCCTGCTCATCACCCACGACCCCACCGAGGCCTTCCTGCTGGCCGACCGGCTGGTGGTACTCGAGAACGGCTCGGTTGCCCAGGAGGGCAGCGCCGATCAGATCCGGCTGCGTCCCGCCAGCCCCTACGCGGCCGACCTGGCAGGGGTCAACCTGTTGGTCGGAGCCGCCTCGGGAAAGGTCCTGACCATCGGGAACCACCAGCTGGTGGTTCCCGAAGCGGCATCGGGCCGGATCATCGCCACCATCCATCCGCGTGCCATCTCCATCCACCTCGATCGGCCGGGGGGAAGCCCGCGCAACTCCTGGCCGACCAGGATCGAGCGGATCGACCACCACGCGGACCGCGTCCGCGTCCAGACCGGTCCTCCCCTGCCGGTCACGGCCGAGATCACCCCTGACGCCCAGACGGGCCTGAACCTGGCGCCCGGGTCGGAGGTGTGGTTGTCCGTCAAGGCGACCGAGATACAGGTAGACGCCGGCTGACCATCTGACGAACCCCCGCGTTGCCCACGGGCTCGACCTGGCGGTTCGCTACCGGCGACCGGGCCGGATGGACATCCTGCGGCACCTCCTAGCATCCTCAACCGACATGAATACGGTGGATCTCGTGGTCATCGGCGCCGGACCCGCAGGCGCGGCCACCGCCATCCGGGCCGCCCGCCAGGGCGTCAGGACGGTGGTCTTCGACCGCGCTCCGTACGGCCGCGACAAGGTGTGCGGCGATGGGCTCACCCCCCGAGCCGTGGGCGCACTCGAAGAGTTGGGCATCGACCTCGGCGCCTGCCACCTCATCGAAGGGCTGCGGATGATCGCCGGGAACACCGAGCGGATGCTGCGCTGGCCCCGGACCAGCCGCTTCCCGGCTCATGGAGCGGTTCTACCCCGCCGCAAACTGGACGCCGCCCTGGTGGACGCCGCCACCGAAGCGGGCGCCCGCGTGATCTGGGATACCGAAGCCCTACCCGTCCTCGAAGGTGACAGAGCGGTGGGGGTCGAAGCCGGCGGACACTTCTGGGGGGCAGGAATGGTGGTGGCCGCCACCGGGGCGCCCGGCGCCGCCGCCCGGCTGCTGGGCGCCACCCGGGTGGCCGGCGAGCCCTACGGCGTGGCGATCCGCAGCTATGCGGCCTCCCCGCGTCACGCCGAGCGCTACATCGAAGCCTGCCTGACCATGCGCGACCCCGACGGCAACGCTGTGCCGGGATACGGCTGGATCTTCCCGGCCGGAGACGGGACGGTCAACATCGGCGCCGGGTCGCTGTCCACGATGAAGCACTTCAGCCGCCTGAACCTGAACTCCCTACTCGACTCCTACCACGCCGGCGTGCGGGACTCCTGGGCGCTCGGGCCCTACCTGGAGCGCCCTCGGGCCTGGCGACTTCCCATGAGCTCCGTCCGCAGGCACGGTCCGGGCTGGGTGGCGGTGGGTGACGCGGCCGGACTCGTCAACCCGATGAACGGCGAGGGCATCGACTACGGGCTGGAGTCAGGCATCCTCGCCGCCGACCTGTTCGTAGAGGACCCGGTCTCGGCGCCCGAGCGATACGACCGGGTGGTGGGCGAACGCTTCGACGCCTTCCTGCGCACCGGCCGGCGGTTCTCCCTGCTGATCGGCCATCCCGCCATCCTCAATGCCGGATTGCGAGTGGCGGTCGGCACCCAGGCCATCGCCCGCATCACGTTGCGGGTCATGGGCAACCTCGTGGATTCGGAGACCCCGGGCACCGCGGGAAGGGTCCTGGGCGCCACCGACCGGATCCTGGCCCTAGCCGAGCCGTTGCTCAGGAGAACGCGAGCGCGGCCCTGACCGAAGTGGTCAGTGGCCACTTCAGGGGTGACTCCGGATTCCGAGTCCTGTTCCCGCACCTTGCTGACCGGGTGGGTGGTATGGTCGAAGGCGCTCACGAGAGGACTGGAGATGGCGGGAATCACATTCGATGCGGTCGGCAAGATCTATGGCGGCGAGACGCGGGCAATTGCGGACGTGTCCATCGACATCGCCGACGGCGAGTTCGTGGTGCTCGTGGGACCATCCGGATGCGGCAAGTCCACCCTGTTGAGGATGGTGGCCGGCCTCGAGGACATAACCGAGGGCAAGATCCTGATCGGCGACAGGGTGGTCAACGACGTGGCTCCCAAGGACCGGGACATAGCCATGGTCTTCCAGAACTACGCCCTCTACCCGCACATGACGGTGCGGGACAACATGGCCTTCGGCCTGAAGCTGAGAAAGACCCCCAAGAAGGAGATCGAGGAACGGGTCGGCGAGGCCGCCCGCATCCTCGAGATCACCGATTACCTGGACCGCAAGCCCAAGGCCCTGTCCGGCGGCCAGCGGCAGCGGGTGGCCATGGGCCGGGCCATCGTACGGGAACCGGCCGCCTTCCTGATGGACGAGCCCCTCTCCAACCTGGACGCCAAGCTGAGGGTCCAGATGCGCTCGGAGCTGGGCCTCCTGCATTCCAGGCTCGGTACCACCACCCTCTACGTGACCCACGACCAGGTGGAGGCCATGACCATGGGAGACCGGGTCGCTGTCCTGAAGGCGATCTCGGACACCGAGTCCAACCTCCAGCAGATAGCGTCCCCGCGGGAGCTCTATGACCATCCGCGCAACCTGTTCGTTGCTGGCTTCATCGGCTCGCCCGCCATGAACTTCGTCTACGCGACGGTGGGCGCCGATGGGACCACCACCAGGCTCGACTTCGGCGGCCACAGCCTGGCCGTGGACTCCGGCGCCCTTCCCGACGGATTGGCGCAGCGGTCCGGACGCGAGATCGTGGTGGGGGTACGACCGGAAGCCTTCGAGATCAGGTCGGCCGCCGGTAGCGGCGGGAGCGCCATGACCGTTACCGCTTCCCTCGTGGAACAACTTGGCTCCGAGGCCTACGTCCACTTCTCCGTGCCCGTCCGGCCGGTGGTCACCGCCGATATCGAGGCCCTTCTGGCCGAAGAGGGCACGGATGCCGGTGCTTTGGGCGACGAGACCAAGTTCACCGCCCGGGTCAACCCCGACCACGCTCCCCGAGTGGGACAATCCGCAGAGCTGGTCGTCGACACCACCAAGCTGCACTTCTTCGATCAGGAAACGGGCGACGCCCTGTAGCCGGAATCGAACTTTGCAGGGCCCCATAGCCGGAGCCCTCCTTCCGGCCCTCTTCTCTCCGGATACTCCCGCGCCTCCGCACCGGGCGACGGGAAGGCGGCGTCGCGTCCAGCCCCTATCGCCAGATTTTCCCGGCGCGCTGCGGGTGCTTGCACTAACCTGGATGCGAGGTCGGGTGGAGGATCAACCTGACCCTGAAGGGAGGAGAAATGGCCCAAACGGGACTTGACAGTTACTTCAAGGTCTCTGAACGCGGATCGTCCGTAGGCACCGAGGTCCGAGCGGGAGTCACCACATTCCTGGTCATGGCCTACATCCTGTTCGTCAACGCCGACATTCTCAGCGCCACCGGCCTCGATCCGGTTGCGGTAGCGGCCGGAACGGCCCTAGTGGCGGGGATTCTATCCATCGCCATGGGTGTGGTCGCCAACCATCCGATCGCGCTGGCGGCAGGGCTGGGAATCAACGCGGCCGTTGCGTTCGGCCTGGTGCTGACCGACGGGCTGACTGCGGAAGGCGCCATGGGCGTCATCCTGTGGGAGGGCATCCTCGTCACCATCCTGGTCGTGCTTGGCCTGCGGGAGGCGGTGATGGCCGCCATCCCCGATAGCCTGAAGTACTCCATCGGTGTGGGCATCGGCCTGTTCATCCTCTTCATCGGCCTGGTCAACGGGGGCCTGGTACGGCAGGGCGGCGCCATCGTGGAGTTCGTGTTCCCGAACTCCTACGCCGCCGGCACCACTTTGGTCGGGGTACTGATCGCCTTAGTGCTGATGGCCCGTAAGGTGAAGGGAGCGATGATCATCACGATCATCCTCACCACCATCGTGGCGTTGATCCTGGACGTGATCGACCTGCCCGACAGCCTTTCGGCCAGCGTCAGCTTCTCGACCATCGGCGCCGTCGACATGGGGAACGTGTTCGCTGAAATGGGCGCACTAGCGGCCATTCTCACGATCTTTACCTTCATGCTGACCGACTTCTTCGACACGATGGGGACGGCCACCGCCGTCTCCGAGCAAGCCGGGCTGACGGACAAGGAAGGTCGGATTCCCAAGCTCCGCGAGCTGCTCCTGGTGGACTCACTGGGCGCAGCCCTCGGTGGACTGTGCGGGGTGAGCTCCAACACCAGCTACATCGAGAGTTCGGCAGGCGTAGCCGAGGGGGGAAGGACCGGCCTGACGTCGGTGGTTACCGGCGTGCTGTTCCTGATCGCCATCATCCTGTCGCCCCTGGCATTGCTGGTACCCAGCCAGGCCACGGCTCCGGTTCTGATCCTGATCGGGTTCCTGATGGTGGGCTTGTTGAAGAAGATCGACTTCACCGATCTTGAAGAAGGACTGCCGGCGTTGCTGGCCGTCATCCTGATGCCGCTGACCTATTCGATCACGGTGGGAATCGCGGCAGGGTTCTTGACGCACACCCTGATCAAGATCGTGAAGGGCAAGGCCGCCCAGGTCCATGTCCTGATGTGGATCGTCTCGGCCGCGTGCCTGATCTACTTCCTCCAGGACTGGCTCGGCGCCTACCTCTGATCCATCAACCTATGACTCGGGAGAGGGCGCTATCCGGCGCCCTCTCCCCGTTCCCGGGGGTCGGGTCATGACAGACAAGGAAGGCATCCGGCGGGAGGTGCCTACGGACCTGGACAGGTTCGTCCGGGGGCTACCGAAGTCGGAGCTCCACATCCATATCGAAGGCACCCTCGAGGCGCAGATGATGTTCGATCTGGCCCGACGTAACGGGGTGGCCCTGCCGTACGGCTCGATCGAGGAGGTGGAGGCGGCCTACGCGTTCGCAGATCTTCAGTCCTTCCTCGACATCTACTACCAAGCCGCCGCGGTTCTCCAGAAGGAGGCCGACTTCGCCGACCTGATGTCCGCCTACCTGGCCCGAGCGGCGGCGGATGGGGTACGACACGCCGAAGTCTTCTTCGACCCGCAGACCCATACCGATCGGGGCATTGACATCGGGACGGTGATCCGGGGATTCGTGAGCGCCCAGGAAGACGCCGCACCTGACATCACCTCCACGCTGATCCTGTGCTTCCTGCGGCACCTGCCCGCTGCGGCCGCCGTCGAAACGTTGGATGCCGCCCGGCCTCACCTAGAACACGTCCAGGGAGTGGGTCTCGACTCGGGCGAGAAGGGCAACCCGCCGGAGTTGTTCGCCGAGCCCTACCGCATGGCGGTCGAGGCCGGGCTCATCCCGGTCGCCCACGCCGGTGAGGAAGGCCCACCCGGATACATCCGGTCGGCCTTGGACGTCCTCGGCGTCCGGCGCATCGACCACGGGGTCAGGGCCTGGGAGGACCCGGAACTGGTGGATCGACTCGCCCGGGAGCGGGTGGCCCTGACGGTCTGCCCCCTGTCGAACCAACGGCTCCAGGTATTCCCGGACCTTGGCCTGCACCCCCTCAAACGTTTCATGGACGCGGGGATACTGGTCACGGTGAACTCGGATGATCCGGCCTACTTCGGGGGCTACGTGGGCGATAACTACCTAGCGATCGCCGAGGCCCTCGGATTGACCCGCACAGACCTGGTCCAGCTGGCCAGGAACTCGATCGACGCCTCCTTCCTGCCCGATGGGCGCAAGGTGGCCCTACAGGATGAGATCACGGCCTACGTCAGCTCGTATCCGGCGAGCCCTTGATGGCAGGCGAGTGGTCTGTCTGTGGAATGGCGGTGTAGTACGGCGTCGGCAGCGGTGTTCCTCGCAAGGCCCGCTGACGAAGGCGTGCCCGCAGCG
>VXMM01000052.1 GCA_009841105.1 Acidimicrobiia bacterium | reverse complement strand
GGGCCCGCAGGGTGGGCTCTGGTGTGGCGATTTTCGCGTTCTCGCCCGATACAGGACACCAGGTCAGGCCCACCTCTCCCACCGAGCCGCCCGCCGCGCCCAGTCCCAGCGGTTACTGACCGGCCGGTCGTTGCCTCCGGCCCGGCGGTGCCCTAACAGGGCCGGGAATGCGGATGAGAGGCGTGGTCGGGATCATCCTGGCGGGCGGGGCGTCACGCCGCATGGGAAGCGACAAGGCTCTGGTCGAGGTGGGTGGCCGACCGATGGCCGGATGGGTGGCCGATGCGATGGCCGGATTCGACCGGGTCGTGATGGTGGGACGCCACCGGGGTGTCGCGGGATTGGAGGCGATTCCCGACCTGCAACCGGGCCCGGCAGGCCCCTTGAACGGGCTCCATACCGCGCTGACCATCCTCAGGCAACCCGTGGTGGCGGTGGCGGTCGATCAACCGCTGGTGCGATCCGGGACGCTCGACCGCCTGGCCGAACTGGCCGCTGCCAACCAGACGGCCGTCTGTGTCGACGAACGGCCGCAGGTGACCTGCGCCGCCTACTCCCCGGACTGCCTTGACGAGGCCGAACGGATCCTCCACTCCGGAGGCTCCATGCAGCAGATGCTGCGGTCGGTCCCCTGGACACGAGTGGACCGGGAGATCTGGTCGTCCTGGGGAGAGGACGGGCGGTCGTGGTTCTCGATGGATTCACCGAACGACATCGTCGCCGCCGAGCGGCGCTTCCGCATCAACCTCCTCGGCTAGCAGGGCGGGCACCCGGAGGCGGGACAATCCTCTTCAAGTCTCGCCGGAACGGCGATACGTTGCGGGGCGTGCTCTGGTTGACCCGTCCTCCATACCTGCGCTGGTCACTCGTCGGCCTGCTGGTGATCATCAGCCTCTGGGTGGAGATCCGCCCCGCCTCCACCGTCAGGCACCCCTACGTCACCCGCGACGTGGCCCGCGGGGACCCGGTGGAAGGCGCGATCGAGTGGCGGACCGTTGCCGGCGGAGTGCTCGAGCCGGTCCTCGGCAGCGGGTTTGCGGACCGTGACCTCACGGCTGGCCACCCCCTCCTGCCCGGCGACACCACCGATGCCCCGCTCCAGGTCCCGCGCGGTTGGTGGCTTCTCGATGTGGCGGTGCCGACCGACACCACCGCCGGCATGAGCGTCCAGCTCGTGATCCTCCCCTCTTCGGGTGAGCGGGCCCTTCCGCCGATCGGCGGTCTGGTGACCAGCGTCCGTCCCGGCGACTACCAGAGCGACGGTCTGGTCGGCTCGGTGGCCTTCCCGCCCGACCGGGCTGCCACGGCGGCGGTCGCCATCGCCGAGGACCGGGTCTCGGTGCTGATCGAGGCCCGCCGTGACCGGGATGCCGGCGGCGTGCTGGATGGGACATGATTCTCAGACGGTATCTAACCGGTATTAAAGCAGTAAACCGGACTTGGGAGTACAATGAAGCGTCAGACCGGAGATAGGGAGCCGCATCCATGACCGTCACCGAGTCCCTAGTGGACGCCAAGGACGATGCGGGTCAAGGGGGAGTTGCGGTCCGAGTTCGCCCAAGCTGTGGCCTCCCTGCGGAAGGACATGCTGCGGATGACGCAGCGGATCATCGGGTGGGTAACCGTGGTCGGTGGCGTCACAATCGCCGTGTTGAGATGACCCGCACGAGACCTTCCGGGTACGTCTGAGGCATGCTGGAAGCCATAGTCTGGGGACTCGTCCAGGGCATCACCGAGTTCCTGCCGGTCTCGTCGAGCGGCCACCTGCGGATCATTCCCGACCTCTTCGGTCTCGAGCCGCCCGACCTGTCCACGTCGGCGGTCCTGCATCTGGGAACCCTCGCCGCCGTGGTCGCGTATTACCGCCAGGACGTAGCCTGGATGGTGGGCAGGCTCGGGAAAGATCCGGTCGCCCGGCGGATGGCGACCATGGTCGTGGTGGCGACTGTGCCGGCCGGGATCGTCGGGTTGCTGTTCGCATCGGCCATCGAGATCTTCCAGGAATCCGCGTTCGGCGTGGGGCTGGCGCTGGTGGCCACCGGCGTGGTGCTGTTTCTGACCCGGCTCGCCGGACGCGGTTCCGGCAAGGCCGAGGATCTCACCGCCGGGGACGCGGTCCTGATCGGGCTTAGCCAGGCGCTGGCCCTCCTGCCCGGGATCTCCAGATCGGGAATGGTCATCACAGCTGGAATCATGCGGGGACTCTCGCCGGAAGAATCCGGACGGTTCGGCTTCATCATCGCCATCCCGGCCATCCTCGGCGCCGGTCTACGGGAGTTCATCGACCTGGGTTCGGCCTCCACCCTGTCGATCGAATTGGTGGTCGGGACACTGGTGGCCGGCGTGTGCGGGTACTGGGCCATCAAGTTCCTGATCGACCGCCTCGCCCGCCGGAGCCTCGTGCCGTTCGCCGTCTACTGCGTGGGAATCGGCCTCGTCACCCTGTTCTGGCTCTAGCGCGGCGCCGGAGCCGCTTATGAACATGGCCTGCGGTATCAAGATCATCCGATGCGAATGAACCCGGTCAGCAGACCCCTAGCCTTCTACGACGTGTAACGTTACAGTAGGTAAGTCAGCCACTGGAAGGGAAACGTGGCTAACCAGGCAGTAACCGAGTCGCTAGTGGATGCCAAGGACGAAGCCGTTGAAGCCCGGATGGTCTCGAGGATCGCCCAGGCCGTCGCCGACCTCCGCAAGGACATCCACAGTCAGACGCTATGGATCGTCGGCTGGGTGACTGTGGTCGGCGGTGCGATAATCGCGGTGCTGCGATAACCGTCAGTTGTAGCGATCAAGCCGCCAGCAGCAGCAATCCGACCTGCCACGCGCCGGAGTCCTGTGGCAATCGGATGGCTCAGACGACTCCCCCCTTACGACATAATCATTCGGGCCTTCAGCGGATGAGTATGAAAGTGTCATATCGACGAAACCTGCTCCAGGCACCGGCCGGCTTTCCCCAGCTCTCAGCATCCTCCTAGCAGGGTGGCCGGTCGCCGGACCCGTATATCACAAGCCGGCGAGACTGGCGCAGGTCAGCCGATCCGGAGCTCCGGATGCATCCTGATGCGAGGTCGGGTTGCGATGAGACGGCGGGCCAGGTCATCGAAGGCATGCTCCGCCTCGCTACCGGGCGCGGCCACCTTGACCGGCTCGCCCCGGTCGGCGCCGGATCGCATAGCCTCCAGGATCGGGATCTGGGCCAGGAGGTCGACACCCGTCGCTTCGGCGAGGTCGGCCCCGCCGCCCGATCCGAAGATCTCGTAGTGCGTGCCGTCGTTGCCCACGAACCAGCTCATGTTCTCGACCACCCCGATGACCTTCTGGTCGACCCGGTCGGCCATCCGAGCCGCCCTGGACGCCACCCGGCTGGCCGTGGGCTGGGGCGTGGTCACCAGAAGCACCCGTGCTCTGGGCACGAACTGGGAGATCGATATGGCGATGTCGCCCGTTCCCGGTGGCATGTCGATGAGCAGGAACTCGGGTTCGTCCCAGAAGACGTCGGTCAGGAACTGCTCCAGGGCCTTGTGGAGCATGGGCCCCCGCCACACCACCGCCTGGCCGTCCGGCACGAAGTAGTCGATCGAGATGACCGACACCCCGTGAGCGCGGAGCGGGATGATCGACTCGGCGATCACCGCCGGTGCTCCCTCAGCGCCGAGCATCTTCGGAATCGAGTATCCCCAGACGTCGGCGTCGATCACCCCGACGGTGTGGCCCATACCGGCCAGGCTCACCGCCAGGTTGGTGGTCACCGAGGACTTGCCCACCCCGCCTTTTCCGGACGACACCGCGACCACGTAGGTAGAGGAGCCGGCGCCTCCGACGGCCCGCTTCTCTCCCCTCACCCCGCCGATGAGGTCGGTTCGCTGATCGTCGGTCATCAACTCGTGCCGGATCTGGACCGAACGCACCCCGGGAACGGACCGGGCGGCGGTAGTTACGGTATCGATCAGGGCATGTCCCGGCGGGCCGGGTACCGGAAGGAGGAGGTCTATCACCGCCGTCCCCAGGCGCTTCGTGCGGACCGAGGTTATGTAACCCAACTCCGCAAGGGGCCGCTGCAGGATCGGGTCGATGGTGCTGGCAAGCGTTGAGGAAAGCGCCTCTGTCTTGGAATCGGTCATAGGTGAGCCCGCCTGGAATCGGCTCCTTACACGATAGTGGTCCGGCGGTGACCGGAAGCCAGGCCTCCGGGGGGCCGGATCCGGCGACTCGGGAACTCGATGAACCGTCGGAATTCGCGAAGTCGCGCAAGCGGGCTCCGCCCCCACCACCTTGGACTCGGGGGACGCGTTCGCCCATGTCCCTCCTGGGACTCTCCCGAGAGCCTGATGCCCCGTCCCGCCGAGCTGACGTCCCGACCCACCGGTGCGAGGTGCTTCGTCGCAATCATGAGTATGCAGCCACCCTGTGACACTTGGGCGCTCCGGCAACCACCACTGGGATTGTGCCCCGGCCTGCCCGGTCCCCGGTCGGGCGGCGTAGAGACATGTTGAGAGCGCCCGGAACATTATGATCGGGCCTATCCGGGGCGTCTCCTGTGAATGCCCCGGCGCCGCCAGGACCACCAGCGATACGACCGGGACCGTGCCCATGACCAACCCACCCTTCTCCAACCCCTTCGAGGCCGCCACCACGATCAGCACGCCGCTCGGCGCCCGGACGGTCCACCGACTCGACGCCGTCCGGGATCACGGCGACATCCACTCGCTGCCCTACTCCATCAAAGTCCTGCTCGAGTCGGCGCTGCGCAACTGCGACGGGCGGGCGGTCACCGAGGAGGATGTGGTGACGCTCGCCTCCTACAACGGGGCCAAGGTTCCCGAGTCCGAAATCCCCTTTTCCCCCGGTCGCGTCGTGCTCCAGGACTTCACCGGGGTGCCCGCCATCGTCGACCTGGCCGCCATGCGGGATGCCATCGTCCGCATGACCGGCAATCCCTCGGCCGCCCGCAAGGTCAACCCGAGGGTCCCGTGCGACCTGGTGATCGACCACTCCATCCAGGTTGACACCTTCAATTCCAGTATGGCCCTGCAGATCAACTCCCAGCGCGAGTTCGAGCGCAACCGGGAACGCTACGAGTTTCTCAAATGGGGCCAGTCAGCCTTCGACAACTTCCGCGTGGTACCGCCCGCCACCGGCATCGTTCACCAGGTCAACCTCGAATACCTGGCCCGGGTGGTCTGGGACGACGGGGCCACCCTGTATCCAGATTCGCTGGTCGGGACCGACTCGCACACCACGATGATCAACGGCCTCGGCGTGCTCGGGTGGGGTGTGGGCGGCATCGAGGCGGAGGCGGCGATGGTCGGCCAGCCGATCTTCATGCTGGTCCCGGAGGTGGTCGGGGTCCGGCTCACCGGACGCCTGCCCGAAGGTGCCACCGCCACCGACCTGGTGCTGCGGGTCACCGAGATCCTCCGAGAGCACGGGGTGGTGGGACGGTTCGTCGAGTTTCACGGCCCCGGCCTCGACACCATGCCGCTGGCCACCCGGGCCACCATCGCCAACATGGCGCCCGAGTACGGCGCCACCTGCGGCTTCTTCCCGGTCGATCAGCAGACCCTCTCCTATCTGGAGCTGACCGGTCGCTCCCCAGAACTGATCGAGACCGTCGAGCAGTACGCCCGCCTCCAGGGATTGTGGCGAGACAGCAGCCACGACATCGTCTACTCGTCCCTGATCGAGCTCGACATGGGCTCCATCGAGCCCGCTCTGGCAGGGCCGCGCCGGCCCCAGGACCGCATCGCTCTCGGCGCCATGAAGGACCAGTGGGCGGCCGATCGGGAGACCACCTTCGCCGGTCACGGACACTCCGAGGGCGCCGGCGGAGTGGAGAGCGACGGCACAACCTTCGACCTGATGGACGGATCGGTGGTCATCGCCGCCATCACCAGCTGCACCAACACGTCCAATCCGGAGGTCATGATCGGGGCCGGTCTGCTGGCCCGCAA
The DNA here is from genome assembly GCA_009841105.1 of Acidimicrobiia bacterium. GTDB lineage: Bacteria > Actinomycetota > Acidimicrobiia > Spongiisociales > Spongiisociaceae > Spongiisocius > Spongiisocius variivorans. Next base: position 29,320 of record VXMM01000052.1, on the reverse strand, counting down.
GGCCCGCCGGGTGGGCCTGACCCGCCGGCCCTGGGTCAAGACCTCCCTGGCGCCCGGCTCCAGGGTGGTGACCGACTACCTCGACCGGGCCGGCCTCACCGAAGACCTCGAGGCACTCGGCTTCTACAACGTCGGCTACGGGTGCACCACCTGCATCGGCAACTCCGGCCCCCTACCCGAAGCCATCGCCCGGGCCATCGACAGCCACGACCTAGTGGTCGCGTCGGTCCTGTCCGGCAACCGCAACTTCGAGGGCCGGATCAGCCCGCACATCCGGGCCAACTACCTGGCTTCGCCGCCGCTGGTGGTGGCTTACGCCCTGGCCGGGACGGTCGACATCGACCTGACCTCCGAGCCGCTCGGCACGGATCCCGCCGGCAACGGAATCTATCTCCGGGACATCTGGCCCTCACCCACCGAGATCGCCGACATCGCCAGCGGGGCCATCTCCTCGGATCAGTTCACCCGGCAGTACTCCACCGTGTTCGACGGATCCCCCGAGTGGCAGGAGATCACCACCCACGGCTCCAACCTCTTCCAGTGGGATGCCGAGAGTACCTACATCCAGGCCCCGCCGTTCTTCGACGGCCTGACTATGGAGACCGACACCATCACGCCCGTCAGCGGCGCCCGGGTGCTGGTGATGGTGGGGGACTCGGTCACCACAGACCACATCTCCCCGGCGGGCTCGATCCCCGCAGAGACCCCGGCGGGGAGATTCCTGCATCAGTCGGGCGTGCCCACCCTGATGTTCAACAGCTACGGGTCGCGCCGGGGGAACGATCGGGTCATGGCCAGAGGGACCTTCGCCAACCTTCGTGTGCGCAACCAACTGGCGCCGGGGACGGAGGGGGGCTGGACCACCGACTTCACGGACGGCGAGGTGAAGAGCATCTTCGAGGCTTCACTGAGCTACCGGGCCGCCGGCACTCCCACCATCGTGATAGCCGGGATCGACTACGGGATGGGATCGAGCCGGGACTGGGCCGCCAAGGGCCCGTTCCTGCTGGGGGTGAAGGCGGTCATAGCCGAGAGCTACGAGCGGATCCACCGGTCCAACCTGGTGGGAATGGGGATCCTGCCTCTCGAGTTCATGCCGGGCGACAGTGCCGCCTCGCTGGGCCTAGACGGATCCGAGACCTACGACATCGATGTCGACGACTCGGTGAGGCCCAGGCAACAACTGACGGTGACGACCCGGCGGGAGGACGGCTCCGAGACATCCTTCCATGCGCTGGCACGGATCGATACCCCGGTGGAGGTCGACTACTACCGCAACGGCGGGATCCTCCACACCGTCCTGAAGGAGATGGCCGCCGCGGATTGACCCCGGACCGGCCCTACCCGGCCGACCGGGTCAGGCCGGACCCTGGGTGGAGTAGTCGTGGACGAGAAACACCCCTCCTGCGGTGTCCGCGGCCACGATCATCTGCCCGAGCGGGGTGGGGAAGGGCCCGTTCATCACCTGGCCGCCCAGTTCGGTCACCCGGGCGGCGGTCTCGTTGATATCGGCGGCCCCGAAGTAGACGCTCCATGACGGAGGGACGTTCTCCGGAGGCTCCATGGCCCCGGCCACGACCTGGTCACCGGCCTTGAGCAGCGTGTAGGACATGGGGCCCATGTCGGTGGTTTCGGCGGTCAGGCCGAGGACGGCACCGAGGAACCCGGTCGCCGCACCGACGTCCGGCACGTAGAGCTCGTGCCAGCTCATCGTCCCCGGCTCCTTGATCAGTTGCGCGCCCTTGTGGTCTCCCGCCTGCCAGAAACCGACGCACGCCCCCTGGTCGTCCATGATGTAGGCCATCCGGCCCGTGGTCATGACGTCGAACGGTTCTGCCAGGCCCTTGCCGCCTGCCTCAACCGCCTTTTGGTAGGCATCGTCAGCCGAATCGACGGCCAAGTAGGTGTTCCACACCGACCGCATTCCCATCGCCAGCAACTCCGGCGTGATCGGCCCAAGGCCGGCCACATAGCAACCGTCCTTCTGGGCCATCGAATAAGTCATGGTCGAGTCCGGCATGGTCCGGTCCTCCCAGGTCCAGCCGAACAGTCCTCCGTAGAAGGCCTTGGCCCCGTCGGTGTCCTCGGCGCTGAGATCCGCCCAGCACGGCTCTCCCTGGGTGAATCCGTCCCTGCGCGCCATGTCCTCTCCGTCCTGTGGTTGGGTGGCGCACGGAGTCTAGAAGCGGCTGGTGACACACCAAACCTGCCGGGCAGGCGTTCGGAGGAACCAGGAGATCCGCCAGAGCGCCGACGGGCTGCAAGACCACCAGAACGCGAAAATCGCGGAAGCCCGGCTCCTCCGGCGGGCCCGGCCCCCGCCACCACCTCCTGGGGTCCTGGGGCGTGGTCTGCCATGCCTATCCCCTATCGGGGGTAAGGGTGGGTTCGCCCCGGACGCTCTCACTGTTCCCTCGAGTGATCGGACCGACGTCCTAGTGCTGTCGATCACTCCGGTGCTTGACGATGTGCAAGTTAAGAGCGGGATATGACACTTTCGGCCTTCTGCGGCGAGAACGCGAAAAATGATGGGAGCCCACCCCTGCCCGTGACTACGGACCGGCCTTCACTACTCTGCGGCCGTGGCCGAGTCGAACCATCATCCGCCCACCGGCACGGCGTCCCCCTCTCCCCCGGAGCGCGCAGAACGGCGGCGGATACCGCTGGCTTGGAGGATCGCAATCACCGCGATGGCGGTGACCGTGTTCGCCGGTGCAGTCGCGCTGACCCGTCCCCCCGGCCCGTCACAGCGCGATGCCACCAGATCCGTCTCGATAGATGTGACGGGCTTCCCGAGAGGCCCTCTGGCCGGTGAACCCGCCCCGGACATGTCCGTGGCGCTGTTCGACGGGTCCAGGTTCGTGATGTCCGAGTACCGATCCACCGACGGTCGCCCCCTGGTGCTCAACCTGTGGGCCAGCTGGTGCGGCCCCTGCCGGGTCGAGATACCGGAGTTCTCACGGGTGGCGGAGGAGAATCCACAGGTGGCGTTCCTGGGAGTCGCCGTGGCGGACGCTCCCGGACCCGCCGAGACCTTCGCCGCCGAAGTCGGGGCGTCCTACCCGCTCGGAATGGACGACAGCCTGAGCGTGACGGACAACTACCCCTTCATGGGACTCCCGGTCACCTACCTGATCGGAGCTGACGGCTCGATCACCCGCCAGGTCAACGGCCAGATCAGCGGCGAGACCCTGAAAGCGTTCATCCACCACGACTTCGGCACCTAGGGGGCCGTTCGGTGCCTAGTCGACCTGGAGGCGGCGAAAGTCCCGTTGCCAGTAGAGGAGGGGGCGTCCCGGGTCGTAGCGAGCGGCGTGTTCCACCTGGCCGATGAAAATGGTGTGATCCCCCGCCTCAGCCGACTCGACCGTGCGGCATTCGAGGCAGGCGAAGGAGTGCGAGGGTAGGCACAGACCGGCCCCCTCGTATCGGGGCGCCCGCACCGGCAGGTCCCGGAACTTGTCGGGGTCCTTGGAGGCGAACCGCAGGGCCACGTCGGCAGTGCCTTCCCGTAGCATGTTGACGGTGAACCCGCCCGCCGCCTGCAGGGCCTCGATGCTGTGCGAGGCGTGGTCGATGCAGATCAGCACCAGGGGGGGAACCAGTGACACGGACGTGAACGCCGACACCGTCAGCCCGTGGTGGCGTTCGTCCCAGTAGCTGGTGACGACCGTCACGCTGGCCGCGAAATTGGCCATGATGTCGCGGAAGGCATCCTCCAGGTTGGCAGGACGGGATGGCATCGCCGGCGCTCCTCTCCGCCGGGAAGGGTAGCCACCGGATCCCCTAACCTGAGCGCGATGACATATCCGGTTCCGGTTCGTACCGCACGCGGGTTCGGGGCGATGGCGGTTGCCCCGCACGAGTTGTCGGCGCTGGCCGCCATCGCGATCATCGCCGGCGGCGGCAACGCCGTCGACGGAGCCATCGCCGCCAATGCCGTACAGGGGACGGTCGCGCCGTAGACCTGCGGGATCGGGGGCGATCTGTTCGCCCTGGTACACCGACCCGGAGTGGACTCCCCCGCCTGCCTCAACTCCTCGGGCCGGGCCGGATCGGGCGCCCACCTGCATCATGCCGGCTGGAGCCGGGCATCGCCCAGACCGTGCCCCGCCGGACCATCCAGGACATCAACGCCACTGCATCCACCGTCGCGGTCGAGAGCCGGACGGACTCCGGGCTGATCGACGCCCTGCGAGCTCGTGGGCACGGGATCGGCGTCCACGACCGCCGGGCCGGACTGGGGACCCACATCGGCGATCGCCGTCCCAGCCGGCGGCCTGAGGGAGGCGGTGGCCGATCCGCGGGTCTAGACCGCCCTCGCCCTGAGCGGCTGAGGTCGCCGGGCGCCTGTCCGGCCTCAGCCCCGGACCTGGGCCAGGACCGTGGCCCACTCCTCATCCGTAATCGAGGAGATGGCGTCTCCCATCGAGTAGCACCCGACCCGGTCCAGCACCCCCTCGTAACGAGCGCTGATGGCCGACCCGAGTTGGTTGACCGGCGCTTCCACCGCGATTTCGGCCACCACTTCATCGGGGATCAGATCGGCCATCTCCCCCCACCGGCCCCTCCTCGCCAGCGTGGCGAGCGCCGGGCCAAAATCCCAGCCATGGGCATCGAGAACCCGGCTATAGGCCGGAGTGGAAGCGTAGAAGGCGATCTGTCGCCGGACGCCCAGCCGGGACTCCTCGATCTGGCTCTCGTCCCGGCCGGTGACCACCATCACCGAAGACACCATCTCCACCTGATCGAGCGAGCGCCCCGCCGCACGCGCACCGGCGCGCATGGCCGGGAGCGTCACCTCTCGCAGGTACCGGACGGTGTGGAAGGGATGGACGTGGTAGCCGTCGCACATTTCCCCCGCCAGCCGGGACATCCGAGGACCGACCCCGGCTATGTGGACGGGCACGTCCGGACGGGCGATCGCACCCGGATCGAAGAAGGGGGTCATGAGGCTGAACGAGTAGTGCTCACCCCGGAAGCGGAGGCGGGTCCCGTTCTGCCAGGTATCCCAGATGGCTCTCAGGGAACCGATGAACTCGGCCATGCGCTCCGCGGGCCGGTCCCAGGACATCGAGAACCGCCGCTCGATGTGGGGCTTCACCTGGGTTCCCAGGCCCAGCAGGAACCGGCCTCCGGTGAGGGAAGCCAGATCCCAGGCGGTCTGGGCCACCACCATCGGCGACCGGGCGAACGCCACCGCGACCGAGGTCCCTACCTCGACATCCGGGGCTGCGGACGTGGCCGCCATCACCCGGAGGAACGGATCATGGGACGTGTCGGCTGTGAATATTCCGTCGAAGCCGATGGCCCCGGCCCGCGCCGCCTGCTCCGCGACCGCGCCGAGCGGGCAGTCCTCCAGGTAATAGTCGATCTTCAATGCAAGTTCCTTCCGGCCGAGCCGGTTCCTTCGGCGAGGCTACAGCAAGCATCCTGCCAATCCTGAGCGCCCCGACTCGTGGGGAGAACCTGAGAATCAGGACGTCACGGACAGTGCGCGGACCTGAGGCACAGAACACCATCGGCGGTGCGAGGAGCCTGAGGAACAGGGCGTCATATATGGCGTTCTCTGCCCAAAGTATCGAAAGTCGCGAAAAACGCGCCGGCGAAACGGGACCCCGCGCCGGGCCCGGCCCCCGCCACCACCTGTCCTTGGCTGGGGGCGTGTTCGGCCATACCCCGGCTGCGACCGGAAGTCGGCAGGCTCGCCCTTGGAGCCCTTGTGTGTTCCCTGCGGGCCGGGTCGCTCCGATCGGTGAGACGCTTGCGTCCGGTGTAGGTGCTTGGCAATCGGCAGCGTATGGCGCGGGTATGACACTTTCTACCCCCTTGTCTCACGTGTCGTAGCCGGATCGTCGTTCTCAAGGGATGGTTCGCCGCTGTTGCCGGAGAGGCTCCCGGGACGTTTTCGGACCCGCGGGCCGTGTAACCAGGGGTTCTGAGGTCTAGTACCATGGGCGCCGGAAGGTCCTTGCCATCGGAGGTGGCTCCGGGACCGGTGGATGACAAGCGAGAAGAGACTGGCCATCACCATGAAGAGGCTACTGAAACTGTTCGCATTCATCGGAGGAATCGGCGCTGTGGGCTGGTTGCTCCAGAACCGGATCGTGACCGTGACCATGAGCCGCGAACCGAGAGAGCCCGAGCTGGCGCCGGAGCCCACCAACCCGGATTCTCCAAAGACTTACTTCACGGCTGAGGCGAGGGTGAACCTCGGCCTCGACGGGGGGACGCCCGAGCCTGAGTCCGCGACCGCTACCCCGGCCGAGGAAGCGGTGACCGCAACCCCTCCCGAGGATCCGGAGGAAGACCAAGTCGTCGCCGACGCCTAGGATCCGCACCGGCGTCTTGCGAGGGAACCGCATTCCTGCAGGCGGCCTCCGGAACCAGAATTCGACCGCGGGAACACCTGCGGGGTCTGGTGGCCCTTCGTGTCCCGGACTGCCGGCGAGCCCGGCCCGCGCCGGTAATACTCCGCGCTGGTCGACCTCGAGCGGGAGGGCCGGATGAGCGAATCGAGCCTCACTGTCGCTGAGGCCCTTCTGCTCCGGCTCGGCAAAGCAGGAGTGCCGTATCTGTTCGCGAATGCGGGAACCGATGCCGCACCGCTGATCGAAGCCTATGCCCACTTCGAGGCCGAGGGAATCGGACCCGTGCCGCAACCCGTCACGGTCGCCCACGAGATGGCAGCGGTCAGCATGGCACATGGACACGCGATGGCGACCGGCGTGCCCTCTGCGGTCTTCCTCCACGTGAGCGTCGGAACGGCCAATGCCGCCTCGGCGATCATGAACGCATCCCGACAGCGAATTCCGATGCTGGTCATGGCGGGCAGAACCCCGGTCCTCGCCGATGGGAGCCCTGGATCGCGTGACATGTACATCCATTGGGCCCAGGAGAGCTTCGACCAGGCGTCCATGGTACGTGAGTACACGCGCTGGGACTACGAGTTGCGCTACCCGCGCCAGGTGAACGATGTGGTTGACCGGGCACTCGCAGTCGCTACCGCCGATCCGACCGGCCCGGTCTACCTGTCCCTTCCGCGGGAACTGCTCGCCGCCCCTGCGACCCCGGCAGTTGACACTCGGCCCCCACGCCTCGACCCAGCCTCTGCCACCGCCGCAGAGCAGTCCGCGATCGCCCGAGTCGCCGATCTCGTAGCGGGATCCGGAAGCCCGCTGATCATCACCAATTCACTGGGACGGGACTCCGGCGCGGTCATGGCGCTGGTCGAGTTCGCCGAGGCTGCCGGTGCGGGTGTCGTGGAGGTCTTCCGCGAGCGCATGTCCTTCCCGTCGTCACATCCCCAACACCTGGGCTTCGACGCCGCCCCCGTGATCGATGACGCCGATCTCCTGATCGCGGTCGAAGCGGACGTTCCCTGGTTCCCGCAGGACGAGCCCGCCCCGGAGGTGCCGGTCGTGCATATCGGTCTCGATCCGATCCGCCGGGACTACCCGATGTGGAACTTCCCAACCCACACCGCTCTCGGCGGATGCCCAACCCGGACATTGGAGGCATTGACGGCCGCCGTCAAAGGCCGGATCGCCGGGAGTTCCCTGCAAGCCAGGCTGGGCCGGCTAGCCGAGCAGCACGAGGAGTCACGGGCAGGCGCCAGGCATCGGGCCGAGGCTGCGAGTACGGCCCGGCCCATCGATCCGGCACTGCTCTCCCGCCTCATCGGAGACGCGCTGGGGTCGGACGGAGTCATCGTCAACGAGTACGACGCCCATTCGGACCAGCTCAGGCTCGATCGCCCGGGCAGCTACTACGGTCCCTCGGCGGTCTCGGGCCTCGGATGGGGCTTCGGCGCCGCATTGGGAGCCAAACTCGCCGAGCCGGACCGCACCGTCGTCTGCACGCTCGGCGACGGCGCCTACATCTTCAGCAACCCCCTGGCCTGCCACCTGGCTGCCGAGCAACTCGGCCTCGCCCTCCTGGTGGTCGTGTTCAACAACAGCAGCTGGAAGGCGGTGCGCACTGCGGTCCGAAGGATCGCTCCGGATGGCTGGGCCAAGACCTCCGGCAACTATCCGCTCAGCGATCTCAGCCCGTCACCCGCCTTCGCAGGAGTGGCCTCGGCGTGCGGCGCCTATGCCGAGGAGGTGGACGATCCCGCCGAACTCCGGGGTGCCCTGGAACGTGCTCTGCTGCAGGTGAGGGAAGGCCGCCAGGCCCTGCTCGACGTGAGTACGACCTGACCCGGGCTAGTTGACGGCGCCGAAGCCGCCTCCGGTGTGCCAGAAGACGATGTGGTCGTCGGGATCGAAGCGGCCCTTGCGGATCTCGGTCTTCAGCCCGTACATGGCCTTGCCGGTGTAGGTGGTGTCGAAGAGCAGGCCGGTCAGCCGGGTGGCCTCCACCATGGTCTCCACCAGCTCGTCGGTCGTCTTGCCGTAGCCGCCGCAGAGGTAGTCGTCCACATACCGGAGGTTCGGCTGCGGCATGTCGCCTCCGAAAGTCTCCACCCCGGCCCTCCAGATCCGATCCACCCGTTCGATCAGGTTCTCGGCCGGCTCCGAGATGCACAGGGCCACGACCGGATTCGAGAAACCGGTGCGGTCCGCTCCCCAGCCGAAGCCGGAAGTGGTGCCGCCCGACGATCCCGTATGGAACATGGCCGCCACGTCAGTGCCTATCACCTCGGGGACCTGACCGACGAACTCGCGAAATCCCAGCGACATACCCCACATCCCCAGCTTGTCGGATCCGCCCTGGGGCATCACCCACGACTTATGGCCCTGCTCGGCCAACTCGGCCGCGTCCGCAGCCATGATCTCGTCCCGGTCGGGCCACTGTGCCTCGGAGATGTAACGGATCTCGGCGCCGGCGAGGGTGTCGATCCTCAGGTTGGCCACCGAGACCTCCGGCTCGTTCCCGTCCGGGGTACGGAGCACCAGCTTCACATCGAGCCCGAACCGGGCGCCGGCCAGGGCGGTGGCCCGGCAGTGGTTGGACTGGTAAGGACCGCAGGTGATCACGGTGTCGCAGCCGGACTCCATCGCCGCGGCCATGTGGAACTCCAGCTTGCGCACCTTGTTGCCCGACAGGCCGAAGCCGGTCAGATCGTCACGCTTTACCCAGATATGGGGGCCTCCCCACGCCTCCCGCAAGCGCGGGAAGTATTGGAGCGGCGTGGGCTTGAAGGCGAGTTCTACCTGCGGGATGGATTGCGTTGTGAGCGTGTCGGTCATGCCCTGGATGATACCTGCCGGCACCATGCATACCTCTCTTTCCCGGCAGGCGTCGGTGATGATCGAACAGCTGCATCTAGGTTCTCAGGACGCGGAACGACCCGCCCCTCAGAGGGCGGGTCGTCCGATGTCTGGTTCGGTCGTCGGAGCGGGACTAGAAGTCCATCCCCGGCGCACCGCCGCCGTGTCCGCCGTGATCCATTCCCGGAGGCGGGTCTTCCTTGTGCTCGGCCACCAACGCCTCGGTGGTGAGCAGCAGGCCGGCGATCGACGCGGCGTTCTGCACGGTCGACCGGGTCACCTTGGCAGGATCGGGTATTCCGGCCTCCAGCAGATCCTCGTACTCGCCGGTCAGGGCGTTGAAGCCATAGGCTGCTTCGCCCCGGCGTACCCTGTCGACCACCACGCCGGCCTCGTAGCCGCCGTTGGAAGCGATCTGGCGGAGGGGCTCCTCGAGAGCACGCCGCACGATCGACCGTCCGGTCACCTCGTCGGCAGTGCCGCCGTTGACACCATCCACCACATCCTGCGCCCGTAGCAGGGTGACACCGCCGCCGGCCACGATGCCTTCCTCGACCGAAGCCCGAGTAGCCGACACCGCATCCTCGATCCGGTGCTTCTTCTCCTTGAGCTCGACCTCGGTGGCCGCGCCGACCTTGATGACAGCAACCCCGCCGGCCAGCTTGGCCAGGCGTTCCTGCAGCTTCTCTCGGTCCCAGTCGGAGTCGGTGTTCTCGATCTCCCGCTCGATCTGCTTGATGCGAGCCTTGACATCCCCTTCGGAGCCGGCGCCGTCGACGATGGTCGAGTTGTCCTTCGCCACGATCACCCGGCGAGCCCGACCAAGCATGTCGAGGGCGACCCCGTCCAGCTTGAGCCCGACCTCCTCGGAGATGACAGTGCCGCCGGTGAGGATGGCGATGTCCTGGAGCATGGCCTTGCGCCGCTCGCCGAATCCGGGAGCCTTGACGCCCAGGGAGGCGAAGGTTCCGCGGATCTTGTTGACCACCAGGGTGGCGAGGGCCTCGCCCTCCACATCCTCGGCCAGCACCATCAGCGGCTTGCCGGTCTGCATGATCTTCTCCAGCACGGGGAGCATGTCGTTGACCGAGCTGATCTTCTGGTTGGCGATCAGGATATAGGGGTCTTCCAGCACCGCTTCCTGGGAATCGGGATCGGTGATGAAATAGGGGGAAATGTAGCCCTTGTCGAACTGCATCCCCTCGGTGAACTCGAGCTCCAGCCCGAAGGTCTGGCCTTCCTCCACCGTGATCACGCCGTCCTTGCCGGCGCTCTCGAACGCCTCGGCGATGGTGGCGCCGATCTCGGGATCGGCCGCCGAGATGGCCGCCACCGATGCGATCTCCTCGGTGGTCTCGATGTCCTTGGAGAAGTCACCGATGAACTCGGTCACCGCTCCCACCGCCGACTCGATGCCGCGCTTGAGGCCCATCGGGTTGGCGCCGGCGGCCAGGTTGCGGAGTCCCTCCCGCACCATGGCCTGGGCCAGCACCGTCGCCGTGGTGGTCCCGTCACCGGCCACGTCGTTGGTCTTGGTCGCTACTTCCTTGGCGAGCTGAGCACCCATGTTCTCGTATGGGTCCTCGAACTCGATCTCCTTGGCGATGGTCACCCCGTCGTTGGTGATGGTCGGGGCGCCCCACTTCTTCTCTAGCACCACGTTGCGGCCCTTGGGTCCCAGGGTTACCTTGACCACGTCGGCGAGCTTGTTGACTCCCGACTCCAGACCGCGTCGCGCGTCCTCGTCGAAACGAAGATCCTTCGCTGCCATAGTGAGTTTCCTTTCTCGAGGCCTGTCCTGCCGCTACCGTCAGCCGACGACGGCCAGCAGGTCGCGGGACGCGAGAATCAGGTACTCCTCGCCTTCGTACTTCAGTTCGGTTCCGGCGTACTTCGAGTAGACGACCGTGTCGCCCGGGGCAACATCCACGGGAGTGCGATCACCGTCATCGTTCAGTTCGCCGGGGCCGACGGCCAGGACGGTGCCGGTCACCGGCTTCTCCTTGGCCGTGTCAGGGATTACCAGTCCCGACGCCGTGCGTTGCTCATCATCCTCGTTGGGTGAGACGATCACGCGGTCGCCGAGTGGCTTCAGATTCATCCGAAGTCCTCCTTGAATAAGGTGGCGTTACGTGCGAGATGCCAACCGGCCGGCCGGATCCGGCGACCGCGTTGGCAATCTCTCCTTACGATTGCCAGAGGTTAGCAGACTTCAGGCGGACTGCTAATCGGAGAACTGCCGAACTGCCAACCGCAGCGGAGGTGACGGGTGTAAGCGGGTAGCGGGCGCAACCCTACCGTGTCACAGCTTCATCGAGGAATCGACCCCGGCCCGCCACTCGGTTCGCTCGCCCCGCTCCAGCCGGAACGCCGCGGCCGCGCCGATCATGGCGCCGTTGTCGGTGCACATGATGGGCCTGGGCAGGAACAGGCCCACGCCCCGGCGGGCGGCCTCCTCCTTGAGACGGGCCCGGAGGCGCCGGTTGGCGACCACGCCGCCGCCGCCGCCGACGATCTCGACGCCGTGATCCTCGACCGCGTTCATCGTCTTCTGCACCAGCACATCGACGATCGCCTCTTGGATCGAGGCGGCGGCGTCCTCCCGGGAGGGCAGGGTTCCTGACGCCCGCGCCTTCTCCAGGGTGGTCACCACGGACGTCTTGAGACCCGAGAAGGAGAAGTCGTAGCGGCGGTCGGCCAGCGCCCTGGGGAACCTGATCCGGTCGGGGTCCCCCGTCTCGGAGAGGGCGTCGATGGCCGGTCCGCCAGGAAAGCCCAACCCCATGAAGCGAGCCAGCTTGTCGAAGGCCTCGCCGGCGGCGTCGTCGATGGTCTGGCCGAGGACGCGGTAGTCCCCCCACCCGTTGATCAGGACCACCTGGCTGTGGCCTCCCGAGGCCAGCAGCACGACCCCCGGAGGGCGGAACTCGTCGAAGTCCAGGCGGGGCGCGAACAGGTGTCCCTCCATGTGGTCCACCCCGAGGAACGGGAGGCCGCGGCTCCACGCCATGGCCTTGGCGAACGAGAAGCCCACCAGGAGCGAACCGACCAGGCCCGGCCCCCGGGTGGCGGCGATGCCGTCCAGCGAGTCGGGGTGTGTCCCGGCTTCCCGCAACGCCTGGTGGGTCAGGGACCGGATTGCCTCGACATGGGCGCGGGCGGCCACCTCGGGGACCACTCCCCCGAACCGGGCGTGCATGTCGACCTGGGACGAGAGCACGTTGGACAGTACCCGCCGGCCCTCGGTGACCGCGACCGCCGTCTCGTCGCACGAGGTCTCGAACGCCAGCACCAGCGGTCCGCTCAAGGCAGAGCCTCCTCGATCTGCCGGAGCCGCTGCCGGTAGGCGGCGCCGGTGATGTCGTGCGCCCACATGATCAGGGCGTCCTCGTCCCGGTAGTAGTGCTTCCGCACCCCCACCGGAGCCATGCCGAACTTGCGGTAGAAGTCCTGGGCACGCCGGTTGGATGCCCGGACCTCCAGGGTCAGGTGCTCGGCCCCTCCGGCCAACCCGATATGCACCAGCGCCAGCATCAGCCGGGTTCCAACGGCGGGAACAGGGGCCGGGCGCCTGGCGGCCAGCGTGTTTATGTGGGCGTCCCGTTCCACCAGCATGAGACCGCCGTAACCGACCAACCGGCACTCGTGATCCGCCACCAGGTAGGAGCGGCCCGGAGCGGCCAGCTCCGCCTCGAACACCTCGCGGGACCACGGCATGCGGAAGGTGGCGGCCTCGAGTTCCAAGACCTGATCCAGGTCCCCGGTGACCAGGTCCCGGACCATGAGCCCACCGTTCAGGACCACAGGCCCGCCTCCCGGCGATGTACCGAGCCGAGGGTGACGTCCGGCTCCCGCATGTAGAAGGGTCGCACCTCCCCGGGATGGCCGAACTCCCCCCGCCCCGCTTTCGAGACCACCACCTCGGCCAGGGCGTCCGCCGACGGGTAGCGAGGCATGCCGGTCCGGACTCCACGCAACCCGCGCAGCACCGAAGGCGGGAGAGCCTCCCAATCGCCCACCACCAGGATCTCGCGGGCATCGGACTCGAGGATGCCCCGGAACTGCTGGTAGCCGACCAGCTCGGGGGGTGCGTCCAGCGCGGCGCCGCCGGGCACCGGCTGGTAGCCAGCGACCGCCACCTCGCCACGGCGGACGTCCACCACCGCCCAGATGTACCTGTGCCCGGTGGTGGCCCGCAGCGCCAGAGCATCCAGCGAGGAGGCGCCCATGATCGGGACGCCCAGCATCGTGGCCAGGCCCTGGGCGGTGGCGATGCCGACCCGGACGCCGGTGAACAGGCCCGGACCCACGTCGACCACCACGGCATCCAGCTGGTCGGGATGCCATCCGGCCTGGGCGAAGCAGAAGTCGATGGCCGGGACGAGGAAGGCATCGTGGTCCCGGCTCCCGGTCCGGCCTGCGGAGGCCACCAACTCCCTCGACTCTACGAGCGCCACCGACGAGGCCCCCGTGGCCGTGTCGATGCCGAGGATTCTCACCTCCGGACCCCTCGGGCCGCTTCCCGCATGGCGGGTTCGAGCGGGCGGCCGGACCACGGCTCGGAGGGAGAGAGCCGGATCGTCCTGGTCGCGTCGCCGGCACCCTCGATCTCCACTGACAGGCAGGTGTCGGGCAGGCGGCCGGCCACCACGTCGCCCCATTCGATGAGCAGCACGCCGTCACGCGCCGCCTCTATTAGATCCAGATCCTCGAATTCGCCGGACGAGCCGATCCGGTAGAGATCGGCGTGGAGCAACGGCATGAACCCGTCGCGGTAGTGGCGGGCCAGAACGAAGCTCGGCGAGGTGACGGGTTCCGCCACGCCGATGCCCTCGCCGATGCCGGCGGCCAGGACGGTCTTGCCGGCCCCCAGGGAGCCGGAGAGGAGGATGATGTCACCCGGTTGCACGAGCCCGGCCAGGGCCCGGCCGATCCGGCGCGTGTCGCTCGGGGTAGGCGCCTCGACAACGATCATCCGAACAGGCCGAGCTGTTCGTAGGAGTCGGGCGCTCCCGGCTCGCCGGCCTGCGGATCCGGATCCGCCAACCGCTCCCGGGCGGTTCGCACCGCCAGCTCGAGGTCGCCCCTGATGGTCGCCTCCATGGTGGGACCGCTCCGCAGTGCCGCCGCCGGATGGAAGGTCGGGATGACCACCCGCCCCCACCACGGGTAGACCTGGCCCCGGGTGCGGGTGATCCCCACCGATGTCTTGAGGAGAAGCTTGGTCGAGAAGTTGCCCATCGTCATGACCACGGCGGGGTTCACCAGCCGAAGCTGTTCGACCAGGAAGTGCTTGCAGGCCTCGATCTCGTCCGGGCGGGGATCCCGTTTGTTGGGAGGCCGGCACTTCACCACGTTGGCGATGTACACCTCGCGCCGGTCCAGACCCACTTCGCGAAGGAGCCGGTTCAGCAGCATGCCCGCCTTGCCAACGAACGGCAGGCCTTCCTTGTCCTCGTTGTACCCGGGACCCTCACCGATGAACATGATGTCCGCCTCCGGCGAACCGTCGGCGAAGACGGCCTGCGTGCGTCCCTCGTGAAGGCGGCAGGCCGTGCATGCGGCCGCCCGGCCGGCCAGCTCATCCAGGCGCTCCCGGATCTCGACGGGGGTCATGGGCCGGCTTCCGTCCGGTCGGGAGGAGGCGCATCAGCACTGGTCGCCGCGGCGGCGATAGCCCGTCCGGTGGCAACAAAGGCGGCCTCGCCCAACGCATCCGGATCTTCCATCAACTCTCCACAGGACACCGCGAACGCCGAGTCGCCATCATATCGGGTGTGGGACGGCCGGATACAGGCCGCCACCGCATCCTGCGACCTGACGCACAACCGGAAGAGATCGTTCCGCTCTAGGCGGGCATCAGTGGCCACCGCCACCAGCGTGGTGTTGGCATGAGGTGTGATGGCGGCGGCCGGCGGGCCCGGAACCATCTCACCGCCGGTGAGCGGAGCCCCTTCCAGGGTGAAGGCATCGCCCACCGCGTTGACCACCGCCAGCACACCGACCGTCGCGGCGCCGACCTCGATCCGGGCGGATCCGAGCCCCGAGGGCCGGACGGCGGCCGGGCCCCGCCACTGCGAGGTGGTGGCGCCCCTACCTGCGCCGACCCGCCCTTGACGGACGGGCGCAGACGAGCGGCGGCGGTAGGCGAGGGCTCCCTCCCGCGCTCCGGGATGGAAGGTGGACGGTCGATCGAGGTCGTAGATCACCGCGGCAGGGACGATGGGAACCGGGCCGTTGCGGGTGGGATGTCCCCGGTCTTCCGCGGCCAACTCCCGGACCACCCCGTCCACCGCGGCCAGCCCGAAGGCGGACCCTCCGGTGAGCACCAGAGCCTGGACCTGCTGGACCCGCATCCCGGGGCCGAGCAACGCCGTCTCCCGGCTTCCCGGCGCCGCTCCCCTGATCTCGGCAGCCGCCACGTTGGGCTCGGGGAACACCAGCACGGTGACCCCGGTGCCATGCTCCTCCGACGTCCAGTGCCCGACCTCCACCCCGGGCACCGCGGTAATGGTGTCGTTCACTGCCCACCCGCCTCTCATGCCGGCTCCCGGCGGATCACGTAGCTCTCGTTGTTGAACCACACCCGGCCGTAGCGCTGGAGCACCGACCTGGTGCCGTCGTGGTAGGCGCCGAACGCCACCGCCTCCTCCATCCGCTCCTCGTCGATCTGGGCCACGTAGGCGGCAGCGTTCCACGCCGCCAGGATCGCGGACGTCCCGATGTGTTCCTTGGCCTCGACCGGCATGGTCCGCATCTCGTAACGGAAAACCGACTCCGAGTCGTCCCACTCCTCCATCACTAGGTCGCGATCGACCGGGCTCGACAGCTGCCGGGCGGCCTCGGCCAGCAGGGCCCGCCGGTCCGTCCGGAAGGGATCCTCGTCCGGCCACAGGGTGTGGATGATCTCCATGCCGGGATCGTGACCGTAGGCGTGGATCCCGAGTAGCCGACCGCCGGGAGCCAGCGCCCGGGCCAGGGGGACGATCACGGTGCGGACCTTGTGCTCGGTCGACGTACGGGCCCGGTACGGCTGGGAGGCGATGACGAGATCGAACGCCGCCCGGTAGGTGCTCGCATCGGGGAGCACCCGGCGGAGGATGAACTCCCGATCCTTGCGGTAGATCACATGGACTGCGGGGCGGACGTAGACCGGGTTGCCGGTACTGGGACTGGTCGTAACCTGCCAGTCCTCGGCCAACGTATCGTGCAGGCTACGTATCTGCTGGGCGAAGCCGACCGTGGTGGCCCCCTCCAGGGCAGTGCGCCGCCATGACACCTCGCCCTTCCCGGGTCCCGGCCGCAGGTCGGTGGCCTCGGCGTAGGTCATGTTGGTCACCACGAACACCATCTCGGGATGTTCGTGGAAACGGTCCGGCAGCCGATCCAGAGCGATCCGGACATCCTCGATACTAATCTCCTTGCCGACGACCAGCCAGGGGACGTGGGGGCGGAGCGCATGGAGGCTCCGCATCACCTCGACCAGCACCGTGGCGTCCCCCAGGCCGGCGTCGAACAGGCGGAAGGCGTCCGGCCCCGGAGCGACCAGGCGAGCTTGCTCGGCGATCCGAGCCGCCACTTCCGCCTTCTCCGTGGTGGTGGTGATGAACATCATGTAGGCCGTTCGGGTGTCGAAGAACCGGGGCCGTTCCCCGCCTGGCCCGTCGACCGTGTTCATCTTCTCCCCGGACCTCCCACCTGTAACCTCCTGACCGATGACCCTCGATCCCACCGTAGCCCCGCGGGTGCCCCGTCCGACTCACGTGGAGATCGATATGGACCAGCTTACGGCCAACTACCGGGCTGTCGAGAGAGCGGTGACTCCGGCCGGGATGTTGCCGGTCGTGAAGGCCGGCGCCTACGGCCACGGCCTCGTGGAGGTGGCCCGGTTGTTCGAGAGCTGCGGACCGGCCGGGCTGGCCGTGGCATTCCTCGAGGAAGGCGCGGTGCTCCGGAAGGCCGGGATCGTGTGCCCCATCCTCGTGATGGGAGGCCTGGACACCACCCAGATTTCCGATTTCCTCCACTTCAACCTCACCATGACCGTCTCTTCCGTACACGCGGTGGGGCCGATCGAGGAGGCCACCCGCCGCCTGGGTACGGTCGCCCGTGTTCATGCCAAGGTGGACACCGGGATGGGCCGGATGGGGGTGCGACCCGAAGGCGCCGCCGAACTGTTCGACGCTCTGCGCCGCAGCCGGCATGTCGAGCTCGAGGCCGTCTACAGCCACTTCGCAACCGCCGACGAGTCCGATCCCGCCCAGACCCTCGACCAGATAGCCACCTTCCGCCGGGTGGTCTCGTACTTCGGTGACCGGGACCTCCCTATGCCGAGGCTCCACCTGGCCAACTCGGGAGCCGTCCTCCAGCACCCCGGCTCCTATTTCGACCTGGTGCGGCCGGGTCTGATGTTGTATGGGGTCTACCCGGCCGAGGAAATACCGAAGACGATCGAGATCCGGCCGGCCCTCTGCTGGAGGTCCAGGGTGGTGCTCTCGAAGCCGCTCCCGGCCGGGAGCCCGGTGAGCTACGGAGCGACCTGGACGCCTGACCGCGACACCCGCATCGTGGTCGTCCCGATGGGATACGGGGACGGCCTCCCCCGCCTGCTGTCCAACCGCGGCGAGGTGCTGATCAGGGGCCGCCGCCACCCCGTGGTAGGCCGCGTGTGCATGGACCAGTTCATGGTCGAAGTGGGCCGACACACCGATGTTCGGGTCGGCGACGAGGTGGTCATCATCGGCGGCCAGGGTGACGAGTGGATCACAGCCACCGAAGTGGCGACGTGGGCCGAGACAATCCCCTACGAGATCCTGACCCGTATCACCAGCCGCGTCCCCCGCCACTACCGGGGAAGCGCCGAACAATGGCTCGCCGACCTCGACGCCATCGCTGACCAAGACCCGCTAGGCGACCAGTAGCTCGACCAGGAGGCCGGCGGACATGGCCACCACGAAGACGTAGGCGCCGAATGCGGCGACGACCTTGCGGCTGGTCAACCGGGCCAGCATGACGAACTCGGGGACGTTGGCTCCTGCACCGGCGATGGTGAGCGCCACCACCGCGCCGATCCCGATCCCCGCCGCCCTGAGACCGTTGGCGATCGGCACGAACAGTTCGGTGTTGATATAGAAGAACGTCCCGACCGCGGCGGCGGCCGGGATGGCAGCGTCTCCCGACAGTACCGGCACGCGGGCCACCGTCTCGGCCGGCAGGAACGCGGCGATCGCCAGGCCGATCAGGATGCCCAGCGCGAGCAATGGCAGCATGGTGCGGAGCAACGCCCGGGCCGACAGCATGGCGGGACGCCACTCCTTCCTCAACCCTTGCCACGGGCCGGTTCCGATGTCCGGCTCGGAACCCTCATCCATGCCCGCCCGGCTCAGGGGCTTCATGAAGCGGTCGAGATCGACCCGTTCTGCCAGGAGCGCCAGACCCATCGACGCCGCGAATACCACCGCCAGGTAGATGATCGCGGCCGGCAGCCCCACGATGATCGCCAGCGCTCCGAACAGGATGGGGTCGAGGACCGGCGCCGCCACGATGAACGCCGCGTAGGCGGCCGGGGTCACGCCGGCCCGCCGAAGGGAGACCAGCACCGGGATGGCCGAATAGGTGCAGAAGGGAGTGATGAAACCGACCCCGATCCCCCGGAGCGCGGCCCCTACGGGCGAGGCGCCCATCAGCGTTCGAAGGCGCTCGTCGCCGACCCGCCGCCGTAGGAGGTTCAGCCCGAAGCTGACCGCCACGAACAGCAGGAAAAGCTCGGCAAACAGGACGAGGGCATCACGGATCAGCGGATGGACGGTGGGACTCCTTGCCGCAAGGCCACCATCCAGACCTTCCTCCCGTGCGAACTGCGCCCGATGGGCTGGCGGTCTAGCGCCGCTTGTAGAGCCCCATCACGGCGGCCCTCTCAAGGGTGTTGAAGTGCAGCATGAACCCGACCACCGCCGGCATGGTGTCTGCGTCGACTGGCAACTCGGCGACACCCACTGCATGGACGGTGAAGAGGTAGCGATGCGGGTGGTCGCCCTCGGGAGGGCACGGTCCGCCGTACCCGGGCCTGCCGAAATCGGTCCGGGTCTGCAGCGCTCCGGCGGGGACTCCGGACCCGTCACCGGCGCCTGCCGCCAACTCGGTCACGTCCGCGGGGATGTTGACCACCACCCAGTGCCAGAACCCGGAGCCGGTGGGGGCATCCGGGTCGTAGCAGGTGAGGGCGTAGCTTGCGGTTCCTTCCGGAGCTCCCGACCAGGACAGCTGCGGGGACCGGTTGCCTCCGGCGCACCCGAAACCGTACTCCTCCGCGAGGATGTGATCCGGACCCAGATAGTCGCCGTCTTCGAAGTCGGTGGAGGTGATCCGCAACGCCATGTCGTGTCTCCTTCCGATGAGCCGCTCGGTCGAGACTACTCCACCGCCGATTCCCTTGGCGTGGGGCGGGCCGGCGGGGGAATTCGGTACCCTTTCGCCGGTATGCCATCACCTGACGAGCGAGCCATCGAAGAGGCAATAGAGCAGATGGACTTCCGAGCCGCCCTGGCCCTGGCAAGCCGGGCGGCGGAGGGGGACCGGGACCGGCTCCGCCGCCTTGTCAAGGCCAAGCGGCAGGAGGCTGTCACCAGTGCGGAGCATCTGGCGGCGCGCATCCAGTCGATGGCCCGGGCCGACCACTACGAGGGCTTGCTCGGGCTGGCCGAGGATCCCGATACCGAGTTGCTGCTGGCTCTGCTATCGCAGGAGCTACGGCGGGGCGCCCAGCTGCATCTCGACGGGGCCCTGCGTCGGCGGAAGCGGTTTCGGGCTGCGGCCAAGCGCCACATGAAGGCGGCTTCGGAGGCGCTGGCCCTGTTCGACACCAGGACGGCGCAGAGCGAGATCGCCAGGGTCGAGGTCAGGTGGCTTACTGCTGAGCAACGTGAGGAGCTGGACACCCTGCGCGCCCAGGCCGAGCGCGTGGCCGCCGAGCGACTCGATCTGGAGAGCAGGACGGCCGAAGTACTTCGCGAACACATCTCCGAGAAGCCGACCAGGCCGCCCAAACGCCGGCGCGCCAGGCCTCGTCCAACAAGCTCCCGCCAAGCCAAAGAGAAGCCGATCCAACCAACGGAGCGCGAACCGGCAGGCGAGTCCGCTCCGGATGGGCAGGGTCCTGCGCGGGCCGGTTGCCTGGGTTCGGCACTGGTGATCTTGGGAACGATGGCAACGCCAATCGTCCTGCTGGTTGGAGGTTTCTAGCGTCCTGTACCGAGGGAAGACCGCGAAAATCACGGCGAGCGGGCTTCGCCCGCTGGGCCCTCCCCCGCCGCCACCACCTTGGTCGGGACGCGTCTCCCAAGCCCTTGGGTGCGGCGGTCCCGAACGATTTGATCCCTGACACGGCCCGGTCGACGTCGGAGCCGCTGGTAATTACGGTATCCAGCAACCTATGGCGGGCGTGTGACAGTTTCAACCCCTTGTTGCCAGGCACGGCCCGGGCCGGAACTTAAGACAGGTCCGGATCGGTCGATGCGCCGGTCGTCTTGTCACAAGCCTGGTAAGTCAACGATTCAGGAGTCTGGTGGTCAGGGCCACTACGCCTGCCACCGGCCGCTAATCAATGCCTACTAGCTTGGCGGTTCGCCATCCTCTGACGGAGTTGATCACCGCTATTTCGTCGGCGGCCATCAGATCGGACACCGGAACCCGCCGCTCGGTCAGGGTTCCGCGATCGATGAGCTCCTCCCGGTAGGTGCCCGGCAGGCAGCCCGAGGCGACGGGTGGGGTGACCCATGCGTCGCTCATGCGCACGGCGAGATTGGCGATGGTGGTCTCGACCACCTCCCCCAACTCGTTCACGAGCACCACATCGTCCGCAGCCGGGTGCCGGGCGGCGGCCTGTTCGTACACCTCCCGCCGGGTCGTCTTGTGATAGCGCAGGTAGTCGCTCCGGTCGATCGGGCGATCATCGATGGCCAACCCCACCACCAAGGGGCCCGGAGTAAGGGGCGACGTCTCGATCGTGACGGACCCGTCCCCCGACACCAGCAGGCGGGCCCGGAGCGGCTCGTCGCCCGACAAGCCATCGAGGAGCTCGGCGATCGCGACCTCCCGGATGGTCATACCCAGGTAGCGCGCCGACGAGCGGAGTCGGTTCAGGTGGCGGTCCCGCAACCAGACACCATGGCCGGGCTCCCATCGCATCGTCTCGAGCAGCGTCACCGGCTTCCTGCGACTTGACAGGACCCGAGCCTTGACCATCGCCTCCTCATACTCCCGGGCCGCGGTCGACTCGTGTACAACTCCCCCGCCGACGCCGTACTCTGCCTCACCGTTGCGGGTGTCCGCCACGAGAGTGCGGATGGCCACCGAGAACTCGGCCCTCGGCCGGCCCGATCCGGGTGGTGCCAGCAACCCGATGGCGCCGCAGTAGACGCCCCGGGGAGAGGCTTCCAGGGACTCGATGATCTCCATGGTCCTGGCCTTCGGCGCTCCGGTCACCGACCCGCACGGGAACATGGCCGCGAAGATGTCGAACAGACCCACCTCGGGCTGGGTCTGTGCAGCCACCGTCGAAGTCATCTGCCACACCGTCTCGAACCGCTCCACCTCGAACAGGCGCTCCACCTGGACGCTGCCGAACCGGGCCACCCTTCCCAGGTCGTTCCGCAGGAGGTCCACGATCATCACGTTCTCGGCCCGGTCCTTGCCCGAGGCGAGCAACCGCTCCCGGAACCGGGAATCCTCCTGTTCCCAGCGTCCCCGGGCCATGGTGCCCTTCATGGGCCGGCTCTCGATACGCCGGCCGTCCCAGCGGAAGAACAACTCCGGCGAGGCGGAGACCACTGTGTGACGGCCGGTCTCCAGGAAGGCGTGATAACCGCCCCCCTGGGCATCCAGTAGGTCGGTGTAGAGGGACTTGAGGTCCCCGCCGACCCGTCCTCGCAAGCGGAACGTGTAGTTGGTCTGGTAAGTGTCGCCGACCCGGATGAACTCCCGGATCCGGTCCACGTTGCGGCCGTAGCGGGCGTCCGTGACCTCGGGTCGCCATGGCCCGATCCGGTACTCGCCGCCCGACCCGGCCGGCTCTGACACCGCGTCACGGAACCCTGCGAACCATGCCAGCGGGAGGCCGGGAGACGGTGGCCGGACCGCCAGCCGACGGTCGAAGGCCGGGGCGGCCTCGTAGGAGACGAATCCGGCCACCCAGTTGCCCGCCCGGGCCTCGAACTCCGCCCGGTGGATGACGTCCTGGACATCCGTGAGGTGATGGGAGACCCAGACTCCATACGGGTCGACGAGCCGGAGCGGGACCAGCTTCGCGCGGAAGTCATCGAACCGGGCGCTCACGCCCGCCACCGCGGGGTCGAGCAGCGGTCGGCGAACTGTCGAAGGGGTCACGTGTCGAAGCCTCTGGCTTGCGGCGGGGGCCACGTGGAATTCTAGAGAGTGGCCAGGTACTCCTGCCGCCAGCGCTCGGTGGTCTCGCACTGGTTGAAGGTGTAGATGTGCACCCCCAGGATGGCAGCTGCGGGATCGTCGGCCAGCGGAGCGAGCCCTTCGAGAAGGCCCTCCGGGGCATACCCGCCGGGCTTGATGAACTTGGTCACCAACCCCCGGTGCTTGGAGAGGAAGCGCACGGACTGTCCCACCCCGATCCGGGTCGAGATCTGGATCAGCTTCAACCGGTCGGCGACTCCCGGAATCCCGATCCGGACAGGAAGGACGATGCCGTCCGCTCGACAACCGGAAATGAAGTCGCCGATGGCCTCGGGGTCGAAGCACATCTGGGTGGTCAGGTAGGACGCGTAGGGCTGCTTGTCGTGAAGGGCCTGCCAGAGCTTGGCGTCGGGGATCACGGCATGTCCCTCGGGGTAGGAGGTCACCCCGACCTCGGTGAGGTGGTGGCCCAGGTCGTCCATGGCCAGCAGCAGGGAGTAGGCGTCGGGGAAGATCCCTCGCTGCGGAGCGTCCCCACCCACCAGGAAGATCCTCGAGATCTCCAGTTCGTCCATCCGTCCCAGCAGGGCAGCGAGATGCGTCTTGTCGTGGGTCATGCGGGCCGACAGGTGCGGTACCACCTGGAAGCCCCTCAGGCGGAGTTCGGCGGCCACGTCCATCGTGTCCTCGAGCGTCTTGGTGGGCGAGGCGGTGATGGACACCGTGGCGCCTTCCGGCAGCCAGCGCACCTGATCGAGGACGTTCTTGAGAGGAAGGACCTCGAACTTCGGGTGTTCGAGGATCCGCCGCACCGCCGCCCTCCCGGCGCGGTCGAGACCGGAGCGAGAACCGGAGGGAACGGTCATCTCAAACGTTCGAGTCCGGGAAGGAGGCTTTGCGCGCCGCGATCCACTCGCTCAATTCCTCGTGGACGGCCTCGTCCAAGGGCGGCTGCTCGTACTCGGCCAGCAGGCGTTTCCATTCGGCGTTGGCCCTGCTCACCGAGTCCAGTGACCCGTTCAATTCCCACTGCTCGAAGCTGTCGACATCGGACTGGCCTGACACCCAGAAGGCATCCTCGAAATTGGCCATCGTGTGTGCGGTGCCCAGATGGTGCTGACCGGGACCGTTGGTCAGGAGCGACTCCATCGCCTGACCGTTCTCGCTCAGGTCCACCCCGCCCACCAGGCGGGCCATCATCGAAGCCTGGTCGGCATCCAGCACGAACTTCTCGTACCCCATGGTCAGCCCGCCCTCGAGCCATCCGGCTGTATGGAGAACGAAGTTGACGCCTGCCGCGAGGGCGGGGAGGAAGGTTGTGGCGCTCTCGTAGGCGGCCTGGGCATCTGGGATCTTCGAGGCGGTGAGGTTGCCGCCCGATCGGAAAGGGACCCCGAGCCTCGAGGCGAGTTGGCCGACCGCGTAGAGCACCAGGGCAGGCTCCGGCGTTCCGAAGGTGGGGGCGCCACTCTGCATGGACATCGAGGCGGCAAAAGAGCCAAAGATGACCGGTGCCCCGGGGCGCACTATCTGGGTGAAGGCTATGGCGGCCAGAGCCTCGGCCAGGGTCTGGGTCACCGCTGCAGCCACCGTCACCGGGGCCATGGCGCCCACGATGATGAAGGGGGTGATGAGAGCGCACTGGTTGTTCTCCGCGAGGACCTTGGCCGATCCGAGCATGGCGTAATCCCACGTCAGGGGGGAGTTGGCATTGCACAGGCCCATCAGCACGGTGTTGTCGCGCATGAAGTCCTCCCCGAAGACGATCTTGCATACGTCGACCGAGTCCTGGGCCCGCTCGGGCTTGGTCACCGAGGACATGAAGGGCTTGTCGTGGTACGCGACATGGCTGTAGAGCATGTCGAAGTGGCGCTTGTTCACCGGCAGGTCGACCGGCTCGCACAGGGTCCCGCCACCATGATGCAGTGCCGGACTCATGTAGACGAGCTTGGCGAAGTTCCTGAAGTCCTCGATGGTGGCGTAGCGACGCCCGGCGTCGGCATCCCGCACGAACGGGGACCCGTAAGCGGGAGCGAACACGATGTGGGGATCCCCGATCGTGACCGACCTAGCGGGGTTACGGGCGTGCTGGACGAACGAGGCGGGCGCGGAGCGGGTGATGATCTCCCGGCACATGCCACGCGGGAAGCGGACCCGCGTACCCTCCACGTCGGCGCCGGCTCCGGCGTAGATGGATAGGGCCTCGGGGAAGTTCATGATCTCGATCCCGACCTCTTCGAGGAGCGTGTCGGCGTTGTGCTCGATGAGCTCCAAGCCCTCCTCGGAGAGCACCTCGGTGCGGTCCACGGCGCGGGTGAGGAACGGTTGCTGTTCGATTACCCGAGCAGTGCGTAAGGCCTGGCGCGCCTCCCTTCCGCCTCCTCTCCTCCTCCTGCGGGCGCTCATCGATCCTCCTCTCTACGCCACCCGACCAAGGCTTCGGTCCGCCGGGCGGCGGCCCGGCTCGCTCTTCTACGAGTCCTGCCACGGCGTCCACCGCTGGCCGGCCCGGACGAGACGATGCCCGATAGGTCCACCTTACGGGCGAGATGCTCGTATGCGACGGTGGCATGGGGTATCCCCATGGCTTCCACGAAGTGGCGCTGGAAACCGGGCGCTACCGCCGTCTCGATCTTCTCGACCTTGCCTACCAGAGCTTCGATCTCGGACCGGGCCGACCCGCTCAGCAGCGCCATCATCGCCCCGGCTCCGGCGGCGTTTCCCGCTGCCGACACCCGATCCGGATCGCAGTCGGGGATCATCCCCAGCACCATGGCGTAGATGGGATCGGTATGGCTGCCGAAGGCGCCGGCCAACCTGATCTCGTCCACCCGATCTACTCCCAGGCGGTCCATCAACAGCCTGACGCCGGCCTGAAGCGCTGCTTTGGCCAACTGGATAGCCCTTACGTCATTCTGCGTGATCATTATCCGGCTACCCCGTCCCGGCGGTCCCTCGTACAGCAGGTAGGCCGCCGACCGTCCGTCAGCCACGACCCGCTCGGTGCGGCCACCGTCTTGGATGAGGCCTTCGGTCGACACCACCCCGGAGAGCACCAGTTCGGCCACCGCCTCGATGATGCCCGACCCGCAGATGCCGATCACGCCCGTTGCCGCGACGGCATCCTCGAAGCCCTCCTCGTCCGACCACAGATCCACTCCGATCACCTTGAAGCGGGGCTCCAGTGTGACGCGATCGATCCGTATCCGCTCGATGGCGCCGGGCGCGGCGCGCTGGCCGGAGCTGATCTCGGCACCTTCGAAAGCTGGTCCGGTCGGGCTGGAGGCCGCCAGCAGGCGACCGGCGCTGCCCAGAACGATCTCCGCGTTGGTGCCCACATCCACGAGCAGTTGGATTGCCCGGCTCCGATGGGGGCCCTCCGACAGGATGGCGCCCGCCGCATCGGCTCCGACATGGCCCGCCACGCATGGCAGCACATAGAGCCGGGCGCCCGGATGGGCCTCCACGCCGATCTTCGAGGCCGTGGTGCGGACCGCTCTGTCGGTGGCCAAGGCGAACGGCGCTACGCCCAGATGGTAAGGACTGAGGCCGAGGACCAGATGGTGCATGATCGGGTTGCCGACCAGGGCGACCTCCAGCACCGAGTCCCGGGTTCTGCCCACCTGCTCGACCAGGTCTCCGACCATTTCATCGAGGGCCGACCGGATCGCTGATGTAAGGACCTCCTGGCCTTGATCGTTCATCATCACGTATGAAACGCGGCTCATCAGGTCCTCGCCGTAACGGATCTGGGGGTTCATCACTCCCGAGGAGGCCAGTACCGCGCCAGTGGAAAGATCACACAGGTGGCCGGCCACCGTCGTGGATCCGACGTCGATGGCCACTCCGAGCGGCCCGTCGTGGAACCCCGGCCACACTCCCGTGACGGTGTCTCCGTCGTGAACGGCCACCGTCACCGCCCACTGGCCGGCCCGGAGGGCTTCCTGCAGTCCCTGTAGCACATGATGATCGACCTTCACCCCGGCAATACCCCACTGCCGGTCCAAGGCCTCGAGCACCCTGGACAGATCGGATGCCTGGTGGTGCATGTCCGGAGGCGCCACCTCCAGGTAATGAAGGCGTACCACCGGATCCACCGGGATATCGACCACCTCGGCCCGTTTGCGTACCACCTGGCGGCGTACCTGGCTGTAGGGAGGTACGTCGATAACCGCGTCGTCCTGGAGACGGGCCGCGCAGGCCAGGCGGTGACCGGCGCGGAGCGGGCGGCGACCCTTGTAGCCCAACTCCTGGGCTTCGGGAAGGGAAAGCCGTTGGCCGCCCGAATCGATGCCTTCGGAGGCGGAGCTGCCCAGGGTCACCTGGCAGCGTCCGCACAGCCCGCGCCCGCCGCATACGGAGTCCACATCGACCCCGAGGCCCCGGGCTGCGTCCAGCACCGTCGTACCCGGCTCGATCCTGCCCCGCCTGCCGGAGGGGGTGAACACCACCTGTACGGTCGGGGCATCCATGGTCGAGACCTACGCAGCGGGGGCAGGGCGGCGTCGGCTGCGTCGGCGGGCGCGCCCTCCGGGGGAGGGCTGCCGGAAGGCGCGGATCCACCGGGCGCAATCCTTGTCGTTTCCCATGAGCACGTCCGCCGCCTTGACGGCTTGCGCTATGTCCGGCTCGAGGGGGTTGGTGATGGCCGAGGTGAGGCCGTTGGCAACGGCCATAGTGAGGAAGGCGCTGTTGATGCCGTGCCGGTTGGGTAGCCCGAAGCTGATGTTGGACGCCCCGCAGGTGGAGTTGACCCCTAATTCGTCCCGGAGCCGATGCAGGATGTCGAACACCTGCTTACCCGCGTACCTGAGCGCGCCGACCGGCATCACGAGCGGATCCACCACCACGTCCTCGGGCGGGATCCCGAACCGGGCGGCCCGCTCAACGATCTTGGCCGCCACTCGGAAACGTACCTCCGGATCCTCGGAGATGCCGGTCTCGTCGTTGGAGATGGCCACCACCGCCGCCCCGTGCTCAGCCACCAGCGGAAGGACCCGCTCGAGGCGTTCTTCCTCGCCGGTCACCGAGTTGACCAGGGCCTTGCCCTGGTAGACGGACAGGCCTGCTTCCAGCGCCTCCACGATGGATGAATCGATGGAGATGGGGACATCGACCAGGGACTGGACCAGCTGGATCGCTTCGGCGAGGATGGCGGGCTCGTCGGCGAGCGGGATGCCCGCGTTGACGTCCAGCATGTGTGCCCCGGCTGCCACCTGTGCCAGGGCGTCGGCCTCCACCCGGCTGTAGTCTCCTACCTTCATCTCGGCGGCCAGAAGCTTGCGGCCGGTCGGGTTGATCCGCTCCCCTATCACGACGAAGGGCCGGTCCGGGCCGATGACCACCTCGCGGGTGGCGGAACTGACCACCGTGTGGATCATGCCGGCTCTCCCGCGGAGGGGGTCTCCTCCAGGCCGCCGTTGGACGCTATGCGCCGGACGCGATCCTTTGGGTATTCCTTCTCGATTCGAGCGGCAGCGGCCTCAGCCTCGGCCTCGACGTCCTCCCCGCAGGGCTCCGAGGTGCGGCGCCATTCCTCGATGTACTGGTCGTAGGTCTTCTTTCCGGCCACCATCGCGGCCCGGTCGATAGCCCGCTGAAACCGGGGCGGTAGCTCGACCGCCATCTTGTTCCGGCCTGACCGGGCTGTGACCTGGGCCGGGATGTCACGCCAGTAAATGACGATCAACTCGGACCGGGCACGCTGGTTGCGGGAAACACCCCGGCGGCTGATCATGACCTCTGAACCCTCACGCCAGCCCGATTCACCACGATGATCAAGCGGCGGGCCACGAGACGAAGGTCTCCAAGCCGGTTGCCAACTCGCCCAGGCCGACCGGCCGGTGCTGGTACTCGAGGCCCAGCCGGCGGGCAGCCTCCTCGGCCCTAATACGCAGTTCCGGACGGTCGAACTGGGATAGGTACACCAGCTTGCGGTAGTTCCCGAAGTACATGTCTCGAAGCTGTGGATGGCGGTCGAGTCCCAGGGACTGCCATACGAGGCGATCGAAGTGCCGGGTGAGGAAATCCGTCAGGTAGAAAGTGCCGAGTTCTGATTCATGCAGATCCCGGAACACTGGCGGGGTGGCATAGAACTCGTAGCAGTGGGCGCCGGGTAGGCGCTCCACGTTCTCCCACCGCTCCACGAGCGCATCCAGATGGCCTCCCGTTCCGCAGTCGGCGTAGCCGATGAGGATCCGATCGTATCGGCCCGCGTCGATCCGCAGGCGGGCCTCCAACTCCGGCACGATCCGGTCGGGCGTGTTGTGGAGCCGGGCCGGTAGACAGGCAAGCGACACGTGGTTCCAGCCGTTGAGCCTGATGAAGTAGAGGATCTCCGAGGCAAGCGCCCCACAGGCCAGTACCAGCAACCGGGGTGGCCGGTCGCGTTCGCGCGTCCGGGGCCCGGTCCCATCCGAGATCCGGTGGCGGGTTACCAACTCAGACCTGCTCGCTCATGAGGATCCGCTTTCTGGCAACCAGATCCTTTGCGGTCTCGGCGGCCACCGCAGCGTCCCGGCAGTAGGCGTCGGCGCCTACCGCCAACCCGAACTCCTCGTTGAGGGGAGCGCCTCCCACCATGACGATGTAGTCATCCCGCATGCCCCGGTCGGCCAGGGTGTCGATCACCACCTTCATGTAGGGCATGGTGGTGGTCAGCAGGGCCGACATGCCGAGGATGT
>VXMM01000027.1 GCA_009841105.1 Acidimicrobiia bacterium | reverse complement strand
GGCGGGGTGGGAACTGCCGCGATCCAGTTGGCGCACGCCGCGGGCGCCGAGGTCTTCGCCACGGCCAGCCTCCCGAAGCACGACTTCGTCCGGTCGCTGGGCGTCGAGCACGTGTACGACAGCCGCCAGACCGCGTTCGGCGACCAGATCCTGGAAGCCACCGGAGGCGAGGGCGTTCACGTGCTGCTGAACAGCCTCACCAGCGAGGGCTTCATCGAGGCCGGCCTGTCCTGCCTGGCGGAGGGTGGCCGTTTCGTCGAGCTGGCCCGGAGGGACATCCTGACCCACGAGGAGATGGCGGAGGTCCGCCCGGATGTGGGCTACGACATCCTGGAGCTGGACGTGCTCAAGAAGACCGAGCCGGAGTGGGTGGGCGAGGTACTGCGAGAGGTGATGGCCCAGCTGTCGGAGGGGGTGCTGGAACCGCTCATCCACAGCAGGTGGCCGCTGGCCGAGGCCGGACCCGCCCTGGGGTTCATGCGGGCTGCCCGGCACCTCGGCAAGATCGTTGTGACGGCCAACCCGCTCGCCCGGGGCCGGTTGCGGCAGGACCGCACCTACCTGGTCACCGGCGGCCTGGGAGGCATCGGCTGCGCCGTGGCCGAGTGGCTGGCGGACCGGGGCGCCGGGACCATCGTCCTGAACGGCCGCAGGGATCCCGATGCCGAGGCACGGGATACCATCGAGGAGTTGCGCCGGAGAGGCGTCAGGGTCGAGGTCGAGTTGGCGGACGTGACGGATGTCGCGGCGCTCGACGCGATGCTGGCGCGCATGGACGCGGAGCTACCGCCACTCGGTGGCGTCATCCACAGCGTGGGGGTGCTGTCGGACGCGGCGCTGACCAACCAGACCTGGGAGAGCTTCGAGCGGGTGCTGTGGCCGAAGATCGTGGGGGCCTGGCACCTGCACCGGGCCACGCGTCGGCGGGATCTGGATCTATTCGTCCTGTTCTCGAGCCGCGTCGGCGTCATGGGCAATCCCGGACAGGCCAACCATGCTGCGGCCAATGCCTTCCTTGACCAACTCGCCGGTCACCGCCGTGCTCAGGGCCTGGCGGGACAGGCCATCGCCTGGGGGGCATGGTCGGATATCGGCGAGGCGGCCGAGCAGCGGGAGCGGATCGAGCAGCGACGAGCGGCCCTCGGCGGTCGCTGGTTCACGCCGCAGCAAGGTATCCGGACGCTCGAGCGGCTGGTGCGCCAGGACAGCACGAACTCGGTGGTCATGTCGATGGACTGGTCGGTGTTCGAGGAGGCTGTCGAAGATCGGCCTTCCCTCTTGGAGGACCTGCTGTCGTCGGATGCCGGTGACGCGGCCGGCGCCTCCGCCGCGACGGAGGACATCATCTCCAGGCTGGGCGGCACCCCTGCCGGGGACCGCGAAGACGTTCTGGGATCCTTCCTGGCGGAGCAGGTCCAGGCGGTGCTCAGGCTGCCGAAGGCGCCCTCGCCCACGGTCGGCTTCTTCGATCTGGGTATGGACTCTCTCATGGCGGTCGAGCTACGCAACCGCCTGAACCGTGCTTTCGACGGTGAGTACGTCGCCTCCAACACCATCGTCTTCGACTATCCGGATATCGAGAGCATGTCGCGCCATCTCGCCGACGAGCTCGGCCAACTCTCGACGGTCGGTGAGGCTCCCCCTTCGCCCGATATCCCCGAACCGGAACCCCCCGTTCCGGTCCGTAGCGGTGAGGACGGGATCGCGGTCGTCGGTATGGCCTGCCGCTTTCCGGGCGCACGCGATCTGGCGGCGTTCTGGGACCTGCTGGAGGGCGGCGTCGATGCGGTGACCGACGGACGCCAGGACGCCGGGTCTTGGAGCGGCGCCGTGGGGGATCCCGATGCGGCGGATATCGCGTACCGGCGGGGCGCCTTCGTCGACGGAATCGACTGGTTCGACTCGCGCTTCTTCCGGATCTCCCCGATAGAGGCGCAGCTGATGGATCCCCAGCAACGCATGCTGCTCGAGACCACCTGGCAAGCCCTGGAGGACGCCGGTCTGGATTCCGATGGGCTCAGGGGCAGCCGTACCGGGGTGTACGCGGGAATCGGCAGCAGCGAGTACCGCGACCTGATCGCGGCCGGCAACCGGGCTGACAGCTACCTCGGGACCACCGGAAGCGTGGCCGTGGGTCGTGTCGCCTTCGCCCTGGGCCTCGAAGGGCCGGCGATGCCGGTCGACATGGCCTGCGCGTCGTCGCTGGCCGCGATCCATCAGGCGGTGGTGGGCCTCCAGCGGGGTGAGGTGGACATGGCGCTCGCGGGTGGCGTGAACGTGGTCCTGTCCCCTCCGATCTCCCGGTTCATGATGGATGTGGGGATGCTGTCCCCCACCGGGCGGTGCAGTCCATTCGACGCCTCCGCGGACGGTTACGTGCGCGGCGAGGGGTGCGGGATGGTGGTCCTGAAGCGGTTGAGCGACGCGGAGGCGGACGGTGACCGGATTTGGGCCGTCATCCGAGGGTCGGCGGTCAACCAGAACGGCGCCAGCGCGGGCCTGACGGTGCCGAACGGCCCCACCCAGGAACGCATCATGACCGAAGCTCTCTCCCAAGCGGGCTTCGAGCCGTCCCAGGTCGACTATCTGGAATCGCACGCGACCGGCTCGCAAATGGGCGATCCGATCGAGCTGAACGCGGCGGCGGCGGTCTACGGTGACGGGCGTGGCACCGACCGCCCCTTGCTGGTCGGATCGGTGAAATCGAACATAGGACACGCCGAGTGGGCAGCCGGGATAGCGGCGTTCATCAAGACCGTTCTCTCGATGAACCAGAGAGTCATCCCTCCGATGCTGCACCTGCGGGACCCGAATCCGCACGTCGAATGGGATCAGATACCGGTGCGGATCGCGTCGCAGAGGACCGCATGGCCGACTGACTCCGGCCGCCCGCCGCTCGCAGGTGTCAACGCGTTCGGGCTGTCGGGGACCAACGCACACGTCCTGGTCGAGGGCTACGGCTTGGGTACGGATGTTGTCGCGGCGGGCGACATTGCCGGCGGTCCGGCCGGAGGCCCGCAGGCGGTGGCAGTGAACCTTCCGGAGTCCGTCGCCGGTTTCTCCGGGTCAGAAGCAGGACGGCGCGGCGCCCGCCTGCTTCCCCTCTCCGGGAAATCGCCGGGCGCGGTCCGGGATCTGGCGAGGCGTTACGTGTCCTGGCTGGACGGTCAGGACGGTTCGGCCTCCGATGCGCTGTTGTCCGACCTGGCCTGGACCGCGGGTACGGGCCGGAGTCACCTGCCGCACCGCGCCGGGGTGGTGTTCACAGATGCCGACCAACTCCGGCAGAGGCTGCGGAGCCTGGCCGGAAGCTACGAGACGCCCGCTGGAGAGGCACGCGACGGAACGGCCAGGGTGGCGTTCGCGTACACCGGCCCGGGCCGCCGATGGATGGCTGCGGGTGAGGCTCTCTACCGGAGCGAGCCGGTGGCGCGGGCCGTGCTGGACCGTTGCGAAGAGGTGTTGAGGGGAGACCTCGACGTGTCACTTCTCGACGCGATGTTCGGTCAACCCGGTGTTGAGCACGATCCGGCCTTGACACACCCGCTCGCCTACGCGCTTGCATGCGCGCTGACCGCGCAGTGGGCAAGCATAGGCATCCGCCCGAATGCGGTCGTGGGAAGCGGCCCGGGATTGCCGGCGGCCCAGGCGGCAGGTGTGCTCAGCCTGGAGGAGGGCCTGCGGTTGGCGGCGGAGCTGGGCGCCCGGCTGAGGCCGGGCCCCGGCTGGGACCCGCAAGCAGCTCTCGATGGTCTGGAGGCGGAGGTGGCCGGCCTCACCCTCTCCGCGCCGTCAATCTCCCTGGTCGACGGTGCGGACGGCCGGGTGGTGGGATCGGTCGGCGAACTCGATCTGGCCGGCTGGCTCCGGCAGGCCGGCGGACCGGCCGGTCTGTCCGGCTGTGCCGGCACCCTGGCCGGGCTCGGGACGGATGTGGTGGTGGTAATCGGTCCCGACTCGACGCAGGGCCGGACCATCCGTGATGCGTGGCCGGAGACCGCGCCGGCGCCGACCGTGCTCTCCACTCTGGTGGGTTCCCGGGGCGACGCAGAAACGGCGGAGGCCGACGGCGGGTTCCTGAGCGCGGTGGCGGGCGCCTACGAGGCCGGGGTGGGCATCTCGTTCGCCGGACTGTTCTCCGGTGAGGCCCGGCGAAGGATCGCTCTCCCCACCTACCCCTTCCAGCGCAGGCGGCACTGGATCTAGGGCGTGTTCACGCCATCCTAAGAGTCAGGGCTAACGGTTGGACGGGTTCCAGTCCGGATCCAGGTCGACGAGGAACCGGGCGCATCGCTCGGCTTCGGGGCGTTCGCCGATTCGGTCGGCCATCCGGGCGAGCCCGGCCACGCAGCGCAGGAATCCCCGGTTGGGTTCGTCCTCCCACCTGACCGACTGGCCACCGTTCCAACCGTTCTTGCGCAGCGCATCCAGCCCGCGGTGGTAACCGACCCGGTAACAGGCATAGGCGGTGACCGCGTTCTCCGGCGCGGCGTCGCTCCGCTCGTGTCGCTCCCCCAGCGCCGCCCACGCATCCGACGAGTCGGGATGGGCGGCGACTACCCCGGCGAGTTCGTCGACTGTCGATGCCGTCTCGATCCGGCGCAGCAAGCCGGGATCGGGGGCGGGCAACACGACTCTGGGACGTTCGGTGCCACCGAGTTCGACGGGCTGGAACTCCATGCGTGCCCTCCTGGCTACCGGGGAAGATCGGGGAAGCGGAGGATGTCTCGGCGTACGAGTATCTCGCCTGCCATGTTGCGCCTGGTCTCCTGTAACGCCTCGGTTGCGGCGATCGCGGCGTCCTGGGCGACCTGCTTCTGGCGGCGCAGCCTCCTCACCTCGTCCCGGAGGAGCCGGTTCTCCTTCCTGAGGGCGATGATGCGCTTCACGCCCTCGATGTTGATGCCCTGTCTGGTCAGATTCTGGATGAGGGAGAGACGCTCTAGGTCGGCATCCGAATAGCGCCGGGTACCACCCGGGGTCCGGAAGGGCTCGATCAGCCCCCTTCGCTCGTAGATACGGAGGGTCTGGGGGTGCATGCCGGACAGCGAGGCCGCTACCGAGATGACGTAGACCGCCTCCATTTCGGGTGAGATTCTCTTGCCGGCCATCCGTAACCTCCTCCGCTAGTGATGTGCTCTCGGGTCGGCGGTCTCGTACTTGTCCTTGAATTCTTCTAGGAGCTTCCTGGCATCCTTCGGCAGCTTCTCCGGCACGGTCACCTGCACCGTGACCAGCAGGTCGCCGGGGCGCCCAGAGTCCCTTCGCACCCCTTCCTTGCGTATCCGGAAGGTCTTGCCGGAGGGTGTACCGGCCGGGATCTTGAGCTTGACCGGGCCGTTCAGCGTCAGCACCCTTACCTTGGCGCCCAGCGCCGCATCGGTGAACGTGATCGGCAGCTGCATCGTCAGGTCGTCGCCCTTACGGGAGAACAGTGGGTGCTTGCCCACCCTGACCTTGACCAGCAGGTCACCCGGGGGTCCGCCCCTCGGCCCGGGCGCTCCCCGGCCTCGCAGCCGGATCGTGGCGCCGTCCTTGATACCTGGAGGGATGCGCACCCTGATGGTGCGCGCCCGGACTTCCTGGCCCGAACCGCCGCACTGGCGGCACTGGGACTCCACGTTCCTGCCGGCGCCGCCGCACACGGGGCACGGGTTGGTGAAGGAGAAGAATCCCTGGTTGGAAGCGACCGTGCCGGTGCCGCCGCAGTTCCCGCATACGTCGACCGGAGTCCCCGGCTCCCCTCCCGATCCCGAGCAGCGCCCGCACTGGACCGCGCCCGACACCCCCACCGGACTGGTGGCTCCCCGGATCGACTCCTCGAAGGTCAGGTCCAGGGTCGCCGACAGATCGGAACCGCGCTGGGGGCCTCTAGCTCCCCGGCCGAAGTTGAACAGGTCACCGATACCCCCGGCGCCGCCGAACAGGTCTTCGATCCGGACCTGCCCCCCGGCGAACGGGCCACCCCCCGTGCCGAAGCCCTGCGCTCCCATGGAGCGGACCTGGTCGTACTCCCCGCGACGGTCGGCATCCGACAGCACCGAATAGGCCTCCGAGACCTCCTTGAAACGCTCGGCGGCATTCGGATCGTCCGGGTTGGCGTCTGGATGGAGCTTCTGGGCCAGACGCCGGTAGGCCTTCTTGATGGTCGCCTGATCGGCGTCCTTCCTCACCTCGAGTAGCCGGTAGAAGTCCTTCTCGAGCCAGTCGCGGTTCATGGACGACTCCCGGGCGGGATCATGCCGGGCCCTCCTCCCCGGCTTCCGCTTCAGAGGGGAAGGCGGGCTCGTATCCGACCGCGACCAGGGAAGGCCTGACAACCTTGCCCTTGAGCAGGTAGCCACGGCGGAGCTCAGCCGTCACCACCATCGTGCCGCTCCCCTCTGCCATCTGGGCTGCTTCATGGACGGTTGGATCGAACGCGGCGCCCAGGGCCTCGATCGGCTCGAGGCCTTCCCGGGCCAGCGTGGAGAGCAAGAGCTCCCGCGTGCTGGACATCCCCTGGCGCAAGCCACCGTCCGCGGACCCGTCCGCGCACTTGATGATCAGTGCGGCGTCGAGGCTGTCGAGCACGGGAAGGAGCTGGCGCATCACCCGCTCCGACGCGCGGGCAACCGACTCCTGCTGGACCCGTGCCGCGCGCTTGCGATAGTTGTCGAACTCGGCAACCGACCGCTTCCACCTGTCCTCCGCCTGCCCGGCCGCCTCCCGGACCGCCAGCAGTTCGCCTATCAGCAAGGATATGGCCTCATCCGGATCCTCGGGAAGCTCCATGCGATCAACGTGGTCATCCATGCCGTCGTCGAGGATGGCCTCGACCACCACTTCGGGGGCGGGCGGCGCCACCTCTTCCTGTGGGCGACCGGACGGATCAGCGCTCGGCCGGGTGGAGCCGGTCAACCGTCCTCCCCCTCGTCGATGATCTCGGCCTCCACGATGTCCTCGTCATCCGGCATCGCCTGGCCCTCGCCGGTGGGCGCCTGCCCCTCCGCCTCCGATGCGTACATCTTCTGGGCCAGCACGGCGGACGCCTGGAAGAGGGCATCGATGCCGGACTGGATGTCATCGGCCGAGGCCGCCTCGTCCGCGATGACCGACCGCAGGGAAGCCACCGCCTCGTCGATGGCGGACCGCTCATCGTCATCAAGTTTGTCGCCGTGGTCCTCGAGCAGCTTGTCGGTCTGGTTGAGAACCTGATCAGCCCGGTTACGGGCATCCGCCAAGTCCCGGCGCTCCCGGTCCTCGTCCGCGTAACGCTCCGCGTCCTCCACCATCCGCTCTATCTCGTCCTGGGACAGGGCGGTCCCGCCGGTGATGGTCATGGCCTGCTGGCGGCCGGTACCCAGGTCCTTGGCGTTGACCGACACGATCCCGTTGGCATCGATGTCGAAGCTCACCTCGATCTGGGGCACACCCATCGGGGCGGGCGGGATTCCGGTCAGGCGGAACTTGCCCAGGCTCTTGTTGTCGCCGGCCATAGGGCGCTCGCCCTGCAGCACATGTATCTCGACCTCCGGCTGGTTGTGATCCGCCGTGGTGAATATCTCCGTGCGCTTGGTGGGGATGGTGGTGTTGCGCTCGATCATCTTGGTCATCACGCTCCCCTTGGTCTCGATACCGAGCGTCAGGGGCGTCACGTCCAGCAGCAGGATGTCCTTCACGTCACCTGTCAGCACGCCGGCCTGGAGTGCGGCCCCGGCCGCCACCACCTCGTCCGGGTTGACCCCACGATGGGGGGTCTTGCCGGTCAATCGGGTAACCAGGTCCTGGATGGCAGGCATCCGGGTGGAACCGCCCACCAGCACCACGTGGTCGATCTCGTCGGCCGCCACCCCGGCGTCAGCCACCGCCCTCTTGAACGGGCCCTCGGTCCGGGCCACCAGGCGATCGGTAAGCTTCTCGAACTCGGAGCGGGTCAGCTTCTGCTGGAGATGCAACGGTCCTTCAGAAGTGGCGGTGATGAACGGGAGGTTGAGGTCGGTCTCGGGCACGGTCGACAGTTCGATCTTGGCCTTCTCCGCCGCTTCCTTGAGCCGCTGCACGGCCATCTTGTCGGTGCCCAGGTCGACACCGTTCTCGTTCTTGAAGCCCTTTACCAGCCAATCGATGATCGCCTGGTCCCAGTCGTCCCCACCCAGTTGGGTGTCGCCGCTGGTCGACTTCACCTCGAACACGCCTTCGCCGATCTCCAGCACCGACACGTCGAAGGTTCCTCCCCCGAGATCGAAGACCAGGATGGTCTGATCCGACTCCTCCTTGTCTAGGCCGTACGCCAGGGCGGCCGCGGTGGGCTCGTTGACGATCCGCAACACCTCCAGGCCGGCGATCTGCCCCGCCTCTTTCGTGGCCTGCCGCTGCGCATCATTGAAGTAGGCGGGCACCGTGACCACGGCGGAGGTGATAGGAGATCCCAGGTATGCCTCGGCATCCCTCTTGAGCTTCATGAGGATCCGGGCGGACACTTCCTGAGCCGTGTAGGACCTTCCATCGGCGTCGATGGACCAGTCGGTTCCCATGTGGCGCTTGACAGACCTGACGGTGTGATCGGGATTGGTGATGGCCTGCCGCTTGGCGACCTCACCGATCAGGACCTCACCGTCCTTGAAAGCCACCACCGACGGGGTCGTGCGAGCCCCCTCGGCATTGGCGACCACGGTCGGTTCGCCGCCTTCGAGCACCGCAATCACGCTGTTGGTGGTGCCCAGATCGATTCCGACGGCCTTAGCCATGCGTTCTCCCTTTCCGTACGTTTTGTAAACTTCTCAGTGTGTTCTTTAGGTATAACCTAAGTCATACCTTATCATATTCCCGCGAATCCCGGTCAGCGGTCAGCGTCAGTGAATGGTGTAACCCAGGGACGAATAAGAGCAACCCACCAGGCCCAAGGGCCTAGCGGCACCCGTTACTTCCGGGGCGCTCACTGGCTGCTGGCAACCGACCACTTGCCACTCCGGTGGCCGGTGTTCCGAGGCTGGTCTCGCCGGGAACGGCGCTCGCATGAGCGGTTCCGTCGTCAAGAGTTGAACTTCTGCCCGTCATCGGTAGTATCGGGCATAATAAGAATGATTCTCATTACAGGAGGGATCAACGAGGACCCCGACGCCGGCTGATCGCCCTCCGAAATGTCCAGCGAGGCCGGGTCAGCATCAATGAAAGGCGGGGGTCGTGAGCCGATCCGATAAATCCAGCCGCGTGCATCGCCGGTTGGTGGCGCTCGCCGCGTCGGAATGGCGAGCGTTGGCCCGCATCGTCGTCGCGGGACTGGTCGTGAGCGGCACCTACCTCGGTCAGGGCGTGCTCACGGCGTTGGCCGTGCGCCGAGCCTTCGAGGGTGACGGCGTCAACGCTGTAATCGCCTTGGTCGCCGCCGTCGTGGGGCTCATCGCGGTGCGGGCGGTTGCCATGGTGTGGCGGGCCAGCGCCGCGGCGGAGGCCTCGGTGCGTGTCACCGGCTCACTGCGACGGCGGGTGCTGGCACACCTGCTCGAGCTGGGCCCGGCCTGGACCAGCCGACATCGATCCGGGGAACTCGATGCCACCCTGGTCGAGGGGATCCAACGCCTCGACGACTACTACCGCCAGTTCCTGGCCCAGGCGCTGGTCGCCGGCGTCGCAGCCATCGGGGCGATCGCCGTGGTCGCCGCGATCGACTGGCGGGTGGCGGGCACCCTCGTCGTCGTGATCGTGGCCTCGATCGTGTTACCGCGCTGGCACATGGCTCGCCTCAAGCAGCGCCTCATCAAAGTCGACGATCGCTACCGCAACCTCGCTGCAGAGTTCGTCGACGCCTATCAGGGCATGGGTGTGCTCCGAGCGTTCAATGCCGATCGCCGCGTCGGTGCCGACCTGGCCGAGCGGGCCGACTTCGTGCGGCGTGACTCGATCGCCTTCGCCACCACCGGGGGGTTCATCTGGGGCATCCTCGGCATTCTCACCGCTCTCGGCACCGCACTCAGCCTGGTCATCGCCGCGTTCGGCGTGTCGTCGGGATCGACCACACCGGTGGAGGCCTTCATCATCCTGCTCCTCGTCGGCGAGTGCTTCCGCCCCGTCTGGGACCTGATGATGGCCTACCACTTCGCCATGACCAGCATGCCCGCCGCTCGGCGGGTCTTCGCCGTGCTCGACACCGAGCCCGAGGTGTCAAGCCGACCCATCTCCACCGTCGAAGCTCGGGAAACAGAGAAGGGATCGGCCGGGACTCCTCCTGCCATCGAGTTCACCGACGTCACGTTCCGATACCGCACCGGTGACCGCCCGGCCCTCGACCACATCTCGTTCCGGGTCTCGGCGGGGGAGACCGTCGCCATCGTCGGTCGCTCCGGATCGGGCAAGTCGACCCTGGTCAACTTGTTGCTGCGGTTCTATGACCCCGAAGCGGGGACGATCTCGATCGACGGCCTCGACACCCGGACCATGGCACCCGACGAGGTACGTGCGCACTGCGCCGTCGTCGCCCAGGACACGTACCTGTTCCACGGGACCGTGCGAGACAACCTCCGCATGGCCCGCCGCGACGCCGACGACGGAGCGCTCCACGAGGCTCTCCGGATCGCAAGCGTACGGGACCTCGTTGCCGGGCTACCTGCCGGGCTGGCCACGATCGTCGGGGAACGGGGCACCCGGCTCTCCGGCGGCGAGCGCCAACGCCTTGCGCTCGCCCGTGCCCTGCTCAAGAACGCCCCGATCCTCATCCTCGACGAGGCGACCTCGAGCGTGGATGTCGCCAACGAGCAGGCCATCGTCGCATCGCTGGCGGAGATCACGCGGACCAGGACCACCCTGGTGATCGCCCACCGGCTCTCCACCGTCGCCAACGCCGACCGCGTGCTCGTCCTCGACGCCGGCCGGGTCATCGAGGAGGGCACCAACGCCACGTTGGCACGAGCCGGCGGGCCGTACCAACGCCTCATCGCCGCCCAGGAACAGCGATGAACCAGCCCCGCTCCACCGACCTCAGTACCAGCAAGCTCAGAATGGGAGCGCGATCGCTGGCCGTCCTGGCCCGCGAGCTGGCGACCACGGACCGCAAGCTCCTCGTTGGAGCCGTGGCCGCAGACGTGGTGGCCCGCGGCCTGGCGCTGCTCGGCGCCGGCGCCGCCTCGTACCTGCTCGCCCTTGCCCTGGCCGGCGAGGAACAGGACCGGCTGGAGACATGGGCCATCGTCGCCCTCGTCGTCACCGTGCCGGTCGTCGTCGCTGCCGGGTTGCATAACTACTGGACCCACGTCGCGTCCTACCGGCTGCTGGCCGACCTCCGAGTTCGCCTCTACGAGCAAATCCGGAGGCTCTCGCCGGCGTTCTCGGTACGACGCCGTTCAGGAGATACGACCTCCACGGCCATGGCCGACG
The DNA here is from genome assembly GCA_009841105.1 of Acidimicrobiia bacterium. GTDB lineage: Bacteria > Actinomycetota > Acidimicrobiia > Spongiisociales > Spongiisociaceae > Spongiisocius > Spongiisocius variivorans. The sequence goes on along the minus strand of VXMM01000027.1, from coordinate 24,050 downwards.
TCGAACTGCTCGAACTGTTCACGTCGCATTTCCTCCCGCCGGCTGTGGTCGCCGTCATCGTCCCCGGCGCCACCCTCATCACCCTCGCGGTGTTCCACCCCCTCCTGGCCCTGACGCTGCTGCCGTTCCTCCTCCTGCTCGCATCGGTACCCGCGTGGCTCGCCGGACGGGCGCTCGACGACGGAGCCCGGATCCGAACCGGCGCCGCAGACCTCTCAGCCGACGTGGTCGACGCAGCCCAGGGCGTCCGCGAGATCGCCAGCTTCGGGGCCGGGTCATGGCTGCTGGATCGCCTCAAGACGCGCCAGCACAAGCTCGCCCAGGCGACCGCGTCCCACGGCCGACGGGCCGGGCTCGAACAGGCCGCAACTGACGTCTTCCTGTCCCTCGGCACCGTGGCCACCCTGCTCGTCAGCGCCAGCCTGGTCGAGGGCGGCCGACTCGATGCCGCCCTGCTGCTCCCCGCCGTCGTACTCGCTATGGGGGCATTCGTACCCGTCATCGCCATCTCCCGTTTGGGACAGGAACTCGGGCGGATCACCGCGGCAGCCGTAAGGGTCCGTGTACTGCTCGACGAGCAACCCCCCGTTCTCGACACCAAAGAACCGGTGCCGCCCCCGCAGGACGTGACCATCCGTTTCGAGGACGTCAGCTTTGCCTACCCGGCCGACGAAACGCTCCCGACCGTGCTCGATCAGTTGTCCTTCACGGTGCCGATCGGTTCGACCGTCGCGCTCGTCGGAGCGTCCGGCGCGGGTAAGACCACATGTACCTACCTGCTGCTCCGCTACTGGGACCCCCAGGGAGGCCGCATCACCATCGGCGACGTTGACATTCGCGACCTGGGCCAGGACGATCTGCGCGCCCTGATGGCCCATGTCCCCCAGGACGCCCACCTGTTCGGCTGGACGGTTCGCGACAATGTCGCCCTCGCCCGTCCCTACGCCTCCGACACCGCCATACGAGACGCCATCGAGACCGCACAAGCCGACGAATTCGTCGATGCCATGCCTGACGGCGACCAGACCCGCCTCGGCGAACGCGGCTCGGGCGTGTCGGCCGGACAACGCCAACGCCTCGCCATCGCCCGGGCCCTGCTCGCCGATCGACCGATCCTCGTCCTCGACGAAGCAGTGTCCAACCTCGATGCCGAATCCGAGCGAGCATTCGAAGACGCACTGGCACGGGTCGCCGGCCAACGCACCACGCTGGTCATCGCCCATCGACCGTCCACTATCCGCCGAGCCGACCTCGCCGTCGTCCTCGCCGACGGACATGTGGTCGAAGTCGGCCCCCCACACGAGCTCGAGAAGGGGAACGGCGAACTCGCCCGCCTACTCGCCACCCGAAACACCTGAACCCCAGCGCGGTCGGACGTTGGGCTTCAGTTCCAATCCGTTCCTCTCCGCGTCCCATGTCGGCAGACCGTGCCGGCAGACGCCGAGCGGACCGACGGAACCGGTCAGCGGTCAGCGGTCAGCGAATTTGCAACCAGAGGCGTCGATGGCCGCCCAGAACACGCAGACCACCGTGGTCGGTCTGTGGCGCGGCGGACCACGGTCGGCTAGATGTCGCGGAGGCGCTTGCTGGAGATGACGCCGGTGTCGAAGCCGGCCAGGTTCAGACGGCCCGAGAAACGGGCATGCTCGATCTTGAGGCACCGGTCCTGGACCACCTCGAGACCGGCGTCCATCGCGGTCCGGGCCGCCCCGTTATGGCGAAGGCCGAGCTGGAACCACACCACCTTGGCGCCTACGGCGATCGCCTCGTCCACCACCGTCGGGATGTAGTCAGGATGGCGGAAGATGTCGACGATGTCGGGAACCTCCGGTAGCTCCGCCAGCGAGTCGTAGCACTTCAGTCCCAGCACCTCGTCGTAGGCCGGGTTGACGGGATAGACCCGCAGGTGGGTGCGGACCAGGTAGGTCGCAACGAAGTTGGACGCCCGGAGCTCGTTTCCCGACACGCCCACCAGGGCCACCGATTTCGCCTCGCGAATGATCCGCAGCCGGGTGCGAGCGTCGGCTTCCAGTACCTCGGTCATGGTTCAGCTCCCCAATGCCTGGTCGAGGTCCCAGAGAATGTCCTCTATGTTCTCGAGACCGATCGAGATCCGGATCATGTCATCGCCCACCCCGCCTGCTGCTCGCTCCTCGGGCGGAAGCTGCTGGTGGGTGGTGCTGGCAGGGTGGATCACGAGCGTCTTGGCATCGCCCACGTTGGCGAGATGGCTGGCCAGCTCCACCCGCTTGATGAACGAAACGCCCGCCTCGTAGCCCCCGGCTATGCCGAAGGTGAACACCGCTCCCGGCCCGGCCGGCACGTACTTGCGCGCCAGGTCGTGGGAGGGGTGGGAGGGCAGCCCGGCATAGGACACCCACGACACCCGGCTGTCCGCCTCCAGGAACTCGGCCACCGCCTGGGTGTTGGCCACATGGCGTTCCATCCGTAGCGACAGCGTCTCCAGACCCTGCAGCAGCAGGAACGAGTTGAAGGGCGACAGGACCGCGCCCACATCCCGCATCAACTCCATGCGGGCCTTCATCAGGTAGGCGTACTCCCGGAAGTTCGCCCAGAAGGTGAGGTCGTGATAGGCGGGTGACGGCTCGACGATGGCGGGGAACCGTCCGTTGTCCCACGGGAACACCCCGCTCTCCACGATCACGCCGGCGATGGAGGTGCCGTGCCCGCCGATGAACTTGGTGGCCGAGTGCACCACCACATCGGTGCCGTACTCGATCGGTCGGCACAGCGCCGGGCTCGCGAAGGTGTTGTCCACCACCAGGGGCAGGCCGTAGGAACGGCACAACTCGGACATCGGCTCCAGGTCGAGCACATCACCCGCCGGGTTGCCGATGGTCTCGCCGTAGACGAGCCGGGTCCGGTCGGTGATGGCACTCTCGATGGCATCGAAGTCGTTGGTGTTCACAAAGGTCGTCTCGATGCCCATCCGGCGGAGGGTCACGTCGAACTGGGTGAACGTCCCGCCGTAGAGCGACCGGTTGGCGATGATGTGGTCACCAGCCTCGCAGAGGGTGAGTACCGCAACGAGCTGTGCCGCCATACCGGAGGCGGTGGCCAGGCCGCCGAGGCCGCCCTCCAGCGAGGCCATGCGCTCCTCAAAGGCCGCGTTGGTGGGGTTCCCGATCCGCGTGTAGATGTTGCCGAAGCTCTGGAGGGCGAACAGGTCGGCGGCCTGCTGGGGATCCTCGAACACGTAGGAGGTGGTCTGGTAGATGGGCATGGCCCGCGCGCCCGTCTCGGGATCAGGCCGCTGGCCGGCATGGATGGAACGGGTGTCGAAGCCGTACTCCTGGCTCATGTGGCGCGCCTCCTGCCGCGGGCGGACATCTGGGGATCCCAATCGGACTCCAGATGGTAACGAAGATGGGGCTCGAACAGGTGCGGCTCGAGCAAGAAGGCGTCGTGACCCTTCTCCGAGTGGACGGTGATCCAATTGAAGTCCACGCCCGCCGCCTTCAGCTCCTCGGCCAGCTCCTTCTGCTCGCCCGGGTAGTAGCACACGTCGGAGTCGATCGAGAAGACCAGATACTCGTGGGATCCGGCTGCCAGCAGCTCCCGGAGCGTCTTCTCCTTGCGCTCCGCCTCCGCGTACAGATCGAAGTCCTGCCAGGACCACATGGTCCGCAGGTAGGCGTTGGCGTCGAAGCGCTTGACGAACTTCTGGCCCTGGTGCCACATGTAGCTCTCGATCGGGAGCCGGACCCGGTCTCCGGACTCGGCTACCTCTCCCCTGGCCCGCTTCTTCATCTGGTCCAGCGACACGAACGTCTTGTGGCCGATCATCCGGGCCAGGGCGAGGCCGGCATCGGGCCGCTCCCCGTCGTAGTAGTGGCCGCCGTTGAAGTCCGGGTCGTTGTAGATGGCGTTGATCTGCTCGAAGTCATGGATCACATGTAGGGTGGTGGCTCGCAGGCCTGCCGCGATGGGAACCACGAAACGCACCCGATCGGGGTAGTTGACAGCCACGTCGAGGCACATCATCCCGCCCACGCTTCCCCCGACCACCGCATGAAGCTTGTCCACGCCGAGGTCGTCCAGCAGCCGGAAGTGCGCCCGGACCGTATCGCCTGCCGAGACCCGGGGGAAGTCCGGTCCGTAGGGCTTGCCAGTGAGCGGGTTGATGCTGGCGGGGCCGGTGGTGCCGTAGCAGTGACCCAGCCAGTTGGCGCAGATCACGGCGAACTTGTCGGTGTTGAGGGAGCGGCCCGGCCCGATGAAGTCGTCCCACCAGCCGGTGTGCACCTCGTCGGTCCAGCGGTCCTCGGCGCCCTTGTAGTCGCGGTTCTCGCCGGCCGCGTGGTGGCTGCCGGTGAGGGCGTGGAACAGGAGGATGGCGTTGTCGCCGGCCTCGTTGAGCTCACCGTAGACCTCGTAGGCCAGGGTGACCTCGGGCAGCTTCTTGCCGTCCGCGCAGACGAACGGCTCTTTCTCGCTGCCGAATGTGAAGAACCGGGTCTCTACCGGTCCGATGCCTGTGCCCATGAGTCCATTCCGAGCGCCTGTGGATCGGCGCATACGATATCAAGCTATCCGGCCATCCCGAACATCGGGGACGGGACGGGTCCTCTACAGCTCCCGCCGGTCCGCAAGGGCCCTGCCGAGGGTGATCTCGTCGGCGTAGTCCATGTCGCCGCCGACCGGCAGACCGCTGGCAGGACGGGTGACGGTTACTCCGAAGGGCTTGAAGCGCCGCGCCAGGTACATGGCGGTGGTATCGCCCTCGATGGTGGGGTTGGTGGCGATGATGATCTCGATCCGCCGCTCCCCGGTGGCGACTGCGCCGTTGCCCGCGCCTCCGTTCCGGAGTTCCTCGATCCGGAGCTCGAGCTCCTCGATCCGGAGCTGGGAGGGGCCGATCCCGTCGATGGGCGAGAGGGCGCCGCCCAGCACGTGATACTGGCCGGCGAACTCGCGCGTGCGCTCGATGACCGCAATGTCCTGGGCCCGTTCGACCACGCAGATGTACCCAGGCTCACGACGAGGATCTCGGCAGATCGAGCACTCCACACCGGCGGTGACGTTGTAGCAACGAGAGCAGAAGGAGGTCTGCTCGCGCAGGTCGATGATCGCCCCCGCCAAGCGGCGGGCCTCGGCCTCTTCGACGTTCAGCAGATGGAAAGCGAGGCGCTGGGCCGACTTGCGACCCACCCCGGGTAGCCTGCTCAACTCGTCGATCAGTCGTTGGACGGGACGCTCGAACATCAGCCTGACCAGGCTAGTCGGTGGGAGTGACGAACCGTCGCATCCTCCGCCGATGGCTGTGCGGGTTCACGCCATGAGCGTTCGTTACTAGTCGCGGGTCATGCGCTTGAAGCACTGGAGGCAGTATCCCGCGATTAAGAGTCGGGCTGGACCTCTCGGGCGTTGAGTTCCGACTCGACCAGCAGCGTGGCCTGATGCATGGCCGCCGCCGGGTCCACCTGCTCCGGCGCCGGTCGGGCGGCGGGTTCAGGTTCCGGCTCGGGCGGGGCCGGCGGCTCGGACTCCGGCTCGGGCATCGGATCCGATCGGGCGCCCTGCCCGGATGACCGATCAGGCGCACCTTCCATCCGGAAGTCGACCTCCACCGACGTTCCGAGGAGTCTCTCTCCCTCCCGAACGAGCAGTGCGGTCAGATCGGCGTCGGCCGAAAGAGTCTTGTGGTGAAGCCCGTATCCGGCCGGAAGGTACAGAACCAGAGTAGAACCCTCCAGTGCGCCCGGGACAACGTCGCGAAAGAAAGCGCCCACCCGGCCACCCACCCCTTCGATAACCGCGTTGCTGAGCTGTGGCCAGATGCGGTCCAGGTCCGCATCCGGGAGTGGCTGATCGGAGGCTTCGACAGGCGCCTCCGAGCCCTGGTCGGGGGGTTCCGTCTCGACAGCGGCAGTGGGGGCGGGCCGGCGTGCGGGTGGGCTGGGCGAGGCCGCCGCCGGAATGCCCCTCTCAAGGCGCTCGATCCGCCGCAACAATCCCTCCGCGCCCTCATCCAGCTCCGGGCGGGTTAGCTTCAGGACCGCCAATTCCAGCATCATGCGTTCGTCCCGGCCCTCCCTGAGCTTGACCAGCGCCTCTCCCAGAAGGTCGATGGACCTCGTTACCAGGGCGCGAGGAGTCCGGCCGGCCACCTCCTGCCAGCGCTCTATCACATCGGGTGGCTCGTCGGTGAGCTCCTTCACGTCGGAGCTCCATTGAGCGAGAAATACCCCCCGGAAGAACCCCAGCGCATCGCCGGCAAAGCGTCGCAGATCGACTCCGCCGGCCGAAAGGTGGGCCACCAGCTCGAGGGCGGCGGCCGGCGCCTCCTCGGCAACTGCATCCACCAGCCTCATGATCGACTCGGGCCCTGCCACGCCGAGTGCCGCCTGGACGCCTTCCTCCGTGACGGTGCCGTCCCTCGCGGCTACCTGCTCCAGGAGGCTCAACGAGTCGCGGACCGATCCGGCAGCCCGCCGAGCCACCGCCACCAGGGCGCCGTCGGTGGCCTCGAATCCCTCGGCCTCGGCGATGGTCCTCAGGTGATTGGTCAGGATGCCCGTGGGCACCAGGTGGAAATCGAACCGCTGGCTCCGGGAACGGACGGTGTCCAGCAGCCGGTAGGGCTCGGTCGTGGCCAGCACGAAGTGCACGTGCTCGGGAGGCTCTTCCAGGGTCTTGAGCAGCGCGTTGGCGGCCGACTTGGTGAGCATGTGAGCCTCGTCGAGGATGAACACCCGCCGAGCGCCACCCACAGACGCCACCGTGGACACCCCGGCCCGAAGTTCCCTGATGTCCTCCACCTTGTTGTGGGAGGCGGCATCGAGCTCCATCACGTCCATGGAGGCGGAGGACGCCACGCCGGAGCAGGACGGGCAGGCGCCGCACGGTTCGCTGTCAGGACCCCGGTTGGGACAGTTCAGGGCCATGGCCAGGAGGCGGGCGGTGCTGGTCTTGCCCGTGCCTCTGGGACCGGCGAAGAGGTAGGCGTGAGCCACCCGACCGCCCGCGATTTCCCTGGCCAGAGTTACGGTTACATGGTCCTGGCCGATTACCTGATCGAAGCGCTGTGGCCGGTACTTGCGGTAGAGCGCCTGGTACTCCATCTCCGGAAGCGTACTCCTCCGGCAGGGCCGGCCAACCGCGGCGGCCTCGCTATCGTCGGAGCGTGGTCGTCCCAGCAGAACCCTTCCGCCACGTTGCGCGCGAGGCTCGAGAGAGCTTCGAATTCCAACGGCTGGCGCCCGCCGCCACCAAGGCGAGCGAGTCCAAGGGCCGGGAAAGGCCGGAGGAACCCGACCCGCTGCGTACCGCGTACGAACGGGATCGGGACCGCATCGTCCACTCCAACGCCTTCCGGCGGCTGGCTCGCAAGACGCAGGTATTCATCGACCCCAGCAACGACCACTTCGTCACCAGGCTCACACATACGCTCCAGGTCTCCCAGATCGGGCGCTCGATGGCGGTGGCGCTCGGTCTGAACGAGTCCTTGACCGAGGCCATCTGCCTGGGTCATGACATCGGGCACGCTCCGTTCGGCCATACCGGAGAGGATGCCCTCGACGAGATCCTCGACGAGGGCTGGGTCCATTCAGATCACTCGGTGCGGGTGCTGTCGGTGATCGAGCCGCTCAACCTCACCTGGGAGACGCGAGACGGCATCCGCGCCCACCCGTGGCGGAACGAGGAAGGACCCGCCACCCCGGAGGGGATGCTGTGCCGCTACGCCGACCGGATCGCCTACCTGAGCCACGATCCCATCGATGCCATGAGGGCTGGGATCATCCGCTACCGGGACATGCCGTTCCGGGCGCAAGCCCTCCTCGGCGACCAGCATGGCCGCTGGGTCACCGCAATGGTGCACGCAGTGATCGACGAGTCGATCAGCGCAGGCCGGGTCCGGATGGTGCCCGACGTGGCCGAGGCTATGGCCGATCTGCGGAGTTTCATGTTCGAGCGGGTTTACCTTCGGGCTGAGGGTCAGACTATGCGGAGGCGCGCTATTGGAGTGGTCCAGGACCTGGTCCGCTACTACGAGGCGCATCCGACCGAGATCCCCACCTCCGCGCGTCAAGCCGATTCCCCGACGCTTCAGGCGGTCGACTACGTGGCCGGCATGACCGATCGTTTCGCCAACCGTGCCCACGCGGCTCGCTGCGGGTAGGGCAAGGTGCTCCGACCGGTAATCCTGGCTGGCGGGTCGGGCACCCGGCTGTGGCCGCTTTCGCGTCCCGAACATCCCAAGCCTCTGGTCCGCCTGGCCGGTGACCGTTCCATGTTGCAGGAGACCGCCCTGCGCGCCGCCCTCCTCGGCGAGTCGGCGGATCCGATCATGGTTTGCGGCCAGGACCACTACCCGCCCATATCGGACCAACTGGCCGAAATCGGGGTGAACCTCTACCGAGCGGTCCTGGAACCGGTAGGGCGCAACACCGCCCCTGCGGCGGCCGCCGCGGCGCTGCTGTCCGCGGCGGACGATCTCCTGCTGGTCCTCCCCGCCGACCATGACATCAAGAACACCGGGGCCTTCGTCGAGGCGGTGGAGGGAGCCAAGGCCGCCGCCCGGGCCGGCTGGCTGGTCACGTTCGGGGTCACGCCGGACCGGCCCGAGACCGGATACGGGTACATCGAGCACGGGCCCGCTATCACCGGTCTGCCGGGCGTGATCCGGATCGCCTCGTTCCGAGAGAAGCCGGACCTTCGTACCGCCCGCAGTCACCTCGACTCGGGACGCTACTCGTGGAACTCCGGCATGTTCCTGTTCCGGGCCGGCACCTTCGTCGATGAACTCCGGTCGGCGAGTCCCGGCATGATCCGCCAGGTCCGCGCCGCGCTCGGCGGCCAGGGCGAAACCGACGCGGCCGTATTGGACCACCAGGCATTCGCAGCCTGCCCGGAAGGATCCATAGACCGGGTGGTAATGGAGCGGACGCGGCGCGGCGCCATGGCGCCCCTCGAGGCGGGGTGGTCCGACCTGGGGTCATGGGCCGCCCTTTGGGAGGAGGCAAGCCGTGACAGCCGTGGGAACGTGGTGGCCGGGCCCGCCGAGGTGCGCTCGGTCTCGTCCAGCTATGTCTCCGCCGGGGAACGACCCGTGCTGGTGCTCGGCCTCGATCGGGTCATCGTGGTGGACACCGGGGACGCCGTCCTGGTAGCGGCCATGGACCGGGCCCAGGACGTCAAGCCACCGGAGCCGAGCCGCGATCACCCGGACTGACCGGAAGGTGGGCGGGTCATGATTCGCAACCTGACCGGGATTCGGTTATGACTACCACTCCACCTAGCGCCTAACCTTCGCTAGAATGGAGTATTAATCGATAACAGGGGGCCGATGCCCGACTCGGCGGCAACTCCATCCAGATCGGACTCGCGGTAGCTGTCGTGGCTCTGCTGTGGGTCCGCTTAGGCGGTTAGCCGGGTTGTCTTCCCGGGCTCCATGCTTGCGGCCCGGCGCCACCGGAGGCTAGTTGGTCGCCTAGCAGCTACTCAACAGGCGCAGGATCGCTGGCTACGAGGTCTCCTTCGGGCTCGCTGAAGCCGATTGCGGCGGCGGTGTCGCCGGACTCGCCAAGTTCCCCGTTCGGCTCAGCCTCCTCGCCCGGCATCTGAAGAGATGCCAACCAGTCGGCGCCGAGGTTCGAGGGGAGCACGCTCGCCTCCGGAAGGTCTGGCTGGATTGACTGGTAGCGCGTCGCTCCGGTGCCCGCCGGAATCAGCTTGCCGATTATCACGTTCTCTTTGAGACCCCGCAGGTGATCCGAGCGACCGTTGATGGCCGCTTCGGTCAGTACGCGGGTGGTCTCCTGGAACGAGGCCGCCGACAGCCACGAGTCCGTGGCCAGGGATGCCTTGGTGATCCCCATCAACTCGGGCCGCCCCTCGGCGGGCCGCATGCCCTCAGCCACCAGTCGGCGGTTCTCCTCGCGGAACTCCGCTTGGTCCACCAACTGGAGGGGGAGGAAGTCCGAGTCGTTCGAGCTGGCGACTCGAACCCGGCGCAGCATCTGGCGCACTATCAACTCGATGTGCTTGTCGTGGATGTCCACGCCCTGGTTCCGGTACACCTCTTGGACCTGTTCCACCAGGTATTGCTGGCATGCCCTCACTCCCTGGATCTCGAGTACCTCCTTGGGATTGAGAGGACCTTCGGTCAGGGGAGTCCCGGGCGGGATCTCCTGGCCGTTACGAACCGTGAGGCGGGCTCGGCGGGAAACCTCGTACTGGGTCTCTCCTTCCGAAGACTCGATCACGATGGCCCGTCCGCCCTCGTCCGTCTCCTCGATCCGGACCATGCCACCGACCTCGGAGAGCACCGCCTTCCCCTTGGGAGAGCGGGCCTCGAAGAGCTCCACCACCCTGGGAAGGCCGTGGGTGATGTCCTGGCCCGCCACGCCGCCGGTGTGGAACGTACGCATGGTCAACTGTGTGCCGGGCTCGCCGATCGACTGGGCGGCCATGATCCCGACCGCCTCGCCGGGCTCAACCATCCGGCCGGTCGCCATGCTCAGTCCGTATGACGACTGGCTTATGCCGTGAGGGATCTCGTCGGTCAGGGGCGAACGCACCCGCACGGCCCGGATCTCCGATGCGGCCTCCAGTGCGACCATCGCGTAACGGTCGAGCACCTCGCCGGCCACCAGCTCCCGCCCGTCCTTGGTAACCACGGGCTCGCCATCGACCAACACGTCGTCAACGAGTACCCGTCCGTAGACACGGTTCCGCAGGTTGGGGATCAGCCGCCACTCCCTGCCTTCCTTGACCCTGATGGGGATGCGGATGCCCCTATCCTCCGAATCCTCCTCCTGCACGATGATCTCCTGGGACACGTCGACCAGGCGGCGGGTCAGGTAGCCGGAGTCGGCGGTCCGCAGCGCGGTGTCGGCCAGGCCCTTCCTGGCGCCGTGGGTGGAGATGAAGTACTCCAGCACGGTCAGGCCCTCCAGGAAGTTGGCCTTGATCGGACGGGGGATGATGTCACCCTTAGGGTTGGCCACCAGGCCCCGCATACCGGCGATCTGGCGGACCTGCATCCGGTTCCCCCGGGCGCCCGACTTCACCATCATGTCGATCGGGTTGAATGCGTCGCTGGCCAGGGTCTTCTCCATGGAGGCGGTCACCTCTTCAGTGGCCTCGGTCCATATCTCGATCAGCTCCTGATGGAGCTCGTCCTGGGTGATGATGCCGCGCTGATACTGGCGATCCACCCCGTCGGCCTTCTTCTGGTGCCGGTTGAGGATCCTCTGCTTGTCGCGTGGCGCCCGGACATCCCGTAGCCCCATGGTCAGCCCGGACCTGGTCGAGTACTCGAATCCCAGCTCCTTGAGTCCGTCCAAAGTCCGCTGGACATCGTTCTTCCCGTACCGCTCGATGAGCTCGGCGATCAGCACCTTGAGGTCACCCTTCAACACGACGGCGTCGAGGACCGGGAAGTTCTCGGGCATGGCCTGGTTGAGCAGGGTCCGTCCGAGGGTGGTCTCGAACAACTCGCTACTGCCCACCGGTGTCTCGGTGATGAGGTTCGGGATGAAGTCGGCCAACTCGGCATGGAGCTCCGGGTCGCCGGCGATCCCGCCCAGGCGCAGCTTGATCGGGGCGTGAAGGGATATCTCGCCCAGGTCGTAGGCCATCAGGGCTTCGTCCGGGTCGACAAACACCCGGCCCGCCCCCTTGGCATCATCCACCTTCTCGGACAGGTAGTAGATGCCGATCACCATGTCCTGGGACGGCGCCACGATCGGGTAACCGCTGGCCGGGGACAGGACGTTGTTGGTGGAAAGCAATAGGACCCGGGCCTCGGCCTGAGCCTCGGCCGACAGCGGCAGGTGCACCGCCATCTGGTCCCCATCGAAGTCGGCGTTGAAAGCCTCACACACCAGGGGGTGTATCTGGATGGCCTTACCCTCGACCATGATCGGCTCGAAGGCCTGGATACCCAACCTGTGCAGCGTGGGAGCGCGGTTGAGGAGCACCGGGTGCTCCTGGATCACCTCTTTGAGCACATCCCACACCTGGGGACGGCGGCGCTCCACCATGCGCTTGGCGGACTTGATGTTCTGGGCGATGTCCCGGTCGACCAGTCGCTTCATGACGAAGGGCTTGAACAACTCCAGGGCCATGACCTTGGGCAGGCCGCATTGATGGAGCTTGAGCTGTGGTCCGACCACGATCACCGAGCGCCCTGAGTAGTCCACCCGCTTGCCCAGCAGGTTCTGGCGGAACCGGCCCTGCTTGCCTTTCAGCATGTCGGTCAGCGACTTGAGAGGCCGGTTGCCCTGGCCGGTGACGGCCTTACCCCTGCGACCGTTGTCGAACAGGGCGTCCACCGCCTCCTGGAGCATGCGCTTCTCGTTGTTCACGATGATCTCGGGAGCGTTCAGATCGAGAAGTCGCTTCAGCCGGTTGTTGCGGTTGATGACCCGCCGGTAGAGATCGTTGAGATCCGAGGTGGCGAACCGGCCGCCGTCCAGCTGGACCATCGGGCGGAGATCGGGCGGGATCACCGGTACCGACTCCACGATCATGCTGCGGGGAGAGTGCTTGCCCTCCCAGAACGGCTTGACGACCTTGATCCGCTGGGTAGCCCGGTGGCGGCGCTGTGCGGAAGTGGCCACCAGATTCTCCCTGAGCATGGTCATCTCGGCATCCAGGTCGATCCGCCTCAGCAGGGCCTTGACCGCCTCGGCGCCCATGCCTCCCGAGAAATAGTCCGAATACTGATCGTCGAGCATCCGCCACAGCTGCTCCGACTCCACCAGCGTCTTGGGCTTCAGGCTGCGGAACGTCTCGAAGGCCTCCCGGTAGAGCTCGCACTCCCGCTCGCACCGGTATTCGCGATCTACCACCTCACGTTCGACCTCGCGGCGCCGTTGCGTGATCTCCTGGGGCTTGGCGCCCCCCTCCTCCATGCGCCGGATCTCTTCCTCGTGTCGCTGAAGGCGGGCCTCCCGCCACTCGTCGAAGTCTTCCTGCTCGATCTCGATCTGGGCCTCCATCTGGGCCTCCAGGTCGGGAAGCTCGGACAGACGCTTCCTCTCGTCGAGCTCGGTGACCACGTAGGAGGCGAAGTAGATGACCTTCTCGAGTTCCTTGGGGGACATGTCGAGCAGGTAGCCGAGGCGAGACGGAACACCCTTGAAGAACCAGATGTGGGTGACCGGAGCGGCCAATTCGATGTGGCCCATGCGCTCGCGGCGCACCTTGCTGCGGGTTACCTCCACATTGCACTTCTCGCAGGTGATGCCCCGGTAGCGGATGCGCTTGTACTTGCCGCAGGCGCACTCCCAGTCCTTCTGCGGACCGAAGATGCGCTCGTCGAACAGACCCTCCTTCTCTGGCTTGAGGGTCCGGTAGTTGATGGTCTCCGGCTTCTTCACCTCCCCGAACGACCAGGAACGGATCTGTTCGGGCGAGGCCAAGCCGATCTTGAGCTCGTCGAACACATCCCTCGCGGGCGCGCTGGAGGAAGCCGAGTAGCTCCCGTACGTACTGAACCGGTCAGGTGTTTGACCCCAATCCACGCTTGTCAACCTTCTTCCCTGCGCTCCGGACGCGACAGATCGATTCCGAGCGACTCCGACGTGCGATAGAGGTCCTCGTCCAAGTCTCTGAACTGGACTTCCTCTCCCGCCGACAGCAGCTCTACGTTGAGACACAGGCTCTGCATCTCTTTGATTAGCACCTTGAAGGACTCCGGGATTCCCGGCTCGGGTATGTTGTCGCCCTTGACGATCGACTCGTAGACCTTGACCCGACCGAGGACATCGTCCGACTTGATGGTCAGCAACTCTTGGAGGGCGTAGGCGGCGCCGTAGGCCTCGAGCGCCCACACCTCCATCTCTCCGAAGCGCTGGCCACCGAACTGCGCCTTACCTCCCAACGGCTGCTGGGTGATCATCGAGTAGGGGCCGGTCGAACGGGCATGGAGCTTGTCATCCACCAGGTGGACCAGCTTGAGGATGTAGAGGTATCCCACCGTGATGGTCGTGTCGAAGGGCCGCCCGGAACGCCCGTCGTAGAGGACCGCCTTGCCGTCGTCGCCCACCAGGTGCATCCCGTCCCGGTTGGGCAGGCTGTTGGCGATGACATCCCGTATCTCGCTCTGGCGAGCGCCGTCGAACACGGGCGTGGCCACGGGAGATCGGGGTGGCCTCCCTTCCGCCGCCGGGGTGCCGCTCTTGAACGGGCGCCATCCCTGGGCGGCGGCCCAGCCCAGATGCGTTTCGAGCACCTGACCCAGGTTCATCCGGGATGGAACACCCAGCGGCGAGAGCACGATATCGATGGGGGTCCCGTCTGCCAGGAAGGGCATGTCCTCCTCCGGGAGGATCTTGGCGATCACGCCCTTGTTGCCGTGCCGGCCGGCCAGCTTGTCCCCCTCGGAGATCTTGCGCTGGCTGGCCACGCAGACCCGTACCAGCTCGTTGACCCCGGGCTGGAGATCGTCGTAGCCCTCATCCCGCCGGTAGACCCGTACGTCGATCACCTTGCCGGACTCTCCATGGGGAACTTTGAGCGAGGAGTCCCTTACCTCGCGGGCCTTCTCGCCGAAGATGGCACGTAGCAGGCGCTCCTCGGGCGTCATCTCGGTCTCGCCCTTGGGAGTCACCTTGCCGACCAGGTAGTCGCCCGGGCCGACATTGGCGCCCACCCGGATGACACCCTCGTCGTCGAGGTCCTTGAGCACCTCCTCCGCCACGTTGGGAATGTCGCGGGTGATCTCCTCAGCGCCCAGCTTGGTGTCGCGAGCGTCGACCTCGTGCTCCTCGATGTGGATCGAGGTCAGCACGTCGTCCTTCACCAGCCGCTCGCTGAGGACTATGGCGTCCTCGAAGTTGTGGCCCTTCCACGGCATGAAGGCGGCCAGCAGATTCTTGCCCAGCGCCAACTCTCCCGCCTCGGTGGAGGGACCATCGGCGATCACGGTCCCCGCCGGTACCTCATCTCCGACATCCACCAACGGCTTCTGGTTGATAGAGGTGCCTTGGTTGGAACGCTCGAACTTGCGGAGCCGGTAGCGGTGCTCTTCATCGGTGCCGGTTTCGGCGATCACGATCTCGTTGCCGGTGACGGCGGTCACCACGCCCGTCACTTCGGCGGTGATCAAATCACCGGAGTCCTGGGCCGCCCGGGCTTCCACCCCGGTGCCCACCAGCGGCGCCTCGGCCCGGAGAAGGGGAACCGCCTGGCGTTGCATATTGGAGCCCATTAGCGCCCGGTTGGCGTCGTCGTGCTCGAGGAACGGGATCAGCGAGGTGGCCACCGAGACGATCTGCTTGGGAGATATGTCCATGTAGTCGACGTCCCTGGGCGGAACCCGGTCGATCTCGCCTCCGGCCCGACGGACCAGAACCCGGTCGCGGACGAAGGTGCCATCAGGGTTCAACTCCGAGTTGGCCTGGGCGATCACGTAACGCTCTTCCTCCGAGGCGGTCAGGTGCTTGGTGACATCGGTCACCCGGCCGTCCTTGACCTCGCGGTAGGGGGTTTCGATGAAGCCGAACCGGTTGACCCGGGCGTAGCTGGCGAGGGAACCGATTAGCCCGATGTTGGGACCTTCCGGGGTCTCGATGGGGCACATGCGCCCGTAGTGGGAGGGATGGACGTCCCGCACCTCGAAGCCTGCCCGCTCCCGCGACACGCCGCCCGGACCCAGTGCCGACAGGCGCCTCCGGTGGGTGAGCCCGGCCAACGGGTTGGGCTGGTCCATGAACTGGCTCAGCTGGCTGGATCCGAAGAACTCCTTGATCGAACCCACCACGGGCCGGATGTTGACCAGGGATGTGGGCGTGATTGAATCCGGGTCCTGGGTGGACATCCGCTCCCTGACCTGGCGTTCCATCCGGCTCAGGCCCACCCGGATCTGGTTCTGGACCAGCTCTCCGACCGTCCGGACGCGGCGGTTTCCGAAGTGGTCCGTGTCGTCGGTACGGACCGCCACCTCGTTGCCGGCCCGGGTGGTCATGGTCTCTTTGTCCTCCTGCAGGTGGATCAGGTAGCGGATCGTGTCGATGAAGTCGTCCTGGGTGAAGAGACCGTTCTCGGAAGAGTGTCCCTCCGGGTTCTCGAACTTCTGGTTGACCTTGTAGCGACCCACCTCGGTCAGGTCGTAACGCTTCGAGTTGAAGAAGATGGAGCCGATCAGGCCCTTGGCAGAGTCCAGGGTGGTGGGCTCGCCCGGGCGTTGCTTGCGGTAGAAGTCGAGCATGGCCTCCTCGACATCCCCCACCGGGTCCTTCTCCAGGGTGTTGGCGATGACATCCGCGTCCTGGAAGAGGCGGAGGATCTCGTCATCGGTCTCGGCAATGCCCAGTGCCCTCACGAACGACGTGATGTACTGGCGCCGCTTGCGATCCACCCGGACGCCGACCGTCTCGCGCTTGTCGATGTCGAACTGCATCCAGGCGCCCTGCCCGGGTATCACCTTGGCGCCGTAGACGTCCTTGTCGGAGGCCTTGTCGACCGAGTGGTCGAAGTACACGCCGGGAGACCGCACCAACTGGCTCACCACCACCCGCTCCGTGCCATTGATAATGAAGGTGCCGTTGCGGGTCATCATCGGGAAGTCGCCGAGGAACACCCTCTGTTCCTTGATCTCCCCGGTGTTGCGGTTGACGAACCGGGCGATCACGTGGAGGGGCTTCGAGTAGCTGGTGTCCCGCTCCTTGGCCTCCTCCTCGGTCATCAGCGGCTCGCCGAAGTAGTGATCACTGAGGTCAAGAGCCAACTGCCCGCCGAAGTCCTCAATGGGTGAGAGCTGGCGGAAGATGCGGCTGAGGCCTTCCTCCAGGAACCAGTTGAAGGACTCGCGCTGGACCGCGATCAGGTCGGGCAGAGGGCTGACCTCTGGAATCTTGGAGAACGACAGTCGATCAACAGCGCGAGCTAGGGCCAAAGCTTCCTCCTAAAGACACGCGGCCGGCAACACCGGCCAACTTGACTGACTCACTCGATCCGAGTCATTCGTGCTCCGACGCCATTACGGACACGAACGATCACCATGCTCTCCGAATACCGGTCGCCACCAGGCGGAATGTGTAGAAGTACGCGCGCTCTCCCGACACCATAGGGCACAGCAACCTCGGTAGTTTAGCACGCGACAAAACGGCCTAAACCCGAAGCCTTAGGCGAAAATCAACTCGTATCGACGGACTCCCGTCGCTGCACCCTACGGGCTATGCCGTCCACTTCTCGGTGATGTTAGTGGGAGGCCGGAGCAGCCGTCAACCACTTTCCCACTGGTCAGTGGTCAGTGGTCAGTGGTCAGTGGTCAGTGGTCAGTGGTCTTCAACCTATACCAGCAACTACCAACCACCAACTACCGAATCTCTACGGAGCCTCCGACCGCCTCGATCTTCTCCTTGGCGGCGTTGGCTTCCTCCTTGGAGACTGCCTCGAGGACGGTGCTTGGTAGACCGTCCACGACGGCCTTGGCCTCCTTGAGCCCGAGACTGGTCATGGCACGGACTTCCTTGATGACCTGGATCTTCTTGTCACCGGATCCGGTGAGCACCACGTCGAACTCGGTCTGCTCCTCGGCGGCCTCCTCGGCGCCGGCCCCGTCCCCGGCCGCGACCGCCATCGCCATCGGCGCAGCCGCGGTCACGTCGAAGTGCTCCTCGAAGGCATCGAGGAACTCCTTGAGTTCGAGGACCGTCATCTCCTCGAACACACCCAACAGTTCTTCAGTAGTCATAGTGGCCATTGCCATCCTCCTAGATTCCGTTCGTTCGGCCGGTGCCGGCGCCGGTAGCGCGCCTGGGCTCGGCCTATCCCTCTTCCTTCTTTTCGAGCAACTGCGAGAACACCGAGGCTGCGTTCCTCGTAAAGGAGCCCAGCAGCGAGGCGCCTCTGGCCAGAGGCGCGTTGAAAGCTCCGGCAACCTTGGCCAACAGCACATCCCGGCTGCCGAGGGTGGCCAGGCGCTCCACCTGATCGGCCCCGATGGCCTGACCGTCGAGCATGCCGGCCTTGATGACCAGACCTTCGTTGTCTCGGCTGAAGGCGACCAGTGCCTTGGCAGCCAGGACGGGATCGTCCTCGACGAAGGCCACGGCGGTCGGTCCCGTGAGCCAATCATCGAAGTCAACGTAGCCGAGATCGTGGAGGGCTCGCTTGGTAAGGGTCATCTTCAGAACCCGGTATCTGGCCCCGGCTTCCCTGAGGTTCCGGCGAAGTTCCTGCTGAGCCGCCACCGGCAGGCTGCGGTACTCGGTCAGGAACGAAGAGGACGAGGCCGAGAAGTAACCCTTGATGTCTTCAACAGCCTGGACCTTGTCGGGTCGTGGCATGAGTTCCTCCGCTGGATTGCGGGTCGCGGGCCGGCCCGCGACTGTGCTGGCGATTGGCCGCACGCGCCGTAACGGGCGCAGGGACAGCAAGGAAGAGTCGAGACGAACGCCTCGATCCGACCTCGGCAGGCGAATCCTCCGGATTGCATTACACCCGCGACGGGTACCGGCTGTCTACGGCCAACATTCCCGGCCAGGGACCGGGAAGCCTGGGGGATTGTAGCGGGCCCACCGGCCCGGCACCAAAGCAGCCCCACACAGGCCTTACCGGCGTGGTGGCCGGGATCCTCATGAGAAGTATCACCGGCTCGGAGAGGCACCACCGGCGTTCTAGGGGAAGGGGGTAGAAATCGTCCCACCCCCGCGACACGTTGCCCGTCGCCAAGCACCTACACCGGCCGATGACGCAAGACCGATCGGACCGGCCGGTCCGCAGGGAACATACGAGGCTTCGTGGAGCGAACCGCCGACACCCGGCAGCAGCCCGGGCATGGCCGCCCACGCTCCGAACCAACGGCGGTGGTAAAGGAGGGCCCTGTGCGAGGCGCCGGATTTTCGCGATTTCGGCATTTCTGGAGATTCTCTATGCACAGAACGTCAAATGTGACGCCCTACACCTCAGGTTCAACCAGCCAAGCACTCTCGATGCGCAGAACGTCATATATGACGCCCTGATCCTGGGGTTCCGGTCGACGGCGGGTCAGCGGGTCCCGAATCGTGGGGGCGGCCCGGTTCGTCCTGCTACGAGCCCACAGCGGACAGGCGGTCCACTTTCGTCACGTCCACTCTGATTCCGGGACCCATGGTCGAAGAGATCGACAAGCCCTTCAGATAGGTGCCCTTGGAAGCAGCCGGCTTTACCCGTAACACCTCGGAGACCAGCGAGATCAGGTTCTCGTGAAGGAGCGCTTCGTCAAAAGAGGCCTTGCCGATGGGAGCCGCCACGTTTCCATAGCGGTCGTTGCGGTACTCGATCTTGCCGGCCTTGAACTCTCTGACCGTCCTTGCCAGGTCTCGGGTTATGGTCCCGGCCTTCGGGTTGGGCATCAAGCCCCGAGGTCCCAAGATCCTTCCGAGGCGACCCACCTTCGGCATCATGTCCGGCGAGGCGATCGCCACGTCGAAGGTGATGTCCCCGCCCGAGGCGATGGACGCGATCAACTCGTCACCACCGACTACCTCGGCTCCTGCCTCCTCGGCTTCGGTTGCCAAGTCGCCGACCGCGAACACGCCGACGCGAACCGCCTTGCCCGTTCCGTGCGGGAGCACCACGGTCCCCCGCACCAGCTGGTCGGCCCTCCGCGGATCGATCCCCAGTTTCATCACCGCTTCGATGGTCTCATCGAAGCGGGCGGCGGCGGAAGCCTTCACCATACGAACCGCCTCGAGTGGTTCGTAGTGGTGGTACTTGTCGTAGGCTGCGGAGAGCCGGTCGTAGCGCTTGCCCCTGCGAGCCATAGCGTTTCCTCCTTGTGGTCATAGCGAGCCACCATCGCGGTGGCTCTCCCATCGGTGTTATTTCGTGGTCATTCTGTGGGGCGGTCGGCGTGCTCTGGCCGCCCCTTCGAACGAGGGGCCTGGTCAGTCGGAGACGATGATCCCCATCGACCGGGCAGTGCCGGCCACGATCTTCATGGCCGCTTCGACGTCGTTGGTGTTCAGGTCGGGGAGCTTGGTCTCGGCGATCCGCCTGATCTGATCCCTGGACAGGGTGGCGACCTTCTCCCGGTGCGGCTCAGGCGACCCCTTCTCCACCCGAGCAGCCTGCCGGAGCAACACCGCCGTGGGGGGTGACTTGGTAACGAAGCTGAACGACCTATCGGTGTAGATGGTGATCTCGGCCGGAACGATCGTGCCCACCTGGGCCCGGGTGGCATCGTTGTACGACTTGACGAACTCCATGATGTTGATGCCGTACTGACCCAGGGCGGGCCCCACCGGCGGCGCCGGGCTCGCCTCGCCTGCCGGGATCTGAACCTTCAGGATGGCTGCAACCCTTTTTCTGCCCATAGTCGATCTGTCCTTCGCATCGTCTCGTCTTGGCTATCCGGCTCGGACCGGATAGTCGCGGTTCGCTACTGCTTCTGAATGTCCTCGAAGTCCAATTCCATCGGCGTGTCCCGGCCGAATATCTCGACCAGCACGGTGACCTTCTGCTGGTCGACATTGATGTTCTCCACGACCCCGTTGAAGTCGGCGAAGGGCCCCTTGGACACCCGCACCGTTTCTCCGATATCCCACGCCGGACGGAACCTCGGCGCTTTCTTGGCCGCCTCTCGCTTGAGGCCCAGGAAACGCTCCACTTCGCGGCGCGACAGCGGGGTGGGCTGGAATCCGCCTCCCATGCCGCTTCCTACGAACGAGGTAACTCCGGGTGTGTTCCGCACCACGTTGAAGGTATGGGCGTCGTCGTACATCCGGATCAGCAGGTAGCCGGGGAACATGCGCCGCTCCACCTCGACCTTGCGGCCTCCCTTGATCTCGACCACCTTTTCGGTGGGGATGACTACCTCGAAGATGCTCCCTTCCAGGTGCTGGGAGGTCTTCAGGGTGTCGAGATTGGCCCGGACCTTCTTCTCGTGACCCGAGTAGGCATGAATCACGTACCAGGACCCGCGCTTGTCGAAGGGGCTGATCGGATCCTCTTCCACGAACTCGGGAACCAGATCCTGAGGGGCGGCGGTCTTCGCTCCGGTCGCCGGCGTTTTCGCAACCGCCTCCTCGCGCTCGGGCTCGGCGGTGGTCGATGCGTCCTCGACGTCCGGCCCGGGTACTTCCGCGGCGGGTTCCGGCTCGGTCTCCTCACGGGACCCATCAGCCATGAACCCGGCGCTCAGAAACGCCGCTCCCAGGGATCCGAGCGAGGACTCCTCGCGATCTTCCTGCTCTGCGGGAACTCCGTCCTGCTTCACTGCTGTCCGTTCCGCCATTTTCAACCTGTCAAAGCTCTGATCCCGGCCAGCACCGACCGGCTAAGGGCCAGGTCCACCAGGAATACGTAACCGGTAAGCACGCCGGTCGTGATGACGGTCACGGTTGTGAACGCGATCATCTGCCGGCGGTTGGGCCAGTTGACCCGGCTCAACTCCACCCGCACCTCGCGGAGGAATTGGACCAGCCGGCCCCAGCGGCCGGTCACCGACCCATCGCCTCCCGCACCCGGGATCGGCGAACGGCGGCGGTCGCCCTGCTGCTGCTTGTTGCGCCGCTCTTCCCGCTCGGCCATGCGACGCATCTCGCGGTTCATTTTCTGCTGCCTTTTTCTTGTGTGTGCTGCGACGACGATCGCAGTGAACGAGTAGAGCAGGGGCGGAGGGACTCGAACCCCCAACCTCCGGTTTTGGAGACCGGCGCTCTAACCAACTTCGAGCTACGCCCCTCGGCTGCCGCAGGGAGTATACGAACAGGTCTGCCCTAGTGTAAACACCTCACGACGCGGTGCGGTCGTCGGCGGCTTCGTCCAGCCCTCTAGTGGTCTGTCTGTGTAATGGCGGTGTGGTATGGCGTCGGCAGCGGTGTTCCTCGCAAGGCCCGCTGACGAAGGCGTGCCCGCAGCGGTACGTTGAGGAAGCGGAACGCAGCGACGGGACGCCGATGGCCGCCAGAGCACCCGGCTGTTTCGCAGACAGACCACTAGGTCGGCCTCCGGATGCGGGGCGATCTCATCCGGCGGGCCAGCACCACCGCCCCTATGGCGGCGACCGATACCGCCGATGCCACCGCGGTAGTGGTCTTCCGATTGATGGACCGGCGCTGCTCCGCGGGGTGGTCGGCGTCCACTTCGACCGGATATTCCAGGCCGGCCGTCATGTCGTAGGGCACCGGCTCGACTTGGTTCCGCATCGCGCCCAACTCGGCCAGCATCCTCCGCTGGCGGGCGGTGGCGGCCTGGCAGGACAGGCAGCCGCGGCGATGTCTCTCAAGCACCGGAGGCAGGTCGATCCCGCCCGACTCGGCACCGTGGAGGACTAGGCGGGTGAGGCCGCAGGTGGCGATCCTCGGAACTCGATCGAGGCCGGCTCGGGCTGCCAGGCGGCTCAACTCGCCTCCTTCAACAGCTCCCGCAGCCGGAGATGGGCGCGGTGCAACCGCACCTTGGAGGCGGTCACGGAAATCGACAGCGCTTCGGATATCTCCTTGTGGGACCAGCCGTAGACATCCTTCAAGATCACCACCGTGCGCTGGGATCGCGCCAGTTCCGCGAGCGCCGCCCCCAACCGGGCGCGTAACTCCGTCCGCTCCCCCGCCACCTCGGGATTGGTGCGGTCGTCCGCCTGCGGTTGGAAGATCATCGCGTCGAGCTGGTAGGTGCGCTGGCGAGCTGCCCGCCCCTTGAGCGTCCAGGCGACGTTGGCCGTGATCCGGTACAGCCAGGTGGAGAAGCTCGAATCGCCCCGGAAACGCCCGATGGCCCGCCACGCCCGGATCAGCGCCTCCTGCGTGACGTCAGCGGCCAGTGTTCGATCACCCGTCAACCGGACCGCCAGGGTGTAGACCTCGTGTTGATGGAGCCGGGCCAGCTCTCCGAAGGCGGCCTGATCGCCCTCTCGCGACCGGTTCACCAGCTCGTTTACATCGGGGTCCAACCGGTGGTCCCGCACCCTGTTACCCGCCTCCGTCGCCCGTAGGTATTTCGATGCTAGCCGAGACGTGATCCCCCGCCTCTGACGACACTCTGGAACTGAGAACGGTCCGTCGCTCATCCCGATCCTTGACCGTGGTGGTGACCAGGGCAGCCTGGTCGGGATACAAGGGCCGCAGGAACCGGAAGCGGGCCCTGGCCAGGGGATGGGGACGGGAGGACAAGGCGGCGGCCGGCTGGGTGGCCCACGCAGCCATCAGCAGGCCGTGGCAGATGACGCCTCCCACTCCGGACTCGACCGCCCGGAGATGGTCCCAGTGGACCGGATTGAAGTCCTCGCTGGCGGCGGCGTACCGCACCAGATCGGCCCGGGAGGCCGACTTGGCCAGCGGCGTAAGAGCCTCGCCGACCGCGGGAAGAGGCTCCGCCCGGGGAACGGAATTGGCTCGGCGCGCCTCCGCCACCGGCTCTGAACGCTCCGTGGCTGTCCCTCCCGGTGGGGTCTGCGCGGACATGAGGAACAACGAGCGGGAGGACATCACCGTCTGGTCCGCGGAGTCGGCGACCTCGGCGCCGAAGGTGACGAACGCTGTTCCGGCCCGCTCCCGGAGACGATCGATCCGGGCCGAGATCGTCAGGTCGTCACCGATGCGCCAGGGCTGGCGCCAGGTGAAGGTCTGGTCACCGTGGATGAGCAGCCGGGCATGCGAGGCCACCTCGGGATCGCGCAGGAAGGGGGTGGCCACCTTGAACAGAAGCGCGCCTGCGAACGAGGGAGGAGCGTGGGTTTGCCAGCGCTCCGGATCGTCGCCGGACGCCGCCACGTATGCAGCCACTTGGGCCCGGCTGACCCGGAACCGCGCGGGGCCGTAAGTGCGACCGGCCAGGTGCCCCAGGCCCGTCGTCACCATCCCGATGCGCTCCTAGCGGGTCTCGCGATGCAGGGTGTGGCGTCGGAGAAAGGGGTTGTACTTCCTGAGCTCGAGGCGTCCGGTGGTATTGGTCCGGTTCTTGGTGGTGATGTAGCGCGACGGGGGCCTACCTTCGGCCCTCGCCTCGGTGCACTCGAGGGTGATCTTGATGCGGCTTCCCTTTTTCTTGGCCATGGCGGCCCTCCCGCTGTCTTCCTGCTGGTTTTTCGTTTGGTGTTATTCGATGATTTTGGTGACGGTGCCTGCTCCGACGGTGCGTCCGCCTTCACG
>VXMM01000060.1 GCA_009841105.1 Acidimicrobiia bacterium | reverse complement strand
GTGTAAGCACAGCAATGTGTTCAGCGGACCGGTACTAATAGTCCGAGGGCTTGATATTCGGAGTCAGGCGACTTCATGCTCGCTGTGGAGTGCTCGAGGAGCACCCCTCGCCCGTCCGGGGTGGGGAACTGAATAATCGATGTCGTCCGGTGGCCATAGCGGCGGGGACCCACCCGTTTCCATTCCGAACACGGAAGTTAAGCCCGCCAGCGCCGATGGTACTTGGGGTGCAGACCCCCGGGAGAGTAGGACACTGCCGGGCACTACGTTGAGGGCCGTCCGATCCGTTCGGGCGGCCCTCTCGCGTTGCAGCAAAGGGGATCGCGATCAGGCTGCAGCCACTAGAATGCCCAACCCACACACAAGACGAATACCCGATTGACAGAAGTGACGACCTTGCCGGAACGCTCAGATGGAGTTGAACGGACGCCTGTCCGGGACAGGCGAATCGCTGACGCGTAGCTGAGGAGACTCCGCCACCGGGCCGGTCCCTCGGGATGGGCCTGCCAGCCTGCCCATGAGTCCTGAGCGTTCCTGGCCGTAGGGCGTCCTCTCCCGGTTACCGGCCCGGAACGAAGGTCAGGCCAACCGGTCGGCGGTCATCGGGCACTGAGAGACCGGGAGGCCGCTCCATGGATACGACGCTATTCGTGCTGTGCGGGATAGGGCTCATTGCCATCGGATGCTTGATTCCGATGCTCGTGATGTATGGACGTCTTCGTCGGCGGGTGCTGGATGAGCGTGGAGTTGACGTCGATACCGCCCGCCGCGAGGCGCAGCGCATACTGGGCAGGGCTGAAGATGAAGGGCGGGCTCGGGCGGAGGCCTACCGTGAGCGTGAGGAAGCGCTGCTAGAACACAGGAAGCTCGAGGTTGGTGCTTCCGAGGAGCGCTTGATCCAGCGGGAGCGGACCCTGGAGCAGCGTGCATCCAACCTGGCTCAGCGCGAGCAGATGCTCCTACATCGTGAGGCCGGGGTGTCCGAGTTGCGGGCCGACCTCGAGGAATCCGCCGAGACCGCCCGCTCCAACCTCGAGCGGATCAGCGCGCTGGATGCCCGCGCCGCGCGGGAAGAGTTGGTCGAGCAGGTTCGTGACGAGGCACGGCGGGAGGCGATGCTGCTGGTGCGGGACAGCGAGATGCGGGCTCGCGAGGAGGCCGACCGGCGGGCTCGGCACATCCTGGCTACCGCCATCGAGCGCTTGTCGACCGAAGTGGTCATGGAGAGCACCGTGTCGGCCGTCCCGCTCCCTGGGGAGGAGATGAAGGGGAGGATCATCGGCCGGGAGGGTCGCAACATCCGGGCCTTCGAGTCCGTCACCGGCGTCAGCCTGGTAGTCGACGAGACGCCCGAGATGGTGGTCGTCTCGTGCTTCGAGCCCGTCCGGCGGGAGATCGCCCGGATCACGCTGGAGAAACTGATCACGGACGGGCGTATCCATCCAGCCGCCATCGAGGATATGTACGCCAAGGCGCAGGCCGAGGTGGAGCAGTCGGCCCGAGACGCCGGGGAGTGGGCGCTGCTCGACGTCGGCATCTCGCGGATGCATCCGGAGTTGGTCACGCTGCTGGGACGCCTCAAGTACCGCACCTCCTACGGCCAGAACGTCCTCAATCACCTGGTCGAGTCGGCCCACATCGCCGGCATGCTGGCGGCGGAGCTCGGGGTTGATCCCGTCCCGATCAAGCGGGCGGCGTTCCTCCACGACATCGGCAAGGCTGTGTCGTACCAGATCGAGGGGGCGCATGCGTTGATCGGTGCCGAGATAGCCCGGCGATTCGGCGAGGAAGCACCCGTGGTGCACGGCATCGAGGCACACCACAACGACGTGGAGGCCCGCACGCTGCTGGCCATCCTCGTGCAGGCCGCCGACGCGGTCTCCGCAGCTCGTCCGGGCGCGAGGCGGGTGGAGTTGGCCTCCCACGTGAGGCGCCTGGAGAAGATGGAGGACCTGATCAGCGAGTTCGACGGGGTGGATCGGGTGTTCGCGATGCAGGCGGGCCGCGAGGTCCGGGTGGTGGTCGATCCCGTCAACGTCACCGACCTGGAGGCGTCCGACCTGGTGCGTCGCATATCGCGCCGGCTTGAGCGCGACCTCCGCTACCCCGGTCAGATCGAAGTCACCGTGATCCGGGAGCTCCGGGTCACCGACTACGCACGCTGACCGGCTGGTCGAACATGGGCCAGATCGTCCAGCTCGCACCACCCACGGCCCGCTCGGTCGAGCGGCGCCGGCCCACCCGCGCCGGTCGGAGCTACTTCCTGCGCACCTTCGGCTGCCAGATGAACGAGCACGACAGCGAGCGGGTAGCGGGGCTCTTCGAGGCGGACGGCATGGTGCGGGCCCGCTCCCTGGATGAGGCCGATGTCGTATTCGTGAACACATGCACCATCCGGGAGAACGCCGACAACCGGATGTACGGGAACCTGGGTCAGCTGAAGCAGCTGAAGGAAGCCCAGTCCGGCCGGATGCTCATCGTCGGCGGTTGCGCCGCTCAGAAGGATCGCGAGGTGGTCCGCGAGCGCGCCCCGTGGGTAGACGTGGTGCTCGGCACCCACAATCTCCATCGGGTCGTCGACCTGATGGACCAGGCCGAGGAGTGGGGTCCGGTCACCGAGATCGTGGATGCCCTGGACATCATGCCCTCCGAACTACCGGTCCGCCGGGAGTCGCCGTACTCGGCGTGGGTGACCATCCAGATCGGTTGCAACAACACCTGCACCTTCTGCATCGTGCCGGCCGTCCGGGGGCCGGAGATCAGTCGCAGGCCTGGTGACATCATCCGCGAGATAGAGCAGCTGGCATCCGAAGGCGTGGTCGAAGTCACCCTGCTGGGCCAGAACGTCGATACCTACGGGAGGGACCTGGCCATCGACGGTCGCCGTCGCCCGATTTTCGCCCAGCTTCTGGCTCGGGTGGGGGAGATCAAAGGGATCCGGAGGATCCGGTTCACCAGCCCCCACCCCAACGACTTCCGCCGCGATGTGGCCGAGGCGATGGCGGGAACCGAGGCCGTGTGCGAGCAGCTCCACTTCCCGCTCCAGTCGGGCTCAAACCGGATCCTGGCAGCCATGCACCGGGGCTACACCGCCCGGAAGTTCCTTAACCGGCTGGCGATGGCAAGGGAGGTTATGCCCGATCTGACCGTGTCCACCGATGTGATCGTGGGCTTTCCCGGCGAGACCGAGGAGGACTTCCGGAGGACGCTGGAAGTGGTTGAGGAGGCACGCTTCGACCAAGCCTATATGTTCCTGTTCTCGGCTCGCCCGGGGACCAGGGCGGCCGCAATGACCGACCGCTTCGTGCCCGACCCGGTAGCGAAGGAGCGGTTCGGACGCCTGGTGGAGCTGCAGACCCGTATCGGGTCGGAGCGCAACGGGCGCCATGTAGGCCAGCGCATGGAGGTGCTGGTGGAAGGACCCTCCAAGCGGGATCCTTCGGTAGCCACCACGCGGAGCCGGGGTAACAAGATCGTCCATGTCGACGGGGAGTTCACCCCTGGAAGTCTGATGGACGTGACGATCGAGCGGGCCGGGGCACACTACCTGGTCGGCGCTCCCGTCTGAGGGCTAGTGTCGGCGGGCTTGTCCGATTACCCGAGGCGGATCATCGCCGTTCTGGGACCTACCGCATCGGGCAAGAGCGACCTGGGGATGGAGTTGGCCAGGCGCTCGGGCGGGGAGATCGTATCGGTGGATTCGATGCAGGTCTACCGGGGGATGGACATCGGGACCGCCAAGCCGTCGCCGGCCGAGCAGGACGAGGTCCGGCATCACATGATCGATGTGGTTGATCCGGGGGTGGACTACGCCGTGGCGGAGTTCCAAAGGACGGGGCGAGCGGCCATGGCTGAGATCGCGGCCCGGGAGCGGCCGGTGGTGATCGTGGGGGGCTCGGGTCTGTATTTCCGGTCACTGGTGGATCCGCTGCGGTTCCCGCCTTCTGACCCGGCGGTAAGGGCTGCGGTCGAAGGAATGTCACGTAGCGACGTGTTGGCCGAGCTACTGGAGATCGATCCCGGGGCGGGCGACCATGTCGACCTGGCCAATCCCCGCCGCGTGAGACGAGCCCTGGAAATCGTACGGTTGGAGGGTGGGACCCCGACGGAGCGGGCAGCCGATCCGCAGGTCGACCGGGTGAAGAACTACCGGCCGGAGGTGCCGTTCACCGCGATTGGAGTCGACCCGGGCGAGGCGCTCGGCGAGCGGGTGGAGCTCAGAATCGACCAGATGCTCGGGGCGGGGCTGGTGGAGGAAGTGGCCGGGTTGGCGGACCGGCTGGGCCGTACCGCTTCGTCGGCCGTGGGGTATCGACAGCTGCTTCCGGTTGTGGCGGGGACCCGCACCGTTAGTGAAGGCCGCGAGGCTACCGTTCGAGCCACCATGGCTCTCGCCCGGAAACAACGCACCTACTTCGGACGGGACCCGAGAATAAAGTGGCTGGCTTGGCATCCGGATCCGGCGGTTCGCCACGCATCGGCCAGCCGGGTGATCGGGGAGATGAGCTCTTGCAGTTCGTGAAGATGGAGGCGCTGGGCAACGACTTCGTAGTGATCGAGGGGTCTACTCCGGACCCCGGCCAGGTGCGGGCGTGGTGCGATCGCCGCCGCGGCATCGGGGCTGACGGGGTGCTGGTTATCTCCGGTCCGGATGACTCCGGCGCAGCCGCTCGAATGAGCCTTTGGAACTCGGATGGCTCGGTCGCCGAGTCGTGCGGCAACGGGCTCAGATGCGTGGCACGTTACGTGTTCGATCGGGGTTGGACGGATGGCCCTGCGTTCGTCGTAGAGACCCCCGCCGGCCCTGGCGAAGTCGAGGTGATGGCCGACGGATCCGTCCGGGCGGGGCTCGGTAACTACCGGATCGGCAGTTCCGTGACCGCCTCCGGGTACCGGTTCGTCTCGGCGAGCGTCGGAAACCCTCACGCGGTCACGTTCATCGAGGAGCCCTCCGGGGTTGACGGCGTCGACCTGGCCGAGATCGGCCGCCTCATGCAGGATCATCCGGCATTCCCCGAGGGCGTGAACGTGGAGTTCGCCGCTCCGTTGGAGCAAGAGGTGTTCCGGGTGCGGGTCTGGGAGCGAGGGGCCGGAGAGACCCGGGCCTGCGGGACGGGCGCGGTGGCCGTGGCAGCGGTGGCGTACGCCCAGGGTCGAGCCGGGCCCGCTGTCGAGATCCGCTATCCCGGTGGCAGCCTCGGTGTGGAGATAGCCGGCGAAGCGGGCTGGATCAGCGGTCCGGCGGTATCGGTGTTCGCGGGGACTATCCCGGCCTGAACCGGGAAGGACCGGCGGCCAGGCTGCGGAGCACGGCCACCACCTTGCCGAGGACTTCGACCCCCGACGTGTACACCATCGGTTGGTAGTCGGGGTTTGCCGGGTGAAGGACGACCTTCCCGAGCTGCCTCTCCAACCGCTTGACGGTGGCTTCCTCCCCTTCGATCAGGAACGCCACGATCTCACCGTTCTCGGCGTGGGGTTGGCTCCGCACCACGACCATGTCACCGTCGAGAATGCCGGCATCGATCATCGAATCACCCCGCACCTCGAGCATGAAGAGCGGCCCCCCGGTCCCCACCAAGGCCTGGGGTAGAGGCATGACGTCCTCGATGTTCTCCTCGGCCAGGATGGGCGCGCCGGCGGCGATCCGCCCTAGGAGCGGAACATCACGGGTCGTCGCAGATGGACGGACCGGTTCGTCCGCACGCCGGGTCAGCACCACGATGGCGCGGGGCTTGGTGGAGTCGCGCCTGATATGGCCTGCATCTTCCAGGCCTCTGAGGTGGCGGTGGACGCTGGCGGGTGAGCGGAGCCCCAGATATTCCCCGATCTCCCGTACCGAGGGTGGGTACCCCTGCTCGGCCACCTTCCTTTGGATCAACTCGAGGATCTGTTGCTGCCGAGGCGGCAGGTCGGTCGGCTCGCCCGGTCCCTCGCCTCCGGTGAGGACTGCGCTGGTCGGCATGGTCGATACTCCTTGTCAATCGTTGTCGGCATAGCACTTTACCGCAGATTCTCTCCGCAACCGAACTCATGTTCGGTCACACCTCCTTGGGTATCCGGACGGAGGAGAGGTAGCGGCGGGCACTTGACTATCCGAACATGTGTTCGCTAGAGTGACCTCATGGAAGCGAACATATGTTTGGAACCAATCCAACCCTACTACCCGGTACCCAATGGGCGCGGTATTACCACCGGCCGGATGCCAGAGGTCGGTCCGCGGCGTGCGATGCTGCGGTTGGCGCTGCTGCCGGTCATCGCGGTGGGCCTGGTGGTGCTGCTCCTCGGTCCGCAGGCTGACGCCGGGTCCGAGTCCGTCGCGACGGTTTCTCATGTGGTGAAGGCGGGCGAGACGCTTTGGTCGATTGCCAGCGCTCACACTGCTCCCGGAGAGGATGTACGCCGGACGGTGGCGCTGATCCGTTCGGCGAACGGGATGCCGTCCGGGACCGTTAAGGCAGGCGTGACCATCGCGATTCCGGTGGGCGAGATTCCCGGCTGGCGTACGAGAGCGGGCTCCTAGCGCTACCTCAGGGCAAGTGCGCGAGAATCTGAGCCATCCGTCTCGAGAGGAGCACCCTGAGGGCTACGTACTGGGATGGTCCGGTTCTCGGATCGGTGCTGCGCGTCGTTGAGCGCTCGCGGCACGTCAGCACTTCACGAGGCGCGGTGGACCGGGTTGCCGGCTGGATGGCCTACGAGGAGTTCGCCTTCCCTCGCGGTGGGGCGGCGGGCGAGTTCGACGTGGGCCCGAATCCTGATGACATCATCGATGTCACCATGCTGGTGGCGACGCTGAACTTCGCCTTCACCGACTTCGACACCGGACGCAAGTTCGAGGCCGATTACAAGGGCCAGACCTGGTCGGACAGCCTCGGAATGTTCGCCTGCCTCCATCGCGCCCTCTCCAACGGTGTCCCGCTGCTCGACGGCGAGTACCTGGCGTCGGTCACCAGATCCGACCTTGAAGGCATTTTCCGCGGCAACATCGAAATGCCGATGCTCGACGAGCGCCGTGAGATCCTCAACGAAGTAGGGGAGGTACTGGTCGACCGGTACGAGAGCCGGTTTCGCCGCTTCGTCCGCACCTGCGCTCCGGCGATGTATGCGGGCGGTGACGGACTCATGGAGCGACTCATAGACGAGTTTCCCCGGTTCGATGACACGAGCACCTATCACGGTGCGGACGTTCACATCCACAAGCTCGCCCAACTGGGTCTATGGACTCTCCACATGGCGCTACACGACTCCGGAGAGTGGGGTCTCCGGGATCTGTCGATGATGACCGCCTTCGCTGACTACATAGTTCCGGTGGCCTTAGAGGTGATGGGGATCGTCGAGTACACGCCCGAGCTGTCAAACCGCATCGCCGAGGGTGTCATGATTGAGCGTGACAGCGATGAGGAAGTTGAGATCCGGGCTCATACCCTGTACGCCACGGCGCTGCTGACGGACGCTGTAAACGCTCTGAGACCTGCAGACCGCCAACTCGTGATCCCTCAGGTCGATTACCGTCTGTGGTCGAAGTACCACGCCACTTTCCGTCCGCACCACCTGACCAGGACGGTGATGTACTGACTTGGATATCTCGGTGAGTCGGACCCGTGAGCGGAGGGCCCCGACCAGGCCGCTCCCTGGGGGCTAAAACTGCCCGACGATGGCCGCCACCTGATCGAGCCGGCTCACCGCCCAGGTCTTGACCTCGCCTATGGGGGCATGGAGTTCCTCGCGGAGGCCCGATATCGCTCCATCCAGCCGGTGCCTGACATCAGCGGCTCGGGTGGCGTCACCACTCTTGAGGGCCGCTATGTACTCGGCCTGGATCTGCTCTACCGATGCCACCGTTTCCGAAGCCCTCTGCCGGAAACCTTCGAAGACGGGATCATCCGGAAGCCTGGCCAGCAAGAGGCTGGTCTCGGCGATCGAGGTGCTGAGTTGGAGAGCGATCTCTTCTACCTGACCGGGCGGGGCCTGTTCCGGAAGCTCGGGGAGGTTGAAGGCGAGGGACATCGTGAGCGAGTAGGCCATGGCATCGCCGATCTGCTTACCGATGCTGAGGGCTTGCGCGGAGCCCGAAGCCAGCAGGTCTCTCGGCCCTGCCAAGGCGTTGATGTCCGCCGTCCTGCCGAGAATCGGCGTGCTGGGCAATGGCTCCGCCGCCAGCGAAGCTGAGCGTCGGGCGGCGATGTCGAGATCACTGAGGTGGCCGGTCAGGGTCGACAGGCCGGCGTCGCTGGACAGGCCGTCGTAGTACACCGAGTTGGCGACCGGTCCAAGCGTATCGAACAACTCCTGGGCCGATAGTGTGTACTGGGCCTCGCGGGCGGCGGCGGCCTGAACCGGCATATCGGTCAGCGTCTTGTAGGAGGCGCCGATGAGCGTGGCCATGATGGCGAGCCCGGCCACGATGATCAGCATCCGCCAGCGGGCGCGACGGTCCCTGGTCCCCACCTCCGGTAGGTCATCCGATAGGAGCTTGGAGTCCACATCCCATTCGGACGTGGCATCCCACATGGCCTTGACCGCATCGCCCGTATTGCGGGGACCGTTCTGCTCCGCGGCGACGGAACTGAGGGAGGGGAGCCGGTTCCAGTACCCGTCATCGGGCGTGGTGGGCTCGTAGGACTCCGGCCGTCCGGGTTGCCCGTTGTCGAAGGAGGTCTCGACCTCGCCGAATCCAAGCAGGGAAGCCAGGGGCGAGCCCTCCGCGGTGGGGGCGACCGGGAGGAGATGTGCCTCGGGAACCTCGGAGAAAGCCGGGGTGGATCCGGCAGGCCGGCGTCGGGATACCGGGGATCGAGACAATCCGGCTGTTGATTGCACCGGCGTGGCGGGATTGCCGGATTCGGCTCGCGGTTCCCGGTCAGGTCGGGCGCTCGACCGGTCCTTGGATGCGGAGGGTCGGAACTCGGCCGGAGCCTCCGGGGCCACCTGGGGGTCAGCCATGGGAACGGCCCACACGGAGCGATGGGTCCACGAAGGAAGGAACCGGACCAGACCGCTACGCTCTGCATCCATATGGGCGGGCTGGTAGGGACTCCAACTGCGGCTGGCAAGGTGTTTGCCGCGGTAAGCACGGGAGTCGGAGGACGAACGGTCGCCCGTGGCGGCACCGCGCTTGCCCGCGGGCCGGGTGGAGATGATCGGATGCGGATGCTCGGGTCTTAACGTAACCATATGGGCGGTGCGCTCCTGTGTGCCGTACTCCGCCCGGCTTTCGAGAGCCCCGATTGCATCTTGTCTGGGATTGGTGAAGCGTGCATCTTAACGTTCTCAAGATCGATTCGGAACTACCTTTGCCGACCCGCGCCCATCCGACCGATGCAGGGCTTGATCTGTACGCTCGCTTCCCCGTTCGGCTGGAGCCGGGAGAGTACGCCACGGTCGATACCGGAGTGGCCGTGGCGATACCGGGAGGCCATGCCGGGTTGGTGCTCCCCCGTAGCGGGCTGGCCCGCCGGTACGGGGTGGGTTTGGTCAACTCCCCGGGCCTTATCGATGCGGGCTATCGGGGGGAGATCCGGGTGGTACTGATCAATCACGGTCAGGAGCGATGCAACATCGCCCGCGGGGACCGGGTCGCCCAGTTGGTGATAGTGCCGGTCGCGCTTCCGGCGCCACGACCGGTTGATCGCTTGGATGAGACCGAGCGGGGAGCGCAGGGATTCGGCTCCTCGGGGCGGTAGGGGAGCACTGGGAAATCCGGGGTGATCGGCCCACCACTCGGAATCCACGAGACGCTACAATGGGGAGACGCGCGGAAGTAGCTCAGTCGGTAGAGCGCAACCTTGCCAAGGTTGAGGTCGCGGGTTCGAGCCCCGTCTTCCGCTCCCAGCCCGGGCTGGGCCGGTCCGCACCGACCGGCCCAGGCTTTACGGCGACACGGCGACGTGGCCGAGTGGTTAGGCACAGCTCTGCAAAAGCTGCTACACCGGTTCGATTCCGGTCGTCGCCTCGCATGCAACGGAATCGGGGCGCTTAGCTCAGGGGAAGAGCGCTTCCTTGACGCGGAAGAGGTCACAGGTTCAAATCCTGTAGCGCCCACCAGCCGAATCCCTCATTACCTGCCGGTTTATCAGCGGTTTGGTGGGGAAGGTTTTCTCGGTCTTGTATGTAGCAGGATTACGGTTAAGCTGCCGCAGTGCGACAATTGACGACAATTGACTCGTGCCCGATGTCGCACAGTCTCCATTGCCACGGACGATAGGACTTTGGTTACTATCTGATGTAGCAGGACGGTGTTTCCTACCAGAAGGGGAGTTTTCCATGCCGATGGGTGAAGACCACAAGGCGGCTCTTGCGAAGGGCAAGCGTGAAGCCGCGAAAGTCACGAGGTATCTGAAGGCCTTAGAGGCCGGTCAGCCCGGTGGCGCGGCGCGCGCCAAAGTCTTGGAGCAGAAGATCGAGCGGTTGCGAGATGACATCGCCAACGAGGACAACCTCTTACGGCGCGTCAAGCTGATTCAAAAGCGTTTCGACACAGAGGACAAGCTCAAGGATGTGGACACGTCGATCGACTTTGACGCCTTGGAGGCCGACTTCATCGGGGTAGTGGTTTCATATTCCGAGCGCAACCAGATCAGCTACCACACCTGGCGTGAGGTGGGAGTACCTGCCAAGGTCTTGAAGGCGTCGGGAATCAAGCGCACGCGGCGCGTCTAGAGGTGCCGGGACGTCCGGTCAGGCCCGACAGGTGATACAACTCCCAAGTCAGTGGACTCGGACGAAGCTACTCCGTCTTTGAGCACGCTCTAGACCCATCCCAACTCCGAAAGTCGGGCGTCATCGATACCCAGATGATGACCGATTTCGTGTAGGACAGTCCTACGGATCTCCTCGATAGTGCTAACCCGGTCGAGGCCCATCTCGATGTGGCTTTCCATGTAGATGGTGATGCGATCGGGTAGCGCGCCCGCGTAGTCAATCCCACGATCGGCCAGGGAAATGCCTTCGTACAGGCCGAGTAGGTCCTCGCCCGAGGCATGCCGGTCCTCGACCACTACCACCAGGTTGTCGAGCTTGTCGGCGATGTCGCCGGGTAATTCGTCAAGGGCCTGATCAACGATCCGCTCGAATTCCTGGCGCGTCATCCTGATGGCGTTCTCTCCGTCCGTGTCATAGGAAGGGGTTATAGATGGGGTCATGGGGAATCACAATTCATCACGGGTCCTGCGTGGCGAACCCACCGGGCACGGCTACACTTGCTGCCTCCGGGCGCTTAGCTCAGCGGGAGAGCGCTGCCTTCACACGGCAGAGGTCACTGGTTCGATCCCAGTAGCGCCCACGTTCTCCGGCCGGCGGCGCCATCGGCGTGCCCATCTTCTCTCAGTTCTCGTCATAGTGAGCCTCTTGGCGGCCGCATGCGGCGGATCCGGCCGCGATGATGAGCCCGCAAGCTCCACCGTAGCTTCCGTTCACTCCATGGGCGGGACACGGAAGCAGGTTCGAGTCGTGGACCTCCTCGAAGGGTTGGTGGTTGTCCGTGAACGATGGAACGGGTACGACCGGGACCTGTTCGTTCATTGGACCGACGAGGACGCGGACGGATGTGATACCCGCCGCGAGGTACTTCTGAGGGACGCTCAATCCGGACTCCGTCTTGGTGACCGTACGGAATGCCGGATCGTCTCGGGGGTGTGGTACTCGGTATATGACCGTGCGTGGGTGGAAGGATCGCCGGCCGGTTTACACGTCGACCACGTGGTGCCTTTGCAGGAAGCATGGGACTCGGGTGCTCATGCGTGGAGTCCCGGTCGCAGGCGGGCGTTTGCCAATGACCTTGACGGCCTGGCCGCGGTTACGGCCGGGATAAACGAGGCGAAAGGCGCCGATGACCCGGCACAATGGATGCCGCCGAATCCCGATCACAGGTGTGCCTACATTGCCTCATGGATCGCCATCAAGGCCCGGTGGGAGTTGACCGTCGATAGCCGGGAGGCGGGATTCTTACGGGAACTTCTCGGCGGGGAGTGCCGGGGTATGACGATCGGATGGGTGGGCGCGCAAACAGCGGCGGATCGCGGGTAGTCAGCTGCCTGTCCCGGCTTGCCGGAGGGGCGTACTCAAGCCTTGCTGGAGGTTTCGAGAAGGAGAAATCGAAGAAAGGGCGAGCTTTGTTCGCCGATGCTGTTAGCGTACTGGTGCCCAGAACGCGAAAATCGGGGCGTGGCGGCGGGTTTTCGCATGTCAGACGACAGGGATCGGCTCTGCTGGTCGTGTGAAGACGTGTGAAGGAGATGTCTTGAGAAAGCGGGCATTACTAGTAGCAGCAATAGCCATGGTCGTGGCGGCGTGCGGCGGAGGCGATGAAACTCCCGCCGAGACCACCCAGGACACCTCCGCAGAGGTTACCGCCACCACCAGCCTGGTCACCACCACCGCGACCCAGGCTCCCACCCCCTCCGAGGACCCGGAGGACTCGGGAACTGCCACCACCCAAGTGGCGGTGACCGTGGCCGACGAGGTGGCTGCAACGACTACGGCCACCACCGCGGCCCCGTCCACCGGCACTGCGGAGCTGACCAGCGAAGATGTGGTGACGCTGCGCGCCCTGGGCCCGGTCACGTTGGGGATGACCGTGGAGGAAGCCGCTGTTGCCTCCGGGTTGGCGCTCTCCCAGGACTTCGGCCGGGCATCGACCGACAACTGCTACTACGTGACGGCCGGCGCCGGGTTGCCGGGCGTGGCGTTCATGGTGGTCGACGGGGCGGTCGTTCGCGTCGAGATCAATGCCCCCAGCGTCATCGCTACCCGGTCTGGTGTCAGGATCGGCACCCCGGAAGCCAGCGTACGAGAGGTCTATCCCAACAACATCCAGCAGGCCAACGAGGCCGTGTCGGAGGGCGAGGCCCTAGCGTTCGTTCCCAACGACGAGGCGGATGCCGACTACCGCATCTACTTCGCCATCGATGGCGGTGAGGTGTCGAGCTACCGGCTCGGCATCCGGCCGGCGGTCGACAACCTGCTGGGCTGCCAGGGCTAGTACTGCGAGTCCCACCCGGGCAGCGGCGCTGCTCGGATGACCCCGCTCAACCTGACGCGTGCCGCCTCGCGGCGCCCGTGACCTGACGGCAGACCGCATTCGCAGGCAACGGCAAACCGCCGGACGTGCTCACTCCTTGCTGCCGGCCGTTCCGGTGTTGCGTTCCGTCCGGTCGCTGCGGCTCGTCCTCTCACCCGGCTGTCGCATCCGGCGGGCCATCTGGACGATAACCGTGCCGGCCCGGGCCGGAATGAGGGCGAAAGGCCGCCGCCGGTCCGCAGGCACGCCTTCGCGGGTGAAGATCCGGAAGAGGCTGAACATGGCGGTGATCACGAACAGGACGCCGACGAACCAGTAGAGGCCGGCAGGTCCTACGGCGTTCATTACCTGCGCGCCGGCGACCGGGCCGATAACGGAGCCGATCCCGGCGGCGAGCGACAGGACCGTACTGACGCCGACGGCCGAGCCGGGAGGTACCCGGTCGTTGATATGGCTGAGCGCCAGCGGATACATGCTCAGGGCCAACCCGCCGACCAGGAAGGAGATCGTCAGCGCCCACCAGCTGAGCGGGTCGGCGTGGACCATGGACAGGCAGGCGCCCGCGCACACGAAGCCCGTGCCCAGTATCAACTTCCGCCGTCCCATCCGGTCGGACAACACGCCGATGGCAGGCTGCAGCACCACGCTTCCGACCACGGCGGCGGAGGTGAACAAGGCGATCCGGTCCACGCTCATACCCGATCTCGCCCCGTACACGGCTCCCAGCGTCAGCAACGCCGCTACCCCGACTCCCTGGCTGAAGGAGGCAAATATCCCCAGGGGTGCGGCGTGCCACACCTGAGCGATCGGGAGCTTGCCGGGAAGCACCGGCCTGGGAGCTGGAGAGGTCGACAGCGTGATCGGTATCACTGCCACCGACACCAGTATCGAGGCCGCGATGAACAGGGCGATCCCGGACGGATCACCCAGGACGATCAGCATCTGGCCCGCCGCCAACCCTCCCATCAGCACCACCATGTAGATGGCGAGCATCCGCCCGCGGGTCCGGTTGGTGGCGGCCTCGTTGAGCCAACTCTCTCCCACGATGAACAGACCGCTCATCGCAAATCCGTTGATCAGCCGCGCCAGGGACCAGACGGCCGGGGAGGCGTTGAGGATGTAGATGAGGGTCGAGGTCGATGCCAGCGACGCCAGCGCGGCGTACACGCGGATGTGGCCCACGTCCACTACCAGCCGCCGTGTTATCCACGCACCCGCCAGGAAGCCCACGTAGTAGAACGCCAGGATCGTGCCGGTGGCGGTGGTCGAGAAGCCCTCCAGTCCAGCTCTGATGCCGAGCAGGGGAATCATCATCCCGTTCCCCAGCATCACGAAGAGGACGGCTAGGAGCAGGCCGCGCGAGCCGAGGATGGTTCGGGTGGTGCCATCGGGTCTGGGAGCGGAACCGGAAATGGCTGGTGAACTCATAGATCACGCACCTCAGGAAGGCTCGGACTCGGGTCGGGTGAGCAGTGAGGCCACCGTGGGGATCAAAGAACCACCATCGGTCGGCCGGGACGGTGCCGGGAGGGATCTCCCGCATCTGCCTGCATGGTAGCGAGAAGGGACGTTTACTCAGGCAGGTAACGGATGTTCCGGGGCCGATATGCAGGGGCGTATCGACCCTGATGCGGCGTGCGTCGTCCGGCCTTCAGCCGGATGGCGCGGGTCGCCGTGAGTCTGCAGGACGCGGATATCGCCTCATCTGAGAGCAGGCAATCGGGAACCTGAGGCTCAGGGCCTCATATGCGGTGCGGTGTTCCTGAGGTTCAGGGCGTCATATATGACGCCCTCTGCCTCATGTTCGAGAACGCGAAAAAAAGGTGCTTCGCACCGGGCCCTGCCCCCGCCACCACCTGTCCTGGCGTGGGGCATGTTCGGCCATGCCCGGGCTGGGCCGGGTGTCACGGCGGGTTCGCCCCTTGAGCCTGTGAATGTTCCCTGCGGGGCCGGGCCGCTCCGATCGGTGAGACGCTTGCGTCCGGTGTAGGTGCTTGGCGATAGGCAACATATAGGGACCCTGTGACAAGTTCAAGCCCTTCGTTCCGGCCTGGTGAGCTGATCATCGCTCGCGTGGGGAGCGACTGTACGTCACCGACCCTTCCAGACCGGATCGCGCTTCTCGGCGAACGCTCGCATCCCCTCCTGAGCATCCTCTGACTCGAGCGTCTTCCGGTAGGTCTCGACCGTGCCGGAGCGCAGGCCGTCGAGCGCGGCGGATACCGGCAGGCCGTCGCTGCGGCGGCCGATGTCCAGGATGGCGGCGACGGCCAGTGGGGCATGAGCCGCGATACGGTCGGCCAGGTCGTGCGCCGCGTCGAGCAGATCCGTCCCGGGCACCACCTCGTTCACCAGGCCGAATCGACGGAGCTCCTCGGCGTTCAATCGGCGGCCTGCCAGAAGTACTTCGTTGGCCAGCGGCGCCGGCAGCAACCGGGGAAGCAGGACGGACCCCACATCGGGGATCAGCCCGATCGAAGCCTCGGGCAGGAAGAAAGTGGCGTGTTCGGCGGCCACCACCAGATCCGCGGCCATCACCAGTTCGAATCCACCCCCGACAGCCATGCCGTTGACCGCGGCGATGACGGGTTTGTCGAGGTCCGGCAGTTCCGCGAACCCGCCGAAGCCGCCCGGGCCGAAGTCGCTCTCGTAGGCTTCCCCTTCGGCGCCTGCGGCCAGATCCCATCCGGCGGAGAAGAACCGTCCGCCCGCGCCCGTGAAGATGGCCACGCGGAGGTCGGGATCATCCCGGAAGCCGGAGAAGACCGCGCCGAGGGCCCGGCTGGTGGCCGCGTCGATGGCGTTGGCTTTGGGCCGGTCGATGGTCACCTCGAGCGTCGATCCCCGACGGACCGCCCTTATGGCCTCGTTCGTCATGATCGAAGTGTATTGGCCCCATGCCTGCGCGACGCCGGCCGGCGTGTCCACAACCCGTGAAACCCCTCGGAGACGTATACTCACTCCGGTACGAGGACCAGGGTGCTCGGTCGTAGCCGCGTTCCGAAGATCCAGCCCCGGTAGCCGCGAGAGTCCTCCCGAGGAGTGCCTATATGACACCGGAACAGGTTCTGGCCGAACCGCCGAGAGTGCTGACTCAGAAGCAGAGGGAGTCGTACTTCGAGAGCGGGTACGTGAGCGTGGAGTCGCTCATCCCCCAAGAACTGATCGACCGGCTCAACGAGGTCACGGCGGCTTTCGTGGAGCGGAGCCGATCGGTCACCCGGTCGGGCGAAGACTACGACGTGGCCGATGATCACGGCCCGGACTCGCCCAAGATACGGCGTCTCAAGATGCCCGACCGCCTGCACGACACGTACTGGGAGTTCGCCAGCGGCCTGATCGCCGATGTTGCCGCCGATCTGGTGGGGCCGGACGTGGTGTTCCATCACTCCAAGCTCAACTTCAAGTGGGATGCCGGCTCGGACGACGTCAAGTGGCATCAGGACATCCAGTTCTACCCGCACACCAACTACAGCCCGCTGACGATCGGCACGTACCTCGCCGACACCGGCATGGACGACGGTCCCCTGATGGTGTTACCCGGAAGCCACGACGGCCCCCTGTTCGACCAGTACGACGGGGAGGCGAACTGGGTCGGATGCCTGTCCGCCGAAGACTCCGCGACTCTCGATGTAGAAGGCGTCGAGTACCTCACCGGACCGGCCGGCTCGATCACCGTCCACAACTGCCGCACGGTCCACGGTTCGCCACCCACCTCCAAGCCGAGTGGTAGGCCCCTCCTGCTCAATGCCTATGCGTCGGCCGATGCCTTCCCCTACACGGCCCATCCGCAACCGACCCGCAACACAGGCAAGGTGATTCGCGGCCAGCCCGCCCGGTGGGCCCACCACGATCCCCGGCCGTGCCTGATACCGCCGGACTGGTCGGGCGGGTACGACTCGATCTTCGCCGCCCAGGATGAGGAAGGCTGAGCCGGAACGATCCGGCTTCCCTACAGGTGCGGCCCGGCCTCGGTGACGGAGATCAGGGCGTCGGCCGCCCAGGCTCCGTCATCGGTGAGGATCAGCGGGTTGATCTCCACCTCTACGATGCCGGGACGACCAGACACCAGGGTGGTGAGCCGGTCGATGACCTGGTAGATCGGTTCGGGATCGGTACCGGAGCCGCCTGCCCGGTGCTCCACCAGGCGACCGATCCGGAGGCGGCGGAGGGCCCGCCGCAGTTCGGGGCGCGTGACGGGCGCCAGCAGGGTGGTGGTGTCGGCCAACCACTCCACCAGGATCCCTCCCGCTCCCAGCGTCACCGCCACACCGATCGGGGGCCGGCGGCTCACCGACACCAGCAGTTCCGCAACCGTTCCCGTCACCTGCTCCTCGATCAGCACCGGACGGCCACCCCCGCCGAGTCTCCGGACGGCCATCCCGAGTTCCCCGGCGTCCCTGATCCCCGTGATGACACCCCCGGATCGGGACTTGTGGGCCGGTCCCACCGCCTTGGCCACCACCGGGAACCCGAGGTGATCAGCTAAGTCCGTCGGCCCGTTCCCCGGTCGACCGTCCACGACCAAGCCCCTCGGTATCCGGATGCCCTCGCCGGCGAGGATCGCCTTGGCGGCGGGCTCGTCCAGGCTGCGGACGGGACCGGCGGGCGCCCTTGCTCGCAGGTGGAGGCGCGGGCGCCGGCTCTCCATCCATCGCCCGTACGAGGTTGCCGCCGCGAGCCCTCCGAGGGCTTCGTCGATCGAATGGGCCAGGCCGAGGCCTCGCTCGGCTATAAACGCCCGGACCCTCCCGGGCAGGCTCTCCGGTAACCCGCTCACCACCACGCCGGCCCGGCCCGCTCGGTCGGCGGCGGTGGCGAAGGCCCGCAGGGTGGGCCACCAATCCGTGTCGTCATTGCCCTCCGATGGCCAATCGATGACCAGCATGGCCGCGTCGAACGGTCCCGCCAGGACCTCGGTGAAGCATCGCTCCAGGGCCGGCTCATCACCCCAGATGAAGGTGTGGTAGTCGAGCGGGTTGGTGATGGCCACGAGTTGCGGCAAGGTGGCCGCGATCCGGTCCCGGTGCTCGGGGCCGAAGGCAGGGAACGCCACCGGGTAACGGACCGACCGGTCGGCCACCAGGGCCGCCTCCCCTCCGGAGCATGAGAGGGAGACCAGCCGGTTCCCGGGGATCGGTCCGATCGTGTCCAGCAGTCCCAATGTGGTCATGAAGCCCGGTATGGACTCCGCCGTCGCCACTCCGTAGCGCTCGAACAGGGCGTCGTAGGCGCCGGCCGGGGCGGCCAGCGCCGCGGTGTGCGACGAGGTGATGCGCTCGGCTTCCTTCGACCGTCCGGTCTTGAGCACCACCACCGGTGTACGGGTGTCGCGGCAGGCGAGCGCCGCCCGACCGAACGCGATCGGATCGACGATCGACTCGGCGTGGATACCGACCGCGGTCACCTCGGGGCGGGTCGCGAAATGCTCCAGGCAGTCCTCCGTGGTCACCGACGACTGGTTGCCCAGCGAGATCACGTAGCTGAAGTCGATCCCCCGCCGGTTCATGGTGAGGTTGAGGGAGATGTTCCCCGACTGACTGATCAGGGCCGGACCGCTCCGTACCCTCCGGCAGCCCTGGACATCGGGCCATAGGGCTGCCCCGACCACCGCGTTGATGGTCCCGTAGCAGTTGGGTCCGATGAGCGGCATCCGGTGCCCGCTCAGCAGCCGGTCTTGGAGCTCGGCGCCCTCCTCGCCGGCCTCGGCGAATCCCGAGGCGTAGAGCACGGCCCCGCCGCACCCTATCTCTGCCAGCTGCCGGACCACCTCGATCGTGAGCTGGCGGTTCACCGCCACGAAGGCGGCGTCCGGTGCTCCCGGCAGTTCGTCGAGCGACGGGTAGACGCGGCGTCCGGCCATGCGCGAGCGGGCGGGGTGGACCGGCCAGATCTCTCCCTCGAAGCCGAGCCGATCCGACTGGCGGATGGCTCGCTCGGCGGGGTCGCCCCCGACTACGGCCACCGTCCGGGGACGCAGGAGGCGGCCCAGGTCCCGAACCGGCACGACGGGTTACCCGCCGAGGGGTCGGAGCATGGCTCGGGAGATGATGTGGCGCTGGATCTCGGAGGTTCCGTCCCAGATGCGGTCCACGCGGGTGTCGCGCCACAATCGTTCGAGCGGTAACTCGTCCATCAGGCCCATGCCTCCGAAGATCTGGATGGCCTCATCGGTCACGAACTGGCACATCTCGCTGGCATGCAGCTTGGCCATGGCGGCATCCGAGTCGGTCATCGTGCCCTCCCCATCCTTCCAGGCCGCCCGGAGAGTGAGCAGTTCGGCGGCCTCGTAGCGGGTCTGCATGTCCGCTAGCTTGAAGGACACCCCCTGGAACTTGCCGATCTGCTGGCCGAACTGGGTGCGCTCGGCGGCCCAGCGGGTGGCCAGGTCGATGGCGCGCCGCGCCCTTCCAAGGCAGACCGCCGCGACCTGGAGGCGGGTCGATCCCAGCCACTCGTTGGCCACCCGGAAGCCCTGATGCTCCTCTCCGAGCGTGGCGGACGCGGGCACGCGGCAATCGTCGAACTGGAGGACGAAGTTGTGGTAGCCGCGGTTGGAGACCGCCCGGTATCCGGGCCGCACCTGGAATCCGGGAGTGCCCATGTCGACCAGGAAGGCCGTGATCAGTTTCCTGGGGCCGCGGGGACCGGGTTCTTCCCCGGTGGCGGCGAACAGGATGACGTAGTCGGCGAGATCGGCATGGCTGATGAAGTGCTTGGTGCCGTTGATGAGGTAGCTGTCGCCGTCCCGGACCGCCGCGCAGCGCATGCCCCTCAGATCTGAGCCGGCGTCCGGCTCGCTCATCGCCAGGCACTCCACCCGGTCTCCTCGAACCGTGGGAAGGAGGTACCGGTCGATCTGCTCGCCCCGGCAGGCCTGCAGGATGTTGGAGGGTCGGGCCACGATGTACTGGAGGGCATAGGAGGCGGCGCCCAACTCCCTCTCGACCAGCGCCAGCGTGAGCGGGTCCAGCCCGGCCCCGCCGAACTCCTCGGGCATGTTGGCGGCGTAGATGCCGGCGGCGATAGAACGCGACCGGATCTGGTCGACCAGTTCTGGGCTCACCCGGCCGGAGCGTTCCACCTCCTCCTCGTAGGGGAACAGTTCCTTCTCGGTGAAGTCGCGGGCGACATCGACTATGAGGCGTTGCTCGCCGGTGAGTTCGAAGTCCATCAGCTCATTTCCCTGGTCTTCATCACCCGGCCCAAGTACCTGGGTTTGTCCAGGGCGGCGTGGGCTTGGCGGATAGCTTGCAGCGCGCGCGCGGGTCGCCCGCCCACCGGGGCGGGACGGCCGGCCACGGTGTCCATATGCAACAGCATCTGCTCCGTCGTGGCCACCAGGTCTCCGGTTGCATCGTCGAACATCTCGTGATAGATGTGGAGCCGCTTGTCGTCGAGGCCGACGACCACGGTTGCGAACCGCAACGAGTCGTCGCCCGCCACCTCCCGCAGGTAGTTGATATGGGTCTCCACGGTGTAGAAAGAGTGGCCCGCGGCCCGGTATTCCTCGTCGTCGCCGATGTACCGGAACAGCGCATCGGTTGCCCAGCCGAAGGCTGTTAGGTAGGCGGCCTCGGTCATGTGCCGGTTGTAATCCACCCAGTCGGGTTCCACGTCGCAACGGTACAGCTCCAACGGCGCCGGGACCGCGGTGCCTTCCGACCAGATCAGCGAGGTCTCGCCATAGCGACGAGCCTCCCGCCTGGCCAGGATCTCACCCGCCCCCAGACCCACCGAACGCAGCGCTCGCATGGTGGCGATCAGGTAGTCGTCCCGTAGCTGTTCCAGCTCCTCGACGCTCCGCCCGTCGGCCTGCCGGCGGGTTCCCTCCACCATGGCGTCGACGAGGGAACCGGTGAGC
This sequence comes from Acidimicrobiia bacterium, assembly GCA_009841105.1. Classification (GTDB taxonomy): domain Bacteria; phylum Actinomycetota; class Acidimicrobiia; order Spongiisociales; family Spongiisociaceae; genus Spongiisocius; species Spongiisocius variivorans. The sequence continues at coordinate 14,957 of VXMM01000060.1, read as the reverse complement.
TCAGGCGCTTCCATCTTGCTCCAGGGGAGCGCGAGGGCGGGACCGAACTGTTCGAGCATGTGCCGCATGCCCGCCCTCCCTCCGGCGAGGTGGAAGGTGAGGTTGGTGCCCATGCCGGCCCAACGCAGGCCGGGACCGTAGATGATGGCGTCATCCAGTTCGGCGGTGGTGGCGATGCCTTCGTTGACGAGGTGGAGCGTCTCCCGCCAGAGGGCCTCCTGGAGGCGGTCCGACAGGTAGCCGGGGACCTCGTGGCGGACGACGAGGGGGTACATGTCCAAGAAGTCGTAGACCGCGGCGGCCCGTTCCACGGCATCGGCGGAGGTCTCGCGGCCGCCCACCACCTCGCAGAGCGGGAGCAGGTAGACGGGGTTGAAGGGATGGCCGATCAGCACCCGGTCGGGGCGGGCGCAATCCGAGGCGATCCGGGTGGGGAGCAGGCCGGAGGAACTGGAGGCGATGATCGCATCGGGCCGGGCGGCGGCGTCGAGGCGGGCGAGGAGCGTGCGTTTGAGATCCTCGTCCTCGGGCGCAGACTCCTGGATGAAGTCGGCTGCGTGGCACACCTCCTCCGGGGTGCCGGCGAACCGGATCCGGTCGGGCTCGGCGCCCGGGTACAGGCCCAGCCTCCGTACCGAGGGCCAAGCCCGGGCGATCGCCTGCCGCAGCCGGTCCTCGGCACCCGGCGCGGGATCCCAGGCCACCACGTCGATTCCCCGGCTCAGGGCCCTGACGGCCCAGCCGGAGCCGATCACGCCGGTTCCGACAACACCGAAGGTCTGTGGCTGGGTGGCCCGCTCGACCGGCGTCATGGGCCGTTAGAAGGCCACCTGACCGAGCCCCTTGAGGGCCAGGCGCCGGCGGGTCTCGGTCGGATCGGCGGGTTCGCGGGACAGCTCGCGCAGGATCCGCACGATCTTGGCGACCTGCTCGGCGTTGGACTCGGCCAGCTTGCCCTTGCGGAGGTAGATGCCGTCCTCGAGGCCCACCCGCACGTTCCCGCCCAGCGTGGCGCCGGCGGTGACGATGTCGAACTGGAACCGGCCACCGCCCAGGATCGACCACTCGAGGTCGTGTCCGAATAGCCGGTTGGCAACCGTCTTCATCGCCACCACGTTCTCGATATCCGGGCCGATCCCGCCGAAGGTTCCCATGACGAACTGCATGAAGATCGGAGGCTCAATCAGGCCCCGGTCCGCGAAGTAGGCCAGCGTGTAGAGGTGGCCGATGTCGTAGGCCTCGAACTCGAAGCGGCAGCCGGTCTTCTCGGCGAGCACCGTGAGCATGTACTCGATGTCGCCGAACGTGTTCACGAACGGTTCCCACTTGGTGCTCTCGAGGAAGGGCTCCTCCCAGTCGTGCTTCCACCGCCCCTCGTAGCGGGGGATCATCTGGAACAGCCCGTAGTTCATGGTGCCCAGGTTGCAGGTGGCGAGCTCGGGCTTCAGCACCTCGATGACCCGGAGACGTTCCTCGATGGTCTGGCCGGTCGCGCCCCCGGTGGTGATCGAGATCACCGCGTCGCTCTCCGCCTTTATCCCGGAGCAGTACTCCCGGAACACCCCCGGGTCGGAGATGGGCCGCCCATCGTTCGGATCTCGGGCATGGAGGTGGATGACAGCCGCGCCCTCCTGGGCGGCATCGACCGACTGGCGGATGTGGTCCTCCACCGTCACCGGGATGTCGCTGTTCATGGTGGGGGTATGGGAGGAACCCGTCACCGCACACGTGACGATCACACCAGCCACGGGGCACTCCTTCCGTCTCGCCGGAACCGGAACCAGGAGGGTAGGCCGTTTCACCGCCTGCCGTCGCGGATGATACGGCCCGGCCCGAGCTATGACGTCGGCTTGGCCGCGCGCACAGCCGGAACGGCATAATGGTCCCCCGGCTGGCGGAAGGAGGAGAACAGACGTGAAGGTGGGAGACCGGGCGCCTGACTTCGAGGCGCCGGACCAGCACGGCACCACGGTGGCCTTGCGCGACCTGCTCGAAACGGGGCCCGTTGTGGTGTACTTCTACGCGAAGGCGATGACCCGGGGTTGAACGCGCCAGAGCTGTTATTTCCGCGACCTGTCAGCAGAGTTCGCCCAACTCGGAGCCAGCATCGTGGGAATCAGCGCCGATCAGGTTGATCGGCAACTCGAGTTCGATGACGCCAATTCCCTGGGCTTCGCGCTGCTCGCCGACCCGAGCCGTGCCATCGCCCGCAGCTTCGGTGTGTCGCGAGGGCGTTTCCTTCCGGACAAGCGGCGCACGTTCGTGATCGACCGTGACGGCACGGTGCTGCGGACCGTGCGCTCCGAGTTGAACATGCGCCTCCACTCCGACCGCGCCCTAGAGGTGCTCCAGCAGGCGATCAACCCCTAACCGGAGCCGGCAACCCGACGAAGTCTCGCTGTGGCGGCGGCGGTTGTCGGGGTTGTAGAGGGCCACGAAGTCGTCAATGGCTGCTCGGAACCGGCCAGGCCTCACGGCCTACGGTCAGATGTTCGATTTTGCCTAGTGGCTGATGTCGTCCGGGCAGGGCGCGCCAAGACCTAGTGGGCGGGCCTCGACTGTGGAGTCCGGCAAGACGACCTCCAGGCTGATGCACTCCGGGTCCGGCACCCACACGTATCCGGTGAAGAGCAGCCACTCCGTCTCGGACTCGCAAGGCCCGAATGCGGTTCGAAGCGAGGGGGAATGGCCGTAATCGAGAGCGACCCGATCATGGAACCCATCGGGGACCCGAATCTCGACTGTGGCGCCGCGGCGGATGAGCAGCGGTGTCTTGGCCGCCAGGCGGAGCGTCGGGTCGTCATACAGGCCGTGCGCGCTCAATTGAGCCACGTACCCGGCTGTCTTGCTGGTGCGTAGAGCGATTACTCCGCCGATGATGTCGAAGCCGGGATCAACGGTGTCCAGGTCCGGTCCCGGAGGGGAGAACTCGGTGATCGTGTCCTCGCACGGAACCTCGATCAGGTCGACAACGGTCGCCCGCGTGGACGGCGGGGGCGAGGTTGGCTGTGTTGCCGGCGCTTCCCCGAGTCCGCATCCAGCCAGCAGCCATGTCGTGCCCAAGGCCAGAAGCAATCTCCGAAGGCAATCGTTAGGCGTCACCGGTCACACGAGGGCGGGCGGTCTTCGACGGTTGAGCGACAACTATAGCGGCCAGGGTAATAACAGTGAACACCATGGCGACCACGCCGAAGGTCTTGGGGGTGCCGTCGTTGAAGAGGGCCACCGCGGCGCTGCCTGTTCCGCCGATGGCGAAGCGGGCGAAGGTGGCAAACCCCGAGGCGCTGCCGGCTATGTGAGGAAACTCATCCAGAACCCCGGTGAGGGTGCCCGGCCCGATCAGGTGAGTCATGGAGACCGCCACGGCCGAGACGGCGACCACCCCGGCGAGCCCCCACAGATCGGTTCGCGTGACCCACCACAAGGCCGATGCGAGCGCCGTCAGGCTCACCGTTCCGATCCACACGATCCGCCGGTATCCGATCCTTTCCACGTACCTGATGTTGAAGGCCTGTGACAGCCAAGCTCCGACCACCGCCAGGGCGAACAGCGCGCTGAACCATTGCTCGTCGAGCCCGTAGTAGTCGATGAAGATGAAGGGGGAGGCGGCGAGGTATGCAAAGAGGACGGCCGCCGAGGAGCCGCCCGCTATCGCGTAGGCGACCGCCGCCCGGGAGCGCGTGATGGTCCTATATCCCCGAAGGCTGGTCGCCAGATCCAAGGAGCGGCGACGATCTGGCGGAAGGGTCTCGGGAAGCCGGCGCCAAACGGTGAGGAAAGCCAGCGCGCCCACCAGCGCCAGCACCAGGAAGATGGCTCGCCAACCTACGACGAGGAGCAGCAGGCTACCCATGAAGGGGGCCACGATCGGCGCCCCGAGGACGATCATCATGAGCACGGACATGGCCTTCGCCAGAGCGTCGCCGGAGAGGACATCACGGAACATGCTGCGGGCCACGGCGAAGGAGGAACCGCTGCCGAGCGCCTGGATGGGCCGCAGGACAATCATGGCTTCGATCGTGTCCACGGAGGCGAGCGCCAGGCTGGCCAGCGTGTAGACGACCAGAGCGGCCATGATGGGTCGGCGCCGTCCTATCGCGTCCGAGACCGGCCCGGCCAGCAGCGGTCCGAACATCAGGCCGAGGATGAAGGCCGTGACGGTCATCTGCGTCGCTCCATCGGACGCGTCGAGGGACGCGGCCATCTCCGGCAGAGCGGGCAGGTACATGTCCACCGAGATCGGTCCCAGCGATACCACCAGGCCCATCACCAGGTAGAACCTCCGGCTCGGTCCCGAGGGCCGCGAGAGGACTCTGCCGTCTGAACTCATGGCGTGTGACCGGAGGGGATTACCGGCCGAGCCAGTACTGGGACCAACGGATAGGGGCCTCGGTCACGGCTTGATGACCTGGTCGGACAGGCCGCCTTGTCGGCGGTAGCGGTGCGACTGTGTTGTCGGATCTCATCCTGCCCACTTCCCCACAATCTGCTCGCAGCGGCACCGAGGAGGTTCGATGGTAACCATTCCACGGGCGGCGGCCGGTCACGTTCAGCCGGTGGGCTGTCCCTTCTCGCACCGGGGTCACGGAGGCGGATCTTGCATGTCCTCGGGCGATAATGCAATCTGGCTATCACCCGCCGGTGTCGACAGGTCGACCATGATCAGGCGTCGGCCCAGAGACCGCGGCGGTCGATGAACCGCTCGGCGAGATCGTCCAGCAATGCCTCGGTCTCCGTGTTGCCCACCGCCTGATTCTCCAGGCGACCGTGGTGGGCTACAGGCTGGAGGTGCTCGGCCGCCTCACGGCGGGCTCTTGAGCGGACGCTTTCGTCGAGCGACGTACGCGGTATGAAGGCGTACACCAGATCGCAGTCCATCGCGTTGGCGGCCCGCGCCGGGGTGTCGAGTTGTATCGTACGGCTCCGCTCACTGACTTCTAGGTCGTGGATGGTCTGCTGGCGAACCCCCATGCGCACGCCGAGCTCCGATGCCGACATCCCCAGAGCGTCGCGGATAGCCCGGATCCACCCCCGATGAGGCGTGAGCGAAGCGGTGAGACCGCGCAGGGGAATGGTCCTTCGGTCGAGTTGGCGGCGGATAGCAAGACGGTCTGGATTCATGGCTATCTCCAAAGTTCCACAGGTCACATCCTGTCCAGATTTAGTTGTATACCGGTCATAGCCTGTTAGAAGGGATATGATTCACAGGTTGTGACCTGTTGTATCGGCGCTAACCGGTAGCTATAGCCAGCGGGTTCCGTGGCCGGTTACCTCTTCGACAGGGAGGGCGATCGGCAGGCGGGAGCGGATCAACTCATCCTGGGCGCGGGTGACGTGGGTGGGGAAGTGGGTGCGCATGACCTCCCTGACGTGCTCGTGGGCCCGTTCTGCCGCGTTCTTGGCGCCGAGCTCCCGCCAGTCGTCGGGGCTGTTGCGGTCGCCGATCACCGGGTACACGTACTCGCGTTGCATGAGGTGAAGGGTCTGATCGCTCCCCAGGAAGTGGCCCGGCCCGGAAATCGTCTCGCGGATCACATCGGTGGACAGGGTGGAGTCGTCGATGTCGACTCCCCGGATGGTGCGGTTGGCGGATCCGAGCATGTCGTTGTCGATCACCAGGGCCTCCAGGGAGAAGGCGAGCAGGGAACCCAGCATCCCGGCCGACTCGTAGACCAGGTTGGCCCCGGCCTGTCCGGCCAGGACGGTGGTGATGCCCTTCTCGTACCCCGCCTGGTTGTCCGGGAGCTTGGAATCGGCCATGCCCGCCGCCACCCCGGACGGCAGGCCGAGCCAGTTGGCCATCTGCGCCGCCGCGGCGTTCAACACCGCCTCCTCGCCGGATCCTCCGCTCATTGCGCCGGTTCGCAGGTCGGATACGAACGGCCACAGCCCCATCACACAGGGATGGCCGGGGGAGATCAGGTTCACGCTGGTCAGCCCGGCCAGACACTCGGCCAGCGCCTGGACGAGCGATCCGCCGAGGGCTGCGGGCGAGGTGGCGCCCGCCTGGCCGGCCGAGAGCAGGTTGATCGGCATTCCCGTCTCGATCTGGGCGACCATGGCTTCGGTCGATTCGTAGGCGAACCGCAGCGGTGGTACCACGAAGGTGTTGTTGACACACACGAAGGGACGCTTCCGGAACTCACCCTCCCCGCCCAGCACGTAGTCGTACATCTCCACCACCTCGTAGACGTGCTCCGGGCGGAAGAACGAGGTGCCCTGCGGCTTGTCGGTTCCCATCATCGTGGCGTAGGCGGTGTTGATGTCGACTTCCCGGGAGGTCTCCAGGTCCCGGGTCACCATGGTGCGCAGGAAGAAGTGGATGTGCTCGAGCGTGTTGTTGAGGCGGGCGGCATCGTAGAGGTCGGCGGTGGTGCTGGGACGGAAGGTCCGCTCGTGGTAGTCGAGCATGAGCACGGCGGCGCCGGCCGTCCCGTAGTGGACCTTGTTACCCGACAACTCGATGCTCTTGTCCTCGTCGATTCCGTGCCACACCCATTCCTTGGCGGCCACTTCCTCGACGATCCGCTTCACCACCGAGCGGGGGTAGTGCAGCCGGTTGTTCTCATCCAGGTGGCCGCCGGCGCCGGTGACTGCTTCCACGAACTCGGGTATCGGATCGCCCATGCCCACCTCTTCGATCAGCTCGAGCGCGGCGTCGTACACCCGCTCCATGTCGGACTCGGTCAGGGGCCGGTAGGCGCCTCCGCTCTGGCCGGGCCGTACCGCCCGCTCATCCTCGGTGGGGCCGGCCCGGCGCGCCGCTACCCGGGCAGCACGTCCTCCTGCGCGCCTGCGACGGGCCAATTCAGGCTCGCAACCGCTCGCTGCGGGGATCCCAGACCGCCTCGGCCAGCACCGTGGCGGTCCGGCGGCGGTTCATGACCCCCACTTCGAAGGTCGATCCGGGGGCTTCGAACTCGGGGGCCACGTAGGCGAACAGGATGCTGCGGCCGACCGAATGGGCCCAGGCCCCGCTGGTGGTTATCCCCATGATGCGCTCGCCGTCGTAGGTCGGCTCGTTGCCCAGGCAGTCGGCGTCGCCTTCGTCCAGTTCGGCATACACGAGCACCATGCTGAGCGGCTCGGCCTGTTCACGCCGGGCAACGGTGGCGTCCTTGCCCTGGAAGTCCTTGCCGTAGTCGACGAAGCGTCCGAGCCGGGCCTCCACCGGAGTGATCTCGGTGGTGAGCTCCGAGCCGTGCGCCTTGTAGGCCTTCTCGATCCGCATCACGTTCATCGCCCGGCTGCCGAAGTCGACGATCCCGTACGGGGCGCCGGCCTTGTGGATGGCCTCGTACGCCTCCACCATGTGCTCGAGGGGCATGTGCAGCTCCCAGCCCAGTTCCCCTACGTAGGACACCCGCAGGGCGATGCAGGGGGCGCCGGCCACCTCGATCTCCTGCCCGGTGAGCCAGCGGAAGTTCCGGTTGGAGAGGTCGGCGCCGGTCAGGCCGGCCAGGACCTCCCGGGAACGGGGTCCGGTGACGGCCAGGATGCCGGTCCGGTCGGTGACGTCGGTCACCGTCACCCTCTCACCGTCCCGGATGTGGGAGGAGAGCCAGTCGAAGTCGTGCCATTGGGCCGTGATCGCCGAGTTGAGGTAGAAGCGCTCCGGTCCCAGCCGGGTGATCGTCATCTCCGACTCGATGCCTCCCAGGGTGGTGAGCATGTGGACCAGCCTGATCCCGCCGTCCCGGGCGGGCATCCGGTTGGCCGACAGGCGGTCCAGCAGGGCGGCGGCGTCGGGTCCGGTCACCTCGAACTTGGCGAAGGCGGTGAGGTCGGCGACCCCGACCCCTTCCCGGATGGCCCTCACCTCGGCGCCCACCTCGTCATGGGCGGAGGAGCGGCGGAACGAGTAGACCTCCGCGTCGGGGGAGAAGTACATGGCCCGTTCCCAGCCCCACACCTCCTGCCATATCGCACCCTTGGCGTCCAGGATGTCGTAGAGGGGCGTCTTCTTCATCGGGCGTCCCGCGTCCCGGTACTCGTTGGGCATCCGTACCTGGTACATCTCGTGGAACTCGTCGATCGACCGCTCGTGCGTGTAGCGGCCGGGGGCGTACGGGCCGAACCGGCGGGGATCCATGTTGGCCACGTTGATCTCGGTCTGGCCGTGGACCATCCACTGGGCCAGGTACTTGCCGGCCCCGGGACCTTGGGTGATGCCGATCGAGGCGCCGGCGCAGTACCAGTAGTTGCGTAGCCCCGGCGCCGGTCCCATCAGGTAGCCGGCGTCGGGAGTGTGGGTGATCGGTCCCGACACGACCTGCTTGATGCCCGCGCCGGCGAAGCAGGGGAGTCGTTGGGCGGCGAAGTCCAGCCAGGGAAGCAACCGGTCCAACTCCACAGGGGTTAGATGGAAGGTCAGGTCCCAGTCGATCCCCCCTACCCCGTACTCCTTCGCGTCGGCCCGCTCGTAGGGCCCGATGATGAGCCCGTCGTGCTCCTGGCGGTAGTAGCAGGAAGCCCGGGGATCGCGCACCACCGGGTGCTCGGTCTCCAGGGCGGCCACCTCTTCGATCCGCTCGGTCACCAGGTACTGGTGGATCACCGACTCGATGGGCACGTCGAGACCCACCATCGCGCCGAGTTGCGGGGTGTAGGAGCCGGCCGCGTTGACCACATGCTCGGCCACGATCCGGCCCTTCTCGGTGATTACCTCCCACCTCCCGTCAGGTAGCAGGTTCATGTCGGTCACGCGGTTCTTGCGGCTGATCTCGGCGCCCAGCCGGCGGGCGCCGATCGCCATGGTGTTGGTGGCGGCGGAGGGATCGGTCCAGCCGTCTCCTGGGGTCCATATGCCCAGCTTGATGTCCGGCTCGACATCGAGAAGGGGCGCCACCTCCGTGATCTCCGACGGCCCGAGGAGGTGGCATTCCACTCCGATGTAGTCCAGGATGCCCTTGACGTAGTAGAACCAGTCGACCTCGTTGTCGTACCGGGCCAGGCGCACCGCTCCACAACCGTGCCAGCCGGAGTGCATCCCGGTCTCCTCTTCGATCACCTTGTAGAGGTCGGCGGTGTCCCGGTGGACCTTGGCCATGTTGAGGTCACCGATGAAGTGTGGGATCAGCCCGGCCGCGTGCCAGGTGGACCCGGAGGTGAGCTCGTCCTTCTCGATCAGGATCGTGTCGGTCCAGCCTTCGTGGGCGAGGAAGTAGAGAAGGCCGACGCCCATGGCGCCACCGCCGATGATCGCTACTCGGGCCTCATCTCGCATGCTCGCCCTCCGGCGAATCGGCGTGTATGTGGAATCCTCCACACACTGTGTATTGAGGGACATACGGTAATCGCTGAACAGACGAGGATAGTTGTTACTTAGAGGTCCTCGTAGCTCCGAACTGCCCTGGCGGGCCTTACCGAAAGTTGCGGCTGCGGAGAGGGTCGGTCGCTATCGGGACGAAGTCACGGGCCACCAGGTTGGTCACCCCGTCCCGGTATTCGAGGCGGCCTTCGATGATCAGGCCGGGATGGCGACGGGCGGTCTTCTGGCGCCGACTCCAGATTTCGGGTTGCACCACCACGTTCATCAAGCCGGTCTCGTCCTCCAGATTGAAGAATATGATCCCTCTGGAGGTGGACGGACGCTGCCGGTGGGTGACCACCCCTCCCACTTTGATCCGGGCCCGGTTCCGCCGGATGTCCAGCGCCTCGGCTATCGAAACGCATCCGGCCCGGTCCAGGGCCGGGCGGGCGAAGTGCATGGGATGGCGGACCGACACCCCGGTTGCCCACAGCGAAGCCTGGTGAGTCTCCCGGTCGCTCATCGGCGCCAGCGGGGGCGGGTCTGGATCTGACACCAGCGGCAACTGTCCTGGTCCGGCACCGGCTAGGGCGCCTGCCATCCACAGACCTTGACGGGGGGAAACCCCGAACGATCCGAAGGCTCCGGCGATGGCCAGTCCCTCCATGGCATCCGCCGGCAAACCGGTCCGGTGGGCGAAGTCGGCCAGGTCGGTGAATCCTCCCCCGACCTGGCGGGCCGCCAGGATCCTCCGAGCTTCGACCTCCCCCAGATTGCGCACGCTGGTCAGGCCTAGGCGGGCCGCTATCGATGCCCGGATCGGGTCATCCACCGGGCCTCTTCCCCGGCGCCAGACCATGCCGTAGTGCTCCACGATATCGTCCTCGTCACACGGGTAGGGCTCGATAGTGCACTCCTCCAGCGAGAGGTTCACGTCCGGACCGAGGACGACCACCCCGTGGCGGATAGCGTCCTGCACCAGGCTGTTGGGGGAGTAGAACCCCATCGGCTGGGCATTGAGCAACCCGACCAGGAACTCGGCGGGGTAGTGGTAGCGCAACCAGGCCGACATGTAGACGATGTAGGCGAACGACACCGAGTGGCTTTCCGGGAAACCGAACGAGGCGAACCCCTGCAGCTTCTCCCAGATCTCATCGGCTGCGGCGCCGGTCACGCCCCTGGTCCGCATCCCCTCGAAAACCTCCTCTCGTAGCTTTTCCATCGCCTCGTCCGACCGCTTGTGGGTCATGGCGGATCGGAGCCGATCCGACTGCCCTCCGTCGAAACCGGCGCACACACGGGCCAGTTCCATCAGCTGCTCCTGGAACACCGGCACTCCCAGAGTCCGCTTCAGGATCGGCTCCGCCAGCGGATGGGGATACCGCACCGGCTCTTCCCCGTTCCGACGGCGCAGGTAAGGATGGACGGAAGCGCCCTGGATGGGGCCGGGACGGATCAAAGCCACCTCTACAGCCAGGTCGTAGAAGGTGGCGGGTTTCAGCCTGGGCAGGGTCGCCATCTGCGCCCGTGACTCCACCTGGAAAAGCCCTACGGTATCGGCATTGGTAAGCATCTCGTAGATGGCCGGCTCCTGGGGAAGGTCGGCCAGGTCGATCCGCCGCCCATGGGTCTCCTCCACGGTGTCCACCACCATATGCAGAGCGTTCAGCATGCCCAGTCCCAGCAGGTCGAACTTGACGATCCCTATGGCGGCGCAGTCGTCCTTGTCCCATTGCAGGACGGTGCGGTCCTCCATGCGCCCCCATTCGATCGGGACCACCTTCCAAAGGGGCCGGTCGGCTATCACCATGCCGCCCGAATGGATACCCAGATGCCTGGGGAACCCGTCGAGGCGCCGGCAGATGCCATAGACCAGATCGGCGGTCAGCCCGGCCGGCAGGGGTTCTTCGAGTGGCAGTTCCGCAGGGGAGTGAGTGTCCACGTACCTGGTCAAGCCATCGGTCTGAGCCGAGGTGAATCCGAAGGCCTTGGCCACGTCCCGAAGCACCGAACGGGCCCGGTAGGTGATCACGTTGGCGACCATGGCCGCCCGCTCCCGCCCGTACCGGCGGTAGCAGTACTGGATCACCTCCTCCCGGCGTTCCGCTTCGAGGTCCAGGTCGATGTCGGGGGGCCGGCCCCGTTCTTCGGACAGGAACCGTTCGAACGGCAGCCCCAGCCGGAGCGGGTCGACCCGGGTGAGGCCCAAGCATCGACACACCGCCGAATCGGCTCCGGAGCCACGGATCTGGCACATGATGTCCTGGGATCGGGCGAAGTTGACGATGTCCCACACCACCAGGAAGTAGCCCGGGAAGCCCAACCGCTTGATGACGCCCAGTTCGTGTTCCAGCCGATCGATCGCTTTCCGGTCGATCGCTCCGGTCCGCCGCCCGGAGGCGGGATAGGCCTTGCGAGCCCCTCGAAAAGTGAGACGGCGGAGGTAGTCCATCTCGGTGGCGAAGCCATCCGGAAGCGGGAAGTCGGGTAACCGGGGGGCCACCAGCTGCAGGTCGAAAGCGAGTTCCCGTCCCAGGTGGGCGGCCCGTTCCACCGCTCCCGGATAGGTCCGGAAGCGGGCGGCCATCTCCGCCGGAGACTTCAGGTAGCGCTCATCGGTGTCGGGCCGGAAGCCGTTGTGTTCAGTGAGCCGCCGTCGCCCTCCGATCGCTGCGAGGATGTCGGATAGGTCGGCGTCCCGCCGGTCGGCATAATGGACGTTGTTGGTGGCCACCACCGGCAGGTTCAACTTGGCGGCCACCTCCCACAGCAGATCGTTGCGCCGGTCGTCCTGCGGCATCCGGTGGTTCCAGATCTCGATGTGGAAACGTTGCCCGAAGGCTTCCCGCAGACGGGAGGCTTCTCTCAGAGCCTCCTCCCGATCCCCTCGCTGCGCCGCGCGGGGAACCGCTCCCTGCCAGCATCCGCTCAGCGCCACCAGGTCACCTCGACCGGCTGCTTCGGCCAGGTCCTTCCACCTGTACAGAGGACGGCCCTTGGCGCCCCGCAACTGCGCTCTGGAGATCAGGTTGGCAAGCCGGGCGTATCCCTCGGGAGACGATGCCAGCACCACCAGGTGCTCAGGCTCGAACCAGACGCCCGTCCGGGTGTGGTTCCTCCGCCCGGCCCGCTTCCTTCCCTGCCGATCGGCCTCCCAGCGGAGGGCATCGTGGCGGCCGGCCCTATCAAAGGGCGAGACCGGCTCCTCATCGCCGTCGGGCGCGTAGTCCGGGGGACATAGCGAGAGCTCCACTCCGTATACGGCCAGCAAGCCGGCTTGCCGGGCCGCCTGCCAGAACCGCACCAATCCGTAGAAACCGTCGTGATCGGTGAGGGCCAGCGCCTCGTATCCGAGTTCGGCGGCTCGCTTCACCAAGGCCTCGGGGTGTGAAGCCCCGTCCAGGAACGAGAAGTTGGAATGGGCATGCAACTCGGCGTAGCGGTGCTCAGTCATAGACACCCACCACGAAAGTCAGGCCGCCGGTCGCCCGGCATAGCATCGCGCCCGCCGAGGTAACGATCTGGTACAGGGCACTCGGTTCCTCCTCGGCCCACCACTTGCCCAGTCTCCGCCACGGACCTGCCCATGCCAGCACCGGCTCCCATCGGGTGGAGAGGCGTACCCGAGTGGGGACCTCGGCGTCCCATTCCACCTCCAGGCGCCGGGGACGGGATGGAACCAGGCTGGGGGAAGGTGCCGGAACCTTTCCGGGCCATGGTGAGGCGAGAGAACGGGTCGGCTCGGCAAAATCCTCACCCCATCGGGCCCACTGCACCCGCTCCGCCGGGTCCCTTCCACCCTGGGGACGGGCCTGGAGAACCGAGTCGGGACCCAGGATGGCCCGGGTCCGCTCCAGTGCCCGTTCAGTTTCGATCCGGACTTCCCTTTGCTCGAACAGGTCCGGCTGGTAGCCCTCGTCGGACAGGGCGGTGGGTGACAGCTTCAGACGGGTCAGCCCGTCTGTGATCCCTCCGGTCTCGATCCAGGCCCGGAGTTGCCACCACACCCGTTCAGCCAGTGCCCGGGTATCGAACGGTTCGGCACTGCGCCACACCCGTGACCTGATTACCCCGTCGGCGGCCTCGGCTTCCACCTCCACTTGGTGGGGGGCGACCCGATGCCGATCCAGCAGGGCCATGAGGTTCCCGGCCAGGCGGCGGGTCATGAAACCCGCCTGCTCCACCAGCATCAGAGGTTCTTCGAAGACGGCCTCCACGGTCAGGTCGTCAGGAATCCGGCGGGGCATGACCCTCCGATCCTCGCCGCCGGCCAGACGATGGGCCTCCAAGCCTCGGGGACCGAACCGGGAGGCCACCGCATGGCGCGGCAGGGCCGCCAGTTCACCCAGGGTGGTCACCCCCAGCCAGCGAAACGTTGCCACCAACTCGTCGATCTCCAGAACTGAGATGTCCAGGCCGGACAGGAACGCCTTTTCGTCCTTCACGATCAGCGTCGGGCGACCCGATCGGGCTGCCCAGTAGGCAGCGAACGGACCATTCGCCACTCCGAAATGCCCTCCGGGAGCCAGACGCTCCAACGTTGCGGCTATCCGGCCCACCAGGGCGCGCTCCCCGCCGTAATAGCGGACCGCCCCATCGGTAGGAACGAACACCCAGCCCGGCTCGATCACCTCCACCCGGGGTATCAGATCCTCGATGGCGTTGAGGACCGGCTCGAAACGGGTGGCTTCGGCGGCGGGGTCGCGCGCCAGGACCAGGGCCGAAGGGCAAAGGGCTTCGGCCGATCGGCGGGTCATACCGACCTCGATTCCCGCTTCTAGTGCCCGATCGTTGGCGGCCGCCACCAGGGGACGGCCGTCCCGGCTCCCCACGACGAAGGCCGCCCTATCCGACGGAGCGTCCGATCTGCGGAGTAACCAATCGGGAAACCACACGCACAGGACGCGTGCCATCGTCCTCCACCTCCACCATCTGATACTGACCCGCAGCCCCCTTACCGGACAGTTCGACCCCCAGGGTGCGGCTATCCAGACTGCCGTGCCCCTCCCGGGCGCCGACCCACTCGACCCGGACCGCCCGCATCCGCATGAAAGCCATACCGGAGGGGATACTTCCTGCCAGAGGACGCAGGATCACGGTGGCTTTACGGGCCCGGGCCTTGGCGCCGAGCCGCCGCAGCCGTGCTTCCTTGACACCTCGGGGAACCTCGGCATAGATCGCTTTCACCCCGTCAAGCAGGACGGCCAGCGCCCTGGACCATCGATGGGCGTCATCGCACCGCACCACCGTCAGATGGTCGGGATCGATGCCGACCTCCCACGCCGCCAGCGGGCATAGCCATCCCCGAACGTCCACCACCACCCGGCAGGAAGCCGGGGTCGCCGACAGCATGGAAAGGCCGATCCTGGTCAGTCCCAATCCGGTAGGGCCTTCCAAACCGATCACCCGTCCTGGATACACCGGAAGGTCGGCGGCATCCGCAGGCGCCGGCGGTCCGTCCGGCGCTGCTCTCAAGATGCTTGCGGTCATGCTCCCCGCTTTCGAGCTCGTTCGTTCCTTCGCTCTCCGTCCGGGAAAGGGCGTATGACTATACCCGAACATATGTTCGCTCGTCCAATATAGGGTCGGAGAGTGACATCAGGTCGGGACGCCGGGTGACGAGCAAGCCTTACCAGTGCCCTGATCCGGTAGTTCGCCATCGACACCCCCCAGCCGACAAGAACGCGAAAAACGCGAAAACACACCC
>VXMM01000033.1 GCA_009841105.1 Acidimicrobiia bacterium | reverse complement strand
GTCGACCGGGACCGCAGGAGGGAGCAAATCGTGCGTCGCAGCCCCATCCCGGGGTGGGCGGGACGCGCCTCGATCCAAGGTGGTGGCGGTGGGGGTGGGCCCTTCGGGCGTCGCCCGCTCGCCGCGATTTTCGCGTTCTTCCCCGTCCGGATTGCTAGGCTTCATGGCCCGCTCAGATCGGATTAGCAGGATGAAGGAAGAGATCACCATCACCAACCCGGCGGGTCTCCACGCCCGCCCGGCCGCCGAGTTCGTGAAGCGGGCGAAGGCGTCGCCCTCCAACATATCTGTTACCGCCAACGACAAGACCGTCAACGCCAAGAGCATGCTCG
The DNA here is from genome assembly GCA_009841105.1 of Acidimicrobiia bacterium. Classification (GTDB taxonomy): domain Bacteria; phylum Actinomycetota; class Acidimicrobiia; order Spongiisociales; family Spongiisociaceae; genus Spongiisocius; species Spongiisocius variivorans. The sequence goes on along the minus strand of VXMM01000033.1, from coordinate 3,355 downwards.
GGATCCTCAAGCTGGGTGCCACGCTGGGCACCACGGTCGCGATCGAGGTGGACGGGGACGACGCCGACGATGTGCTGGCCGACTTCAGGGAACTGCTGTCCGAAGAGGGCTGAGCGACCGGCCAGGACCCAGCCCGGGCAGGAGCGAGTTCACACCCCTTCGAGTATTCGCCTCACCTCGGCGCCGTCGGCTGCCTGCAGGCACTCGGCGGCCAGTCCCCGGCACTCATCGAGGCTTAGGCTGCGGACTCGTTCCTTGATGGTGGGTACGGACGGGATGGCCACCGACAGTTCCTTGACGCCCAGCCCGAGCAGGATGGGAGTCGCAACGGCATCCCCGGCCATCTCCCCGCACACGCCCACCCAGGGTCCGTGCTCCCCGGCGGCTGACGTGGTCTCACTGATCAGCCTCAGGACGGCCGGATCGAGATGGTCGGCGCGGTCGGCGACCTCCCGGTTGGTCCGGTCCACCGCCAGCGTGTACTGGGTGAGGTCGTTGGTGCCGATGGAGAAGAAGTCGACGTGGGGGGCGAGCCGGGAGGCGACCAGGGCGGCGGATGGGATCTCGATCATGATCCCGACCTGGTAGTCCTCGGCGAAAGGCAGGCCGTCTGAGGCCAGGGATCGCTCCGTCTCGGCCAGCGCCGCACGGAAAGCCATGAGATCGGCCATGCCAGACACCATGGGCGCCATGATCGCCAGACGGCCCTCGGTCCCCGCCCGGAGCAGGGCCCGGAGTTGGGCGCGCAACATGTCGGGCCGCGCCAGCGTGAGCCGGATACCCCGTAGGCCCAGGAACGGGTTGAGTTCCTCCCCGATCTCGATCCCGGGAACCTGCTTGTCCCCTCCCACATCGAGGGTCCGGACGACCACGAGATGGTCGCCGAGGGCGGAGAGCACCGTGCGGTAGGCCTCGTACTGCTCCTCCTCGGAGATCGGGCGGGTGCGGTCGAGGAACAGGAACTCGGTGCGGAACAGGCCCACACCCTCGGCGCCGACTTCCGCGGCCCGGGCGGCGTCCGTGTCCGAGCCGATGTTGGCCGCCACCTCGATCCGGGTGCCGTCCCTGGTCAGGGCCGGTTGCTGCGACCGGTCGGCGGCGCTCGCTCTCGCCTTCCGCTGCTCCTCCTGGCCTTCCCGGAGCGTCTGGATCACGCTCTCGGCCGGATCCACGTAGACCTTGCCGGTCTCTCCGTCCAGGGCGATCAACGTTCCGGCTTCGGTGGCCGGCAGGTCGACTCCCACTACCGCCGGAAGCCCCATGCCCCTGGCGAAGACCGCGATGTGGGAGGTGGCGCTGCCCTCCTCCGTGCAGAGGCCGAGGGCCATCCCAGGCGGGATGGTGGCTGTCTCGGAGGGGAAGAAGTCCCGTGCCACCAGCACCGACGGGACTTCCAGGCCGTCCCAGGTCTCGAGCGGTAGCCCCAGCACGGATCTGAGCAGTTGCGTGCCAACGTCGCGAACATCCGCGCCTCGAGCGGCGAGGTACTCGTCATCGAGCGACTCCAGCATGGCCGCCGACTCCTCGGTCACCTCGGATACGGCCGCCTCGGCGCACAGCGATTCCGATTCGATGCGGTCGCGGATCTCTCCAGTGAACTCGGGATCCTCCAGCAGCAGGAGGTGGGCCCCTATGACCTCCGCCTCGTCCGAACCCTCGCCGTGGGTCGCCGCTAGGTCGGACAGCCGGGTCCGGACGGAGGCCTCGGCGCGGAGGAGCCGTTCTACCTCGGCCGCGGGATCGTCCACCCGGCGTCGGGTGATGTCGGGCAGTTGCGCGACATGGAGGTGGACGGGGCCGATCGCGATGCCCGGCGAGGCGCCGATCCCGGTGCGCTCGATCACGGCAGCGGATCCGGGGCGTTCATCTGTTCCATCCAACGCTCACGGTAGCCGTTCGGAGGGGCTCGGTTCGCCCAGCGTGTCCAGAAATCTCCGGTGGATGCGCCCGTTGCTGGCGACCACGAACCCGCCGGAAGGACCGACCGGGCGACCGGATCGATCGCTCACCACTCCGCCGGCCTCGGTCACGAGGAGGACACCCGCTCCCATGTCCCAGGGTGGTAGATCCTCCTCCCAGTATCCGTCCATCCGCCCGCGCGCCACCATGCACATGTCGAGGGAGGCCGAGCCCAGGCGCCGGACACCCTGGGCGGTCCCCAGCACCCGGCGGAAGCGGGTGTCGCAGATCTCGATCCGTTCCCGCCGTTCGTAGGGGAAGCCGGTGACGATCAGGGCCCTCCCGAAGTCCTCCAGGGGACTCACCGCGATGGGTGATCCGTTGGCGCGGGCGCCGCCTCCCGCCACCGCCGTGTACTCGTCTCCGTTGGTCACGTCCACCACCACCCCGACCGAGGGGGTGCTATCGATCCAGAGCGCCACCGAGACGCTGATCCAGGGGAAGCCGTGGACGAAGTTGGTGGTGCCGTCCAGGGGGTCGACCAACCACACCCGCCCTTCCTCGGGAAGGCGCCCGCCCCGTTCCTCGCCCACCACCGGATCTCGGGGCCGGCGCTTGGCGATCACGTCGAGGATGGCCGCCTCGGAGCGATGGTCGACTTCGGTGACAGGGTCTGCCTCGGCCTTGAATCGAATCTCCACGCGCCGGTCGATGCCAGATGCCACCTCCGCCGTCCCGGCGCGGGCCGCCTCCAGGGCTACCTGCAGGTCGGCCTCGGGCAACGGCTAGCGGCGAGGGACGTCGGCGGCCTTCAGGAGGGCGCCGTTGTGGTCGAGGATGCCGATCTTGGTGCCGATGGTGGCCGGATTGGCCGCGAAGAGATCGCCGCGGTTGATCACCAGGAACCGGTAGCCGTGGACGGACCGCAGCCGCTTGACGGTCTTCTTGATCTGTTTGCGGTCGGCGGCGATCCCCAGGGCGCCCTTGGAACAGACCAGGTCGGCCTGGCCGGACGGATCCGGCTCAGCGGCGAACTTGGCAACCATCGCCTGGCTCAACTGTTCGTGGGTCATGGCCATGTTCATCCTCGTTGTCGCGCAACGATCAATATAGACCGCGGGTTCCGCCGTCCTGGATCCTGGCTGGTTCATGTTTCCTCAAGGCCGGCCGGGCCGCACGACCCGTCGTAGCCCATCATCAACCAGAACGAGAAAAGTGACAGGACATACCCCCTTGTTCGTGTCATGGCTCTGCTGTATGGTGTTAAATAACCGTAATTACCAGCAGTCCGGTTAGGACGTCGAATCGGGCTGAGCGAGGGATCAGATCGTTCGAGGCCGCTCCGCCGAGCGCATGGCGGGACGCGCCTCGAGCCAAGGTGGTGGCGGAGGGGGAGGGCCCGGCGGGCGGAGCCCGCGTGGCGGGATTTTGGCCGTATGGGGTCCCGGCCCGCCCC
>VXMM01000020.1 GCA_009841105.1 Acidimicrobiia bacterium | reverse complement strand
AAGAGACCGGCGGGGAGGAGGGAGGGCCGGCCGGAGGCTCTTCGGCCTGGTCGTCCGGCGCCGCCTGCGGGACGTCTGCGGTCTCCGGGCTCCGCCGCGGCGGCGGACTCAGATCGCCGCGATACAGCAGGACCCCGATCCCCAGGAGGACCAGGGCAAGAACCAGCTCACCCCTCACCAGCCTGGTCTCGGCAATCAACACGACCGCCGCGAGGCCGATGAGGATGACACCCGCCCACCGGCGGGCCGAGCGGTCGCCCGACCATCCCCGTGCAATCGAGTGGGCCTCGCCCTCATCCGGGATCAGCAGCCAACCCGCTGCATAGAGGAAGATGCCGACACCCCCTACCGGCACGAGGATGAGGAACCCCACCCGGACGACCCAAGCCTCGATTCCGAGACGGTGGGCGAGCCCGAGCGCCACCCCTGCAATCCAGCGGCCCTGACCGGGTCGGTGGAGCGATGTATGGCTGCTGTTCGTCATATCCACATCATCCCCGATTCCGGGCGCCGGGTTCGTGGGGAATCACCCTGAAACATCCCCCAGACCGGCCCCAGGCCGTGGGTATATCTCCGGTTCCGGCCCCGCACGGCAACCGGACGATGCCAACATAGGCGCGACGCAAGCCATAGCGGATAGGAGGCCCTACGGTGCTGGCACGCCGGGAGCAGAACCGTTTGGTGGCCGGCGTGGCCGGGGGAGTCGCCGATCGACTCGGCGTCCTCGACCTCTACGCCCGCGCCGCCTTCCTGGTTCTTGCGCTCGTTTGGGGACTGGGGATACTCCTCTACCTGGTCCTCTGGGGCCTGACTCTCGATCAGACAGCCCGCCCGGAACCCGTCCCCCCGGCGGACAGCAACCGGAGGGCGGCGTACGTCCTGATGTTCATCGGCTCCCTGCTGCTGCTCCGCGGCCTTGGGATCTGGAGCGGGGATGGATGGGTCTGGCCGGGCGCGGCCCTCAGCTTCGGCACCGCCTTCCTCATGGACAGGGGTGACATCGACCCCCGCTCGGCGATCCTGGGGTTGTTCGACCCGGATAGCGGACGATTTCGCGCCCGCACGGTGATCGGGGTGGTGCTGCTGTTGATCGGCGTTTCGATCCTCGCCAACGTGGCTGCTCCTGCCGTAGGAACCGTACTGCTGGCGGTACTGATCACGGGGGTCGGCATGGTGGTGCTCTTCGGACCATGGGTCTGGAGGCTGGTATCCGACCTGGGAGCGGAACGGCGCCGGCGGATCCGCCAGGAGGCGCGAGCAGACATGGCTGCCCATCTCCACGATTCAGTCCTCCAGACGCTGGCCCTGATCCAGCGGACCGACGACCCTCGGAGGGTGATGACGCTGGCCCGGGTCCAGGAACGGGAGCTCCGACGCTGGCTCTACGACACTACGCCCGCCGGCGGGCCCGAACTCCTCTCCGCCGCCCTGCAGGAGGAGGCCGACCGGATCGAGCAGACCTTCGACATCCACATCCAGGTGGTCACGGTAGGAGACCGCCCCGTCGATGAAGGTATCAGGGCGACCATCGCGGCTACCGGCGAGGCCCTGACCAACGCAGCACGGCATTCGGGCGCGGATCGGGTCTCCGTCTACTCCGAGGTGAGCCAGGAATCAACGGATATCTGGATCTCCGATCAGGGCGCCGGCTTCGACCCCGAGGTGGTGGCCGGGGACCGTTACGGAATCGCCGAGTCCATAGTGGGCCGGATGCAGAGCAACGGCGGCGCCGCCACCGTCTCATCGGCACCGGGGGAGGGCACGGAGGTCCATCTGCGTCTGGGAGGAGAGCCAGGATGATCCGAGTCTTTCTGGTGGATGACCACCGGCTCTTCCTCTCCGGGGTCAGGGCGGAACTGTCCGATCCGCGCGACATCGAACTCATCGGCTCCGCCGGCGACGTGGACGATGCCATCGACGCCCTGCGGCTCGATCCCCCCGACGTGGCGTTGGTGGACGTCCACATGCCGGGAGGTGGAGGCCTCGCGATCCTGGAGAACGTGCTCCAGACCCACCCACAGGTCAAGTTCCTCGCCCTGTCCGTGTCGGACGCGGCCGAGGATGTGATCGCCATGATCAGGGCCGGGGCCCGAGGGTACGTCACCAAGTCGATCCGCCCCGAGGCCCTGGTCGACGCGATCAGGCGGGTCCATGCGGGCGATGCGGTCTTCTCTCCCATGCTGGCCGGATTCGTGCTCGACACCTTCGCCGCCACCATCCCGGCCCCCGAGGACCCCGAGCTGGATCAACTGACCACCCGGGAGCAGGAGGTACTGCGCCTGATCGCCCGCGGCTTCTCCTACAAACAGGTGGCGCACCGGCTGTACATCAGCCACAAGACGGTCGAGTCCCACGTTTCGGCGGTGCTCAGGAAGCTCCAGCTGAGCAACCGCTACGAGCTCGCCAACTGGGCGAGCCGGAGGCGGATCGTCTGAGCCCGAGGGCAGGACACAAGCCAAACGATTCATTGTGGCCGGCGCCGGACCACGGTCCTTAGCGTTAACGTTGCGGTCTCTAATCCCTGGATGTGACCGCGTACCGGGAGCCTTGGCCGATGACCGTAATGCCTTCAGAAGCACCCGCCGAGGTGCTGGCCTTCAACGAATGGGTGGCCGACCAAACCCGCCACGCGCCACCGGTGTGGGAGGTGGGCGCCGCGGCGGGCCGCCAGGCCAGGGAGGAGGGCAAGTCGTTGATCGGTCCTCCCCGTCTCTCGCCCCGAGCCTCGGTGCGCACCATCGACGGGCCCGGCGGCCCCATCCGGCTGCGGGTAATCCGCCCGGAGGGAAGGGCGGCCCGCGGTGTCTTCCTGCATATCCACGGGGGAGGTTGGGTGTGGGGAGGACCCCACCATCACGACCCTCAGATGACGGCCCTCGCTGACACCACCGGCCTTATCTCGGTGTCCACCTCCTACCGCCTGGCCCCCGAGCATCCCTACCCGGCCGGACCCGACGACTGCGAGGCGGCCGCCCTCTGGCTGCACCGGAACGCCGCTGACGCGTTGGGACACGAGTTGATCGCGATCGGCGGGGAGTCGGCGGGCGGGCACCTCACCGCCGTCACCTGCCTACGGCTGCGGGACCGCCACGGCCTGACCCCTTTCCGCGCCGTCCTGCTCACCTACGGGGCCTTCGACCTGCGCGGGACCCCGTCGATGAGAGCCTTCGGCGACCGGCCCCTGATCCTGAACACGTCCTCGATCGACTGGTTCGTGGAACTGTTCGCCGGCAACCGTGACCTCGAGGACCCCGACATCTCCCCCATCTGGGCCGATCTCCGAGGACTGCCCCCCGCGCTCTTCACCGTGGGAACCCTCGACCCGCTGCTCGACGATTCGCTGTTCATGGCCGCCCGCTGGGAAGCCGCCGGCAACCCCGCCCGGCTCGACGTTTGGCCCAGCGCCCTGCACGCCTTCGACCTGTACGACAACGCCTACGGGAATGCCGCCCGTACCAGGATGCACGAGTACCTCAACGCGGTTCTCGATGAAACTCCGTAGCCGCCCCGGCGGATCATTACCCGGCCCGCACTCCCAACCCAAGGCTCCGGACGCACTGTGTCCAACCCTCAACCTAAGGCTCCTGGCGCGCTGGAGCCCACTCTCAACCTAAGGTTGCGGGTGCTGGGGGCGTCGAGCGACCGTGAGGAGGAAGACGTGGACGTATTAGAGGCGATGCGGACGCAACGCAGCGTTAAGCGCTTCAAGCCGGACCCGGTGTCCGACGATGACATCCGCACCATCCTGACCGCGGCCACCTGGGCGCCCAACGGCCACAACGCCCAGCCGTGGGAGTTCATCGTGGTCAAGGACCCGGAGCTCAAGAAGCAACTCGCCGACCTCTACCGGGAGGGCCTGCAGTTCCTGCTGGACCACCCTCTCCGCCAGGGTCGCAGGGAGGTCGACAAGCGCACGTTCGAGAAGACGATGATCAGGAAGTCGGTCTACCTGCGCGATCACCTCGAGGAGAGCCCGGCGCTCATCGTCGTAGCGATGAACCTGGAGAAGCACAACCTTCCCCGATACGGAGTCCTCAAGGCCATCCGTACCGAGGCGGTCTACACATCGATCATGCCCTGCGTCCAGAACCTGATGCTGGCGGCCCGTGACCTCGGGCTCGGTACCTGCCTCACCACGGCCCTCAACATCCTCGAGGAGGATGCCAAGATCGCGCTGGAGATGCCGGAGGAGACCCAGATCATCGCCCTGATCCCGCTGGGATATCCCGCCGACGACTTCAAGCCCGTCACCAGGATTCCTGCCCGGGAGTTCACACACTGGGACGGCTGGCAAGGACAGAACGACTGAGCGCGTCCGGCTAGTGGTCGGTCAGGCTTCGCGACGGCTGGCGAGCCAGGCGCCGAACAGCACCACCCCCGTACCGGCCCATTGGACCGGGAGCACGACCTCCGAACGGAACACCACTCCCAGCACTATGGCGACGATCGGCAGGAAGTAGATCGCCACTCCCCCACGGGTCGGGCCCACCCGTCCCACGAAGGAGGTCATGATCACGAAGGCCACGCCCGTGTTCAACACCCCCAGGACTATCACCGCGAGCGTCGGCCCGATCCTCCAATCCGAATCGGTGAGGCCGGCCAGTCCGAAGGGCGTAGTGACAACTGCCGCCACCCCGATCACCCTCATCATCACGGCGGGAGCCCCGTAGCGCTGCTGGAGCGGCACCGCCAGGTTCAGGGATAGGCCGTACAAGGTGGTGGACAGGACCACCAGGAATACCCCCCAAAGTCCGGCGGTGGATCCGCGGGTCACTGGGACACTGATCATGATGGCCCCGGCAAAACCGAGCACTATGCCGGCCATGACGCGGAGCCGGGGGAGGGAGCGCATCAGCACAATGGCGATGGAGGTGCTGACGATGGGCACCAGGGCGTTCAGCATTCCCGCCAGGGCCGAGTCGATGTGCTGCAGGGCGATCGGGAAGAGCAGGAAGGGTATCGCGACCCAGGTAAACCCCAGTACCGCCACGCGGGGATAGTCGCTCCGTTCGATCCTTCTCCGGGCCGCCGGAACGGCCACCAGCACCAGGAAGCCCAGCGTCACCCTCACCCACCCGATGGTCGGCGGCGCCAGCGATTCCAGGCCGATCTCGATGAGCAGGTAGGAGGAACCCCATATGAGGGCCACACCGGCGAGCAACGCCCACTCGACCAGGCCGAATGGTCCGAGTTGCGATCCCTGGGTGGTGGAGAGTACGCGTCTACGACCGGCACTACCGGAAAGAGGAGATGCCATGAGAGGACCGAGGGTACCGGGCGATCCCGGTCAGAATTCGCGGCGGCTGGTGAGCCAGGCGCCGATCAGCACTACCGCGGTTCCGATCCACTGGATCGGGAGCACGATCTCAGAACGGAAAACGGTGCCGAGCAGGATGGCGACGATCGGGATGAAGTAGATCGCAACTCCCGCTCGGGTTGGACCAACCCGCCCCGCCAACACCAACATGAGCAGGAAAGCCACCCCGGTGTTAACCACCCCGAGCACCGTGACCGCCAGCACGGGCCCCGCTTCCCAGGCGGAGTCTCCCAAACCGGCCACGGCGAAGGGCGCGGTGACGACCGACGATATCCCCAGGACACGCGCCATCACCGCCGGACCTCCGTACCGCTGCTGCAGGGGCACAGCCAGGTTCAGTCCGAGTCCGTAGAAGACCGCAGCCACCACGGCCAGCCAGACTCCCCAGGCAGCCGCCGACGATTCCGATGCGGCAGGAAGCCCGAGGCTGATCGCCCCTACGAGTCCAAGCACGAGCCCTGACTTTTGGCGGATGCCGGGCACCGTCCGCAGGAACACCATGGCGATGGACGCGGCGAAGATCGGTATGAGGGAGTTGATCATTCCCGCTAGGGCCGAATCGATGTGTTGCTGCGAGATGGGACTGAGCAGGAACGGGAAGCTGGTCCAGACCAGCGCGAGAACCGTGATCCGCCGCCGATCCGCCCGATCCACGGGGCGGCGCGCGGCGGGGAGGCAGGCAATTACCAGCAACCCCAGCGTCAACCTCACCCAGGCGACCACTGCCGGTGCGAGGGCCTCGAGCCCGATCTCGATGAGCAGGTATGACGATCCCCAGATGAGGGCAACACCGGCGAGCAGTGCCCACTCGACCGGTCCGAACGCTCCGGGCTGTGATCCTCGCGCCGTGGAGAAGATGGGGGGCCGGCCCGATCGGCCGGGAGATGAGGGCATCAAAGAGACGAGGGTAGCCTTCGTTTCGAGCGCGGCTACGCGACCGTTGCGCCCAGTCAAAGAGAAGGGGCCCGATGACCGACTCCCAGGATGGCGCCAGGTTCGCCACGGAGGATTGGATCTCGGTCTGGCAGGGCTGGGCCCTCATACTGCTGGTCCTAGTGGGGATCAGACCGGACATCCCGGACTTCTCGTGGACCGCGGGACGGGTAGCGGATGCCTTCTCTTGGGGCGACGTGGCTGCTGCCCTGCTGGCCGGACTCCTACTCATGTCAGTTTCGGCCGCGGGGATTCGCCTGATGGGAGCGAACACCCGGGCATATCTGATCGGCTTCCCGGCCCTGTTCGCCCTTGCCTGGGCGGCCCGACTCGTCGCCGGCAACGGCGCGCTGCGCCAATGGGGGATCAGCTACGTGATCGTGGCTCTGGTGGTCGGGCTGCTCATCTCCAACCTCGGGACCGTTCCTACCTGGATGCGTGAGGCCACCCGGACCGAGTACTACATCAAGACGGGGCTGGTCATACTCGGAACCAACATCGTCTTCGGCGAGATACTTCAGGCCGGCCTGCTCGGTATGGCCCAGGCCCTGCTCGTGGTCGTGGTGGTGTGGTACCTGTGTTACCGCATATCCAGGCGCCTGCGGGTGGACGACGAGTTCTCGACCATGCTGGCATCGGCAGTGTCGATCTGTGGGGTATCCGCTGCCATCGCCACGTGCGGCGCCATCGCCGGAGATCGGAAGAAGCTCTCCTACGTCACCTCGCTGGTGCTCATCGTGGCAGTGCCGATGACGGTTCTCATGCCTTGGGTCGTGGAACTCCTCGGTATCCCCGCCATCGTGGGAGGCGCCTGGCTGGGCGGCACCATCGACACATCGGGAGCGGTTGTCGCGGCCGGCGAGATACTCGGAGACTCAGCTCTGAACGCCGCTGTGATCGTCAAGTTCTCCCAGAACGCCCTACTGGGCGTGGCAGCCTTCGCCATCTCGCTCTGGTGGGCATTCCGGGGCAGTGAGGAGAGTGGTACGAGACCGACGGCCCGGGTGATCTGGGACCGGTTCCCCAAGTTCGTACTGGGGTTCATCACCGCGTCGCTGCTGTTCTCGTTCGTCCTCGGCGCCGGTCTGGTGGACTCGACCGGCGCGCTCATGAAAGAGATACGCACCTGGTGGTTCGCGCTCGCCTTCCTGTGCATCGGTCTCGAGACCCGCTTCCGCGACCTGGTGTCGATGGACCAGGGCCGCCCGGCCGCCGCCTTCCTGCTCGGACAGGGCGCCAACATCATCTGGACGCTGCTGGTGGCCACCATCCTGTTCGGGGGAGCGATCTTCGCCGTTCCCGACCTCTGAACGGAGTGACGGGAGGGGAATCCGATCTCTCGACCGCCAAGGTAGGCCTCCGGGCGCCGATTGCATCCACGCCGGGGTTCGGCCAGCATGGACGGTATGGCAGAGTTCCGTCACTTCCGTGCCTTCGTGGAGATCGCCGCCAGGGGTAGCTTCACGGCCGGCGCCGACGCGCTGCGCCTTACCCAGTCCACCATCAGCGAACAGATAGCCGCCCTCGAGAAGGAGCTCGGCACGCGCCTGTTCGAACGGGGCCGCCACGGCGCACACCTGACCGATTCCGGCCGCCGCCTGCTCGAACCCGCCCAGCAACTCCTCAGAATGGCCGCAGACATCGAGCGGCAGGCCCCGATGGGCGAGGAGGGAGGACCCGTCCTGCGGGTCGGCGCCACGCTGGGACCCCTCTTCGTACGGCTACCCGAGGTGGTGCACCGCCTCCAGGAGGAGGAGGTGGGGCTGACGGTGCTGCTCCGGGACATCCCGACGGCCGAGGCCCTCCTCCAGATCGGGCTCGGGGAGCTCGACCTAGGCATACTGAGCGTCCTCGATCGGTCCTTCCATAGCCCTCTCGGCACCGGGATCGAGTCCGTGGTCCTCGCCGAGGAGGACTGGGTGATACTCTCTCCGACCGACCACGAATTGGCCGGGCGCCAAGCCGTATCGCTGGATCGGATCCGCAACGAACCTCTGATCCTGTTCCCCAGGCCCTACGCCCTCCGGATGGTCATCGACGAGGCCTTCGCCCGGGCCGGGATCAGCGTCGAACCCACCATCGAGACCGGCTGGCTGGCGACGGCCGTCCGCTGTGTCGAACTGGGCCTGGGGATCAGCCTCGTTCCGAGAGCTGTGACGATGGCTCAGGAGGCCGGGGTTGCAGTGCTCGAGATCGACGAACCGGTGATACCGCGGAGGGTGCTGATCGCCCTCTACCGCTCCGACTCGGTCCGTGCCGACCTGATCGAACGGTTCCTTGCCCTACTGCAACGTCACCCGCCGTTCGGTAGTTAGCGGTTTGTGAACAGGTCAGAGCCGACCAGCTTGTGCCGCTGCCACAGGCCGGAGCGCCCGTGATAGCCGGTACCCTCGATCACGTCGAATGCGAAATCGGATACGGGCGGATCATCCCACACCGCGCAAACGGCAGGATCCGGCGATGACGCTGTAGGCCCACCACCGGAACCTGCCAGGAAGCTGCGGCCAGCTCGTCAGCCGTCAACGGGCCAACCCACAGTCCGGTGTCACCCTCTTCGAGACCGTCCCCCGACGATGCCCACAGGATCACCGACGAACCGTCCGGCTGCAGCGTGTAGGTGACCCCTCGGGGGTGACCATCGAAGAAGTTGGGGAGTTCTCCACCGACCGACGGGCCGACTAAGCCGGCCCGCATGATCACTCGCTCCGTTCGCGCCGGCTGCTGGCCGCGACCGCCACCGCACTGCCAACCAACGCAGCGACCAAGGTCGCCGTCAGAATCCTCTTGCGTGTCACCGGAACCTCCTTTCCATCGGTCACTACGATATAGAGTATAGGCTATTCGGATGGATAGAGATGGCTTGTCGGAGAGTTTCTGGCTGTCGGGGTAGAAATGTTTTAGCGGAACAGCTTGTACGTGCCGGCCAGGTACTCGGCGTACTTGAGAGGCAATACCAGCGGATCCAGTACCGCCACGGCCGGGACCTGATCGGCTACCCGACCGAGCATCCCGGACCACAGGGAGCAGGCGAAGAACACCGAGGCCGCCCCATCCTCGACCGCCGCCCGCCGGGCCTGCTCGACGCCGTCCTCGACAAGCGCCCGTTTCATCTCGGCCATGACTATGTCGAACAGCTTTCCGACGTCGGTGGTGAACAGCCTCTCGGCGGTCTCAGGATCCGGGTGGGCGAAGTCCGCCATCCGGACGTTCACCGCCCCGGGCGCGAAACCGTGAGCAACGGCCCGGGGCGCCCAGGTGTCGATCTTGTACCCGCTGGCGATGATGGTCAGCGGCCCCATCGCCGGAGCGGTATGGGAGAGAGCCTCGAACGGCCCGGTGACCGGGATACCGACCAAATGCTTGGCCTCCCGGACCAGAGGATCGGACGTGCACGCCGTGGCGACCACGTCGAACCCGTCCCTCTCGGCCGCAACCACGGCTTCGAAGAACTCGTCCCGCCACAGATCGGCTTCCGGTACGAAAGGCGTCTCGGGAAGGCCGGGTAGGTGCCGCACCCCGATCTCGGTTCCCGGAGCCGCGGCAGGGCCGAGCACCTCGAGCGTCCACCGGTTGTACATGTCGGTGCCCATCGGATGGATGATCAGGATCCGGGCAGTCAGCGCCCCTCCTTTGGATGGCTAAGTCGCCGGAGCCTAGGAGAGTACTGAAAAATGTCCCGTTGGTCCGGCATCCGGCAACGAAACCTCAAGGTCGGGGCATGGCGGGCCAACCCATCCCCGTCTCTTTCAGCACCCTCCTCAGCGCTGGGGCGAGCGATGAAGGTTGCCAGGACAGCTTGCCGTCTTCTCGAGCCGGCAGGGCCTGTGAGCACTCGCCGTGAGTCAATCCCGCACCCGCCGGCTCTGCGGGCGCTTCCTGACATCCGGACTCGCCATGTCGGCCGAACAGCGTGCACCCGATTGATCCATGCGCCCGGGTCACCGTGCCTAAGCTCCCCGAGCGGGAATTGATACAGACGACAAGGGGCGCCGATCCACACACGACACTTCGTGTTAAAGCGGTTTGTCTAGGCGGCCTCGCAATGGACCTTCGATATCCCGATACGAGACCCCGTCCGCTGATCCAAGGAGCACCCAGAGATGCTATCCCGCCAGATGCCGCCGCGTCCTTCCACCGTGGTCCCCGGGCGGGTAGGCCCCCGGATCGCTCCGGTGGCTGCGACCCTGGCGCTGTTGCTCGTCGTTTCGTTGCCCGGCGCCTCGCCGTGGGCCCACGCGGAATCCGGGATAACAACCGTGGAGTCGGCAGAAGCGTCCATGGATCGTCACGCCCTGGTGGCGCTGTACCACGCCACGCACGGCCCAGGATGGGCGAGGGCCGGCAACTGGCTGGAGGACACGCCGATCAGTGAGTGGGAGGGTGTGAAAACCGACGATACAGGTCGGGTCACCGGGCTGGTTCTTCCATCGAACCGCCTGACAGGCGAGCTCCCGGCCGAGTTGGGTCTTCTGAGCAAGCTGCAGGTCCTTGATCTCGAAGACAACTACCTGGCCGGCGACCTCCCGCCCGGAATCGGCAATCTCGCCGGGTTACGAGTTTTGAGACTGGGGGACAATCTGCTGTCCGGCCCGCTTCCCGAAGAGTTCGCGCAGCTGAGCGAGTTAACCGACCTGAACCTACATTTCAACAGGCTCTCTGGACCGGTGCCGGCCTTCCTGGGGTCGCTCAGCAAGCTCAGGGTCGTGGACCTGCGAAACAACGAACTCTCCGGCTCGGTTCCGGTCGAGTTAGGAATGCTGAACGACCTGACCCATCTGTTGTTGCGCAGCAACGGACTATCGGGACCTGTCCCGCCGGCGTTTGGAGGGCTCGGAAACCTCACATGGCTGGATCTCAGCTTCAACCGACTCTCGGGCGGCATACCCGCTGAACTCGGAGGGCTGAGTGATCTCACCGTGCTGTACCTGAGCGCCAACGAACTGTCCGGCGAGATTCCATCCGAACTCGGGAAGCTGGACAACCTGAGGATCCTGAACCTGCGACTCAACCAGTTGGGAGGGGAGATCCCATCAGAACTCGGTGACCTGCGGAAACTGCGGATACTGAATCTCTGGAGAAACGGTCTGTCCGGGGAGATACCACCCGAGTTGGGTCGGCTCACGAACTTGAGGCGGCTGGATCTCGACCAGAACGATCTCTCCGGGGAGATACCCCCCGAACTCGCGAACCTCACCGACCTGAGAGTGCTGTGGCTTCAGGGCAACCGGCTCTCCGGTGGGATACCTGCCTGGCTAGGTGACCTCTCCGAGCTGGAGAGGGTCTACCTCCAGAACAACCTGTTCTCGGGGGAGATACCGTCGGAGCTCCGCAACCTCGCCAAGCTGGAGCGGCTGTGGCTCTCCAACAACCGGCTATCCGGTGAGATACCCGCATGGCTGGGTGATCTCGACAACCTGACACAACTCAACCTGGGGACCAACGAGTTCTCCGGGGGGATCCCGCATGAACTCGGCAGCCTCGCCAAGCTCTGGGTGCTCAACCTGGGGAACAACAACCTCGCCGGTGGGATTCCCCGAGAACTGGGGAACCTGGAAGCCCTTGAGCAGCTGGATCTGAGGGGCAACGACCTGTCGGGAACCATGCCCGACGAACTGGCGGAGTTGGTGAGTCTGGAACGGTTGTCGCTCGGGGGCAACCGACTCTCGGGTGAGATACCGGCATCGCTGGCCAACCTCACCAAGCTGGAGCGGCTCCATCTGAACGACAACCGCTTCTCGGGGAAGATACCGTTGGAATTGGCCTCCCTGAGCCGGCTGGAGGAGGTCGATCTCGGTAACAACCGACTGTCCGGTCCGATCCCGGACCGTGGCAACCTACCCAACCTGAGCCGCCTGAGTCTCGCCGGCAATGAGCTGTCCGGGCCTATACCGGCCGCAATCGGCCGGTTGGAAAACCTGGTTCATCTCCGCCTCGACGGCAACCGGTTGTCCGGTGGGATACCCGCCGAACTGGGGAGGCTCTCGAAGCTGACCACCCTGTCGCTCGGAAACAACTACCTGGCCGGCGAAATCCCCGCCGAGCTCGGCCGGCTCACCAACCTCGTACGCCTGGACCTCTCCAACAACTGGTTGTGGGGTGAGATACCTGCCGAGCTCGGCCGGCTCACCGGTCTTGAGTATCTGGACCTCTATCACAACGAACTGACCGAGCACATTCCTACCCAACTGGGCAACCTCACCAACCTGATCGAGCTGAACCTCGGCAGTAACCGGTTGGATAGACGGATACCCGAGGAGCTCGGCCGGCTCGTCAAGCTCACAACGCTCAACCTCGAGCACAATGCCCTATGGGGTGAGATACCCGAGGAACTGGGGGAACTGACCAACCTGGTACGCCTGCACCTGGGCGGCAACGGCTTCAGGGGTGGGATCCCTGCCGAGTTAGGTCAGCTGGCCGGACTCGAGGAGTTGGACCTCAGCCGCAACCGCCTGACGGGTGAGGTTCCTGCCGGATTGGGTGATCTGACCGACCTCACCCATCTTTACCTGGCGGGCAACCAGCTGAGCGGATGCCTACCCGCCGGTTGGCAATCGCTGGACCTCGCAGGCGAGGACCTGTTGCTGGTCGGCCTCGACTTCTGCCCTGCCTTGCCGAGCGCGCCGACGCCGGGACCCGATGGCGCCGGGCCCTAGCGGTATGTCTGGAGCAGACCGTCTCGCCATCGGATGAAGGGGATCCGGATCCGGGCCGGCATTCGGTTCCACTCACGGCCCGCCCGTGGCGTACACGATCTGGCCGGTCATGTAGCTGCTGTCGGGGCCTGCCAGAAAGTCGACAACCGATGCCACCTCCTCCGGTTGGCCGATCCGTCCCAGGGCCGATGCGGCCGCGGCAGCACCTGCGAACTCCTCCCAGCTGAGGCCTCGGTGTCCGGCCCCGTCGCGGGTCATGCGGGTGTCGATGAATCCGGGAGCCACGGCGTTGACCCGGATGCCCTCGGGACCGAGTTCCCTCGCGAGGGAACGGGTGAGACCCACGATGCCCGCCTTGGCCGCTCCGTAGTTGGCGTGTCCCGCAATCCCGCGAGCGGCGATCGAAGAGACCAGCACCACGCTCGGGCTGGACGACTGTCGCAACGCGGGAAGCGAGGCTCGGACCAGGGCGAAGGATCCGGTCAGGTGGACATCGAGGACGGAGGACCAGACCGCCACCGACATGTCCCCCACGTCTGCGCCGATCTGATTACCGGCTGCCGCCACCACGGTATCCAGACCGCCCATCTCGGTCGCCAGGCTGTCCACTGCTTCCTGAACGGCCTCCACGTCAGTCACATCGACGGCACGTACCTCCGCAGTCCTCCCGACGGCCCCTAGTTCCGTGGCTACCCGCTCGGCCGGATCCCTATCACGGTCGATGATCCCCACGGCGCGGAACCGTTCGGCGAGCTTCAGGCAGATCGCGGCCCCGATACCGCGTCCTCCCCCGGAGACGATGGCGACCCCGCTCATCTGAGCAACCATCCCCCATCCACGACCAGCGTCTGGCCGGTTATCCAGCGGGCCTTTCCGGACGCGAGGAACAGGATGGCATTCACCACGTCGTCCACCGTGCCATGACCGAGCGGCATCGGCACTTCGGGCTGCTCCGGCGGGGTGCCGTAGAGGTTGGTCGGCACCGGCCCGGGCGCCACGCCGTTCACCCGCACACCATGGGGCGCCAGTTCCCGGGCCGCGGACCGGGTCATCTGGATCACTGCCCCCTTGCTGGTGTCGTAGGCGATCTCGGGTATCGGTGACGGGTAGATACCCACTACCGAAGCGACGTTGACGATCGCTCCCCCACCCCGCTCCGTCATCTGCCGGGCCGCCTCCCTTAGGCAGAGGAAGGTGCCGCGGGTGTTGATGTCGAGTACCCGGTCCCAGTCCTCGTCGGCGTGATCGATCAAGGGCAGGGAGACGCCGATGCCGGCCGCGTTCACCAGCACCTCGCATCCCCCCATCCGCTCCACCTGAGAGAACAAGGACACGACATCGGGGCCCGAGGCGATGTCGGCCACCGCAGTCGCGCACCTGGCCCGATCATCCAGTTCGGAGCACAGACCGGCCAGTCCGTCCCGGTTCACGTCCGTGGCCACGACCGTGGCTCCCTGGCGGTGGAACGCCACCGCCGTGGCCCGCCCGATCCCGCTGGCAGCACCCGTGACCACGACCACTCCCCCGGAGTTGCCGGTCATGACTCGTCCAGACGGAACAGGCGGAGGGCGTTGCGGCGCATGACCTTGTCCAGTACTTCGTCGGAGAGCCCGAACCCGAGATAGCGGTCGATGGTCTCCTGGATGGGGCAGAACGGGTATCCCGTGGCGAACAGGAACCGGTCCTGAAGGAAGGTGGCGATTCCCTTCACGTAGTCCACCTCACCGGGCAGGCCCGGGAAATACACGTCGGGGAGCATCCAGACGTTGGCGCGCCGGAAGGCCACCCCGAGAGCCGCCTGCGCGTGGGGCCAGCCTCCGTGTACGTTGACCACGGTCAGCTCGGGGAAACGAACTGCCACTCGGTCGATCCTCGCCGGGTCCGAGAAGCTCAGGTCGGGCCCGGTCTCGCCACCTCCCATTACCAGGGCGGGTACGCCGGCGGCGACGCAGGCCTCGTAGACCGGGTTGATGATGGGATCGTCCACGTAGGTGGGCGTGTCGCAGATCCCCGGTTCGAGCACTATGCCCCGGGCGCCCCGGTCGACCAGCGGCTGAACCGATCCGGCGGCGTCCTCCTTCATCGGATCGACCGCCGCGTACACGTAGAAGAGGTCGGGGTTCTGCTCCTCGGCCTCGAAGACCGGGTCGTTGCCCTTGCCTCCCCACCATCTGTTCGGAACCCGGGCGGGAACCCCCGCCAGCACGATTCCGGCCTCCCGGACCTCGGCCAGGTAGCCGTCGAGGTCGGCCTGCCGCATGGCCGGAGTGATCGTCCAGCCCCGGGCAGCCACGTTGCCCAGGGTCCGGGGGAGGTTGGTATAGGTCCGGTCCTCTATGAACGCCTTGATGGGCGGCCGGGACCGGGCGTCGATGATTCCCCCGGGCACGATGTCCCTCACGCCCGCCATCGTCCGACCTTGCCGTAGCCGGTTGGTCCGGTCATCCGCCCTCCCTGGGTTGTTCGTCGTCCGGGCTGACAGGAGGGTACCGAACGTTCGCGGTCCCGCCGCGCAGGCCATGGACACGGCCGCGAGCGGTGTGGCGCTCTCGCTTCACCGGACGGCTCCGGTTGCTTAGTCGAGGCCGAGAGATCGGGCGAGGAATGTTGCCATCTCGGCTCGGGTGACCGCTCGGGCGTGGCAGAAGAGCGGTGGGTTCGTCTGGCAGCCGGCGGTGATTCCGGCCGCCCAAAGGGAGTCGATGGCTGCCCGGTGGACGCTTCCACCGGTGTCACCGAATCCTGCCGGCGGGGCGGCTTCGAGGTCGAGGGCGCGCGCCAGGAACGACGCCGTCTCGCCCCGAGTAACCGGGCGGTCAGGACAGAAACGTCGCGGCTGGAGTGCGCATCCCGCGGTGATGCGGAGTTCCGCCAGCTGCTCCACGTAGGGAAGCCACCACTCCTCCGTGTCCACGTCGGCGAACCTCGACGCGGAGACCGCGGGTGGCTCGCGGCCGTCGATTGCCCGTACCAGCCACACCGCCATGGTCCATCGCTTGATCGGTTCGTTCGGACAGATGCCGGCCGCGCACTCGGTGCCGTCCAGTATCCCCCTTCCGGCCAGGGCCTCCAACGCAGCCTCATGGACGCTGCCCAGCGTGTCTACGAACACGGCACAGGTCCCGACCCCGGTGGTCGGCAGGCTTTCAACCAAGGACCGGGGTACGCACAGGTCGTTGCCCGAGAGATCGAGCCGGGCGAGCTCGCTCATCCGGCCGAGCTCCTCGGGTATCGATCCCGTCAGGCCGTTACCGAACGGTCCGCTTAGGTCGATCTCGGTTACCCGTCCCTCAGAGTCCGTGGCCACGCCGTGCCACCTGCTCGGGTGCGCGCCGGTCTTCCAGCCCCACGCGTTGAACCATCCGTCCCCACCCGTGCCGTTGAACAACGCTACGAGCGCAGCGCGGTCTCCCGCATGGACAGGAATACCCGGCCCGGCGGGACCGTACGTGTAGTTGGCGGCGGCGTTCAGGAGCGTCCTGCGGAGACGGTTGCAGGATCCGAGGCGGATGATGTCGGACCGGTTGGCGATCATCGAGAACGTGATCGTCTCGCCGCCGGCCGCCACGGCCGTCCCGGCCAGGGAGATCACATGGTCCAGGCTGCCCGTCTTGCCCTTCACGGTAAGGAGTTGGTCCTCGTTTCCCCTAGACCGGACCGGGTGGCAGTTTCTCAGAGTGCCCGTCTCGCCCGCCACGGCCAGGCCCTCCACCAGCGGCGAACCGGGACCGGCCTCCTCCAGCAGTCCGGCGACAGCACCACACGTGAGGCGGTTGGAGTAGGACAGGCCCGAGCCATCGGCGATCCGTAATCCGTTTGCCTCCGACCCGAGCTTGTCGCGCAGGATGGTGCTAACGGTGGCCACCGCGGAGGCGCGGTCCGATCCCTCACCCCGGCGGCCGATCTCCTTCAGCAGCATCTCGGCGATGGTGTTGTCGGAACGGGTCAGCATGCGAGCCACGATCTCGGAAAGAGGCGGGGATTCGACCGCCCCGAGCATGGTCCGCTCGCTCGGAGCCGGCGCCACGCCCGCTACCGGCCGCCGCGTGATCACCATCCGTCGCGCCTCAAGGAAGTCGTCGAACACCGACGCGGCGTACTGGGCGGGCTGCGCCGCTCGCACGCTCTGGCGGCGGCCCGCGGAGAACACCGAGCTCGAATACCGCGAGAACCCGCTGTTGAGGAGCAGGGCCGACAGCGGTCCGGAGTGGTTGGCGGTCACGAAGGAGCGTCTCCACACCGGGTCCGTCTCGCCGGCTATGACCTCCCCGGAGTAGTCGCGCTCCTTGTCGGGATACCACGACTCGTCTCCCACGATCCGGCCCTCGATCCTCCTGACGCCATGGGCGGATAGGGCGGCCATCACCTGGTTGGCCAGACCCGTGATGTCGGTGTGGGCCACCGGCACCTCGTAGCGATTGACGTAACGGGGCGTGGACAGCACGGGGTCGCCCTGCCCGATCAGGTACACGTCGCCCGTTAGAACACCGTCGGTGATGGACTCGATGTCCTCGGTACGGGCGAACACTTCCGTGGTGAAGACCTCGTCCGGGGCCATGACCTCGAAAGCGGCCGCGGCGGTGGCCACCTTCATCAAGGACGCGGGGGTGAAGGCCGTACCGGATCGCGACTCGAAGATCCGATCACCGTCGAGCATCACCGAAAGGCACATCGAGTCGGGAGCCTCCCGCAGGTCGAGCACGGCCGCGAACTCCCTCGCCAGCCGATCCCTTTCCTCCTGGGCGACCGGGGCTGATCCATCCGTGGGCGCACCGGACGCGGCCGCGGGCGGTATCACCAGAGTGAGGGCTACCACTAGCGCGACGGCGCTCAGGCTTGCAGTCCGTCCATGCCCCCGTCCCCGGAGGCCCGGGAACGGTCCGCCTTTCATCCCTCCGCCTCGCGCAGCGACAGATCCGTGGCGATCCAGCAGCGCGACGAGTGGCCTTCCGCCAACTCATCCAGGGACGGCTCTTCAGTCGAGCACCGGTCGATGGCCACGGGGCAGCGCGGGACGAAGCGGCATCCCTCGGAAGGGATCGCCTCCCGCATGGTGCCGCGGCCCCGCCCGCTGTCGCCGGTGACGACCGATGCCGCGGATACGAGCAACTGCGTATAGGGATGGGTGGGCCGGTCAGACACCTCTCCGCCGGGACCCTCCTCGACCGCCGTGCCCGCGTACATGACCACGATCCGGTCGGAGAGGTGGCGCACCACCGGTAGCGAGTGGCTGATGAACAGCATGGCCATCGACCGCTCACGGTTTATCTCGAGCAACAGGTTGAGTATCTGGGCCTGGACCGACACGTCCAACGCCGACACGGGTTCGTCACAGACCAGGAGGGAGGGTTCGAGCGCGAGGGCCCTGGCGATGTTCACGCGCTGCGCCTGGCCGCCCGACAGCTGGTGGGGGTAGCGGTTCACCAGGGAGGGGTCGAGGTGGACATCCGCCATCAAGTCCCGCACCCGCTCGGCGCGCTCACGGGACTTCCCGCGGCGGTGGATCACCAGAGGCTCGGCGACCAGCCACCCCACCCGCTTGCGGCTGTCGAGCGCCTGGAAGGGATGCTGGAAGACCGCCTGCACGGCCTGCCGGTATCCCGCCTCATCACCATCCAGCCACTCCCCCACGTCGCGGCCCCGGAAGCGGATCCGGCCCCCGTCTGCCTGCTCCAGACCGAGCACCAGGTTGGCGATGGTGGACTTCCCGGACCCTGACTCCCCCACGAGGCCGACCACCTCGCCCTCACCGATCGTCATCGACATCCTCCGAACGGCGCGGACCGGGCCGCGGTCGGTGACGAACGTCTTGTCCACTCCGGTCAGTTCGAGCAGGGACGTCATGTCGTTATCAATGCGGAGGATGCGGCGGGAGGGCAGGCTGCCAGGGTGTCATTGATCGGTATCAGATCGGGTTCGACCCGGCGGCATTCGTCCACGACCAGGCGGCACCTGGGAGCGAAGGGACATCCGGAGGCGGGGAGATGCCCCGGCTCCATCGACGGGAGCAGGATCTTGCGATCCCCGTCGAGGCGGGGTACCGAGTCCAGCAACCCCCGCGTGTAGGGGTGGACAGCCGAGCCGAGGACGGCGGCGCGGGCGCCCTGCTCCACCACCTTCCCCCCGTAGAGAACCATCACATAGTCCGCCACACGGGCCACCACGCTGAGGTCGTGGCTGATGATCAGCATCGCCAGGTCCGCTTCGGATCGCAGCTCCCCCAGGATGGCCAGTATCTCGGACTGAACGGTGCTGTCGAGGGCGCTGGTCGGCTCGTCGGCGATGAGCAGGGCCGGCTCGATGATGACCGCAACGGCGATCGAAACCCTCTGCAACATCCCTCCGCTGAGCTGGTGGGGTAGATCCGCCAGGCGCCTCTCGGGATCCTCGAAGCCCACCCGGGCCAGCAGGTCCATCAACTCGGGCATCCGGCCGGCACGGCCCGCAGCCGACATCGCGTCCCGGACCTGGGCGATCATCGTCCGGGTGGGATTCCACGAGTTGATCGGGGACTGGAAGATGAACGAGATGTCGGTGCGCCGCAGCTGCCTCCACCTCCGCCTTCCCGCCGCAAGCAGGTCCTCGCCGTTTATCTCCAGCCGGGAGGCATGTCTCCGCGCTCGGCGGTCGAGCAACCCGGCGAGGGCCAGGGCCAGGGTGGTCTTCCCGCTTCCCGACTCCCCCACCACCGCCAGGGTGCGACCGGACTCGATCTCCAGCGACACGCCCTTGACCGCCGGCCGCTGCCCTCCCGGATAGGTGACCGTGAGGCCCTCGACCGCGAGCAGGCTCACGAGGTAGACCGCTTCCGCAGCGCCTCGCCCAGCAGCACGAAGTTGAGCACGGTGGCGAAGATGACCACGCCCGGGAACACCGCGTACCACCATGCCAGCAGGGCGAACTGCTTGGAGTCGGCCACCATGCGTCCCCACTCCGGCAGGGGCGGGGTTGCTCCCAACCCGAGGAAGGCCAGCCCGGTCAGCGCCACCAGCGCGTTTCCGATGTCGAGGGTGAAACGGACCAGGAGCTGGTTGTAGGTGTGGGGAATGACGTGCCAGCGCAGTATCTGGCCCCGTCTCGCACCCAGCGTGGTGGCCGCCCTTATGTGGTAGTCGTTCAGGATCGACTTCACCTGACCCCGGATCATCCGGGCATAGCTCGGCCACCACAGCAGCGACAGGGCCACGATCGTGGAGGTCAGACCTCGCCCCATCGATGCGGCCACCGCCATGGCGAACACCAGATAGGGGAAGGCCAGGAATACATCGACGGTCCTCATCAGCAGCCGGTCGAGAATCCCCCCGTACCACGCGGCCAGCGACCCGTAGACCGTCCCCACCAGCGCCGCGACCGTAATGATCAGCACGGCGGAGCCGATCGAGTAACGGGCGCCGTGGATGACCCGGGACAAGATGTCACGACCGGAGTCGTCGGTGCCAAACAGGTTGCCGCCATGCGGAGGGGTGAAGCGGTTGATGATGTCCAGCTTGTACGGGTCGGCGGGGGCCAGCAGGCCGGGAATCAGTACCAGGGCCGCCAGGACCAGGACGGTGCCCACCGCCCACCAGACGACACCCCGCCCCGCCTTCCGGGTCGGGGATGCCGTCTCGGGTGCGGCCGGGAGCTTGGCGACGCTCATCGGGCTTCCTTGATACGGGGATCGAGCAGGGGGTAGATCTGGCCGACCAGCGCGTTGACCAGGACGAACCCGGCCGTGGCCAGCACGGTTATGGCCATGATGGCGTTGTAGTCGAAGGACTGGAACGAGCTGAAGGCGTAGAGGCCGATCCCCGGCCATGAGAAGATCACCTCAACGATCACCACCCCGCCCAGCAGCCATCCCAGCTGCAGACCCAGCATGGTCACCACCGGATTGAGGGCGTTGCGCAGAGCGTCGACCACCACCACCCGCCACTCGGACAGGCCCCGGGCCCGCGCCGCCCGCACGTATTCCCGGTCGAGTTGGTCGGCGAGGGACGAACGCATGAGCGCGATGGTGAGGGCGATGTTGTGGATCACGATGGTCATCACCGGTAGAAACAACACCCGCGCCGCCTCCAACATGGCCGAAGGGCTTCGGGCGATCAAGGCATCCAACAGGCCGGCGCCGGTGACCTCGGCGATCCCGGCCGCCTGGTGGTTGAGATTCCCGGCCACCGGGAAGTCGAGGCGCGCTACGAGTGGGAACCAGTCGGGCCTGGCGGCGAGAAATATCTGCAACAGCAGCCCGACCCAGAATACGGGCACGGCGGAACCGGCCACCGCCACTACCCGCAGCAGGACGGCGTGAACACCCCGAGGCCAGTAGGCCCACGCGGCGCCCGCCAGGATGCCCAGCGAGGCGAAGATCGTGAAGGAAACCACGATGAGTTCGATCGACGCGGGTAGCGCCTCGACCACATCATCGAGGATCGGTCCCCGGGTCCGGATCGAGTCGCCGAAGTCGCCTCTGACCAGACCGGTGATGTAGCGCACGTATTGCACCATCACCGGGTCGTCCAGGCCCATGTCCTGGCGCACCCGCTCCACCTGTTCGGGACCCGCTTCGAGCCCCGCGGCCAGCCGGGCGGGATCGGCTGGCACGATCCTGGACAGCGCGAAGGTGATGGAGACGGCTACCAGGACCACTACCAGCAGCCAGACGACTCCTTTGACGAACCGCGCCAAGCGACCGGCGCCGAAGCTCTGCCCCGGCGCCGGTCGTGTTACCTCGGGGTTACGCCCCTGCGTCACCCGCCCATTTCAGTGTTGCGAGCGTGGAAGAACCGGGTCTGGACCACGAAGTCAAGCGGCTCGAACAACAGGTCCCACTTCTCGAGAACCGGCTGGTAGATGATCGGCTGCGGCATCCAGATGGCCACCTGATCGGCGATGATCTGGTCCGAGATCTGACGCAGGACAAGACCCCGCTCCTCATCGTCGGTGATGCCCGACACGCCGGCGGTCAGCTCGTCCACCATCTCGTTCGAGTAGTAGGCCCAGTTGTAACCACCCTGGTCCGCCCAGGCTTCGGTCACGTAGGCCGACTTGAGCACCGTGGACGGATCCGTCGACGTCATGTTGAGGATCAGGTACGCCAGGTCGGTGGTCGTTTCGGGGCTCTTGGTCAGCTGGACCAGCTCCGGCCATCCGACCAACTGCACGTCCACGCCGATGCCGAGCTCCTTCAGGTTCTCCGTGAGAAGCGTCCCGAAGAACGCCTCGTAGGACAGGAACTGCAGGCCTGCGTAGCTGATGGTGAACAGGATGTTGTCGGGACCACCGCCCCCATAACCGGCCTCAGCCATCAGTGCCTTGGCCTGGTCGAGATCTTGGCGGATCACGTCGGGAACCGGTCCAATCTCGGCGTTGGGGGGTAGCGGCCCGGTGGTGGGCTCGGCCCTTCCGTTGAGGTAGGCGATCCACCCGTCATAGTCGATGGCCAGCGCGATAGCCTGGCGAACCCGCACGTCGGAGATCGGCCCGTCCGCCAGCTGGTTGAACACCACCGTCCCTAACCCGAAGCGGGGCTGGATCAACGCCTTGACGCCGTCACAGGCGACCGCCTGATCCACGAGATCGGGGCCGATACCACCGATCGAGTCGACCTCGCCCTGGCACATGAGGAGCACGGCTGTCGAGGCGTCCGGGTCGGTCCGGAGGGTGACCCTCGTGGGCGTGCCGGGCTCGAACGGCCGCCAGTAGTCGGTGAACCCGTTGAGGGTGATCATGTCCGCGGCCAGCGTGTCGAGCACGTAGGGACCGGAGCCCGCCTCGTTCTCGGCGAACCACGCCTCGGCCCACGGGTCGTCGGCGGTGGCGTTGGCTTCGATGGCCTCGGCGGAGACGATCGGCACCTTGGGCAGCAGGCCGGTGAAGAACGTGTCGGGCTGGCCGAGGGTGATCTGGACCTCGTAGGGCCCGGTCGCCTCGTAGCTGACCACGTTCCGCAGCGGGGTGGATGGACCCTGGCCGATGGCCTGGATCCGCTCCAGGCTCTTGACCACGTCGGTGGAGTCGAAGGGGTTGCCGTCGTGGAAGTTCACGTCGTCACGCAGGGTGAAGGTATAGGTGAGACCGTCCTCCGTCGACCACTCGCTGGCCAGGGCAGGCTGAACGATGGCCGGCTGCGAGCCGGGCGGGTACTCGAGCAGCGTGTCGTAGGCGCTGCGGACGAACAGCATGCCGTCGGACGACCAGGCCACGGCCGGATCAAGGCTGGCGGTCTGGGCGATGTTCGAGAACACAAACGGGATGTCATCGAGGACCTGGGGCCGCACGAGCCCCGGCGCCACGGTGGTGGTAGTGCCCTCCGTCGCGAGGGTGTCTTCCTCGTCCTCATGCTCATGATCATGATCATCCTCGTGAGCATCCTCCTCATCCTCATGCTCGTGATCATGATCATCCTCGTGGGCGTCCTCCTCCATCATGGCTTCGGTGGTGGTGGTCGCCGCCTGGGTCGCCTCGGTCGCGGCCGCCTGGGTCGCCTGGGTGGCCGGCGCCTCGTCCCCGTCATCGCCACCGCATGCCGCGGCGACCATGGCGAGTACGGCGAGGATCGCCACCCACTTGATCCTCCTGAGCCGATGGGTACCTATGTTCATGGTCCTGTCCTCCCTGTGTTCGATTGCCGGACGCTGAGCGGCGGCGGGGCGTCCTATCCCGCTTTACGTTGATCCTGCTAGGGATCCGGGCAGGGTCGGTGCGCCGCCGAGCCCTCCGGCTTGCTCATTCTTGCACATCCATCCAGGACGAGTAGTAGCCGTCGGTGAGGTCGTCCGCCACCGCCCCGGGATCGCGCTCGGACGGATCCCCGTAACCCCCGCCCCCGCCGGTCTCCACCACAAGCACGCTATGAGCGGGAAGCCGGCGCGGGGGGGTCTTGAGGATCGTCTCGGATGTGCCGTCGATCGTCAGCGTGCCGGTGGTGGCCTTGCCCGGGCTGCCTCCGTGCAGCCCCCAGGCCGGCACCTGGGAACGCTCGAGCCACAGGGTCAGGTTCATCCCGTCAACCAGGGTCTCGTACTCGCGGACGATCCCGAGCCCTCCCCGGTGCTTCCCCATCCCGCCCGAATCCTCCCTGAGGCCGTAGCGTCGGACCATCAGGGGATACTTGGTCTCCACCACCTCCACCGGGATGTTCTTGAGATCTCCGGCGCCGTAGTTGATCATCCCGTTGGCGCCGTCGGACCGGGATGATGCGCCCCAGCCGACTGCGGTGGCATCGGCGGTGACGAACTGCGAGCCGTTCTCGCGGCGCCCGACGAAGGTGACGTTCATCGGGTCGGCCGTCTGCCCCGCCACCACCTCGTCGGGAAGCACGTCGGCCAGCGCCCGGATGACGAGGTCGATCATCAGGCCGAGGGGCGGGTAGTAGTAGACGGTCCCGTGGGGCTCGGAGACGTTGAACACTGTGTTCTCGGGCGCCACGACCTCCAGATTGCGGAAGGTTCCTCCGGTCACCGGCACGTCGGGGTTGATGAGGCACTTGTAGGCGAGACGGGCTCCAGCCAGGGTTCCGGGCATCGGCGAGTTGACCGGCCCGTGCGTAGGACCGCTCGACCCGTCGAGGTCGATGGTCATCCGATCACCCTCGACGCGCACGGCCACGCAGACGTCAACCGGCGGCAGGCCAGGACCACCGGAGTCCATGTGGGCGGCGGCCCGGTAGACACCGTCCGGGATGGCCCGTACCGCCTCCCGGTCCAGGTGCTCGCACTGGGCAAATATCTGGTCGGCGGCCCGCTCCACGGTATCGGTCCCGAAGCGCTCGTGCAGGGCCACCACCTGGTGCTCGCCGGTGCCGCAGGCTGCTATCTGGGCATGGAGGTCACCCCAGACCGAACGGGGCAAGCGGCTGTTCCGGGTGATGTAGTCGATGACCTCCCGCACAGGCTCGCCGGCCCGGTAGACGGCCGTGGGTCCGAAGCGGAATCCCTCCTGGTAGATCTCGGTGGTGTCCACCGGCCGGCCCGCTTCCTTGGCCCCGATGTCCAGCCAGTGGGCCTTCGTGGCCCCGAAGCCGATGAGCCTGTCCTCGAGGAACACCGGCGAGAAGATGTTGACGTCATAGGTATGGCTACCCACCAGATACGGATCGTTGACCATGTACACGTCGCCGGGGCGGTAACCCTCCAGCCCACCGAGGTGCTCGGTGGTGACCTCGATGCCGAGCTCCAGGTTGCCGAGGAACATCGGGAGGCCCGGTGACTGGCCCAGCAGGCGGCCCCGGCGGTCGAAGATGCCCACCGAGCAGTCCTTCATCTCGTAAATGATCGGGGTGTAGGCGGACCGGAACAGATTCCCGTTCATCTGGCGGGCGATCGACAGGAAGGCGTTGCGAATGACCTCCACGGTCACCGGATCGACCAACTCGCTCTCGGGAGAGCCGACCGGACCGCCGAGCAGATCCTCCGTGCGTTCCATCAGCTATCGCCCCTCTCCATCACCAGGTGGCCCCGATCCGACGTGGCGGCACGCCATCCGGGCGGTACCAGCGTGGTGCAACCGGACTCCAGCACGATGGCGGGGCCGTCGAGCTCCTGGCCGCGGCCGATGTCGGCCCTCCGGTAAACGTCCGTCGGCTCCGGTCCGCCACCGAAGTCGGCCAGCAGGTTCATCAACGCCCGAGCAGGAGACGATCCGGGCAGGACTGGAAGATCGGCGGGCCGGCGCAGGCCGACCGCCGAGATGCGCACGCTCACGAGCTCGACGGTCTCACCCGGGTTGGAGTGCCCGTATCTGGCCTGGTAGGCAGCGTGGAAGTCGGCAGCGACCCGGTCCGGGTCGCCGAGCCCGGATGCATCGTGGACCGGTACGGTCAACGTGTACTCCTGCCCGAAGTAACGGAGGTCGACCGAGGGGCGGAAGTCCATGTCGGAGACCTCGACTCTGTCCTCTGCGAGCAGCCTCCCGCCTTCGGCCCGCAGATCCTCGAAGGCCGACCCGACCGCCTCGTGGTCAAGGGAATCGAACCGTCCGTAGAGCGACCGCGCCAGGTCGTGACGCACGTCCGCCTGGAGCATCCCCCACGCCGACAGGACCCCGGGAGCGTGTGGCACGATCACCCGGGACATGCCTATCTCATCTGCAAGTGCGGCGGCATGGAGCGGCCCTGCCCCGCCGAAGGCCAGCAGGTCGAAGTCCCGCGGGTCGATACCCCGCCCGACGGTGATCTCGCGGATGCCGTCGGCCATCATGGCGTTGACCACGTCGATGGCGCCCAGCGCCAGCTCGCGGGCATCGAGTCCGAGTTCTGCGGCTACCTTCTCCAGCGCTGCCTCGGCCGCTTCGAGGTCCAGTTCCATCGCACCGGCGAGCCTGGCGATCTCGGGGATCCGTCCGAGGAGCGCGTTGGCGTCGGTGACGGTCGCCCTCACCCCGCCGTGCCCGTAGCAGGCTGGGCCCGGCATGGCGCCGGCCGATGCGGGTCCCACCCGGAGGCCGCCCGCCTCGACCCAGATCATGGATCCCCCGCCCGCGCCCAGGGAGTGGATGGCCACGGAAGGGGTGAGTACCGGGTGGCCCTCTATCTCCACCTCGCTCTCGATGTCGGCGTGACCGTCGACCACCAGCGAAACGTCGAAGGAGGTTCCGCCCATATCGACGCAGATCAGCTGGTCCGACTCGATGGCTCCGCCGATCGCTTCCGAGGCCACCGTGCCGCCCACCGGTCCGGAGAACAGGGTCTGGGCAGCTCGACGAAGCCCGGTCTGGGCGGTCATCACTCCACCGTTCGACTGCATCACATGGAGCGGCGACCGGAGCCCGCCATCGGCTAGGCGCAACTCCAAGGCCTCCAGGTAGTCCCTGATCCTGGGGGTCACGTAGGCGGACACCAGGGTGGTGGACCAGCGCTCGTACTCCCTCCACTCGGCCGTGACCTCGTGGGAGGCCACCACGCTGGCACCGGGAAGGGCTTCCCGCAGGATGGTGGTGGCCTCCTGCTCGTGAGCAGGCCAGCGGAACGAATGCACGAAGCAGACCGCCACCGATTCGTAACGACCGCGCAACCGGTCGGCCAGGTCGTGGATCCCGGTCCTGTCGAGCGGGGTACGGATCGTCCCGTCGGCGAGTATCCGCTCTTCGACCTCGAAGATGTCTCGGCGCCGGAGGAGCATCCCGGGGCGCCGGTAGTGAATGTTGTACATCTCGGGCCGGCTGGCCCGACCGATCTCGTACACGTCGCGGAACCCTCCGGTGACCACCAGGGCCATGGAGGCGCCGTTGCGTTGGAGAATTGCGTTCAGGGCCGTGGTTGTCCCATGGATGAAATCCCTCACCTCGGGAAGGGATACATCCATGAGGGAAACAGCCTGCATGACTCCGGCATCCTGGGCCCCGGCGATGGACAGCGCCTTGGCGCTCTCGGTCCTGCCGTCGGGCCAGATCGCCACCGCGTCGGTGAATGTGCCGCCTATGTCGACGGCGACCCGCACCCCCGGATCGAGATCGGTCTCGCTCACAAGGAGTCCCTCATCTCGGGTGTCATGCGCTGGAAGGCCTCTACGTACTCCACCTCCGGGCCGGCGCCGATGTACCGGGCCTGGAACGCCCGCTGCCGGGCCCGCTCGGTGTAGTGGTCCCGGAGGTAGGTCTGCGCGCCGATCGTCTCCATGGCCTTGGCCTTGACGGGCCACACCGGTGTGATGTCCACGAACGTGTCGGGCTTGAAGTCGCACAGGTCGGGCTGGTGGGGCTCGTACGCGTACATGGCCGGCGGGGGGATAGTGGGGAAGGCGGCCGGGACCCCTCCGGCGCCCATGGCGAGCAGCCGGACCCGCTGCGACGCCTGGGAGGCAACCGGGTGGTCGGGGTTGAAGGGATCGTTCGGAGCATGGATCAGCACGATGTCGGGAACGGTCTCGATGAACAGGTCCACCAGGCGTTGCGTGGCTTGCTGGTCGATCACCAGCGGGTAGTCGCCCAAGTCGAGAGCCACGAAGTCGGCATCGAGGACCGACGCCGCCGCGATGGCCTCCTCGCGCCGTATTCGCCGCACCGCCTCCAGCGTCTGGCCGGGTTGGCTCCATAGGGCGCCGGACTCCCCGCGCTCCCCGTAGGAGAGGGAGACCACCGTTGCCCTTCCGCCGGCCGCGGTGTGCGCGGCGACAGCCCCCGAGGCCCGCCATACGAAGTCGGCGGCGTGGGCACTGATCACCAGCATCGACCGGGCCACGGATCAGCTCCAGATGGTTGCGCACATGGCGGTGCCGGTTCCCGCCTCGGTGCGGTAGCCGGGCACGTAGGCCACCAGTTCCATGTCGAGACTCGCACAGGCGCCGCCGACGGCGATCCAGCACAGTCCCTCGGACGTTCCCGACACGAAGTCCTCGGCCTCGAGCTCGGCGATGCGGCGGTCGTCACCCGACTCCATAGCTTCGAGCATGCGGCGATCTATCGACTCGTCGATCACGAAGTGGCTCAGCCCCCCCGAGGCGACCACCGCCACCCGGATGTCCTCCGGGTAGGCGCCAATCGACGCCGCCATTGCCTTGCCGAGTTCCCAGCACCGGAACGGCGTGGGGGTGTTGGGCGGGAAATAGGTATTCAGGATCACCGGGACCATGGGGATCGGATCGCTGTCACGGTCCATCAGGCGGTTGCGGATGGCGATGAAGGGATGACCGGCCGATTGCCCCTCGGGCGCTTGGTTCACCTGGGCCACGTCGAAACCCCGACGGTTGAGGTCGGTGATCAGGAACTTCCCCAGTTCGGAGTCGCACGGGTAGGTCTCGGGCCGCTCTCCGAACAGTGCCCACGCGGCGGGTTCCACCGCCGGGAAGATCCACTCGGGCGGGAAGGCGTCGATGGTCTCCCCCCAGTAGACGGCGATGGTGGGCATGCTTTGGGGGGAGAAGAGCTCGTGGTGGTCGTCCCCCACGATCACAACCACATCGGGCCGGGCCTCGGCCAATGCAGCCGCCAGGCGAGCCACCCCCGCGTTGATCCGCTCGTACTTCTCGGCCCAGACCTCGTCGTTGACCTGCTCGGCGACACCCTCCTCGGCCCGCGCCGCCACCAGGTCCTGGTAGTCCCACCGCTCGCGCTTCCAGATCAGGGGGAAGGCGGTGGAGTCCCTTGACGCGTACGCCGCCCAGTGATCGCTGGACATGCTCATCTGGGGAGTGTGCGAGACACCCAGCCCTAGTACCAGTTCCGCCATCGCTAGCTCTCCCGTCGTTCCGCTGCGCTGTCGAGTGATCTTATCGGTACGTACCCGGTGGACCGCCGGGCGCCGATCGTCTCACCGGGCACCATCGCACCATCTCAGACCAGGTGCAGGGAGTGGAGCACTTCGGTCAGGTCGCCGTCCACCACGCACGCATGGCAGGTCGTAGATGAGAAACGACCCCCGAAGAACACGAGCGGGCGGGGTGACCGTTCGTCACTGAGCAGGGCATCTACGTGACCGACGACTATGGCGTGGTCCCCCTCCTCGTAGACGGACCGGAGCGAGCAGCCCACGTGGGCGATGGAGCCGGCCACAACCGGGTCGCCCGTCGGCCCGAGCACCACTTCCTCGCCGAACAGGTCGCTCCCCCGGGCCGCCGGGCGGGCGAATCCGAGCGCCACTCCTACGTCGTCCTTCCCGAGGATGTTCACCGAGAACCCCCGCGCCTTCCTTATGAACCGGTTGCTGAAAGTGTCGAGGGCGATCGACACGGCTACAAGCGGGGGCGTCAGCGACACGGACATGACCGCGTTGGCCGTCATCCCGTGGTACTCGCTGTCGGAAGCCATCGTGATGACCGTCACCCCGGTGGCGAACAGGCCCATCGTGTCCCGGTATGCCCGCGGGTCGGCGGCGTCCAGTGCCGCCAGCCGAGCGCCCGTCTCCAGGACCGGATTCATACGGCTCACTGCCCGAACGGACCCTCGTCCAGGTATCGACGGCCTTCCTCGATCAAGCGGTCGAGCAGGGCCTGGCCGTCGCCCATCTGAACCGCCCGGGCGAAGAAGGAGGCCACGAACATGGGCTCGCCGATGTAGAAGCGCTCGTAGTGGGCGAGGCGCTGGCCGATGGGGCCCCCGGCCAGTTCCCAAGCCAGCTTGGCGATCTGCACCCGCTCCTCGCCGGGCATTTCGTCGGCGCCCGCGAAGTAGGTGTTGGCGAACTCGGCCACCTCACCGCGAAATTCGGCCGCCGTGGGCGTGAGCATCAACCCGGCCGCGCCGGTCCGCTTAATGGTCTCCAGCATGGTGTTGTAGAAGTCGGGGAAGAGCAGGCCGTGGGCGGTGAGGGCGTCGGCGTTCAGGTAGTAGACGCCGTCGTCCCCCACCCGAGGTTCTTCCTCGGCCCTGAACAGCAGCGCCTCGGCGGCCTTGTGCATGGCGGCTATCTGCCCCAGCTTCTCGCCGACGTTGGGAAACACGTTGGTCTTGACGGATGCGCAGAGCGCCATTGCCACCGCCACCGTCAGACCGGAGCGCACGATGGCCCTCTGGATCGACAGGTGCCCCGAGAAGGCAGCGACTGCGGTCATGAACCGCATGTTGTTGGCCGCTTCCTTGCTGCTGTGGAAGAAGACCCGGTCCCACGGGACCAGCACGTCGTCGAATACCAGAAGCGCGTCGATCTCCTCGTAGCGCGAGCTGAGCGGCGAGTCGTAGACGTTGAGCCGGTCGTCCTTGACCAGTGGTTCCCGGCAGAGCAGCTTGAGACCGGGCGTGGTGGTGGGGATGCTGAAGCACAGGCAGTAGGCCTCGTCGCCTGGGACGAACTGGCGCCCGTTGGGGAATACGAGCACCTCGTCGGCGAACGGGGCGGCGGTGGCCAACTGCTTGGCGCCCCTGACCACGAGACCCTTTGAGGTCTTCTCCTTGATGCGGAGGTGCAGGTAGGGGTTCTCCTGCTGGTGGGACGGCTTGGAGCGGTCCGACTGGGGATTCCCGAGGGCATGGGTGACGAAGAGGTCATTGTCCTTGACGTGGTTGTAGTAGTCCATGACCCGCTGCGATCCGCCCTTCTCGAACTGGTCAAACCAGTCGGCACTGACGCTCAAGCCCGCCACCAGGGCCGCCATCGACTCGGGTCCTCGGCCGAGACACCCGTACGAACCCTCCGCGAAGGTCTTGTAGGCCAGGCCCTTCGCCCGCAGTTCTTCGTGGGTTGTCGGAACGAGGAAGCTGAGGTCGAATCGCTCCCCGTTCTCCATGTAGGTCATGCGGTCCTGGAACTCGGCACTGTGCTTCATGTCGTAGACCCGGGCGTACGACTCGATAGGACGGCGGAACGCGGGGAACTTGGTCACGTCCTCGACGCGTTCGCCGTCGACGTAGGCTTCGCGAGGGGCCTCGAGACCCTCGATGTACTGGGCGCCGGTGCGGATCACGGTTTCAACAGCCTCCTGATCGGTGAAGTCCAGAACTCCTGGCCTGTTGCTACGTGTGGTCTGTCTGCCAAGAACTTGCCGGGCACTGCTTGCCGCTGCGCCGTTTCACAGCCGGACCACTGGTAGCTCGTGACCCGAAGGTAAGCGAAATGCGAGCAGGTGTCCAACGATGATTTCCGAATCAATCCATCGGTTCCGCCGATAGAACATTCGACGGTTACTTCTCGATTCAGAATCCGGTTTGACGGTCGGGCGATGCGCGTCGTATCTTGCGGCCTATGCCTTACATAGACGTTCACGGCCATGTCACAGCACCCATAGCCCTCTACGCCTACCAGGCGGGACTGATCTCCGCCGGGAAGTTCCACGGCAAGGGCAAGATCCGGGCCACGAAGGAGGAGATCCTCGAATCGTGCCTATGGCACATCGACCGCCTCCGTGACTACGGCATCTCCCGGCAGTTCATCTCGCCACGGCCCTACTCGATGATGCACTCCCGCAAGCCGGAGATCATCGTGCACTGGTTCATGGAGACGGTGAACGACATCATCGCCGCTCAAGTGGCCGAGTACCCCGAAGCCTTCGTGGGGATAGCCGGCCTACCGCAGAGCGCCGGGGTCAGCCCGGCCAACGCGGTCGAGGAACTGGAACGCTGCGTGACCGAGCTCGGTTTCGTGGGATGCGTCGTCAACCCCGATCCCGGCGAGGGCGACTATGCCACCCCCGGATTGGGTGACGAGTGGTGGTACCCGCTCTGGGAGAAGATGGTGGAGCTCGACGTACCGGGCCTGGTCCACGCCACGTCCTGCCAGAACTCGAGGGAGTCCTACTCCAATCACTTCATAACCGAGGAGGGCATCGCGGTCATGTCGCTCATGGACTCCCATGTGTTCGACGACTTCCCCGACCTGAAGCTGATCATCTCCCACGGGGGCGGCTCGGTCCCCTACCAGTACGGGCGCTGGCAGGCTCAGCGGATCCAGAAGGGCAAGGTGGACTTCGAGGAGGATCTCCGGAAGCTGTGGTTCGACACGGTGCTCTACAACAAGGAATCGCTCGAACTGCTGTTCAAGATCGTCGGTCCCGAGCACTGCCTGTTCGGCACCGAGACCCCCGGCATCGGGTCGGGTGTCGACCGCAGGACCGGAAAGTACATGGACGACCTCGGCCCGGTGATCGACAGTATCGACTTCCTATCCGAGGACCAGAAGGACGCCGTCTTCTACCGCAACGCCGAGAAGGTCTTCACCCGCTGGGAGGGAATCGGCGCCTCCGATCCCGCGTGAGCAGCTTCGATCACAAGTCCCGGCGGGCCCGATTCCAGGCTCGGCTCGCCGAACTATCCGTCGATGTCGCCATGTGCCTTCCTTCCGGTGACCTGGAGTACCTGACCGGCTTCCCGCGCCGGGCGCCCTCGTTCGGCAACATCGAGTACGCGCACCAGTGGACCACGGGAGCCCTGATACGTCCCGAGGGCGAGCCGGTCTTCGTGGTCCCCCAGGGTTACTCCTCCTTCAACCTGCCCGGCGGCGTGGAGGGCGACGTGGTGCAGGTCCGCAACCTGGACGACGGGGTGGAGGTGTTCGCCCGCACCCTGGCCCGGTTCGGCCCCATCCGGCGCATCGGCCTGTCGGCCCGAACGTTCTCACGGACCGCGGTGCGCATGGTGGAACTGACCGGCGGAGCGGAGCTGGTGGACCTCGACGACGAGATCAACGCCCTGCGCAGGGTCAAGGAACCGGAGGAACTGGATGCCATGCGCCGGTCGGGACGGATCTGCGACCTGACAATGGGCGAGATCACCTCCTCGGTGGCAGCGGGGGTCACAGAGTTCGAGATCTCCAGCCGGGTCGAGTACCTGATGAGGAAGCACGGAGGGAAGTACCCATCGTTCGACACGGGTGTGTTCGCCATGGGTCCTGCCCTGGACCGGGACGCGTCGACCCGGCTGACCGCCGAACCCCTGGTGGAGGGGTTGGGGGTGTCGTTCGACTTCGGGACCGTGGTGGACGGGTACTGCTCGGACTTCGGCCGTACCATCCACATCGGCGAGCCCGACGACCGCTACCGGGAGGCCTACGGCCTGGTACTGGCCGCCCAAGAGGCCGGTCGCAGGGCCGCGGTGCCGGGCAACACCGCCTCGGAGGT
This sequence comes from Acidimicrobiia bacterium, assembly GCA_009841105.1. Lineage (GTDB taxonomy): Bacteria > Actinomycetota > Acidimicrobiia > Spongiisociales > Spongiisociaceae > Spongiisocius > Spongiisocius variivorans. The sequence continues at coordinate 3,643 of VXMM01000020.1, read as the reverse complement.
CAACGCGGCCACCCGGGCGGTCATAGACGAGGCCGGGTACGGCGACTGGTTCCGCCACCGGACCGGACACTGCATCGGCCTCGACACCCACGAACGGCCCTTCCTCTCCGAGGAGGACACCACCGTCCTGGAGGAGGGCATGACGTTCACCATCGAGCCGTCGATCTTCTGGCCGGGCACCGTGGGGGTCCGGGTCGAGGACATGTTCGTCTGCCGGCCCGGAGGGGCGGAGTGCATGAACAACTACAGCCCTGACCTAGTGGCGGTCTGACCCCGAACGTTCGGAAGGAACGCCATGGCGAGAAGAGTCAACATCGACGTGCCGGGGGTCAGCCATGGCAACATGCCCATCCCCATGGCCACCAAGGTCGGCAACATGTTGTTCTCGAGTGGCATCCACGCCATGGACCCCGAGACCGGGACCATCCCGGACGACCCGGTACGCCAGGTCGAGTTGGTCTTCCAGCACATGCGTACCATCGTCGAGAACGCCGGCGGCACGACCGACGACATCGCCCTGGTGATCTTCAACATCAAGGACAACGCCCACCGCTCGCTCGTCAACGACGAGTGGCTCAAGATGTTCCCCGATGACGGGGACCGCCCCGCTAGGAACACCCATCTGGTCGACCTTGGCTTCGGGATGATCATCCACGTCCTGATGACCGCCGTCCTAGAGGAGTGACGTACCGGTCCTCCTTTACGCAGACAGACACACCTGGGACCCACTCACCGCCGTCGCTCCCCACCGATACGCCGATAAGCCGGATGAGTCAGCGCCTCTTCCGCATGTTGCGAATCCTTGCTCGAACCGACGCAGATTCCGATTCGCCGGCCCGGGCAAGCATGCCGGCTACCTTCTCCCGGTATCGGGGGAAGCGAAGCGCCAGTTCGTTGAATCCGTTATAGGCCCACGCCCTGACGAACTTGCGCTCGCTCTCGAGGCAGGCCTCCAGGAACTGCTCGAGACCGACAATATCGTCCTCGGGAATGTCCAGATAGGGCAGGCACTGGAGGATATGCAGTTTGGCTTCCCAATGCTCTTGAACGGAGAGCCTGCCGAGAACCGTACGGCAACCGGCAACGGATAGTGAGTTCCCCGCCTCAAGATGTCTCTTCAGCAGCCAGGTTGCCGCCCGTTGCGATTCGACATCTGATATGTGCGCCAGGATCGTCGCAACAAACCCCATTTCGGCGCTATGGCGCTCATATGTCGCCTGCAACACGGCGGCGGACTTGCCGTCCCAGGAGGCAATCTCCTCCGACAGTGTCGTAGCCACCTCGGGCTCCCGTGATGTCAGGCGGGCAGGTCGGGGCTGACCACCTCGGCCGTCACGTGGAAGTCGTAGATCTGGCGCGGCTTGGGATAGGTCCGCTTGCTCTGGGACAGGCCCAGCTGCACCAGCATCTCGGTCACCTTGAGCAGGGTGTGATCCGTGCTCAGCACCGGAACCCCGTAGGGAGACAGGTGTTTCACGAGGTAGTCGTGGAGGCGAGGGCCGCCGTATCCGATGATCACGTCGGCGCCGTCCTCGAAGATCGCCTTCTTGGCCTCCTCCAGAGCGGCCGTGAAGACCGGCTCCAATTCCTCGTCGGTGGCTATCAACTCGTTGAATCCGGTGGGCGGCACGTTGACGTTGCGGATGGACGCCAGCTTGTGCTCGAGGCCGTAGTGCTGGGCGGCGGTGATCAGCGTGTCCTTGGTGTGGTCGATGTCAATCCCGTCGTCGCCCTCCTCCTTGCCGGCTATCACGTAGGAGAACTTGCGACCCAACATCGAGGCGACATGCTGGACCGCGCATGCCGATCCCATCACCAGGGTGTCGCAGAGCTCGCGGGCCGCCTTGACACCCGGCTCGCCGTTGCAGCGGATGATCATGGCGTCGGCGTCCCCCTCGCTCTCGACCTTCCACGCCTCCCGGGCATGGAGCACCGCCACCATCTCGTTCTCATAGTTCTGCTCGACGAAGTGAACGAAGGCGTCGGGGGCGTCCCGGACCTCGAGCTCGGTGTCGTCGTTCTTCAACTCCAGGAGGTCGGGCAGCGGCTTGCTCGGGTATTTCAGACCTGGGATGCGGAAGCCGTTGATCCGCACGATCTTCATCTTCTTGCCCATCTCGCCCTCACCGGTCGGCCCTCGGCGCGTCACTGTAGCCCGGACCCGGAACTCCAGGCAGATGCGATCAGCGCCTCACTCCTGTCGCCTCTTGCTACGCCACTTCTTGATCAGTGTCCATGCCCCCAGCAGTATCACCCCGAGCAGAACAAGTATCCACAGCGCCAACAGGATCCCCAGTATCCATCCGATCATCGGCGTAGTCCGTTCTCCACCAACCCGGTACCACCTCGAAAGAAGACGGACAGCCAGGCTGTACTCCGGTATTCGGAAACATCGAACACAAGCCGGACCCTACCCGGCCGTACGTGGGCCCTGTGGTTTGAGGGTCGCCGCGTCATGCCCAGCCACTTGGTGTATCATAGGTGTATGGCTCGTACCAACATCGATATCGACGAGGCGGCATGCGCATCGGTGATGAGGCGCTACCGGCTGGATACCAAGCGTGAGGCCGTGAACCTGGCGCTGCGGACCCTGGCCGCCGAGCCCCTCACGTTGGCAGAGGCCCGGGCGATGCGTGGTTCAGGCTGGCACGGCGATCTCGATGAGATGCGGACCTCCCGCCGTCTGTGATCCTCATCGATACGTCCGCCTGGGTGGACTTCTTGCGCGGTACAGGAAGCCCCGTGTGCAATCGCGTCGAGGACCTTCTGGATGGCGAGATAGCCATCTGCGACGCGATACGCATGGAGGTGCTGGCCGGCGCCCGTAACGAGCAGCACCTGCAGTCGCTGCGCCGTCTGCTGGCAAGAGCCGTAACCCTGCCGACCAGGCCGTCCGACTACGAGGACGCGGCACTCCTGTACCGTTCGTGCCGGCGCGGCGGCGAGACGGTTCGCAAGCTGATCGACTGCCTGATCGCCGCGGTTGCGCTCCGGAACGACACCCCGATCCTGCACGCCGACCGCGACTTCAACACCATCGCCCGGCACAGCCCCCTCGAGGTGGTGGAACACCTGAGAAGTGACATCTCCTAGCTGGCGATGCCATCGAGGACAGCGCAGAGGTCGCGGATGGCGCGGACCGGATCGGTTCCGGCCGGACAGACGGTCACTAGGGTGCCCGCCATGGCGGGACCCGGACATGTGGCGTTGCTGAGAGGGATCAATGTGGGCGGCAGGAACATCGTCCGCATGGCTGATCTGCGCGCCGCCTTTGAAGACGCCGGGTACGGGGCGGTCGGTACGTACATCCAGTCCGGCAACGTGCTGTTCGAATCCGCCATAGCCCCTACATCGTTGGAACCTGACATCGAGACGGTGCTCGCCGACAGATTCGGGCTGTCGGTTGTCGTGGTGGTGCGTTCACATCGGCAGTACCGCGACGTGGTCGACAAGGCTCCGTCCGGGTTCGGCACCGCGCCGAACACCTATCACTCGGATGTGATCTTCCTGAAGGCGCCGCTGTCGAGCCGCGAAGCCATGCGAGTCGTAGATCCGCGTGACGGCGTCGACCAGGTCTGGCCAGGCGAAGGGGTGCTCTACTTCTCGCGCCTCAGCGAGCGGTTGTCGCAGAGCCGGATGAGCC
>VXMM01000045.1:2429-37849 GCA_009841105.1 Acidimicrobiia bacterium | reverse complement strand
CAGCGGGCCCATCCCCCAGCCACCACCTCCTTTGGTCCGTGCGCGTTCCGCCATCCCCGGACGGGTCCGCTCCCGAACTGATCCCGGCTCCGGTTCCCTCGACGTCTAAAAGCAGGAAGCCGGCGGTGCTTGTGACTGCCGTCCAGTATGCGGGGGGTCTGTGACGTGTTCAACCCCCTTGTTCGGGCGCCGGGTCTGTGCCGCTCACCACGGTCACAGGTCACAGAACGCGGCGGACGAAGGACCCGTGACACCAGCTCCAGCTATTCAGAGGTCGGTGTTGGTGCGAATAGAGGGGTGGTGGGCCTGGGAACACGAAGGTGGTCGTCGGCCGGGGCGAGTAGCCTTCCCGACCGATGGCAGGGTCCGAGACACCACCTGAGAGCGAGGTCCCCGAGGGGGCCGGTCTTGCCGAGCGCCCACTCACCTCCCGCCGGCTTGAGAAAGTCGCCCGGTTGCGTGCCCGGGGCGTCGAGCCATACCCACTGGGATACGAGCGGGACGCGGCCGCCGCCTACCTGCACGAACGGTTCGGCAGCCTGGAGGCCGACACCAGAACCGGGGTAGAGGTCCGGGTGGCCGGACGCCTTATGAACACCCGGCAGCTCGGTCGGCTGATCTTCGGTGTGCTCCAGGACCATTCCGGGCAGATCCAGCTGTTCGCGGAGGCCGGGGGTCTCGGTGAGGACGGGTTGGCCCGCTTCGACGATCTGGACCAGGGAGACTGGATCTGGGCCCGCGGGGAGGTGATGACCAGCCGGCGCGGCGAGTTGAGCGTCCACCTGGCCGATTTTGTCTTGCTGGCCAAGAGCCTGAGGCCCTTGCCGGCCAAGTGGCACGGACTTAAGGACACCGAGGTCCGGTTCCGCCGTCGCGAGCTCGACTTGCTGGTCAACCCTGAGGCCCGGCGTATCGCCGAGGTCCGGGCCGGGGTGGTGTCCGAGTTGCGGCGCCAGTTCGAGGAGCGCGGTTTCGTGGAAGTCGAGACCCCGGTCCTTCAGGTCCAGGCGGGTGGGGCGCTGGCCCGTCCGTTCGAGACCTACCACAACGCTCTCGGGTTACCGATGTACCTGCGGATCGCCACCGAGCTGCACCTCAAGCGGCTGGTCGTGGGCGGCATGGAGCGGGTGTTCGAGTTGGGCCGGGTCTTCCGGAACGAAGGGATCGATGCCAGGCACAACCCCGAGTTCACCACCCTTGAGGCATACCAGGCGCTGGCCGACTACCACGACATCATGCGCCTGATGGAGGAGGTGATCCCGGCCGTAGCGGAGCGGGTGATCGGCGCCACCCGGCTTACTTACCAGGGGAGATCGCTTGACCTCCGGCCTCCCTACCGGCGGGTGCCCATGCTCGAGCTGGTGGCCGACGCCCTGGGCGCCCCCGTAACGCCGTCCACGCCCGTTACTGAGCTACAAGCCCTGGCCGAGGCGGCGGGCTTGGAAGTCGATCCGCACTGGGGATTCGGAAAGCTGGTCGAGGAGGTGTTCGACGAGCACGTCGAGGAGCAGCTATGGGAACCCACCTTCGTGATCGACCACCCGATAGACATCTCTCCGCTGGCCCGGCAGCACCGTTCGGTCGAGGGCCTGGTGGAGCGTTTCGAGCTCTACATCGCCGGCGCCGAGTACGTGGACGCCTTCACGGAGCTCAACGATCCGCTCGACCAGCGGGCCCGGTTCGAGGCTCAAGCGGCAGCCCGCGCGGCCGGGGACCAAACCGCCCACCCGGTGGACGAAGGCTTCCTGCAGGCGCTGGAACTGGGCATGCCACCCACCGGAGGCCTGGGCATCGGCGTCGACCGGCTCGTGATGCTCCTAACTGGCCAGAGGAATCTCCGCGAGGTGGTCCTGTTCCCCCACCTGCGCCCGGAGGCGCCACCGGCATAGTCATTAGTTGCTAGTTATTAGTTACTAGCATCTAATAACTAGCTCCGACAGTTCCCACTCGATCGACGAGGAACTCGCCCATGCGCCGGAAGACTGCCCGGGCCTCGATGTCGGGCAGGCCGGCGGTGGCGTCGGCGGCCCTGGCGAGCCGGTGGCGGCACTCGTCGAGCACCCGGTGCACGTAGCCGCCCCCCTTGACGAGGCCGATCACCTCCTCTACTACATCCTCGGTGACCGGTCCCTCCTCTTGCAGTAAGGACGCTATCCGGCTCCCGTCCGGCCCTTCCAGGGCGTAGAGGACCGGTAGGGTGTACACGCCCTGGCGGATGTCGCTCCCGGCCGGCTTGCCCAGATCCTCCTCGGTGGATACCAGATCCAGGGCGTCATCGGTCATCTGGAAGACCATCCCCAGCTCCCAGGTGGCGGTGGACACCGCCTCGACCGTTCCGGCCGCGGCGTCGGCGGCCAGCGCTCCCAGCCGGGCCGCGGTCCTGATCAGGCTGGCGGTCTTGCCCCCGATCACCCGGTAATGATCCGCGGGTCCGTGGCTGACGCCGCCGGTCAGCCGGAGTTCCAGAGCCTGGCCGGTCACCAGTTCCCGGTAGGTGTGTGCCAGGAGTTCGACCGATGCCATGCCCAGGTAGGTGGCGGCGATCTCCGATGCCCTGGCGATGAGGAAGTCGCCGGCCAGGATGGCGAGCGAGTTGTCCCACCTGGCGTTGACCGACGTGGTTCCGCGCCGGGTGTCGGCGCCGTCCATCACGTCGTCGTGATAGATAGAGCCGATATGGATCAGCTCCACCGCTGCGCCGGCCTCGATCAACCGGCGGTCGCGGGTGGGTCCGAACTCACCGGCCAGTTGGGTAAGGACCGGCCGGTATCGCTTGCCTCCCGCGACCAGCAGGTGTTGGGCTATCTCAGTGAGAAAGTCGTCGCCGGCCCGGGACACATCGAGGAGGCGTTCCTCCACGCGATCCATTCGCTCCCAGATCCCGGGAATCTCGATCAGGTCCCTAATGGTATCGATGGACATGGCATCCGTTCGCCGCCGCCGTGGCGCGCCGTATGGTAAGCGGACGCCCCTGCTTCTCATCATCGGGTTGTCACCGACTTGCGTTATAGTCGCCGGTTACCGGGATGAGAACTTCTAAGCTTGTATCCTGTAGCCAGAGCCGCCGAGTTGGAGGTTGACCGCCAGTGTTCGAACGCTTCACCGACCGGGCCCGCAGAGTGGTGGTCCTGGCCCAAGAGGAAGCGCGGCTGCTCAACCATAACTACATAGGTACCGAGCACATCCTCCTCGGTCTCATCCACGAGGGTGAGGGGGTCGCCGCCCGGGGTCTGCTGAACCTCGGCATCCGGCTGGACTCGGTGCGTAGCCAGGTGGTGGAGACGATCGGGCAGGGACACCAGTCCCCGGCCGGCCACATCCCGTTCACTCCCCGGGCGAAGAAAGTCCTGGAGTTGAGCCTGCGGGAGGCCCTGCAGCTGGGACACAACTACATCGGCACCGAGCACATCCTCCTCGGCCTGATCCGGGAGGGTGACGGCGTGGCCGCTCAGGTGCTGGAGAAGCTGGGCGCCGACCTGCCCAGGGTGCGGCAGACGATCATCCAACTCCTCTCCGGCGGCTCGGGAGATGAGCCCGCCCGTGCCGGCACCGCTCCCTCCGGAAGGGGTTCTTCCCAATCAGGTTCGACCGTGCTGGACCAGTTCGGACGCAACCTCACCCAGATGGCCCGTGATCATGCGCTCGATCCCGTGATCGGTCGCTACCCGGAGATCGAACGGGTCATGCAGATCCTGTCGAGGCGCTCCAAGAACAACCCTGTCCTGATCGGTGAGCCCGGTGTGGGTAAGACGGCGATCGTGGAGGGCCTGGCCCAGCGGATCGTGGCGGGAGAAGTCCCCGATACCCTCAACACCAAGCAGATATACACGCTCGACTTGGGCGCCCTGGTAGCCGGTTCCCGCTATCGCGGCGACTTCGAGGAGCGTCTCAAAAAGGTTCTGAAGGAGATCAAGAACCGGGGAGACATCGTGCTCTTCATCGATGAGATCCACACGCTGGTGGGTGCGGGGGCGGCGGAGGGCGCCATCGACGCCGCCAGCATCCTCAAGCCCATGCTGGCCCGGGGCGAGCTGCAAACCGTCGGGGCGACCACCCTGGAGGAGTACCGCAAGTACCTGGAAAAGGACTCCGCCCTGGAGCGCCGGTTCCAGCCCATCCATGTGGACGAGCCCTCCGTGGCCGAAACGGTCCGGATCCTGCACGGGCTCAAGGACCGGTATGAGGCCCATCACTCGGTGCGATTTACGGACAGCGCGCTGAAGACGGCCGCCACGCTTGCCGACCGGTACATCTCCGATCGGTTCCTCCCCGATAAGGCCATCGACCTGATCGACGAGGCGGGCAGCCGCAACCGGATCTTCCGAAGCTCCTCGAGCGCCCAGATCCGCCAGATCGACGACCAGTTGAGCGCGGTGCGTCACGACAAGATGGAGGCGGTCTCCGCGCAGCAGTTCGAGCGGGCGGCCCAGCTCCGTGACCAGGAGCGGGCGCTGATCTCCGACCGGGCCCGATACAAGGCCGAGTCGGCGGATTCATCCGTCGTAGTGGACGACACCCTGATCGACGAGGACGAGATCGCCGATGTGCTCGCCCAGTGGACCGGCATCCCGGTCCATCGGCTCACGGAGGAGGAGACAGCCCGGCTGGTCCACATGGAGGAGGAACTCCACAAGCGGATCATCGGGCAGCACGACGGGATCTCGGCGGTGAGCCGGGCCATCCGCCGTACCAGGGCAGGCCTCAAGGACCCGAAGCGGCCGAGCGGTTCGTTCATCTTCCTCGGTCCGTCCGGGGTCGGCAAGACCGAGACCGCCAAGGCGCTGGCTGAATTCCTGTTCGGCGACGAGGATGCTCTCGTCCAGCTCGACATGTCCGAGTACATGGAGAAGCACACGGTGAGCCGTTTGGTCGGGTCGCCTCCCGGTTACGTGGGCTACGACGAAGGCGGCCAGCTCACCGAGGCGGTGCGCCGCAAGCCCTTCTCCGTGGTCCTTTTCGACGAGATCGAGAAGGCCCACTCCGACGTCTTCAACACCCTTCTCCAGATCCTGGAGGACGGTCGCCTGACCGATGCCCAGGGCCGCGCGGTGGACTTCAAGAACACCGTGATCATCATGACCTCCAATCTCGGGTCCGAGTCGTTGCGCAAGAAGTCGGTGGGCTTCCAGCAGGAGAGCGACGAGATCACATACGAGAAGATGAAGGAGAAGCTGACCGACAACCTGAAGAAGCACTTCCGGCCCGAGTTCCTCAACCGGATCGACGAGGTAATCGTGTTCCACCCGCTGACCGGGGATGAGGTCAAGCAGATCGTTGACCTGATGCTGGTACGCGACCGGGAGCAGCTGGCCACCCAGTCCCTCGACCTGGTGCTGAGCGACGCCGCCAAGACCTTCCTGGTCTCCAAGGGCTACGACCGGGATCTGGGCGCCCGCCCGTTGCGCAGGGCCATCCAGCGATACCTGGAGGATCCGCTGGCCGAGCAGGTTTTGCTGGGCGAGTACACGCCCGGCACCACGATCGTGGTCGACGTCGATCCCGACGGTGGAACGCTCATCTTCGAGATGGTCGACACTCCCGACAGCCCCCCATTGGACCTGGTCGACTCGGGCTCCTGACCTGCCCTGATCCCTCCGATGGCGCGCCGGCGCGGGCGTGCCTCCTCCCGGACCTCCATTAGCGATGCCGGACCACCCGGCGTAGAATGTTCACCCCATCCGCCCCTGTACATCAGGGCCCGAGTAAAGGATCCAAACATCATGCGCGTTAAGACCAGGCTGTTGATCGTGCTGGCGGCTTTCGGGCTGCTGGCGGCGGCTTGCGGCGGCGATGAGACGCCTGCGACGACCGCGGCCCCGGCGGCCTCCGAGACCTCCGCAACCACCCAGGCCCCGGCGGGTGAGCCGGTCAGTATCGGTTTGGTGTATGACATAGGTGGTCGGGGTGATCAGTCGTTCAACGACGCCGCAGCGGCGGGTCTCGATAAGGCGGCGGCCGAATTGGGCGTCTCTACTTCGGAGGCGTCGGCCAACGAGGACGGGACCAACCGCGAGGAACTGCTGGATCTGCAGGCGTCGGAGGGTGCTGACCTGGTGATCGGTGTTGGTTTCCTGTTCGGCGATCCGATGGCCAATGTGGCCGCCGAATATCCCGACACCAACTTCGCGATCGTGGACTCCGTGGTGGACGCTCCTAACGTGGCCGGTCTCATCTTCTCGGAGGAGCAGGGCTCCTTCCTGGTGGGAGTGGCGGCGGCTCTTAAGACGCAGACCGGAACCGTGGGCTACATAGGCGGGGTGAACATCCCGTTGATCCACGCCTTCGAAGCCGGGTTCCTGGCCGGGGTGCAAGCCATCGACCCCTCTATCCAGGTGATTTCGCAGTACGTGACGGAGCCGCCCGACTTCGGTGGGTTCAACGATCCGGCGGCGGGGCGGGTGATCGCCCAGTCGATGTTCGAGCAAGGCGCGGACGTGGTCTATCACGCGGCCGGTGGTACCGGGGGTGGTCTGTTCCAGGCCGCCAAGGATTACTCGGAGGCCAACGACACCCATGTGTGGGCCATCGGGGTCGACTCCGACCAGTACCTCACCGCGGGTGAAGAATTCCAGCCCTACATCCTCACCTCGATGCTCAAGCGGGTGGACGTGGCGGTGTTCAACACCATCCAGGCGGTCCAGGCAGGCACCTTCGCGCCCGGCCCGCAGGTGTTCGACCTGTCGGTGGACGGGGTCGGCTACTCGACCTCCGGCGGCTACGTGGACGACATCGCGGGCCAACTCGACAACTGGAAGGGACGGATCGTCTCGGGCGAGATCGTGGTGAGCCGGGACCCGGCCGACCTAGGGGTGGCGCCTCCGCCACCGCCCGCGGCAGGTGAGCCGGTCAGTATCGGTTTGGTGTATGACATAGGCGGTCGGGGTGATCAGTCGTTCAACGACGCCGCGGCGGCGGGTCTCGATAAGGCGGCGGCGGAATTGGGGACGCAGAACTCCGAGGCGTCGGCCAACGAGGACGGGACCAATCGCGAGGAACTGCTGGCGTTGCAAGCGTCCGAAGGTGCTGATCTGGTGATCGGCGTCGGTTTCCTGTTCGGCGATCCGATGGCCAATGTGGCCGCAGAGTTCCCCGACACCAGCTTCGCGATCGTGGACTCGGTAGTGGACGCTCCCAACGTGGCCGGACTCATCTTCTCGGAGGAGCAGGGCTCGTTCCTGGTGGGAGTGGCCGCCGCGCTGAAGACGCAGACCGGAGTCGTCGGTTATATCGGTGGGGTGAACATCCCGTTGATCCACGCTTTCGAGGCCGGGTTCCTGGCCGGCGTACAGGCAGTCGATCCGGCGATCCGGGTGATTTCGCAGTACGTGACGGAGCCGCCCGACTTCGGTGGGTTCAACGATCCGGCGGCGGGGCGGGTGATCGCCCAGTCGATGTTCGAGCAAGGCGCGGACGTGGTCTATCACGCGGCCGGTGGTACCGGGGGTGGTCTGTTCCAGGCCGCCAAGGATTACTCGGAGGCCAACGACACCCATGTGTGGGCCATCGGCGTGGACTCCGACCAGTACCTCACCGCGCCCGACTTCCAGGACTACATCCTGACGTCGATGCTCAAGCGGGTGGACGTGGCGGTGTTCAACACCATCCAGGCGGTCCAAGCAGGCACGTTCGCGCCCGGTCCGCAGGTGTTCGACCTGTCGGTGGACGGGGTCGGCTACTCGACCTCCGGTGGCCATGTGGATGACATCACTGCCCAACTCGACGCGTTCAAGGAGAAGATCGTTTCCGGTGAGATCGTGGTGAGCCGCGACCCCGCTGACTACGCGGGTTGACGGAGGCACGATCGGGAGACAGGGTGACGAGCGTCGGCCGATGAAGGGATGATGAGCCGATGAGCGTCGCGGTGCGGTTGCAGGGAATCACCAAGCGATTCCCCGGCGTGCTGGCCAATGACCGCATCGACCTCGTCGTGGAGGCGGGTGAGATCCACGCCATCTGCGGCGAGAACGGCGCCGGTAAGTCGACGCTGATGAAGATCCTCTACGGGATGCAACCTCCCGATGAGGGAAGCATCGAGGTCCTCGAGCAGGAGCGGACGTTCTCCTCTCCCAGGGAGGCGATCGACGTGGGGATCGGGATGGTGCACCAGCACTTCATGCTGGCCGACAACCTCACGGTCCTAGAGAACGTGATCCTCGGTGCGGAGCCGTCCAGGGGGTCGTTGATCGACTTCGCCACCGCCCGGTCCCGGCTCCGGGAGCTGGGAGACGCCTACGGCCTGGAACTGGACCTAGACGACGCGGTCGGGACCTTGGAGGTGGGGGAGCGGCAGCGGATCGAGATCATCAAGATCCTCTACCGCGGGGCCCGCATCCTGATCCTGGACGAACCCACCGCGGTACTGGTGCCCCAGGAGGTGGAGGAGCTGTTCCGCAACATGAGAGAACTCAAGGCGGAGGGCCACACCATCATCTTCATCGATCACAAACTGGACGAGGTCCTGGCGATAGCCGACACGATCACGGTACTCCGCCAGGGCCGGTCGGTGGCCCGGGTCAAGCCGGCGGATGTGACCGCCCAGGATCTGGCTGAACTCATGGTGGGCTCCGAACTCCCCACGCCCGAGACGCGGGAGGTGACCATCACCGACCGGACCGCCGTCGAGGTGAAGGGGATCTCGGTGGTGGATGAGGCCGGGGTGACGAGGCTGCGGGATGTCGGCTTCTCCGTCCAGTGCGGCGAGATCGTCGGTGTAGCGGGTGTGGAGGGCAACGGCCAGGGCGAGTTGGTGGAGGCGATCCTGGGAATCGCACCGCTAACCGGAGGCTCCATCCACCTGCACGGTGATGACGTGACCGGCTGGTCGGTACGCCAACGCCGGGAGGCGGGCCTCGGGTACATACCCGAGGATCGTCACCGGCGAGGACTTCTTCTTCCGGCGCCGGTCTGGGAGAACAGCATCCTTGGTCACCAGACGCGGACCCGTTTCCTGAGTTCACGGGTGTGGATCGACGAGGATGCTTCCAAGGATCACGCCTCCAATGTCGTCGAACGTTTCGACGTGCGCACACCTGGTGTCCACACCCCCGTTCATGCCCTGTCCGGGGGCAACCAGCAGAAACTGGTGGTGGGCCGGGAGATGGCCACCGATTGCAACCCGCTGATCGCCGCCCACCCCACGAGGGGCATCGATGTCGGCTCGCAGGCTGCCGTCTGGGAGGACCTGCGCCGGGCGCGGGCGGAAGGCCTGGGTTTGCTGCTGATCTCGGCCGATCTCGAGGAGCTGATCGGTCTGAGCGACACCCTCCTCGTGATGTTGCGCGGTGAGATCGTGGCGAGGCTGGACCCGGCCAGGGTCACGCCGAGGGAGTTGGGGGCTTACATGACTGGTGCCGCCGCGTGACCTGGACGGGTGTGCGCCGCGTGGTGGGGCCGCCGCTGGCCGCGGTCGGGCTGGCCCTCCTGGTGGCTGCGCTCGTCCTGGTGGTGTCCGGGGCCGACCCCATCGTGGCCTTCGGCAACATATGGGAGTACGGCAGCCGGCTGGAGACGGTCATAGAGTCGTTCAACCGGGCGACGCCGCTCTACTTGTCGGGTATCGCCTTCGCCATCGCCATGAGGATGAACCTCTTCCAGATCGGCGTGGAGGGCCAGTACATCCTCGCGGCGTTCTTCGCCGCCTACGTGGGCGCCGGTGTGGGTTCCCTGTTCCCGCCGCTCCACATAGCCATCATTCTGGCCACCGCGATGATCGTGGGGGTGGCCTGGGCCGGGCTAGCGGGCTGGATGAAGGTGACCCGGAACGTCCACGAGGTCATCTCGACGATCATGCTCAACGCCATTGCGGTGGCCGGGGTGGTGTCGTTCCTGCTGGGCCGGTGGAAGATCGAGTCGGAGTCGCTCGACACCCGCCTCGGTGACATAGCCACGACCGGATGGTTCCCCAGCCTGAACCCGATCGTCGAACTCGTCACCCGCGAGATCAAGCGCGTCGAGCTGACCGGCTTCATACTCGTGGCGGCGCTGGTGGGAGTCGCGTACCACCTCATCATCAACCGCTCCCGGCTCGGGTACGACCTGCGCGCCACCGGCGCCAACCCCTGGGCCGCCGAGGCGAGCGGCGTGCCACCCAAGCGGACCATCGTCCTGGCGATGCTGCTCAGCGGGGCGGTCGCCGGGCTGGTCGGTATGGCGGACCTGCTCGGAGACCAGCACTTCTACAGCCTCCGGTTCCCGCAGGGTCTGGGCTTCGCCGGGATCGCGGTGGCGCTGCTCGGGCGCAACCACGCGGTGGGGGCAGCCGTGGCCGCGGTTGCGTTCGGCTGGCTGGAGCGGGCATCGGGCGTGCTGGAGGTACGCGGGGACGCGCCGCGCGAGATCGTCACGATCATGGTGGGCGTGATCATCCTGTTCGCCGTGATCGCCTACGCCTTGGCTCAGCGACGCAGGAGGATCGAAGCCGCAGCAGCCGCGTCGGCACAGGTCGAGAGCCCCGCGACCGCCGAGGCGGAGGAGGCTGACACGTGAGTACCCTGCGCGAGCGGCCAACGATAAGTCTCGGGGCGAACCTCGTGAGCGGGAATCGACGCTGGATCGTCTACGGGTTGGGCGCGGTGCTCCTGCTCGCCTTCACCCAGCAGTTCGCCTCCCTGCCGACGGACGATCTGACCTCGAGCGGAACTTGGGCCATCGCCCTGGCCTGGTCGGTTCCGATCCTCATGGCCGGCATGGGCGGGATCTTCTCGGAACGGTCCGGGGTGGTCAACATCGGCTTGGAGGGGATGTTGATCCTGGGCACCTGGTTCGGGGCCTTCGGGACCATGATCGGCGGTCCCTGGTTCGGAATGCTCCTCGCGGCCGTGGCCGGCGCCATGGGAGGCCTCGTCATGGCGGTGGCCGCAGTCGGATTCAACGTGGATCACATAATCGCCGGGGTCGCCATCAACCTCATGGCGCCCGGCCTCACCCGGTTCCTCTCCGACCTGCACTTCTCGGATCGCGGAGGCTCGATCACCCAGTCCCCGACCATTTCCGGCGTGAGCAACTTCACGTTGCCGGTCCTGGCCGGCGGCACGATCTTCGGCTGGGAAAGCCCTGATGTCCTCGGCGCGATAGAGCGGGCCGGTCTCTTCTTCATCTCGGATCTGGCCGGGATCCTGCGCGGCTTCATGTTCCAGATGTCATGGCTCACCCTGATCGCCTACCTGGCGCTACCCATCTCGATACTCGTCCTGTGGAAGACCAGCTTCGGGCTGAGGCTACGCAGCTGCGGCGAGCACCCGCACGCAGCCGACTCGCTCGGCGTCAACGTCTACAAGTACAAGTACTACGGCGTGGTGATCAGCGGCTTCCTGGCCGGGCTCGGAGGCGGTTTCCTGGCGATCCAGCTGTCCGGGCTGTACAAGGAGGGCCAGACCCAGGGGAAGGGCTACATCGGGTTGGCGACCATGATCTTCGGCAACTGGAACCCGGTCGGCACCGCACGCGGGGCCCTGCTCTTCGGGTTCACCGAGACCCTGCGGCTCCGGGACGAGAACGCCGCCCACGGCCTGCTGCTACTCGCGGTCATCGCCATCGCCCTGCTGCTGTTGTGGCGCATCCTGAAGCGGAAGGGATACGCCGGGACGTTACAGCTGGCCATCGTGGCGATCGCGCTGGGCTTCTGGTACCTGAACTCGACCAGCGTGCCCAACCAGCTCCCTGCCATCACCCCCCACATAGCGGTCCTCGTGGTGCTTCTGTTCGCCACCTCCCGGCTCCGCCCGCCCGCTGCCGACGGCCTGCCTTTCCGCAAGGGCGAGACGTAGCAACTCGGCGACTGGCAGCTATCTAGCGGCTTCGAAGATCATTTGTTTGAAGCGGTCCGTATCTATGGCCTCGACCACTTCGGCGTTGGCCGGGTTTCCCGTGACATCCAGAGAGTCGACAACCGACATTCCCCTGGTCAGCGGGCTCTCCGCCTCGATTTCCACGTAGTGGCGGGAGCTCCGGGTCACCAGCTTGCCCTTTTCAATCGCTACGGCCATGGCGGTCGGGTCGGGCAACTCCAGCCGGCGGGTGCCGGACTGGCGACGGGCGGACTCGACGGCGGTGGAGTTGCAGTCCAGGAAGAAGTGGGCCAGGGGGGTGTCCAGCGCTCTGAGCGCTGCCTGCTCGGTGGGGGCCAGGCCGGCCTCGCCGCGACAGATCTCCCAGCCGACCATCTCGATCGGAAGGCCGGAGGCGAAGACCATCCGGGCGGCGTGGGGATCGAACCACAGGTTGAACTCCGCCGCGGGGGTGACATTGCCAACCTTGTTGGCGGTGCCTCCCATGACCACGCAGCGGCCCACCAGGTCCACGATGTCGGGCGCCTGCGCCAGGGCGAGGGCGACGTTGGTGAGCGGCCCGAGGGTCACCAGGGTGGAGCCGGGATTGGCCCGGATGTGGTTGATGAGGGCGGTGACGCCGTCCTCCTGATCGGCGGAGCGGGACGGGGGCGGGTATCCCTGGTCGCCGAGCCCGTCCATCCCGTGGAACCAGGTAGCCGGGCGAGCCTTCACCAGCAGGGGACGGTCGGCGCCCGCGTAGACGGGCACGGAGGATCCGCACAGCTCGGCGGTGTAGAGGGCGTTGCGGGTCGTGTCTTCCAGCGAGCAGTTACCGGCCACCGTCGTCATCGCGACCACGTCCACGTCGGGGTGGTTGAGGGCCATCGCCAGGGCGACCGCGTCGTCAGAGGCGGTATCGGTGTCGATGATCATCCGCATGGTTCAGCTCCCGGTTGACAGGTTGACGGATTGGTAGCCGCGGATGGCGAAGCCGTCCTCTCGGACCGGTTGATCCGCGAGGGAGGCCCTGGGGAACGTGTCGATCAGGCGATCGAGCGCGACCTCCAACTCCAGGCGCGCCAGCGGGGCCCCGATGCAGTGATGAACGCCGGCCCCGAAGGTGATGTGGTCGGCGTCACCCCGGTCGACCCGGAAGGTATCGGGATCCTCGTACCGGCGGGGATCACGATTGGCCGCCCCGAACAGGACCGCGACCTTCTCACCCCGGGGCAGCACAGTTCCGGCCACCTCGACCCCGTCCTCCAGCACGTAGCGCTCGAACATCTGGAGCGGAGGGTCGAAGCGCATCATCTCCTCGATGGCCACCGCCGGCGGCACCTCCCGGCGGGCTAGCCGTTCCCAGGCTCGCCCATGGTTCATGGCCGCCACGGTCCCGTTGCCCATGGTGTTGACCGTCGCCTCGTGTCCGGCGTTGAGCAGCAGGATCACGGTAGATGCGATCTCGGCGTCGCTCAGGCCGCCGTCGTCCGTCTCTGCAAGGCACATGGCGGTGATCAGATCATCCTTGGGGTCGGCGCGCCGGGACGTGATCAGCGCCGACGCCCACGCCAGGAACTCCACGGAAGCGTCGATGGCGGCTTCCGCCTGCTCGCGAGTGCAGTGGAGCTCGTACATCTTGACGATGGCGTGGGACCAGTCGAGCATCAGATCGGCGTCCTCCACGGGCGCTCCCAGGAGCGTGGCTATCACCCGCACCGAGTAGGGCTGGGCGTAGTCGGCCAGGAGGTCGATGGTGTCCCGGTCCCGTAACTCCTCCAGCAGGCGATCGGCGATAGAACAGATCGGCTCGCGAAGCTCCCGCACCCGTCGCGGGGTGAAGGCGCGGTTGATCAGGATGCGGATGCGCGTGTGCTCGGGAGGTTCCAGCATCAGCAATGAGTGGCGTTCAGTCTGGTAGTAGGGCTCCCATCCCTCCAGCCCCAGTTCCCGGATGGGGCGAAGGTCATGCGGGCGGGCGTAGCCGTCCTTCACTCGGCCCAACCGGCGGTCGAGTTGGACGGCCCGGACATCCTGGTGGCGGGTGACCAGCCAGATGTCGAACCCGTCGTCGTAGTGCAGGGGTCCTCGCTCCCGCAGAGCGTTCAGCGTCGGGTAGGGATCAGCGATGAAGTCGGGATCGGCTGGGTTGAAGTACCGGGACATCACCCGGATGAGGTGCCGACAAGCTCCGTAGCACTAGTGTCCTGCACCCGACCCCAGAACTTGATCTCCTGAATAGCGAGTTCGTCGAACGCTTCCCCGCCCAGGGCCTCCGAAGGCCATGTGGACGTGACGCGGATCTCCAGGACGGTGGTGTGGTTGGTGGTCGTGGGGACGCCGTGGGGCCGGTCGTTGGCGTCCGGTATCTCGTCCACGAACGGCACTCCGGGGAAGTCGTCTGCGAAAATCTCCACGCCGCGCACCCGGTAGTTGCGCCGGAACTTCTCAAGATTGTCGACGTTGATGATCTGGACCTGCTCCAACGCCACAGGGTTCACGAAGGTCACGGTAATTCGGGCGTCCTCGCCCCTCCGGCTCGCATCGTTCCAGTAGGTCTCGTCACCGTCGATCAGGTTCTCGCAGGCCAAGCCGGCGTTGTACTCGCTCGAACATGTGATGGAAATCGGGGTGATTTCCTCAAGGGGGCCTAGAACCATGGTGGGTTCGGTGGCCTCTGTGGCAGTGGTCGTCCCGTCGACCGCCTCGGGATCGGGTTCATCACCACCCCGCATCGCTCGAAGGATCAGCGCGAAGATCACGACGAAAGCCAGCCCGGTAATGATCACCCGGACCGCCCTGTTGCCGGCCGTGACCGACCGTATCGGCATGGGCGCCACCGCGATTCTCCGCTCGCCCAGGCGGGCGCCGCACTCCTGGCAGTGACGGTTGGTCGGGGACTGATGGGAGAAGCAGGAGGGGCAGGTCAGGTACCGCTCGGGCTCCATGCTCGGCCTTTCCTCAGCCTCCTCCCAACTGGACGGCTCCCTGAGCTGGAACTCCTCGAAGCTGATATTGCCGAGCGGATCCCCCTCTTCAGATGGAGATCCCCGGGATCCGTTCCGGTCGCGGTCGTTCAACACGGACCTTTCTGGTTGGCAACTACACTCCCGTGCGATGATAGTTGCCGCGCGCGGGATTCTGGCTCAGTTTGCCATCCGCGAGGTCGAGCCATGGACGATCGGTTCGGCACTGGCCGGATCAGTCCTGGCGGGTCTGGTTGTGCTTGGCCTTTGGAGGATCTTCCGTCCCGGAGATCGCCGGTGACCACCAGCTTCGCTGTTTGGACGCACCGCAACGTGTCGCGTCGCTGTAACCTGCGCGTGGATGATCTCCATGTATGACCGCCGATCTCTTAGAAGGTGGGAGACCGAGGACAAGGAATTCCTCGACGTTCTGTCGCGTGTGGCGCCCGGCACCGGTATCCGGACCGCGGTCGAACGGATCATCCAGCAGGGCAACGGTGCGCTTGTGGTGATCGGATCGGGTCCCGACGTCCTGAAGATCGCCGCAGGCGGAATCCATCTCCGGGATGCCGACTTCACACCCGCGATGCTGGCGGAGCTCGCCAAGATGGACGGAGCGATCATCGTGGACAGCGAGGTGCGGAAGATCCTGCGAGCCAACGTGCACATGCTTCCGGATCCCGCCATTGGGACCGAAGAGACCGGTGCCCGGTTCCGCACGGCCGAGCGCTTGGCACGGTCCACAGGGTGCCCCATCATCGCCGTCAGCGAGGAGCGGCGGAAGGGCTTCGTCTTCTACGGGGATAGGAAGCAGCCGCTCCGGAGCGCCACCGAACTCATGGTTCGCATCAACCAGGAGCTTCAAACGCTGGAGCGGTTCAGGGGCCGGTTGGCCGAGGCGGAGGAGTATCTGGCCAGGCTGGAGGCGTCGGGTCAGGTCACCCTCGGGGCCGCACTGACGGTGCTGCAGCGGGTCGAGTTGTTGCGAAGGATCGGCATGAGGGTGGAGAACCTTGCGGTCGGGCTGGGTGATGCACGGCACATAGTGGAGTTGCAGCTCTCCGACATCATGGAAGGAGTGCAGGAACTCGGCGCGAAGGTCAGCCGCGACTACTTCTGGGACCGCGGTGACCTGGCTTCCGAAGGGTTGGAGGCTCTCAAGAACCGGCCCTTACAGGATCTCTATGACACCGAACGGTTGTGCCTCATCCTCGGCGTGGGTCCCGCGGACACGAGGGTTAACCCGGCCGGGCATCGGCTGGTCGGTTGATTGGCCGAGATGCCCGAGACCGGACCCGACACCGTCTCCGAGACCGCCCAGATGTCGGATAGTACGGAGGAAGCCTCTCCGGCAGGCGGAAAGCTGACCGGCCCGTCGCCCGCGAAGGAGGGGGCCGGATCGGACAAGGCCTCGGCCCGCAAAGGGGCCAAGGCCGGGGAGAAGTCGGCGACCGACACCGTCCCGAGCGGTACTGATTCGGGAGCGGCGAAGGGGACGGTCAAGCCGAAGAAGGCGCCCGCCAAGAAGGCCCCGGCCAAGCCGAGAAGCCGGAGGGTGCCCGCCAAGCGAGTACGGGCGCGCCGGCGCGCCGGTTCCGCCAAGTCCTCGGGAGGCAAGAAGAAGCAGACCTCGTTCCGGGTCGGGGACAAAGTGGTCCATCCCCACCACGGCGCGGCGGAGATCATCAAGCGCGCCAAACTCGACCTGGCCGGAGAACCTCGCCAGTACTTCGAGCTCGAGATCGCCACGGAGTCCTCGCTCAAGGTCTTGATCCCGGTGGACACCATCGATGAGACCATCCGCCCGGTGATCACCAAGACAGCGGCAGGAAACGTGCTGTTGAAGTTCAAGGAGGATCCCCAGGACTCGGGCGCCAACTGGAGCCGGTGGTACAAGGTCCTAAACGAGAAGATGACCTCCGGCGACATCTTCCAGGTAGCGGAAGTGGTTCGTGATCTGACCCACGCCCAGCAGGCCAAAGGGATATCGCCTGCCCTGAAGCGTATGCTCTCCAAGGCCCGCACCACGCTCTCGAGCGAGCTTGCGTTTGCGCTTCGCATCACACCGGATCAGGCCCTCGAACGGATCGACGCGGCCCTTCCGCAACCGGAGACACCCGAGGAGTGAGCGGAGAGAGCCTCGCCGGCGCCCAACGCCGATCCCGCGCGGCCTCCGAGTACCGGTGTCTGACCGTCTCCTGAACCGGATGGACATCTGGGGCGTGGTCGTGGCGGCGGGGCGAGGTGTCCGTTTCGGTGCGCCCAAGCACGCCACTCGACTCGCCGGCAGGCCCCTCTGGCAATGGGCCCGAGACGCGCTCCTCGAGAGCGGAGCTCGCGGAGTCGTGGTGGTGGGAGATGTCCCCGGAGGTGTGGAGGGGGGCTCGGAACGCCACCTGTCGGTGGCCCGGGGGATCGAGGAGTTAGACCCGGAGGCCACCGTTATCGCAGTGCATGATGCGGCCAGACCTCTGGCCTCACCGGCCCTCATGAAGCGGATGTACCGCGTGCTGGCAGAAAGCGGGGCGGACGGCGTGGTTCCGGTGCTCCCGGTCGCCGATGCCCTGAAGCGGGTGGACGCTGACGGGGATCGAATCCTGGATACGATCGACCGCCAAGGGGTTGCCTGCGCCCAGACCCCCCAGGTGTTCCGGGCCGATGTACTGCGCCGGGCTCACGCTCACCATGCCGAGGGCGCCCCTCCTGACGATGCCAGCATGGTGGAGGCGCTAGGGGGTCGTGTAATGGCCGTTGCCGGGGAACGATCCGCCATGAAGGTCACCTATCCCGAGGATCTGATGCTGGCGGAGGCATTTCTCCGTCACCGGTCGCGTCTCGGAGAACCATGACCAACGGCCCCTTCCGTACAGGACACGGTTTCGACGCCCATCGCTTCGGCGGTAACCCTCCTCTGAGGCTCGCCGGGGTAGTGGTCGATTCCGACCGCGGGTTGGCCGCCACGTCGGATGGTGACGTGGTTGCCCACGCCGTGATCGACGCCCTCCTGGGCGCGGCGGGAAAGGGCGATATCGGTACCCACTTCCCCTCCTCCGATCCGCGCTGGCGGGATGCCGACAGCATGGAAATGTTGCGTTCGGTGGTGCGGTCCGTCAAGTCCGGTGGCCTGGATGCATCGAACCTCGACGTCACCGTCGTGGCGGAGACAGTGCGGATAAGTCCTCATCGCGCCGAGATGCGAAGCCAGCTGGCGACGGTGTTGGGGCTCGACCGCGAGCGCGTGTCCATCAAGGCCACTACCACCGATGGTATGGGTTTCACCGGGCGGGAGGAAGGTGTGGCGGTGTGGGCGTCGGTGTTGCTGGTCGAGAGGGCATCTTCCGGTGGCTCGGCTTGACCGGGTACTCTTTCCCGCGTTTCCCGGCCCGGCCGGGACTCGGAACGCTGTCGGGTAGGAGTCTCGGGTGATAACGGTCTACAACACCCTCGGCAGGGTGCGCCAGACCTTCGAGCCGCTGGAAGAGGGCCGCGTGGGCATGTACGTGTGCGGTCCGACGGTGCAGTCGGCGCCCCACATCGGGCACGGAAGGTGCGCGGTCGCCTTTGACGTCATCCGCCGGTACTTGACGTGGAGAGGGTGGGACGTCCTCTACGTCCAGAACATCACGGATGTGGACGACAAGATCATCAACCGGGCCGCCGAGCTGGGCGTGACCACCGAAGACCTGGCGGCGGAAATGACGGAGCGGTTCCTGACCTCGTATCGCCGGCTCGGGGTGCTGGATCCGGACGTAACCCCGGCTGCCACCCACCACATCCCGGAAATGATCGAGCTCATCGCCGGGCTGGTGAGGCAGGGCCTGGCCTACGCGAGCGGGGGCGATGTCTACTTCAGGGTGCGAGCCCTGGAGGGCTACGGCAAGCTGTCGGGCCGCAACGTGGACGAACTCCGGATCGGCGCCCGGGTCGAACCGGGGATCGACAAGGAGGACCCCCTTGACTTCGCGTTATGGAAGGGCGCCAAGCCGGGGGAACCGTCGTGGCCGTCACCGTGGGGAGAGGGACGGCCTGGCTGGCACATCGAATGCTCCGCCATGTCCGCCAAGTACCTGGGCGTGCCGTTCGACATCCACGCCGGGGGCGCCGACCTGATCTTCCCCCACCATGAGAACGAGATCGCCCAATCCGAGGGCGCCACCGGCGGGCCGTTCGCGCGGTACTGGCTCCACAACGGCATGGTGAACCTGGGCGGGGAGAAGCTGTCCAAGTCCACGGGCCACATCGTCGACCTGGCCGAGGCGATCGAGACCTACGGTGGTCCGGTAATCCGCCTCTTCCTTCTCAGGGCTGCCTACCGGTCTCCTATCGAGTACTCCGAGGCCTCCATGCGCGATGCGCGGGGGAGCCTGGATCGACTGCGCTCCTTCGTCAGGAGAGCTCCGTCGGCGGGACCGCCGGACGCGGCCGCCCTCGATCGTTTCGTTGCCTCCATGGAGGACGACTTCAACACGGCGGAGGCCTTGGGGGCGGTATTCGAGACAGTCCGCCAGGGCAACGCCCGATTGGATCGAGGCGGTGAGGCCGGGCCGCTCATCGCGGCGGTGAGGGAGATAACGGGAGTACTCGGGATTGACCTGGAGAGTGCCGGGCTCGAGGGCCTGGCGGAACCGCTAGCCGAATTGGCGGCCCGTTATGAGGTAGCGGCCGGGAGCGCTGAGGGGATGGTTCGCCGGCTGGTAGCCGCCCGCACCGCCGCTCGCAGGTCTCGTGACTGGTCCCGGGCCGATGCCATCCGAGATGATATGGCCGGAGCGGGGATCGTGATCGAAGACTCGGCCGATGGCGCCCGCTGGTATCGGCGGTAGGGTCGAGGGGCTCCATCCCGTTCGGGCCGCCCTGGCAGCCGGCCGTGTCAGGGTTCTCACCGTAGAGAGTTCCCGCCGCGATCTCGATGATCTGGTGGCGGAGGCTCGGGCGGTGGGCGCCTCGGTGGAGATGGTGGAAGATGTCCGCCCCCTGGCGCAGACAGGGTCTCCGCAGGGCGTGGTGGCGAGGGCCCGTCCCATTCCTCTCGCACCCTTGGAGGGTCTCCTAGAGCCTCCGGAAGGCCTGCTGACTCCTGCGCTCGTGGTGCTCGACCACCTCGAGGATCCTCGTAACGTGGGTGCTATCGCTCGTTCAGCCCTGGCCGCCGGGATGACGGGGATGGTTGTCCCGCGGCGCCGCGCCGCCCCGCTTTCGGCCCTTGCCTTCAAGGCGGCTGCCGGTGCGTTCGAGCACCTCCCCGTGGCTTCAGTGTCCTCGATCGCTGACTGTGCCACCCGGGCGGGCCGTGCCGGTGTGTGGTCTGTGGGTTTGGACGCCCACGGGGAGCGGCCGCTCTTCGGTCTGGAACTGCTTGCCGAGCCGGTGGCGCTGTTCGTAGGTTCCGAGAGGTCAGGTCTGGCTCGTCTTGTCAGTGCCCGCCTGGACATCTCGGCGTTCATTCCCATCGACGGCAGGGTCGACAGCCTGAACGCCGCCACGGCCTCCGCCTTGGCCTGCTTCGAGACGAGCCGTCTGCGGGCCTCCGGTGGTAGCCTGTAGGTGATGCCTCGCCAAGTCAGGCGGGGGAAAGGGACGGCCGGTCGCACCGGCCGGGTTCAAACCATGATGATCAAGAACAGAGAGAGGGCAACGATGCGGAGAGCAGGTGCCTCGGCGCTCCTCATAGCAGTAATGATGCTGGCGGCGTCGTGCGGCGAGTCCTTCGAAGCGGGCGAGTTGGGCGCCGTGGAAGTCGCAGAGGGCGAGGAAATACAGATACGGTCGATCGGCCCGATTACGGGTGACGTGGCGTTCCTCGGTGTTCCCAACCTTCGGGGGGTCGAGATGGCGGTGGCCGACTACGGACCCATCGAGGGTTGGAGCGTCAGCATCGGTACCGCGATGGACGGCCTGTGTTCGCCCGACGGTGGCCAGGCAGCCGGACAAGCCATCGTGGCCGACCCGCAGGTGGTCGGGGTGATCGGTACGGCCTGTTCCGGCGAGGCGGTGGCGGCTTCCCCGCTGATCTCCGACGCCGGGATGGTGATGATTTCCCCGTCCAACACATCGCCGGCTCTCACATCGGACATGGCAGGGACCGCGGGCACCGACTACCACGTGGGTTACTACCGGACGGCGCATAACGACCTCATCCAGGGCAGGGCAGTGGCCCTGTTCGTTCGCAATGAGTTGGGTCTGGACGTGGCGGCGGCCATCCATGACGGCGACCCCTACACGAACGGGCTCGCTACGGCCTTCAAGGACGCCTTCGAGGAACTCGGGGGCACGGTGCCCGTTTTCACCGCCGTCAACAAGGGCGACACGGATATGTCGGCGGTGCTGACCGAGGTGGCGGCCGGCAACCCACAGGCGATCTTCTTCCCGATCTTCATGCCAGAGGGAGGGTTCGTGGTCCAGCAGATCGGCGGCATCGCCGGGTTGGAGGACGTGGTCCTGCTCTCGGCCGACGCCCTCCTGGTCGACAACTTCATGGAGCTGCCGGAGTCGGAGGGGGTCTACCTGTCGGGCCCGGACGTTCGGTACGGAGACAACACGAACTCGCTCACCGGCCAGTCGGCCAGCGACGTTCTGGCGGCCTACAACCAGAGGTACGGGGAGGATCCTTCGGCTGCTTTCTGGGCGCACTCCTACGACGCCACGGCCATGTTGCTGCAAGCAATCGCGAACGTGGCGGTCGTGGACGGTGACACCATGTACATCGACCGCCAAGCCCTCCGGGATGACCTGAACTCCCTCGAGTTCGACGGGCTCATCGGTTCCGTCGGATGCGACGAGTTCGGTGATTGCAGTCCGGGGTTGGTGACGCTGGTCCACCACACCGACTCCACCGACATCGAGGCCGGCAAGAGCAACGTGGTGTTCAGCTTCGCGCCTTGAGGGTGATCACCGCCGACCGCGGTCGCCGGTAATTGGATGAAGGGGATCTTGCGGGCGAGACGGCTGCTCGCGGTCGCAGTCTTGCTGGTGGCGGCATGCGGTGAGTCCGTTCCGGCTGCAGACTCCGACCTGACCGGGCTCGAGTTCGAGGCAGGTCCGCTGGGCGCCGTGGTGGTACCGCCGGGCGAGCAGATCCAGATCCGGTCACTGAACACGATCTCGGGCGATAACGCCTTCCTCGGCATCCCGAACCAGCGCGGGGTCGAGATGGCGATCGAGGACTACGGCCCGGTCGCCGGCCGGGAGGTGTCGATGGGCACGCCGCTGGACGATCTGTGTTCGCCGGATGGCGGTCAGTCGGGCGCGCAGGCGACGGTGGCCGACCCGAGCGTGGTCGGGGTGATCGGGACCACCTGCTCGTCCGCCGCGGTGGCGGCGTCACCGCTGATATCCGATGCCGGGATGGTGATGATCGCCCCTTCCAACACCTCGCCGGCACTGACGTCGGACCTGGCCGGGAATCCCAGTCCTTCCCACCATCCCGGCTATTACCGGACCGCGCACAACGACCTCTTCCAAGGCAAGGCTGTGGCTCTCTTCGTGCGCGACCATCTCGGGCTCGACACGGCGGCCGCCATCCATGACGGTGACCCTTACACGCAGGGCCTAGCGGAGGCCTTCAGAGACGCCTTCGAAGAACTGGGTGGTGTGGTGACAGCCTTCACAGCGGTGAACAAGGGCGACACCGACATGATCGCGGTGCTCACGGAGGTAGCGGCGGGCCGCCCCCAGACCCTGTTTTTCCCCGTCTTCATGCCGGAGGGAGCGTTCATCGTCCAGCAGGTAGACGGCGTGGCCGGTCTCGAGGAGGTGACCCTGATCGTGTCGGCGGCGTTGCTGGTGGACAACTTCATGGAACTGCCCGAGTCCGA
Organism: Acidimicrobiia bacterium; assembly: GCA_009841105.1. Classification (GTDB taxonomy): domain Bacteria; phylum Actinomycetota; class Acidimicrobiia; order Spongiisociales; family Spongiisociaceae; genus Spongiisocius; species Spongiisocius variivorans. The sequence continues at coordinate 15,304 of VXMM01000045.1, read as the reverse complement.
AGGTGTTTACATCTCCGGACCGGATCTACGGTTCGGGGATAACCGAAACAGCATCACGGGTCGTTCAGCGGCCGAACTTCTGGATGCTTACGAAGCCGCCTACGGGGAGCCGCCGTCCGGCGGGTACCTGGCGCATGCGTACGACGCCACGACCATGCTGCTCAGGGCGATCGACCGGGTGGCGGTGGCAATAGACGGGACGCTCCACATCGACCGCGCGCAGGTGCGTGACGAACTGACCCGCACGAACATGGACGGGATAATCGGCCCGATCGATTGCGACCAGTTCGGCGACTGCGGCACCCAGCGCCTGACCGTGCTTTACAACACCGACGCGCGCAACATAGAGGCCGGCAAGAACAACGTCGTGTTCGAGTACGCGCCCTAGGTTTAGTGCCAGTTACTAGTTGATAGTTGCTAGTAGTCGGTTGATTGGTATGCATAGGATTGGTCTCGTCTCGTTGTGCCTGTTCCTGGTCGCCGTCGGTTGCGGCGAGGACCAGCCGCAACCCGGATCGGGCGATCCGCCGTCCGCTACTTCGGCGGTGGACTCTGTCGAGGCTGACCGGGCCGCGTCGGAAGTCTCCGAGTTCGTACCGGGCCCGCTGGGGGCGGTCGAGGTAGCCCCCGGCCAGGAGATTCAGATCCGCTCACTCAACACGATCACCGGTGTGACGGCCTTCGCGGGCATCCCTAATCAGCGTGGTGTGGAGCTGGCGATCGCCGACTACGGGCCTATTGCGGGTCGTACGGTGTCGTTGGGTACGCCGCTCGATGACTTCTGCTCGTCCGACGGGGGTCAGGCGGCGGCGCAGACGGTGGTCGCCGACTCGACTGTGGTGGGGGTGATCGGGACCACATGTTCCTCCTCGGCGGCGGCGGCGATGCCGTTGATCTCGGCCGCCGGGATGGTGATGATCTCGCCGTCGAATGCGTCCCCGTGGCTCACCTCGGATATGGCGGGAAACGTGGGGAGCGCTTACCTGCCGGGCTACTACCGCACTTGCTACAACGGCCTGGTGCAGGGGAGGGCGGTGGCCGCCTTCGTCAGTGATTATCTCGGCTTCGACCGGGCGGCGACGATCCACGATGGCGATGCGTTCACCCAGGGTCTGGCGCAGTCGTTCGCGGATGCGTTCGAGGAGTTGGGGGGTGTGTTGACTGCGGTAGCGGCCGTGAACAAGGGCGACACGGACATGATCGGGGTGCTGACCGGAGTGGAACCGGGATCGCCGCAGGTGGTGTTCTTGCCCATCTTCATGCCGGAGGCCGGTTTCATCGCTCAGCAGATCGGTGGTGTGTCCGGCCTCGAGAGGGTCACCCTGGTGGGCGCCGCGCCACTGCTGGTGGACAACTTCATGGAATTGCCTGATTCGGAGGGTGTGTTCCTCTCCGGTCCTGATCTGCGTTACGGATCCAATCGGAACAGCATCACGGGCGCATCGGCAAGCGACTTCCTGGCGGCGTACGAAGCGGCGTACGGCGAGGCGCCCTCGACGGGTTTCTGGGCGCATGCGTACGACGCCACCATCATGTTGCTTCGGGCTATCGATCGGGTGCTGATCGAGGTCGACGGGACGCTGTACATCGATCGTCAGGCCTTGCGCGAGGAACTCCACAGGACCAGCTTCGACGGCATCACCGGTTCGATCACGTGCGACGAATACGGTGACTGCGGGGCGCAGCGGATTGCGGTGGTCGAGCACACCGACTCGCGGGACGTCGAGGCGGGCAAGAACAACGTCGTCTTCGAATACGCGCCGTGAACTGAGAGAGCATCTTTACGCTGGGATGGGTGGGCGAACAGCTAGAGTCGGAACCCGTGACCTCGGCGGCGTCCACAACACCCTCCTCGCGACGGCGAAGGCCGGGATGGGTGGACAGCTTTCTCTGGGTTGTCCGGATCGGGGCCATCGTCCTGCTCATCTGGGGAGTGGCGGGGACCGTGGTCCAGGGCCTGAGCGGACAGGGCCCGACCGGCGAGGCGTGGCGCGACCTGGTGGTGGCTGGCATCGCCCAGGGCGCCATGTACGGTCTGATCGCCCTCGGATACTCGATGGTCTACGGCGTGCTGGGATTCATCAACTTCGCCCACGGCGAGGTGTTCATGTCGGGGGGCATGGTCGGGTTCTTCGTCGCCAACTACCTGTGGGAAGTGGGGCTCTGGGAGACCAACTTCGTCCTGGCAATCCTGCTGGTGCTGCTGTCGTCCATCCTGACCTCGACCCTGGTGGCTGTGATAGTGGAGCGGATCGCATATCGACCACTGCGCGCCTCGCCCCGCCTGATTCCCCTGATCACGTCCATCGGCATCTCCTTCTTCCTCCAGTACACGTTCGCAGGCCTGTTCGGGGTGGCCGTCAAGAACTATCCACCGCCCCCTGAATCCCTCCGGTCCCGGATCAGCCTGCTCGGCCTCGAGATCGAGGGGTCCAAGCTGCTGGTCATCGTGGTGGCGGTCGCCACGATGGTCGGCCTGTACCTGTTCGTGGAGAAGACCCGGACCGGACGCTCTATCCGGGCGGTGGCCGAGGACAAGGAGATAGCGGCCCTGATGGGAATCGACGTGAACCGCACCATCGTCGCCACATTCGCCGTTGGGGGAGCGATGGCGGGGGTGGCGGGCACGTTGTGGGCGCTCCTGTTCCGTGGCGTGTCGTTCATCACCGGATTCCTCCCGGGCATCAAGGCGTTCACCGCCGCGGTTCTCGGCGGGATCGGCAACCTCCCGGGGGCGATGGCGGGCGGCGTCCTGCTGGGCCTGTTCGAAGGGGTAGGCCCGCAGCTGGTGCTGGCCGGTTTCGGCATCCCGGGCGTGTCGCAACTCAAGGACGTGGTGGCTTTCACCGCTCTGGTCCTGGTCTTGATTTTCAAACCGACGGGGCTGTTCGGTGAGCGTCTCTCGGCCGAGGATCGGGCGTGACCGGAGTCGACCTTCGGCGGACGTTGCGGTGGGGCTCGATCGCCGGGGCCGTCATGGTGTTCACCTGCGCGGTCGGGTTGTTCGAGGCATTCGAGGATCGCCTGCTCGTATACCCGTTCCTCAGCCTCGGTCACGTCCTGCTGCTCTGGTTCCTTCCTCTGGCCGGGTACCAGGCCACCAACGAGCCCGTGCTCGAGGGGATGGAGGCGCCGTCGAAGGGCCTCCACAACGCGATGGCCGGGCTGGGCGCCGGACTCGCGGGCGGAATCCTGATTGGGGCGTTCACCGTCATCATCGATGCCGTCGACGTGCGCGACGTGTTCGTCCGCCTATCGGCCCGCCTGGTCGACCTTCTCACCCACGGATGGGGCGTTCCCGGAGGCTTGGTGCTGTTAGTGGCGGTGCCAGCCCTGCTGGGGATGGCGGGGGGTATGTTGCACCTCGTGTCCGCTCCGGTCCGGCGCCGGTTGATCCTGGCGCTCGAATGGGCTCTGGTGGTGGCTCTTCTCGAGCAGGTATTTTCTCAGGTACTCCGGCAGCTCCGGTTGGGTGCGGTCGGGAACATCATCTTCACCCGCCGCGCGCTCGAGTGGTGGGCGGCGCTGGCGGTGGCGGTGCTGGTTGCCGTCCTGGCCGAGCGGGCCCGCGGAGGGATAGGAAGGATCAGGGGGTACCTCTTCGCGGCCGACGCGGTGCGGCGTACCCGCAATTCGATCTGGTCGGCCCTGGCTGTGCTGGCTTTCCTCATCGTCCTCCCCCAATTGCTCGGCAGCCTCTTGTCGGAACTGCTGGCCAACGTGGGCTTGTTCCTGCTGATGGGCCTCGGTCTGAACATCGTGGTGGGTCTGGCCGGGATGCTGGACTTGGGCTACGTGGCCTTCTTCGCGGTGGGCGCCTACACGGTCGGCGTGCTCACCTCGCCCATCTCGCCCCGCTTCGACGTGGAGTGGTCCTGGTGGGCGGCCCTGCCGGTCGCCATCCTCATGTCGGTGATAGCCGGGGTCCTGGTCGGCACGCCGGTCATCCGCATGCGAGGCGATTATCTGGCCATCGTCACGCTCGGCTTCGGGGAGATCGTCCGGATCCTGTTCCTGTCCGACTGGCTGGCGCCGACCTTCGGCGGCGCCCAGGGAGTCCGCAACGTGCCCGGTATCCCCGTGGGCGTGGCGGAGATACGGGGTAGCCAGCCGGTGGGGGTGCTCTACTTCGCGTTCGGGCTGGTACTGGTGGCGGCATGGGTCTCGTGGGCCCTCCAGGAGTCGCGTCTCGGCCGGGCCTGGACTGCGATCCGGGAGGATGAGACCGTTGCCGCGGCGATGGGCATCAACGTGGTGCGGGCCAAGCTGAACGCCTTCATCGTCGGCGCCATCCTGGCCGGGCTGGGCGGCGCGCTGTTCGCCGCCAAGGTGGGGTCGATATTCCCGAGTTCGTTCGAGTTGCTGGTCTCGATCATCGTCCTGGTAGTGGTAATCGTCGGAGGCATGGGCAACATTCCCGGGGTGGCGGTGGGAGCCGTTCTGCTGATAGGGGTCCTGGGAGGCCCCACGCAGCCCGGATTGCTGGCAGAGTTCGCCGAGTTCAAGCTCCTCATCTACGGCGCCCTACTGGTCTTCATGATGCTGCGCAAACCCGAGGGTCTCCTTCCCAGTGTCCGGCGGTCCCGGGAGCTCCGCGGCGACGAGTTGTCCCAGGACGCTTGGCTGGACCGCCCGAGCGGGGGCGCTGAGGTCGATGCCCGGCCGGCGGGGGGCTGAGGCGATGCTGGAGATCTGGGGCTTGCACAAGTCGTTCGGCGGGGTGCACGCCCTGGCCGGGGTGGATCTGCGGGTTGATGAGGGGGAGATCGTGTCGGTGATCGGTCCGAACGGGGCCGGCAAGACCTCGTTCTTCAACGTCGTGACTGGTCTTTACCTACCCGATGGGGGAGACATCATGTTTGAGGGGCGGAGCATCGTCGGTCTCGAGTCGAGCGAGATCACTGAGGCGGGGATCGCCCGGACCTTCCAGAACGTCCGGCTGTTCCTCAACATGACGGTGCTGGAGAACGTCATGGTGGCCCAGCATTGCCGGACCCGGGCGGGCGCCTTCCGTGCGGTGTTGCGCACCCCCTTCCTGCGGAAGGAGGAGGCGGAGATCGAGGCCCGCGCCAAGGAGACCCTCGCGTTCTTCGGGTCCCGGTTGGTGGGGTACCGGTTCGACCAGCCCGCCCTGTCACTGTCCTACGCCAACCGGAGGCGTCTGGAGATAGCGCGCGCGATGGCGACCCGACCCAAGCTCCTGCTGCTCGACGAGCCGGTGGCCGGGATGAACCCGCGCGAGACCGCCGAGCTGACAGGGTTGATCCGCAAGCTCCGTGACGAGATGGGCCTTACCGTGGTCGTGATCGAGCATGACATGCGGGTGGTGCGGGATGTGAGCGACCGGGTGATCGTGCTCGACCACGGCGTGAAGATCGCCGAGGGCTCGTATGACGAGGTGTCCTCCGACGAGGCGGTGATCGAGGCTTACCTGGGTCGCCCGGCGGAGGTCGGCTGATGGCGCCCGGCCGGCCGGTGCTCGAGTTCCGCAGCGTCCATACCCACTACGGGCCGGTCCACATCCTGAAGGACGTCAGTCTGTCGATTCATGAGGGACAGATCGTCTGCCTGTTGGGAGGCAACGCCTCCGGCAAGACGACAACGCTCAAGACCGTCCTCGGCATGGTGGCGCCGACGGCGGGAGAGGTGCTGGTCGAAGGGGAGGTGGTCAACGGATGGAGCACCGCCCAGATCGTGGCGCGGGGAGTGTCGATGGTCCCCGAGAACCGCCGGCTCTTCAAGCGCATGACGGTCAAGGAGAACCTCGAGATCGGCGCGTACCTTCGCGCGGACGACACTTCGACCGACTACGAGCGGATACTCGACATGTTCCCGAGGCTGAAGGAGCGCCTGGGTCAGAGGGCCGGCACTCTTTCAGGCGGTGAGCAGCAGATGGTGGCCGTGGGCCGGGCGTTGATGGCTCGCCCCAGGGTCCTGCTGATGGACGAGCCGTCGATGGGCCTCGCCCCGGTGCTGGTGGCCCAGAACTTCGACATCATCCGGCAGATAAACGAGGCCGGCACCACCGTGTTCGTGGTGGAACAGAACGCCAACATGGCCCTCTCCATAGCGGACTACGGTTACGTGCTCCAGACCGGCCGGATCGTGCTGTCCGGCACCGGGCGGGACCTCCTGGCCAATCCGGAAATGCAGCAGGCCTACCTGGGTGAAGTCGGGTAGGAGGGTGCTGAAAGAGACCGGGAGCGGGTTGGCGCCATGTCGCGGCTGGGTTTCGCTGTTCGGGCAGCCGGGCTGACTGGATATTTTTCAGCACCCGCCTAGGATTCCAATCAGATCTCGGCCGGGTTAGCTCAGTCGGTAGAGCACTTCTCTTGTAAAGAAGATGTCACCGGTTCGATTCCGGTACCCGGCTCCGCTCTTTGATGGCGGCTGGATCAAATCCACCGTTATGTACCGCTTGGCCGATACGCTGGGCGCGAAATGCTCACGTCCCTGGACAGGAACATCCTCGATTTCGAGCGTTGCTGGTGGCAGCTGCCCGGTCCCAAGGATCGCGACATACGGGTTGCGTTCGGGTTCGGTCCGGGCCGCTATTACCGGTTGCTGAGGGATCTGATGGACGATCCGGCTGCGCTCGTGTACGACCCCTTGACGGTGCGCCGGCTCCGCCGCATCCGGGAGCGCACCATGGACGCGGCCGGTTACCGGGTGGGCACAGTGTGACCGGCCGGCAAACCCCTTGGATGGACATCCACGCCGGATCGGGACAGGCTGGACGGATCGATGCCAGGCCGCCACGCTTCCGACGATAGGCGTCGCTTCCAGCGCGACCTGCGCCGCGCCGGCGTGATCGCCCTGGGTGTCCTAGTGGTCCTGATCAGCGCCGTCTTGGTGGCTAGAACCCTGATCGGAGGCTCCCCGGACGGCGATCACGTGGAGGGTGGCGCCGCCGCCGTCGAGCCCGTGGCTACGACCGGAGCCCCTACCACCACTGCCGCTCCGGCGACCACCGTTCCTCCCACCACAACCACTGCCGCTCCGACCACCACGACCACCGAACCTCCCCGCCCGCCCGCTCGGCAACCCTCGCAGATAGGAGTGCTGGTTCTCAACGCCACCTCGGTAGCCGGATTGGCAGGCCGGCTCACCGATCAACTGGCCGATCTGGGTTACCGAACCGTTCCCCCGGACAACCATTCGGAGAATCTCGACGCATCCGTTATCTGGTACGTGGAGGGATACGATCGGGAGGCGGCGATCTTGTCCGAACAGGTACCCGATGCCGAGTTGGTGCTGTTCCCGGGTGACGCGCCCCGGGCCCCGATCACCGTAGTGCTGGGCGCCGGCTACCAAGAGTGATCGGCGGCGGGGGGGCGCCGGGCTTCAACCCGTCGATGCGTGGTCCTCAGGCTCGAGCCCGGCGGCGACGGGCCCGGGTCGCATGGCTTGTTCTAGCGGGCGCCGTCTTTCTTCTCGGGGCGGTGGTGGTGGCAGGCGGCTTGCTGAGGCGCTCGGTGGTGCTGGACGTGGTCTCGTTCTGGCCTGGTTGGATCGTTACTGCGGCTGTGTTCCTCATCCACCGGCAGGTGTCGGGAGTGCGGCAGCGTTTTCCCGGCTCCGGCCTCGGTCCGGCATTGCCCTACTCGTTGACGGGATGGCTGGTCGTCGTGTTGATGCTGCACCTGGTGGGTTGGGAGCTGCTGCCGTCCTCAGCCGACCGGCTGGAGGGTCCGGCGGTTACCGATCGGGTCGCCACGACCGCGATCGATGTTCGGCTTGACGGCTCGGTGATCGTAGGCGCCGGCGCCAAGCTCCTATACGAGGTGTCCAGCCTGGCATCCTCCGGCGCCGTGGCGCCTCCCCAGGGTGAGGAGCTTCTCACCGGGGATGACCTTGAGGTACGGCTCCGGGAAGGGCCGAAGGCAGGATGGTTCGGATCCAGCGGCTGGAACCTTGCCCTCAACCCGGCCCGCGACTGGGCAGTGGCGGTCTCGGCCGTGGAGGTCGAGGCGGATCTCAGGGAGCTGTCGCTCAGGTCCCTTCGGGTGGAGGCGGACGGCGCGATCCGGCTCGGCCCGGCTCGGGGTGAAGTACCGGCGTGGCTGACCGGCGACCTGGTGATCGAGCTTCCTGCGGGGGTGTCCGTGGAACTCTCTGGGCCGGCAGCGGTCGGGTCGGGGTGGGAGGCTACCGCCGATGGAGTGCGGTTCCGCGGTGACGGAGCAGGCCGTTACCTGATCGAGGTCGACCCGGACTCGGATGTGGTGGTGAACCAGGAATGACGAACCCCGGACACCGGCCGGTAGGCCGGTAACCTGACCGACGGTGAAGGATCAGGCAGTGAATCAGCAGGATCAGGAACGGCTGACCAGGCACGACTGGCTGCGAGGCGTGGGCGTCGCCGCCTGGAGCATCGTAGGTATCTTCGTGGTGATCGCCGTCGTAGCCTGGGCCGTCTACCAGGTGCGGATCATATGGGCGCCGCTGATCCTCGCGGTGCTCCTCGTCTACCTGGTCAAACCGCTCATCGACTTCCTGGAGCATTACAGGATCCCGCGGGTGGGCGGGGGATGCCTCGTCTACCTGCTTCTCGGCGGCATACTGGTGCTGATCGGCATCCTGATAGTTCCGATCATCAGCCGGCAGACCGTCGAGTTGGTGGATCAGGTTCCCGAGGTGATCGACAGCACTTTCAACGTGGTGGCCGATCTGGCCGCGTCTCTCAACCTGCCCATCGAGTTGGCGGGCGTCGACTCGATATCGGACGAGCTGGTGGGCTGGTTCTCGGATCCTTCCAACCGCGAGGTGCTCCTGGAGGGACTGTCCCGGGCGGGGGAGCTCGCCAGGGGGCTGGTGGAAGGGGTGGTGGTCGTCCTGCTCGCTCCCGTGCTCGCCTTCTACATCGTCGTGGACGCCCACAATCTCCGGCGGGCGGCGAAGCGCCTGATTCCAGCGACCGACCGGGCTGAGGTGATCCATCTGGCTCGGCAGGTGGGCAAGGCCCTGGGCGGCTTCGTCCGGGGTCAGCTGGTGGTGGCGGCCATCGTCGGTGTCCTCTCCAGCACGGTGCTCTGGATCCTCGACCTGCCGTTCTGGTTGATAGTTGGCCTTCTGGCCGGGTTGCTCAACATCGTGCCCTTCATCGGTCCCTGGGTGGGAGGAGCGCTCGGTGTGGCGACCGCGCTGATTGTGGGAGATCCGATCCGGGCCGTCTGGGTCGTCATCGCCTTCCTCATCATCCAGCAGTTCGACAATCATCTGGTGAGCCCCATGGTGCTGCGGGTGGCCGTTCACCTGAGCCCGGTCACCATCATCCTGGCCTTGCTGGCCGGCGGGTCCATCGGGGGTCTGCTGGGCGTGCTCATCGCCGTACCTACGACCGCGGTCTTCAAGATCATTATCGGCCACCTCTGGCGCACCCGGGTGCTCGGAGAGTCCTGGGAGCAAGCTGCCTCGGCCGTGGTGGTGGAGTACGAGGTGGAGCCCCTGCGCGAGCGTTTCCGTCGTGGTGGGACGGAGACGGGCCGGGCGCGTAAGGAGGATGAGGCAGCACCGGACGCCGCCGTCGGCGACACCGCCGACCCGGACCGGACAGGATCGGGCGAAACCGCCTCCTTGACGGATAACTGACCCCATGCTTGACATCCTGGTGCTGGCAGGCCTGGGCTTGGCTGTCCTGCGCGGGTACCGGCGGGGAGTGCTGCGTGCGGTCGCCAGCCTGGTGGTTCTCGTGGTCGCAATCGTGGTGGCGTACCGGGCCGGTCCCATCGGGCAGGGCGTGGCCGAGTCGTGGACGGGCGCCAGCCCACTGACGTCGCGGTTCATCGCATCAGCGGTGGTATTCCTGGTGGTGTTCGTGGGGGCCCGGCTGCTGATCAGCCAGCTCCTCGCCCTATCGGGACCGGCGCGGTTGCTTGATCAGATCGGAGGAGCGCTCGTCTCGATGGCAGCGTTCGTGGTGGTGGCCGGTCTGCTGATCCTGGCCGTTGCGAGCGCGCCCTACCTCCCGCCACCGGTTGTGCAGGCGCTCGATCAGTCGAGGACCGTCGCCCTGGTCACATCGGAGGGGCCGCGCTTCACCCCGGGCATCAGCCGGCTTCTGGGCGACCGCATCCTGGAGTCCTACTTGAATCTCCGGAGGCTGTCGGATGGAAGTCCGGCGCTTCTTGACGGCGTTGGCGATGTCGTTGATGTTGGTGGCGGCGGGGTTGATACATCCCCGGTCGAGGAAGTGGTGGAGGACCTTGCCGTTCCGGTAATCCAGTTGCTCGACAGGCTGGTAGTAATCGAGGGCGACGAGCGGGTGGAGATCCCCCCGGTTGGCGAACCGGTGGAGGATCGGCCCGATCTGGCCATCGAGTTGCTGGACAGGCTCAACCTGTTGCGGATCGAGGAGGGCAAGGAGCCGCTCGCCTGGTCGGCGGCCCTGGCCGAGATCGCCGCCGGACACGGAGTCGAGATGTACGCCGAAGGCTATTTCTCCCACGTCTCGCCGGGTACCGGAACGGTGGCGGATCGCCTTGCCGCGCAGGGGATACCGTTCTGGATCGCGGGCGAGAACCTGGCCCTGAACCCGACCGTGGACGGAGTCCACGGGGGCTTGGCCGCATCGCCGAGTCATCGCGCCACCATGCTGGAGCCACGTTTCACCCGCGTGGGGATCTCGGTATACGACGGTCCGCTCGGGCTGATGGTGGTGCAGGTGTTTACAGGGTGATCGGCCGATGACCCCCACCGCTGCCGGGTTGGCCTCCTCGCTGATGGCGGCCTACGCGCCATACGTCCGCGGCAGGGTTGCCCGCCGAGGCCTGGAGGCCCCGCCGGGATTGGACGACGCCATCGAGGAAGGCCGGCGATGGCTGGAGACGGCCCTCCCAGACCTCCTCGGACGACCCTATGCGAGCCAGGATCGGGGACCCCTCGAGTTGTTCCAGGAGGCCCTCAGGTTCCCGACCGCGGTGCTTGAGCGGGCCGGGTACGAGCCTGTGCCCCGGGACGAGCTGGTAGCGAATGCATTGCCCGGAGACCTGTTCGACCTGGCGCCGGCGTCATCGAGCGACCTGGGGGAAGCCGCCTGGAGGGCCCACCTGGCCTGGGGAGCCTCCAAGGCCGCGGCGATGAGGAGGATGGTTGACGGGGGCTGACCTCGCTACGAGTTCGCCGGCAGGGGCAGCATCGCTGGGGTGCTCTGCCGGCACGCAGATCAACTCCCGCCCGGGCTGATCGGCTGCCAGATCACCGACCCGAGGATCGCTCTGACGATTACCGCTGTGAGGATCCGTCGTATGGAATCGATGCGAGAGCGATAGCAAGCATGCTTCGTCGGAGCCTTCTCCGTTCTTCGTACTGAAAATGAGAATCATTCTCAATTATGGTATCGTTGTCATCAGGTGATCGTGCCGCGCTTCCCGCAAGTCGGCTGGGGGGATGGTCAGTTCACTGTTGTCCGCAAGAGCCCAGCGGGTGGAGACGCGATAAACCGTATGGACCAAGCATTATGATCCAGCCGACGACGGAGTCGATGGCGGTGGAGTCAGGGGTGCCGAGATCCGTGAGTGGCCGACCTGAGGCCGCGACCAGGGACCGTGCCCGGAGGGCACAACGCTTCGGTTGGCAGACGAGCCGCCGGCCTGTCCTCGTCGGCCTTGCCATAGCACTGGTCGCCTCGGTGATCATCGCGATCGGCCTCGGCCCCGTCGGGGTGACACCTCCAACAGTCCTGCGGGTCATCGGTCACCACACGATCGGAGTGCCCGAGGTCGCGAGTTGGGCGAGAACCGACGACGCGATCATCTGGGAGGTTCGCCTGCCGCGGGTGCTGCTCGGCGCGATCGTGGGCTCGGCCTTGGGCGTGGCCGGAACAACTCTCCAAGCCCTGGTTCGCAACCCGCTGGCCGAGCCGTACATCATCGGCGTGAGTTCGGGGGCTTCTACCGGCGCGGCCGCGGCGATCCTCTTCGGAGTTGGAGCCGGTCTGGGGCCGCAGTCGGTGTCTCTGATGGCATTCCTGGGCGCCCTCGGCGCCCTCGCCTTCGTGCTGGCACTGGCCCGGTCCACCGGTCGGATCACGCCCTCGCGCATGATCGTGGCGGGTGTGGCCGTCGGCTACCTGCTGAGCGCCACCACCAGCATGCTGATCCTCTTCGCCGAGACCTCCGAAGGGGCCCGAGCGGTCATGTTCTGGCTCCTCGGGTCGCTCGCGAACGCGGACTGGCGAACGCTGCCCATCGGCTATCTCGGCATGGGGGCCGGTATGGTCATTATCTTCTGGTGGCGTCGCCGGCTCGACCTCCTCGCGCTCGGCGACGACACCGCGATGGCGAGCGGCATCGATCCGGGGCGGACCCGAACAGTGCTCGTGGTCGTGGTGGCGCTGTGCGTCGGCTTCGCCGTGTCGCTATCGGGCGGTATCGGATTCATCGGTCTCGCAGCCCCCCACATCGCTCGCCGAGTCGTCGGTCCGATCCACCGCCATCTGGTCCCGGCGTCCGCTGCTCTCGGCTCCATCATCCTCCTCTGGGCTGATGTCGTCGCCCGCACGGCCTTGCAGCCCCGCGAGCTACCGATCGGCGTCGTCACCGGGGTACTCGGTGCGCCGGTCCTCGTGGCACTCGTCCGAAAGCTCCAACACAACGACTGAGCGCGACCGCGCTCGAGAGAGGAACCCGATGAAACTGTTAGCTTCAAGATTGCGAGTAGTCGTCCTGCTTGTCGTCGTGGCTCTTCTGGCCGCGTCGTGCGGAGGTACCGACGACTCCTCCACCGAGCCCGTCGCGGACACTGCCGCCGCACCTGCCGCAGACACCACCACCGTGCCTGCCGCAGACACCACCGCTGCACCTGTCGCTGCCGAGGCCGACGGGTTTCCTTTGACGTTTACCAATTGTGATCTGGAGTTCACTCTTGATTCCGCG
>VXMM01000045.1:0-2329 GCA_009841105.1 Acidimicrobiia bacterium | reverse complement strand
CGGGTTTCCTTTGACGTTTACCAATTGTGATCTGGAGTTCACTCTTGATTCCGCGCCTGAGCGGGTGTTGTTGATGGAGGCGGCTGCGCCTTCGCTGCTGTTCGCTGCCGGTGCGATCGACCGTGTGGTTGCTCGTATCGAGGAGTTCCCTGCGGAGTACTACACGGCTGACGAGATGGCTGTCCTCAATACCATCCCGGCGTTGTTGGCTGAGGCCACCGCGACGGGTGGTGTGGAGGTTTCGCTTGAGGAGATCATTGCTCACGACCCGGATCTGGTGATCGGTTACGACACGGCGACGATCACTCATGACGCGCTGGCCGATGTTGGTATCCAGCTGTATGTGATGCCCCCGTTCTGTGACAACCCGCCGGAGCCGTCGTTCCAGAGCATTGTGGACGAGGTCCGTTTTTACGGGAAGCTGTTCGGGACTACTGGGGTGGCTAACGCCAGCGCGGATGCGTTGGAGGCTGCGGTGGCTTCGGCGTCCGATTCGCCGGTGGCTGCGGGCAAGACGGCTGCTGCGCTGTATGTCACTTCTGACGGCAGTGCCATCTATGCGTATTCTTCGCTTGGCATGGTGCATCCGCAGATGGAGGCCCTGGGTATGACGAACGTGTTCGCGGAACTGAGCGAGCGTGTGCCCGAGGTCTCGATCGAGGAGGTCATCGGTCGTAACCCCGAGGTTTTGGTGCTTCTCTATGAGGACACTGGTGGCACGAGTATCACTCCGGAGGAGATAATCGCGCTGGTCACGGAGTTGCCGGGCGCCGGGAGCATCACCGCTGTGGTTGATGGTGCTGTCTACCCGCTCCTGTTCAACTTCTCGGAGCCTCCGACACCACTCGTGGTGAGGGGACTCGCAATGCTCATCGAACAGATAACCGGGTGACGATCCCATGATTGCGGCCACTGACATCGATTTGCGGCTCGGCGCAAACGATGTCCTGTCCGGGGCGCGGCTTCGCACGCGCCCCGGACAAGTGGTTGGCCTGATCGGGCCCAACGGCAGCGGCAAGTCGTCGCTCCTGCGCTGCCTGTACGGGATGCTTCGCCCGAACGGAGGCGCGGTGCTCATCAGCGACACCCCGATCGAGTCGTTGTCGCGACGCTCGATCGCACGGGCGGTCGGGGTCGTGACCCAAGACGCCGCTGCCGACGGTATCGGGATCACGGTCGGAGAGTTCGTGCTGTTGGGTCGCCATGTTCATCGGGGCGACCACCAGCGCTTCACCGCCGAAGACCGCCGTATCACTCTGGACGCACTCGACCTGGTGGACATGGCGGACTTCGCCGAGCGCAACCTCCAGGAGCTGTCGGGCGGAGAACGCCAGCGGGTGATGATCGCCCGCTGCATCGCACAGCAGAGCCCGGTGATGCTGCTCGACGAGCCCACCAATCATCTCGATGTCCGCTACCAGCATGAGGTCCTCACGTTGGTGCAAAACCTCGACATGGACACCATCGTGGTGCTCCACGACCTCAACCTCTCCAGCCGCTACTGCCACCATCTCGTCCTCCTCGACCAAGGCAAGGTCGTGCGTCAGGGTCCACCCAAAGAGGTCCTGCGAAGCGAGGTGCTCGAACCCGTCTACGGCATCGAGGTACGACGACTCGTTGATGGGCCCCACTCCTACCTCGCTTTCGGCCCGATCGCGTCGTGATAGGCAGCGAGCGATGAACAGGCTCCCATGCAACGGTGCCCGTAGGTCCGGCCCGCGGGTCCTGCTCTGTCACGGCTGTTGCTGTGGTTCCCCACGGAAGAATCCGGAGATCAACCACGCCGAGCAGATCGTGGAGATCTCGTCGGTGGCGCGGACTCGCGTTGTGGACTGCGTCGGCGAGTGCTCGCAGTCCATCGTCGTGATCGTCCGCCCGGGCGACGGTTCATCGATATGGTTCGGCGGAATCGATACCCCCGCGATCACTTCTGTCTTGAGGGAGTGGCTTGGCGCCGGCGCCCCGCAGCCAATGCCCCCGGTTCTCCAGTCGAAGGTCTTTGTTCGCGAATCAGAGAGAGTCGGGGTCGGCACCTAAGACGTCGAGCCGGTGGGCGCTCGGCTGCAACCCGCTCGGGTGCGACGCCTTATCGAGTGGCTCTCAGGCCGCGTTCGGCCGTTCCTACCGCTCGCTGATCGCCGTACAGGACCGAGACGGCCCACTGGGTCTCCACCGAGTAGGCGCTTCGCCCCGGCCTCCGTACGGCACACACGACCTGCCCGCCTGGTTACCAGGCATCTTGGGCGGTATGAACCGATGAGAGAGGTCGGAGGTGGTGCGCCCGCGGCAGGATTCGAACCTGCGACCTACCGCTTAGGAGGCGGTTGCT
>VXMM01000050.1 GCA_009841105.1 Acidimicrobiia bacterium | reverse complement strand
CATCGTCCCAACATTCACATGCGGCTTATCCCGCACAAAACGCTCCTTACCCATAACGATTTTCTCCTCGTGTAGCAAGTTGTGGACACATACGTTCGGCGGGCCGGCCATCCTGCGCAGGACGACCGACCGCTCGTAGCGGCGGGCAGACTTGAACTGCCGACCTCTCGATTATGAGTCGAGCGCTCTTACCGACTGAGCTACGCCGCCAAGCCCTGGCCAGGCTACCGGACTGCCGGAGCCCCCTTCCGGATTCGAACCGGAGACCTCCTCCTTACCATGGAGGCGCTCTGGCCTACTGAGCTAAGGGGGCCTGGTGGGGCGGACGACCATCCGTCCGCGCCGGTGCCGGGAGAAGGATTCGAACCTCCGTAGGCATCGCCGGCAGATTTACAGTCTGCTCCCTTTGGCCGCTCGGGCATCCCGGCACGGGTGGCAGACGCCACCGGTTTCTGGCGCCAGAATGCTAGTCGCTTCGATCCGCAGCGGAAACAAGCATCCACCAGCCGGGCAGCGCCAGCCAATCAGATGCGGTAGTACATGTTCTCCAGCCGGCGGACCCTCTCCTCGATGGGCGGATGGGTCGAGAACAGGCCGCCGGCTCCGGGAGGGCGCCTGCGGCCGAACGCCTTGAGCGGGTCGGCGATGAACAGCTGGCTCACCGCCGGGTTGACGTCCATCGGTATCCGTCCCGAGGCGGCTCCGATCTTCTGCAGCGCTCGGGCCAGGCTGAGCGGCTGGCCGGTCATCTCGGCGCCCGAGCGATCGGCCTGGTACTCACGAGCCCGCGAGATCGCCATGCGGATGACCATGCCCGCCAGCGGAGCGAGTATCAACGCAGCCAGCGCCACCACCATGCCCAGGGCGTTGTTGTTGCGGTTCCTACCGCCACCGAACCAGAACGCCATCCGGGCGAAGATGGAAAGGGCCGCGGCCAGCATGGCGGCGATCGACGAGATCAGGATGTCACGGTTGCGAACGTGCGATAACTCGTGGGCGATCACACCCTCGAGCTCGTCGTCCCGCAAGATCTCGAGGATGCCCGTGGTGACGGCCACGGCGGCGTTCTTGGGATTGCGACCGGTGGCGAAGGCGTTGGGCTGGGCCGACTCGATCAGGTGGATGGAGGGCACTGGCATGTTCGACACGGCAGCCAGGCGGCGCGCCATGCCGTAGACCTTGGGCAACTCCTTCTCGGTCACGGGTCGAGCCCGGCTCATGGCGAGGGCCATCTTGGCCGAGAAGAAGTACGCGCCGAGGTTCAGCAGGGCTGCGAACCCCAATCCGATGTACATGCCCTGGGAACCACCGAACAGCGCCCATCCGAGCATCCAGACCAGCGCGCTCATCAGGCTCAAAAACGCGACCGTCTTCAGGTTGTTCATCGTGATCGGATCATAATGACGCTCCGGCCCCTACCGGGTGGCCACCAGCACCCGGAAGTCGCCGAAGCCCCGCGGGTGGAGCAGGGTGTCGATCTCCTTCACCCTCGACCGGAGACGGAGCCGCTCCATCGGGTCGCCGCCCCGCGCCTCCGCCAGCTCCCTTTGCCGGAGCTCCGCCCTCCTGCTGTCCAGCCCGAGCTCGGACAGGAAGTCGTCCTGGCGGGACAACCGGTACCGCAGTCCCCGGGCTGCGACGGCCGAGGCCAGCGCCGAGAAGTCGACGTCGGCGGTTATGTCCATCGAGCCCGGCTCGTCGAGCGGATGTCGGGAGAGGTGATGGGCACGGTAGGTTCGCAGCGTTCCGCCCCTGCGCAGGCGGGGCAGGAGTCCTTCCGAGGTGTCCCCGTAGTCGATGACCACGACCGCGCCGGCCTCGAGCAAGTCGATCATCCGTCCCATCCACCTGCTAGCAGCCAGCTGGCACTCCACCACCCCGCCTGCGGGAACATCAGCGGCGTGCGCATCCAGCCAGGCCAGCACCTCGGGACGGACCGGCGCCTCCACGAGCATCAGATCGGCGCCTTCGCACCAGACGCGGCGCTCCGCCCAGCCCCCTTCCTCGGTCCGCACCGCAACCGCTACGGGCAGGTTGTCCAGGACCTCGTTGGCGATGACCACTCCGCTGAACGGGTCCAATGAACGATCGTCCGCCACGACCTCGACGTCCGGGAGTGCCATCCGGAGAGACTGGCGGGCGGCGGGAGAGACCTCCACCGCGACGGTTCGGGGCGCCTCGTCCAGGGCCGCGAGGAGGGGCGAGAGCAACGTACCCGATCCTGCGCCCACCTCCAGCAGGGTGAAGCCGGCCGGCTTCCCCAACCTTCGGAACTCCATGCCCACGAAGCGGGCGAGCACAGCGCCGAACTCGCTGCTCGTCTCGGGACTGGTCAGGAAGTCCCCCTCGGCCCGAGACCGCAGCGGCCCCGAGCCGAAGTATCCGCCATCGGGGTCGTAGAGCGCCATTTCCATGAAGCGGTCGAAGGGAATCGGCCCCTCACGACGGACCAGGTCGACGATCCGCTCCTTCAGCCCCCTCCGCTTCATACCGAGCCCTCCAGGGGACCAACCACCAACCTAAAGCCTCGGGAGCAGGGCGTCGAAGAGCGCCCGGAGCCTTCCCGCCCGGCCGGCGGTCTCGATGACCTCCTCGCCGGTGATCTTGCGACCGGCCAGCCCGGCGGCCCGGTTGGTACAG
This sequence comes from Acidimicrobiia bacterium, assembly GCA_009841105.1. Classification (GTDB taxonomy): domain Bacteria; phylum Actinomycetota; class Acidimicrobiia; order Spongiisociales; family Spongiisociaceae; genus Spongiisocius; species Spongiisocius variivorans. The sequence goes on along the minus strand of VXMM01000050.1, from coordinate 35,553 downwards.
AGCGATATCCCCAACACTTGGGCACCCATGTGGCGGGCGGCAATGGCTTCCGGCACGGTGGACATCCCGATCAGGTCGGCGCCCAGCGTGATGGCCATCCTGATCTCGGCCGGGGTCTCGAACATCGGCCCGCGCCACCACATGTAGACGCCTTCATGCAGGGAGATCCCCACCGAGGCGGCGGCTTCGGTGGCTTTCCGGCGAAGCGCCGGCGAGTACACGTCGGTCATGTCCGGGAACCGGGTGCCGAGGCGCTCGTCGTTGTCTCCCCGCAAGGGGCCGAGACCGGAGAGGTTGATGTGGTCGGTCAGGAGGACGAGGTCACCCGGATCGATGCCGGGCGTACATCCACCCGACGCGTTGGTGAGCACCACCTTGCGGGCGCCGGACATGATGGCCGCTCGCACCGGGAAAACGATCTCGGAGGTGCTGTAGCCCTCGTAGTGATGGACCCGGCCCGAGTAGAGCAACACCCGGTTGTCGCCCATCTCGAGGGAGTAGGCCGTGCCGGAGTGGCCGGGCGCCGAGGGCTGCGGGAAGCCGGGTATCTCCGAGTAAGGGACCGCCACCGCGCCGTCGAGAGTGTCGGGATAGCCGCCGAGGCCGGAGCCGAGTACGGCCACCACATCGTGGCCGTCGCGCCCGGTGAGCCGGTTGAGAACGTCCTCCGCCTCGGTCAGACGCTGGTACAGATCGCCCATCACCACCTCGTATCCAAGACCGGGCCCCGGTCAGCCGTCGATGAGGGCATCCAGTCCGATGTCGATCATCGCCTCCACCGCGTCGTAGACCACATGGCGGTGGGGATCGTAACCGCCCTCCTCCCTGTGCAGGGGGTTGCCGTCTGCCGCCAGCACGGCACCGGTGGTCACCGAGTTGAGCGAGCCGCTGACGAACAGGGCGGCGCACTCCATCTCGACTGCGATGGCGCCCGCACGGTGCCAGAACTCCAGATCGCTCCCGAGCACGTCGCCCGGATAGAACAGCGAGTGGGTCAGCACCACGCCCTCGTGGGAACGGCGCTCGGTGGAGGCCACCGCCCGGCGGATGGCGGTGACTACGTCCACCGAAGGGAGGGCCGGGAAGGGCGCGGGAACCATGGAGTCGGTGACGCCGTCGGCGCGGATGGCGCCGGTGACGATCACCAGATCGCCGTCCTGGACCTCGGCGGAAAGACCCCCGCAGGTTCCGGTACGGATGATCTTACGGACGCCGGCGCGGCTCAACTCCTCGAACACTATGACCGCTCCCGGGGCTCCCACCCCGTGCGAAGCCACGGCCACCTCGACGCCCTTGTGGGTCCCGCCGTACGTCACGTACTCCCGGAAGCTGCCCAAGTCACGACGATCCTTGAGGCGCCGGGAGGCCAGCTCCGCCCGGGCGGGATCACCCATCACCAGCGCCCGCTCGGGCATCTCATCCGGATCCACCCGGAGGATCGGGGTTAGTTCGGCCATCCAAGCACCTCTCGACTGTCCGCCCATCGCCCGTGGCGGGTCAGACTACCCGTTCGTTGCCGCCGTCCACGGGGATCTGCGCCCCGGTGGTGACCGCGAAGGTGTCCCCGCAGAGTTCGGTCACCACCCCGGCAACCGCGGCCGACGTCACCTCGACGGACAGGAGGTTCCGGGTCCGGTACTCCGCCTCGCTGAGCCCGTATGCGGCGGCCCGCTCGGCGATCAGGTCCTCGTTCCACAGTCCCGTATCGAATACTCCGTCCGGGTGGACCAGGTTGACTCGGATGCCGTCGTCGGCCCACTCGAGAGCCGCCACCCGGGCCAGCTGGGTGACGGCCGCCTTGGAGGCGGAGTAGGCGGCGGCGGCGCGGCCCGGAGCGGCGACGTTCTTGGATGCGATCACTACCACCCGGCCTCCCGCCGGAGAGCAGGCCAGGAAGGGATGGACCACGGCGAGGAGGGTGGCCACGGCGTCCGCGTTGACGGACAGCGTCGCCCGCCACCGGCCCTCGTCCAGCTCGCCGATCGGCTGGGCATCGCCGAACACCCCGGCCGCCGGCACCACGATGTCGATGCCTCCGAACCGCTCCACCCCTGCTCCGATCGCCGCCTGCTGGGCGGGGCCGTCGGTGACGTCCACAGCCATCCCCAGCCAGGCCGGACCATCGAAGGCACCCACGACCGCTCCGTCACGGTCGAGACCCACCACCGCGCACCCCTTCGACAGGAGGGCCGAAGCACAGGCCCGGCCGATGCCCGAGGCCGCTCCGGTCACCAGCGCCACCATGCCGGCGAATTCCGGGGGCCGGCCGGCCCGGCGCAGCTTGGCCTGCTCCAGATCCCAGTACTCGCAGTCGAACAGATGGCCCGCTTCCAGCGCCACGTATCCGCCCAGATGGTCCTCGGACCGTTCCAGGACCGCCATGGTGTGGTGGTAGATGTCGGCGGCGATCCCCGAAGCCTTGGCGGTATCGCCCACGGTCAGCAAACCCAGCTCCCTGTCCACCACCACGCGGGGCGCCGGATCGAGCATGGTCAGCTCGGTCCGGGCGCGGTGCCGGTTCTCCTCGAAGTAGTGGCGGTAGCCGTCCACGTAGGCGTCGACATCCGTGCCGACCATGGGAAACCGCTTGGTCCGGATGACGTGGTCGGGAGTGAGCGGACCCCGGGTCGCCAGGCTCTCGAGGTCGGACCGGCTCACGAAGCGGGCCGCAGCGGCGTCCGTATGGCGAGTCATGATCATCGGCTTGCCCGCCGCGGTCGAGATACGGTTGCGGAGCCGGGCCAGCGCAACGGGCGCCGCCGGGGGAAGAGCCGCCGGAGCCCGGACGGGCGCCACCGGAGCGCGGGCGGCGAGCCACTCCTCCGCCCTGGAGATCAGAGCTACGTGGCGGCCATAGGCCTCCCTGGTGGTCGCGCCGTGGGTGAACAGGCCATGGTTGAGTAACACCATCCCGATAGCGCCCTCGTGGTGCTGGTCGCGCCAGATCTCCACCACCATCCGGGACAGGTCGAAGCCGGGCATGACGTAGGGCACCACCAGCACGTCGCTCCCGAATACCTCCCGTATGCGCTCCTCCCCGTCAGCCAGGTTGGTGAGGGTGACGATCACGTCCGCATGGCTGTGCTGGACGGCCGGGTAGGGCAGGAACGCGTGGAGCAGGGTCTCCACCGAAGGTTGCGGGGCAGCCGGGTCGAGGCGGGCGGCGGACAACTCCCACACCATGTCGGGATCGGAGAGCCGGTCGAGCGACAGCAGGTCATGGAGCCGGTCGATGGGAAGGGGTGTGAACCCCGGCGCCTCGATCGTGGCCAGGTCCCACCCCGAACCCTTCACGTAAAGGGCATCGACGGTGCGTCCGGTTATATCGTGAAACGGCGCCTTGACGGATGTGTTCCCGCCGCCGTGCAAGACGAGGAACGGGTCGCTCCCCAGCAGGCGGGACCCGTAGACGCACTCGCCGAGCGGCCCCTCGAATGCCGCCGCCTCAGCGTCGTCCCACCGGTCTTCCATCAAAGTCTCCCAGGCCTTGCGGAGGCAAGACTAGAGGCAGAGCTTATCGCCAGTTGCGGTCAGGCGATCTGGGTCATCCGGCTGACCACCACATACTCGGTGTCGTCCGCAATAGCGGCCAGACCATCGGCGATGTGGGGTTCGTCGAGGTGAGCGTCGAGGTCGGCTTCGCTACGCCAGCGGGCGACGAAGCAGAAGAGGCCGGGGTCGCTGTCCACCTCATGTAGACGGTAATCGAGGCACCCCTCTTCCTCACGGGTGGGCGCGACCATCGCGATGAGCGCGTCCCGTACGGTCTCCTCCGACCCGGGAACGGCCCGCACCCTTGCCACGGCTGTGAGAGCGTCCGCCATGGGTTTCAACTGTACCCCCCTCCCGCAGGCGGATCGAGGTCGGACAAGCCGTCAATACCAGGTGTCGCCGCCGTCCACATTGATCGCCTGTCCCCGGATTATGTGCGCCGCGTCCGACAGCAGGAATGCAATCACCCGGCCTACCTCCACCGGGCTGATGCGCCGGCCCAACTGCGCCGGGCCCATCGATCCCAGGAGTTCGTCGGCGGGGATGTCGAGCCGGGGCGAGAGCCACTCGGCCACCCCCACCAGCATGGGGGTGTCGACCCCGCCCGGGCAGACCGCGTTGACGTTGATGCCGTGCTCGGCCCACTCCATGGAGAGGGACCGGGTCAGGCCCAGGACCGCCGACTTGGAGGCGTTGTAGGCGGCCATGTTGCGGTAACCCACCTTGCCGCAGTTGGACGCCACGTTGACGATGCTGCCCCCGCCGGAGGCCTTGAGCCGCTTCCCGACAGCCTGGGCGACCAGGAACGACCCCGTGACGTTGACCTCGAGTTGGTGGTTCCAGTCGGGACCGGTCGCCTGCCAGGCCTCGTCAAGCGTTACCACGCCGGCGTTGTTGACCGCGCCGTCGATGCGGCCGAAGTGCTGCAACGTTCCCTCCACCGCCCGTTCGACCTCGCCCGCATCGGAGACGTCGGCCCGGAAGGCGGCCGACGATGTCGCGGTCATCCCGACCCGGCGAGCCACTGCTCCGGCGCCCTCCAGGTCGACGTCCACCAGCGCCACCTTCCCGCCGGCCTCGAAAATGGCTCGGGCGATCCCCTCCCCGATCCCGCCGGCCGCCCCGGTCACCAGATAGACGCGGCCCTCCAGGCCGGTCACGTTCATCGGGATGGCCTCACCAAGTGGGATTGCTCATCACGCCACCGTCCACCAGCAACTCCGCCCCGGTGATCCACCGGGCCAGGTCGGAGCAGAGGAACACGCAGGCGTCCCCTATGTCCTCGGGGGTGCCGAGGCGCCCCAGCGGGCATGCCTTCTTCCACCGCCCCACCCCTTCGGGCCACGCATCTTCGATGCCGGGGCGCGAGATCAGGCCGGGAGAGACCACGTTGACCCGAACCCCTGCGCTCCCGTAGGCCTGGGCCGCGGCCCGGGCCTGCATGATCATCCCAGCCTTGGAGACGGAGTAGTGCCCGTGCCCGGGCGCCGGGTAGCTCCCCTCCACGGAGGCGATGTGGACGATCGCGCCTCCCGATTCCTGGGCGGCCATGACGGCCGCGGCGGCCTGGGTCAGCCGATGGGTGGCCGTGAGGTTGGTGTCGATCATCTCCGACCACTCGAGATCGGTCAACTCGGCGAAGGCCGCCACGGTCTGGATGCCGGCGTTGTTGACCAGGCCGTCCAGGCGACCGTGCCGCTCCAGGGCAGTGTCGACCAGGCGCCGCGGTCCATCAACATCGGTCAGATCGGTGGTCACCACAAGTCCGGGCCGTCCCGGATGACCGGTGATGGGCTCGGCCGGTGACGACCTCGTATGGGAGACCACGGTGGCGCCGGCCGCGGCCATCCTTGCGGCTATACCGGCCCCGATGTTGCCCCCGGCGCCGGTAACAGCTACCACCCGGCCAGCCAGGGCGATCAGTTCGGCCGGGTCCCGCAGACGGTCCGATGCCGCCCCACCGGAGCTACCCCCTGGCATAACGGGCGATGAGGTCGGCGGCGTCCGGGTACAGGGCGACCAGCTCGGCGAAGCTACCCAACTCGAATCCCTCCTCACGGTAGGGCGGCGCCATCGTAGCTCCCACCAGCGACCAGTCTCCGGTGGTTCCGGCGCCCATCCATACCCCTCCGGGGACCGCCACGAACGGGCGCTCCCCCGCAGCCAGGTCGTCCCCGAGCAGCGGCCGTCTCACCCCACCGTCCGGGTCGAGCAGCAGCATCTCCACCGGATGGCCCGCGTAGTGGTGCCAGAGCTCCGGCCCGTCCAGGCGATGAAGGGCCGAGAAGTCGTCCGGTTGCATCAGGTAGTAGATGGCCGAGCCGTTCTCGTCCCTCCAGGTCCGGCCCCACATTCCCCCCTCGGAAGGCAGCGGCGCCAGACCCAGCAACTCGGCTACTTCGGCACCGGTCACAGGACACTTCTCACTTGGCCAGCCGCCGGGCGCGCTCCGTCACCTCTGCCGTCACCCTGTCAACGTCCACGGTGAGCACGCGGCCCTCGCTGACCACCTGCTCACCGCCCACCCATACCGAGCGGACTGCACGCGGCGACCCCGACCACACCAGGCGCGACACCGGATCGTCCTCGTCCGGCACCACCGGATGCAATGCCGACTCCGACGGCGACAGCTGCACCATGTCGGCTCGGGCGCCGGGCTCGATCCGACCCAGGTCGGAGCGCCCGATGGCGTCGGCAGCACCGGCGGTGGTCATGTGGAGCGCCTCGTGGGGCGGCAGGAACGCTGCATCCCCCCGGTCGATCCGGGCCAGCCGGATGGCGGTGCGCATCTCCTCGAACAGGTCAAGCCGGTGGTGAGAGGCCGGACCGTCAGTGGCGATGCCCACCTTGATCCCGGCCCGGATCATCTCGTCGACCCTGGCCAGGCCCGAGCCGTGCTTGGAGTTGGAACAAGGGCAGTGCGCCGCCCCGACCCCGTGGCGGCCGAAGATCTCCATGTCCTCGTCCGACAGCCACACGCAGTGGGCGGCAAGCGTCCTGGCCTCCAGGATCCCGAGCGACTCCAGGAAGGCGGGAGCCGACAGGCCGCCGGACAGCTCCCGCACCGCCTTGTCCTCCCACTCCTGCTCGGCCACGTGGATATGAACCAGCATGTCCTCGTCGCGAGCGACGCGGGCCACCATCTCCAGGCACTCCTTCGACACCGACCAGATAGCGTGAGGGCCGAGACCCACCTCGATCAGTTCGTTCGACGCCCAGCGGTCCCGGGTGGCGACCATCTCCTCAAGCTGTTCCTGCCAGGTGCCCATAAGATCCAGCTGGGCGTCCTCGATCACCGGGGCCGCCACCACGCACCGGAGCCCTGCCTCGGCGGCGCCCTGAGCGACCGCATCCCCGAAGAAATACATCTCCGATGAGGTGGTGATGCCGTTTGAGAGCAGCTCGGCGGCGCCCATCAGCATGCCCGCCCTCACGTCGTCCGGGGTCAGGCGTCCCTCCCGGGGCCACATGACCTCGTGAAGCCACCTATCCACCGGCAACCCCTCTCCGGCGCCGCGCAGCAGGATCATCGGGGTATGGGCGTGCAGGTTGACGAACCCGGGCATCAGGATGCCGTCGATCCGATGGACACGAGCCTCGGCCCGGTCGGGCGCCTCCGAAGCGGCGCCGGCCCAGACCACCCGGCCCCCCTCCACATCAACGACCCCTCGCTCAATGGGGGTCCGGCCTTCTGACATGGTTATCAGCAGGTCGGCTTGGTAGCGGTCCATCTAATCGCCCCCGGTCAGCTGGGTCAGGCAGCCTGTAGCATAAATATCATGCAGCAACTCGGTGACCGTCCGCTCGACTGGATCGACGGCGGGGTCTCGATGGTCGATCAGACCAGACTCCCCGACTCGTACGAGGTGATGCGGATCGAGTCGGTCCCCGACATGGTGGCCGCCATCCGCCGCCTGTCGGTGCGGGGCGCTCCCGCCATTGGCGTGGCCGGGGCCCTCGGGGTGGCGCTGGCCATCCAGGCCCACGGGACCTCCGGGCCCGACTTCGACCGGGCGATCCGCTCGCTACGAGAAGCCCGGCCCACCGCGGTGAACCTGGCCCGGATGGTGGACAGGGTGGCCCCCCTCGCCGGGCAGGGCCTGGACCGGGTGCTGGCAGAGGCCCTCGCCATCCGGGACGAGGAGATCGCCGCGTCCGTATCCATGGGAGAGTACGGGGCCGACCTGGTCACGGAGCTGCTGACCGAACGGGCGACGGCCCGGGCGATGACGATCTGCAACACCGGTGGGTTGGCAACCATCGAGCGTGGTACCGCCCTAGCGGTGATCCAGACCTTGCACGAGCGGGGCACGCTGGCGGAGGCGCTCGCGCTCGAGACCCGACCCCTCCTCCAGGGCGCCCGCCTCACCGCCTGGGAGTTGGCCCGGATGGGCGCTCCCCACCGGCTCCTGGTCGACTCGGCCGCCAACTTCATGCTGGCCCGGCGCCAAGCCGACGTGGTTCTCACCGGCGCCGATCGGGTCGCTGCGAACGGAGACACGGCCAACAAGATCGGAACCTTCTCCCTGGCCCTCGGCGCCCGGTACGCCGGGGTCCCCTTCATAGTGGTCGCGCCGGAGTCGACCGTTGACATGGACACTCCCCGGGGAGAGGCCATTCCCATTGAGGATCGGGACGCAGGCGAGGTGGTGTCCGTCCGTAATCGCCCCACGGCTCCGGCGGACACCGACGCCGCCAACCCCGCCTTCGACATCACACCGGCCGACCTGATCACCGCGATCGTCACAGACCGGAGGGTGGTCAGGCTCGATCGGGGTGATAGCCTCCGATCAATGCCGCTCGGGCAACTTCGCCGACCGGCATCCGAGAACTAATCAACAATGCAGACACGCAAGCGGGAAATCCGCTTGGAGGAGGAGAACCTATGACCAGGACCTTGAAGACGCTGGTATTGGTACTGGCGCTGGCCGTAGTGGGTGTTGCCTGCGGAGATTCCGGCGATGACGCGCCCGCCACCACAGCAGCGCCCGCCACCACAGCAGCGCCCGCCACCACAGCAGCGCCGACCACCACGATGGCGCCCGAGGATCCGATCAGCCTGATCTACGTCAGCCCCAACCCGTTGGGAGTCAACAACTTCCTGATCCTCGGAGAGGTGGGCACGCAGCGGGTGGCCGACCGCAGAGGCGGTACATGGAAGACCTTCGAGTCGGTTGACGACTCGACGCGGCGAGCCAACATCGAGGCCGCGATCGACGAGGCGCCCGACATCGTCGTCCTCACCACCTTCACTCTGGTAGAGATGGCCGACGAGTACTCCAAGGCCAACCCCGACCAGAAGTTCATCATCATCGACGCCTGTCCGGACGAGCCCGCGCCCAACCTGCATTGCGGTGTCTTCCGCGAGCATGAAGGGGCCTACTTGCTCGGGGTGATGGCCGGCCATCTCTCGGAGGCCAAGCAGATCGGCTCCGTAGTAGCCCTCGACATCCCCTTCTTCAAGCGCTGGTGGCAGAGCTTCGCGGAAGGCGCCCAGTCGGTGGATGCCTCGATCGAGAACTCGGCGGTGTTCATCGCCGGCGACAACCCGTTCTCCGACCCCGCCCGGGCCAAGGAGCTGGCCCTCTCGCTGGCCGCTCAGGGCCTCGACCACATCTTTGCCGTGGGCGCCGGTTCCAACGGCGGCGTGTTCGAGGCGGCGGAGGAAGCCGACTTCCTCTCCTACGGAGTGGATGTGAACGAGTGTCCGAGCGCACCCGGCCGTATTGTCGACAACAACCTCAAGTTGGTCGACGCGGTGGTCGAGCAGCTCATCGAGCAGGTCCTGGACGGGACCGCCGGACCGGTGGTGTCGTTCGGCCTTGCCGAGGGCGGCACCGGCGTCATGGCACTGCATCCTGATCTCGCCACGAGCCAGTGTGTCATAGCCGACCATCCCGACATCATCGAGGAGGTACAAGCAACCGCCGAAGGGATCATCGACGGCTCGATCGTCGTGAACGATCCGCTGTTCGGCTGAACGACTCCGCAGCAACGCCTGAACGGCTGTGACGCCGGCGCTCGAGCTCCGGGGGATAACCAAGCGATTCCCCGGCGTGCTCGCCAACGACGCCATCGACATGACGGTGCGAACCGGGGAGATCCACGCGGTCGTCGGCGAGAACGGGGCGGGCAAGACAACCCTCATGTCGATCCTGTTCGGCCTGTTCCCGGCGGATGCCGGAGAAATCCTGGTGCGAGGAGAGCCGGTGCGGTTCTCGTCCGCTCTGGACGCGATCCGTGCCGGGCTCGGAATGGTGCACCAGGCGTTCAGGCTCTTCCCCACGCTGACTGTGGCGGACAACGTGGTCTTCCGGGAAGAACCGACCAGCCGGGGCCTGATAGACCGATCCGAGAGCATCCGGCGGGTGGGAGACGTGGCCGAGCGATACGGGCTGGCGGTGGATCCGACCGCCGTCATCGAGACGCTCCCGGTCGGGGTGCTGCAGCGGGTGGAGATTCTCAAGGCCCTCTACCGGGATGCTCAGATACTCATCCTGGACGAGCCCACCGCGGTGCTGACCCCGCAGGAACGGGACAAGCTCTTCGAGGTGATCAGGCGTCTGCGGGACACCGGACGCACGATCCTGTTCATCACCCACAAGCTCGGCGAGGTGATGTCCCTTTCGGATCGGGTCACGGTACTCCGCGACGGAAGGTCGGTGGCCGACCTCCTCACCGCCGACACGGACCCGGAGGAGATCGCCCGGCACATGACCGGACGCGATGTCGATCTGGACCAGCGGGCGCCCGCCCACCAGCCGGGTGAGGCGGTGCTGGAGGTGACGGGCCTGAGCGCGACCGGTGAACACGGGCGCAAGGCCTTCCGGGAGGCGAGCTTCGAAGTCCGTTCCGGTGAGATAGTCGGGATCGCCGGCATCGCGGGCAACGGCCAGAACGAGCTTATCGAAACGGTGGCCGGTCTCCGCCCGCCGGACGAAGGCTCGATCAGCCTCAACGGCGCCGACATCACCGACGCTGAAGTGCTGACCCGCCGATCGGCGGGTATGGCTTACGTGCCGGAGGACCGGCACGGGGTGGGAACCAGCCACCGGGCATCGGTCTGGGCCAACCTGCTGGTGGGCCACCAGCGGGACCCGGCGTTCCAGCGCAAGGGCTGGTTCGACCTGCGGGCGATCCGCGACCACGCCCGCAGCCTTATCAAGACTTACGGTATCCGCTCCGGCCCGATCGGCGCCCCCGTCTCGACGCTGTCGGGGGGCAACCTCCAGAAGGTGGTGGTGGCGCGGGAAATGTCCCATGGAGCGCCCTTGCTGATCGCCGAGCAGCCCACCCGGGGACTCGACATAGCCGCGATCGAGTTCATCCACGACCGTCTGGTCCGGTTTCGGGACGGCGGGGGCGCGGTGTTGATGGTGTCCGCCGAGCTGTCCGAGGTCCTTGCCCTGAGCAGCCGCATACTGGTCATGTTCGACGGTCGGATCGTCGCTGATCTGGACCCGTCCAAAGTCACCGAAGCCGGAATCGGGCTGTACATGACCGGGGCGCACGAGGATGGTCCGGATGGCTGAGCAGGTCACGGTCCACCGACCGACCCTCGCCTCGAAGGTTGGAGCGGCGCTATCCCATCCGGTGGTCTTCTCGTTGGTCTTCGCCTTCGCTCTCGGGTGGCTCATCGTCTACCTGACCGGGCGCGACCCCGGGTTCGCCTACAGCGAGATGTTGAACGGGGCTGTGACCGGTTCGGGGCTGCGCAACACCCTGGGTAGGGCCGTCCCGATCATCGGCATGGCTCTGGCCGTGTCGGTCGCATTCCGGTCCGGGGTCATTAACCTCGGAGGCGAGGGACAGATGGTGGTGGGCGGCCTGGCCGGCGCCCTGGTGGCGATCTACACGCCCGGGCCCGGGGAGCTGGTCATACCGCTGGCCATGGTCGCGGGGGGCGTGGCCGGAGCGGCATGGGCGATGCTGCCCGCCTTCGGCCAGACCCGGCTCCGCCTGCCGATCCTGATCACCAGCCTGCTGCTCAACTACGTCGCCCGAGCTATCACCGGATACCTGGTGCGCTTCCATTTCTTGGACGACTCGGTGACCTTGACCTCCACCCGGCAGGTGCCCGAGATCGCCCGCATGCCGAGAATGCCGATCTTCGGGGGAGTGAGCCTCTCGCTGGCACTGGTCATCGTGCTGGTGGCGGTCGCGTGGGTCGTCTATGGACGCACCGTGTCGGGTTACGAGACGCAGATGGCCGGGCTCAACGGGCGTTTCGCCCGTTACGGGGGGATCCAGGTGGAACGCCAGACCGTTGGAGTGATGGTCGTGGCCGGGACCATCGGCGGGATCATCGGGACCCACATGATCATCGGCGACGCCTACCGGTTCATCGACGGGGAGTTGGTGGTGAGCGGGCTGGCCTGGACCGGCCTGCTGGTCGCCCTTCTGGCCGCCAACCATCCGGTGATGATCCTGGTTGCCGGGCTCCTGTTCTCCGGCCTCCAGATCGGCGGCCTCGCCATGCAGCGCAACGCCGACGTGTCGTGGCGCCTGTCCCAGGTGCTCCAGGCGCTGGTGATCGTGGCAGTGGCCAGCCGCCTCACCTTCGGTTGGTTCAAGCGCCGGCGCACCGGTCCGAGCGAAGGCGAGCTCGAACCTGCCGCGGTGGGAGAGGTGTGATGTTCGAGCAGCTGTTCGACGCCGCCCTGCTGGAGTCCGTGGTCAGAGCGATGGTGCCGATACTTCTGGCCGCGCTTGGAGGGATGATCTGCGAGCGGGCCGGCGTGTTCCAGATCGCCATGGAGGGCATGATGCTGGCCGGTGCCTTCGCAGCGGTGGCAGGTTCCTATCTGGCCGTCTACAGCGGGCTGGGCGTGCTGTTCGGGGTCGCCGCCGGCGTGCTGGTATCGCTCATGCTGGCCTTCGGCACGGTCAGCCGGCGGGGCGACCCGATCGTCCTCGGCATCGCCCTGAACCTGATGGCGCTCGGCCTCACCGGATTCCTTCTTCCCCAGATCTTCGGCGTGCGCGGCACCTTCCGCCATGAGCGCATCGATGGGCTTGATCGGCTGCCCATTCCCGGACTGTCCGACATCCCATGGATCGGTCCGGTGCTCTTCGACCAGACCATCCTCGGCTACTTGGCATTCCTCCTGGTGCCCGGTATCTGGCTGATCCTGTTCCGCACCCCGGTGGGCCTGCGCCTGCGAGGGGTGGGCGAGCGTCCTCTGGCGGCAGAGTCGCTCGGGGTGAGTCCGATCGCCTACAAGTACGGGGCGGTGATCGCCTCGGGTGTCCTCTCGGGTCTGGCCGGAGCGCAACTGGCACTCGGCAACCTGGTGCTGTTCACCGAGGGCATGTCGAGCGGGCGGGGCTGGGTGGCGGTGGTGGCGGTCATGCTGGGCCGGGCCCATCCGTTCGCTGTGTTCGGCGCCAGCCTGCTGTTCGCCTTCGCCGAGGGCCTCGGTTTCCGGCTCCAGGGCAACGGGCTCCCGGTCCAGATCACCGATGCCCTACCCTTCCTGGTCACCCTGATCGCCCTGATCGCCGCCCGCAAGCGCTTCGCCCGGCTCCTGGACCTGACCACCGGCGCCTAGCCACCGGAGCGTCAGTTCCCCCCCCCAGAATCCAATCCGTGCTGCCGTCCCCGGCGCTCCCGATGCCGCGGACCACCGTTTTGCGACTTCTCGAACTTTGGGCTGAGGGCACCGTATGGTGCCCTAAACCTCAGGTTCCTCGCACCGCTGGTGACGCCCCAAACCTAGGTTCACCTCCGGCCGGGTGGGTTCTCCTCCTTGACGAGCTCGATCAGGCGCGCTGCCCGCGGATCTAGTTCCTCGCCGGACCTCCACACCGCCTCGATCGGACGCAGAGCCACCAGCGGTCCTTCCCTCAGGCCCGATTCCTCTCCCGCCGTCGCCACCTGTCGGGGCAGCACCGTCCGGGCATAACCGAGCACCGCCATCTGGCGTAGCACGGTGGGGTGAGCCGATTCGAGAGCCACCTCGGGATGGATACCCAGTTGGGCCAACCCTTGGTCGATGAGCAGCCGGGTACGAGAGGCGGCCGGGTAGAGGGCCCAGCCCGCAGGTGTGGCGACCTCCGCGGCTGAGACCGAAGAGTCGGCAATGTCATCCGGCCAGGAGTAGACATGCATCCTCTCGGTGGCGATGGCCTCCGAGTTGTAGCGGGAACCGGACGGCCCGACCACCAAGGCCAGATCCACCTCGTACCGGTCGAGCATCGACAGTATCTCCTCCGATTCGGCCACCACCAGCTGGAGTTCGATCTCCGGCAGTTCCCGCTGCCAGCGGGACAGGCCCGACGGGAGGGTGTAGAGACCGACGGTGTCGATCAGCCCCACCCGGAGAGACCCGACACCTCCGCGCTGCCAGCTGTCCAGCCATCGCACCAGGTCGTCGGTCTGGCCGATCACCTGGTCCGCGTAGCGCACGACGCGCTGCCCGGCCTCGGTGAACACTCGTCTCCGGCCGTCCTTCCTGAACAGGGGTACCCCCAGCCGTTTGGAGAGCTCAGCCAGCGAATGGGAGAGGGCCGGTTGGCTGATTCCCAACTCCCAGGCGGCTTCGGTGAAGGTTCCATGGCGTTCCACCGCCTGGAGGTAGTACAGACTCCGGAAGTTCAGCGGCGCAAAATCCATAAGTATCCTCTATGGATAATAGCAGCCCTATCTATTTGACTGAATGGATACAGGAGCCAGACTCAGTCCATTCCGAGCCGAGAGGATGCAAGAGTGGGCGAGATACGGGTAGCGATCGTGGGGGTGGGGAACTGTGCGTCCTCCCTGGTACAGGGTGTCGAGTTCTACCGCGACGCGGCTGCGGACGAGACCATTCCGGGCCTCATGCATCCGGTACTGGGCGACTACGGCATCGACGACATCTCGTTCGTAGCGGCGTTCGACGTGGATGCGACCAAGGTGGGCCAGGACCTGTCCAAGGCCATCTTGGCGGGCGAGAACAACACTACGGCTTTCGCCGAAGTCCCCCAGCTGGACGTGACGGTCCAACGTGGACCGACCCTGGACGGAATCGGCGCCTACCTGACCGGCGTGGTGGAGGAGTCGGCAGCGCCAGAGGTAGACGTGGCCGAGGAGCTACGGAGGGCCCGCGCCGATGTAGTGGTCTCCTACCTTCCGGTCGGATCTCAGGAAGCCACCGAGTTCTACGCCCGCCAAGCCCTGGAGGCCGGATGCGCCTTCGTCAACTGCATCCCGGTGTTCATCGCGCGCACCGAGGAGTGGGCGGAACGCTTCCGCCGGGCCCGACTGCCGATCGTGGGCGACGACATCAAGTCGCAGGTCGGCGCCACCATCCTGCACCGCACTCTCGTCAACCTCTTCCAGGACCGGGGAGTGAAGGTGGACAGGACCTACCAGCTCAACTTCGGCGGCAACACCGACTTCCTGAACATGTTGGAGCGAAGCCGCCTCGTCTCGAAGAAGGAGTCCAAGACCAAGGCGGTCACCAGCCAGATGGAGACCCGGCTTCCCGTCGACGACATTCACGTGGGCCCCTCCGACCACGTTCCCTGGCTCACAGACCGCAAGTGGGCCCACATCCGGCTCGAGGGAACCGCCTTCGGAAACACCCCCCTCAATGCCGAGGTAAAGCTGGAAGTGTGGGACAGTCCCAACTCGGCCGGCGTGGTCATCGACGCCCTGCGCTGCGCCAAGATCGGTCTGGACCGCGGTATGGCCGGTCCGCTCTACGAGGCCAGCGCCTACTTCATGAAGTCACCACCCCGCCAGATGCGGGATGAGGTCGCCCGCGAGGCCCTCGAGGCTTTCATCGACGGATAGGCAACTCACCGCCCTCCCGGCGTCACGATCTCGGGGGGGTCGAAGGCGTGATGGGCCGGGGGTGATCCCGGCCACCGCTCCACCCGTACCAGGCAGGTCTGCGCGGTGGGTCCCTGGGCCAGACTCGAGGTTCCGACGTCGGCGGTGAGCGCGTTGGGGTTGCCGTGCAGGCAGGTGCCCTCCAGGTCCGGTCCGGCGCCCGGCGCGTACCACGCTCCGGTCGCCAGCTGAACCACCCGGCGCCGGATCCGGTCGGTGATCGTTACTCCTGCCAGGCAGGCGCCCCGGTCGTTGAATACACGAACCACGTCGCCGTCCTCGATATCCCGCCGGGCGGCGTCATCGGGATGCATCCGGAGCCGTTCCAGACCGGCGACTTTCGCGCCGCGGCTGTTCGAACCGTGGTCGAGCTGGCTATGGAGCCGGGTGGAGGGTTGGTTGGAGATCAGGTGCAGATCGGCCCCGCCGGGCGCTTCTCCCAGCCATTCGCCGGGAGGCATCCAGGCCGGATGCGGCGGGCAGTCCTCGTATCCGAAACCGGCGATCCGCTCCGAGTAGAGCTCGATCCGGCCGGACGGCGTAGGGAGCGGGTACCGGTCGGGGTCTTCGCGGAACTCCTCCAACAACACGCGCTTCGGCTCCCCGCCCTCGAGCCCGCGGTCGATGAAGCCGGCCTGCCAGAACTCCTCGAAGCTGGGGCTCCCCGGTTCTCTCCGCCGGTATTGCTCGTACAGGAACCGCACCCAGCCGTCAGCGGTCCGACCCTCCGAAAAGGCTTCCCCGGTACCGAGGCGGGAGGCCAGGGCGCCGAGAATGTCGTGGTCGTCCCTGGCCCCGCCTACCGGCTCGATGACCTTCTTCATAGCGAAGAAATACGGGTCGTTGGGCTTGCCACCGATGTCGTTTCGCTCCAGGGCGGTGGTGGTGGGCAGCACGATGTCGGCATGCTTGGCGGTGGCGGTCCAGAAGGGCTCGTGAACTATCACCGTCTCGGGACGCTGCCAGGCCCGGCGGAGGCGGTTGAGGTCCTGGTGGTGATGGAAGGGGTTGCCGCCCGCCCAGTAGACCAAGCGGATGTCGGGATAGGTGCGCGTACGGCCGTCGTACTCGTACTCCTCCCCCGGTCCGGCCAGCATGTCGGCAATCCGGGCTACTGGGATGTATGAGTCGGCGACCGGCCGCCCCGGCTTGAAGCGGGGAAGCCATGCTCTGTCGAAGCCGCTGCCGAGGGCCGCCACCGCCCCGTAGCCGATGCCGAAACCGCCCCCGGGGAGGCCGATCTGCCCGATGGCGGCCGCGAGGGCGATGGCCGCCCACATGGCGTGCTCACCATGGTGAGCGCGCTGCAGCGACCAGCTGGCGTTGATCATCGTTCGCCCCGCCACCAGCGCGCCGGCCAGCGACCTGATCCGCTCCGGCGAGATGGTGGTGATCCGGCCGGCCCATTCCGGATCCTTGGGGATCCCGTCAGCCTCGCCGGTGATGTAGGCGGCCAGGGTCTCCCAACCCACGCAGTACCGCCGGACGAATTCGCGATCGTAGGAGTCTTCCTCGATCAGGGTGTGGATGAGGGCGAGCATCAGGGCCACGTCGGTGCCCGGCCGGATCGGGACCCATTCCGGGTCCACGTAGTCCACGACATCATCGTCGATGGGCGACACGTTGACAAAGCGAGCGCCCCGCTCGGCACACCTCCGCAACCAGCCCTTCAGTTCATGGCGTCCCACACCCCCGTAGTCCACCTGGCTGTTCTTCGCCGGAATGCCCCCGAACGCCACCATCAGGTCGGTCTCGGCGGCGATCACGTCCCAAGAGGTGTGGGCCTTCTCGAGGGCCCACCACCGGGTCCCGACCACGTGGGGAAGGATGACCTCGGCCGCCGCCAGGCTGTAGCTGTTGACCGAGTAGGTGTACCCGCCAATGGAGTTGAGGAAACGGTGCAGCTGGCTCTGCGCATGGTGGAAGCGTCCGGCGCTGGCCCAGCCGTAGGAGCCGGCGTAGATGGCCTGGTTGCCGTGCTCGCTCCGTACCCGGTCGAGCTCCCCGGCCACCAGGTCGAGGGCGTGATCCCAGCCGACCTGCACGAACCGCTCCCTGCCGCGCAGATGCGTAGAGGCCCCCGGCCCGGCCTCCAGCCAGCTCTCCCTGACCGACGGCATGCCGACCCGGGATCGCCCGATGTCGGCCAGAGAGTTCCCGATCGGAGACGGATCGGGATCTTGGCGGAAGGGCCGTACCGCCTGGATGGCGCCGCTTGAGGCTTCGACCTCGTAGGCGCCCCAGTGGGTCAGCGTCAGGCTCGAGGCGCCGCTGTCCGGGTCGGGTGTGGTCATGACCCCCGGAATTGTACGGGACGAGAGCCGCCGTCCCGCTCCGGCATACGTATTTATGGCCGGATGCGAACGGTGGGTTCCGGAAGGTTCGGGTCCAGGCGGTGAGGATGGACACTGCGGTCAACACAAGGCCGGTACGAGTGGGGAATCTCCTGGGAGGCAGGTAGGTTCGGGGCATGAGCGGGTACGACACGATCGTGGTCGGGGCGGGGTCGGCAGGCGCCGTCGTGGCGGCCCGGCTGAGCGAGGACCCCGATCGCCAGGTGTTGCTACTCGAAGCCGGTCCGTCCTACCGCTCCGACGAGACGCCGTGGCACATCCGCAGTCCCAACCCGGCACAGATCATCTCCGATTCCCGCTACCACTGGCCGGAGTTGGAGGCCCGCCGCACCTCGGTGCAGGAACCTTCCCTCTACTGGCGGGGACGGGGTGTGGGAGGCAGTTCCGCCATCAACGGGCAAATTGCCATCCAGGCCCTGCCTGAGGACTACGACCGGTGGGAGATCCCCGGCTGGTCGAGCGCGGATCTCCTGCCCGCCATCCGGCGTATGGAGAGCGATCTCGACTTCGGGGACGCGCCCTACCACGGCGACTCGGGCCCCATACCCGTGTACCGCACTCCGCCGGAGGAATGGGGCGCCGTCGACCTGGCGCTCCGCGACGCAGCGCTGGCAATGGGGCACCCGTGGCACCCCGATCACAACGCACCCGGCTCGACCGGCGTCTCACCGTACGCCATCAACAGCCGGAACGGCGAGCGGGTAACCACCAACGACGGTTATCTGGAACCTGCCCACGGCCGCGCCAACCTCACCGTCCGGGGCCATGCCCGTGTGGACCGAGTGCTGGTGTCGGGGAACAGGGCTACGGGCGTCCGGGCGCGTGTCGGGGACGAAACCGTCGAGATCACAGCCGGTCAGGTGATCCTGTGCGCTGGCGCCATCCACACACCGGCCATCCTGCAGCGCTCCGGAATCGGTCCCGCCGGCCTCCTGTCCTCCCTGGACGTCGACCTGGTGGCCGACCTTCCGGTCGGACTGGGATTGCAAGAACACCCCGCCATCTGGCTGATGCTCGACCTGCGCCGCCACGCCCGGGCGACCTCGCCGGACGCCCGCCACACGAACTGCTGCGTGCGCTACGGCTCCGGGGTGGCGGGTGGGGTACCCAACGACATGCTGCTCCTCTCGATGAACCTCAGCGGATACGGCAATGAGGGGTTCGAGACCGGGCTACTGGAGCTGTGCGTGTTCGAGAGCAACTCCCGGGGAGAGGTGACCATCCGCAGCACCGATCCGGACACCCAACCTCGGGTCAACTTCCGAATGCTCTCGGAACCCGGCGACCTGGCCCGTCTCAGGGACGGCGTCCGGCTTCTCGGCGAACTGGCCAGGACAGACCCGATCAGCAGGATCGCTTCCGACGTGTGGCTGGGGCCGGAGAGAATGGAGATCGACGCGGTGGGGGACGAGGCCGCCGTCGATGCCTGGCTGATGCGCTGCTGTCTCGACGCCCAGCACGCCAGCGGCACCTGCCGTATGGGGCTCTCGAATCGTCCGGAGACCGTCGTGGACGAGCGGTGCCGGGTACTGGGTGTCGAGGGGCTGCGGGTGGTCGACGCATCGATCATGCCCCAGACTCCCAGGGCCAATACCCACCTGCCCACCGTCACCATCGCCGAACACGCTGCGCAGTTGATCCGGGGCGGGTGAGTCCGCCCCGGATCGGGCGGGGCGGCATCGCCCGTGATACGCTGTCGCGGGACGGGTCGCGTCCACCCGCTCCTGGCTGGACGCGGACCGATCATCTCCGTTGTGGCGAGAGCCCGGACCACGAGTTGAGCCGGGTGGGAGGGAGGCCCGGATGTCAAACACGGAAGGAATCCTGCAGAGACAGATTTCGAGACGCCAATTCATGGCCTACACCGGCAAGTTCGGTGTGGCGGCCATGTTCGCTTCTCCGCTCGTCGCGGTGGCATGCGGAGGCGAGACGGCCTCCGGCGTGATGCGCTTCGGGCACCTGAACATCTTCGACACGCCGAACCCCGTGGTGACCGTGTCCACGCCCGACATGCACTGGCTCGTCTACGACCGCCTGATGGAGTTCGACGACAACCTGTCACCGCAGCTGTCGCTGGCCACCAACCGGGAACTGTCGAACGGAGGCGCCACCGTCACCTACACGATCCGCTCCGGGGTCGAGTTCCACGACGGCGAGCCCCTGACCTCGGCGGACATCAAGTACTCGTTCGAGCTGTACCGTGACACCAAGAAGGGCCTCTTCGGAGGGTTCTTCGAGCCACTCGAGACGGTCGAGGCGCCTGACGACACCACGGTCGTGCTCCACTTCTCGGGCCCTCCGGCCCTCGATCCGAGCGTCGGGGCGCCCATAATCCCGGCGCACATCTGGCAAGGAATGTCCCCCGAGGACATCGACATCTTCGGCAACGACGAGATGATCGGATCGGGCGCCTTCAAGCTGAACGAGTACACCCCCGATGACCGCCTCGTGCTGGACCGCAACAGCGACTGGTGGGGTTGGTCGTCCAACGACGGTCCCAAGACCGGCACCTTGGAGCAGATCGTCAAGGTGCAACTGGCGAATGAGGAGACTATCGCCAACTCGCTGCGCAACAACGAGATCGACGTGACGGGAACCATCTCGTCTCCGGATATCTGGGCAGGTCTGCAGGGCGAGCCGAACGTCGTGGTTGAGGAGTATCCGGGACTCGTGCTGGACCACTTCGGGATCAACGTCTACGAAGATCCCGATAACCCCGGACAGCCCCATCCTGACTCCGGTGGCAACCCGCTGCTCCTGGACCCCGTGATCCGCGAGGCGATGTCATGGGCCATGGACCGGCAGCGGCTCGTCGACCTTGTGCTCGGCGGTCGGGGGATGAAGGGATCGGTGGTCCTACCACCCGGTCTCGGCGACGCGTTCCTCGAGGTCCCCGAGGGTGAGCAGGCCAACGGCAACCCCGTCAAGGCACGGGAGATACTCGACGCCGCCGGCTACATCGATCGGGACGGGGACGGCGTCAGGGAGAGCCCGGACGGTGAGAAGCTCAGCTTCCGCCTGTTCGCCTCCACGGTGATCGACCGGCTGCCCCTCTACGCCGAACTCATCAAGCCCATGCTCGAGGACGTCGGCATGGAGATTCAGGGCGTGTTCGGCGAGGACGACCCTACGCTGATCCAGCGGGTGTTCGTAGACGCCGACTGGGACATGTACACCTGGGTGTGGCAGACCCCGCCCGATGCGACCTTCATGCTGTCGGTGCAGTCGTGCGACCAGTTTGGGAACCTCTCGGACACCTACTACTGCGACGCCGACTACGAGGCGTTGTTCAAGGCCCAGCAGACCGAGGGGGACCCCGCCCAACGACTGAACATGGTCAAGGAGGCGCAGCAGATCTTCTACGACTCGTTCGCCTACTGCGTGATGGCGTATCCCACCAAGTTGCAGGCCTATCGGGACGACAACCTGGTCGGTTGGCCGTTCGTGAACAACGGGATCACCACCAACTGGTCGACGGAGACCTTCCTGGTCGTCAGCGAAGCCTGATCGTCCGGGCCGCCGCGCAGGAGGTGACCGCTCGAGACGGACGCGGATGTGACATCGTCACTTGAGCCGGGGACGGACACCGGCTCGGGACCGGTCGACGTCCCGGCCTCACGGACGGTTCGTTGGCGGTGGTTGCGCAGCTACCCGGCACGCCGCGTGCTGCAGGGACTCATCACGCTGTTCGTCGTCGCCACCTTCAACTTCTGGCTCTTCCGGATGCTCCCGGGCGACCCGGCCCGGCTGATCGCCCGTGAGAGCCGGCTGAGCCCGGAGGCGTTCGAGCAACTGCGGGAGTCGTTCGGCCTCAACGAGCCGGCATGGCAGCAGTACCTGACGTATCTCACCAAGATCGTCCGGTTCGACACGGGGATCTCGTTCAAGGCTCGCATGCCGGTGACGGATCTGCTGAAGCCCGCCCTCACCAACACGCTGATCCTGACCGGGGCGGCGCTAGTGCTGATATTCGTGTTCGGCCTGGCGTTCGGCATCGTCGCCGGCTGGCGGAGGGGAACCCGGACGGACACGTCCCTGACGCTGACCGCGCTGACGCTGTGGAGCCTTCCTACCTTCTGGGTCGGTCTTATGCTGGTGCTGCTGTTCAGCATCAGCCTCGGGCTGCTTCCCGTGGCCGGGATACGGTCGGTTGCGGCCATCTACCGGACCCCATTCGACGAGATGCGGGACGTGCTGGAGCACCTGGTGCTTCCCGCCGCAACCATCGCCATCGTCAGCGTGGGCTCGATCGCGCTCATCATGCGGAACTCGCTGGCCGAGGTTGCGGACGAGGACTACATGCTGGCGGCGAGGGCCCGGGGTCTGCGGCCACGAACCATCCTCTGGCGGTACGGCGTGAGAAACGCCTTCCTGCCCACCTTCACGCTCATGGCACTCACGCTGGGCCTGCTGATGGCAGGAACCATCCAGACCGAGGTGGTCTTCTCGTGGCCGGGTCTGGGCCTGCTCATGTACGAGGCGGTCCAGGACCGCGATCTGCCTCTGCTGGAGGCGGCCTTCTTCGTGATCGCGGTCATCGTGGTGATCGCGACCACGATCGCCGACCTGTTCTACTCACGCCTCGACCCGCGGATCAGGTCGTCATGAGCGCCGAAGGCATCATGACGGATGCGGCCCCGACCGCGCAGGACCGGCCGGGCAATCAGGCGCCCGCGGTCATGGGACAGCTGTGGAGAACCGGCCGGGGAAAGATCGGCCTGATCCTCCTCGCCGTCTTCCTTGTCTACGGCGTAGCCGGGTACCTTGCGTACGAGAACCCGCCGGCGGCCGGGGAGACCGTCGAGGACCGGTTCCGGGCGCCGTCGGTGGATTACCTGCTGGGAACCGACAATCTGGGCCGCTCCGTATGGGAGCAACTGGCGGTGGGGGCCGGAATCTCCCTGGCGGTCGGGGTGGCGGCCACCGCCATCGCCGTCCTCATGGGAAGCATCGTCGGGATAACCAGCGGCTACATCGGCGGCCGGTTCGACCAGTTCGCCATGGGTATCACAGACATGTTCATCACCATCCCGGCGCTGCCGCTCATCATCGTCCTGGCCGCGGTGCTCTCCAGAGGCCTGCCGACCATCATCGTCGTGATCGGGGTGACCAGCTGGGCGGTACCGGCCCGGCTCATCCGGGCAGAGGTCTTGAGCCAGCGGGAACGCACCTTCATCCTGCGAGCCAAGGCGATCGGAATGCGGCCACTGCACATCATGTGGACCCACGTGTTGCCCAACGTGGCGGGGATCGTCCTGGCCAACGCCATCCTTCTGACCGCCGCCGCCATCCTCACGGAAGCGGTGCTGGCCTTCCTCGGCCTCGGCGATCCGTCCCTCATCTCGTGGGGGAAGATGCTCCAGAACGCGTTCAGTTCCGGGGCGACCTCCCTCGGATACTGGTGGGTGCTGATACCGCCCGGCTTGCTCATCACGCTGCTCGTCCTGTCGTTCACGCTCGTGGGCAACGCCCTGACCGATGTCATCGATCCCCGGCGCCGGGCGGAGTAGGGAGCCATGGCGCTCCTGAGCATCAGCGACCTCACCGTCGACTACCGGCGAGCAGGGCGGGTGATAAGGGCCGCCGACGGGGTGAGCTTCGACATCGAGAGGGGCAGCGTGGTCGGCCTGGTCGGGGAGAGCGGCTCGGGCAAGTCGACTCTCGCCCTGGCGACGATGGGCCTGCTGCCGGCCAACGGGCAGGTGACCGGCGGATCGATCCGCTTCGACGGCGCCGAGATGGCGGGGCTGGAAGAGGCGCAGTGGCACTCCGTCCGGGGTCGCCGGATGGGCATGGTGTTTCAGGGCGCCATGAACTCGCTGAACCCGGTGCGTAGGGTGCTGGACCAGGTCGCGGAGCCGATACGCACCCATGATCCCGGCATCACCAAGGCGAAGGCCTCCGACCGGGCTCACGACCTGCTCTCCCTGGTAGGAATCCCCGGCGATCGCCACAAGGCGTACCCGTACGAGTATTCGGGAGGGATGCGCCAGCGAGCCGGGATCGCCATGGCCCTGAGCGGCCGGCCGGCGCTGCTGATCGCCGACGAGCCGGTCACCGCCCTCGACGTGATCGTCCAGGCCCGCATCCTCCGGTTGCTCGAGAACCTGCGCGAAGCCCTCGATCTGACGATCCTGTTCATCACCCACGACCTGGGTGTCGTAGCCCGCCTTTGTGACCGGGTGGTGGTGCTCTACGCGGCGCGGGCGGTGGAGGAGGGAACGGTCGAGGACATCTACGGACATCCCAAGCATCCGTACACGCGTGCCCTGCTCCAGTCGGTGCCCAACTTCGCGCGAGGCAGGGGAAAGTCGCGGGGGATTCCCGGGACCCCGCCATCCCTCCTGAGCCCACCTTCGGGCTGCCGCTTCCACCCCCGGTGCCCCGAGGCCATGGAGATCTGCGCGACCCGGTCCCCCGGATGGACGCGGTTCGCCGGTGAGCAGGTTGCGACCTGCCACCTGTACGGCGAGGAGGGTCACTCGAATGTCTGACGCCGGTAACGGTTCGCCCCTCGTCGCTGTCCGCGAGCTGAACGTGCATTTCAAGCGTTCCCGCCGGGCCGGCCAGCCGGTGAGGGCCGTTGACGGCGTTGATCTCGACATCTTCGCCGGGGAAACGCTGTGCATCGTGGGCGAATCGGGCTCGGGAAAGACCACCCTCGTTCGGGCGATCGGTCATCTGGCGCCCATCACCTCGGGTTCGGTCCGGTTCGGCGACGTCGACGTGGCACACCTGCGCAGGAGTGAACTGCGGACCATGCGGCGCCGGGTGCAGTACGTGTTCCAGGATCCCTTCGAGTCGTTCGACCGCCGGCAGTCGATCTTCTCGATCGTGGCCCAACCGCTGCGGGTGCACAAGCTGGCCGGCTCCCAGTCGGAACTCGAGGAGCGGGTTCACGAAGCCTTGGAGGAGTGCGGCCTCGAGCCGGCGGGCGAGTTCGCCAGGCTCTACCCGCACCAGCTGTCGGGAGGCCAGCGGCAGAGGGTCTCGATAGCCGCGGCATTGGTGCTGCGGCCCGAGTTGCTGATCGCCGACGAGCCGGTATCCATGCTCGACGTGTCGGTTCGGTCCGACATCCTCTCCCTGTTCGTGCGGCTCAAGCAGAGCCACCAGATGACGCTGCTGTTCGTCACCCATGACCTGTCGGTTGCCTGGGAAATAGCCGATCGCATCGCGGTCATGTACCTGGGCAAGATGGTGGAGGAAGGCTCCGCCGACCAGGTGATAGGCCGTCCCGCCAACCCGTATACCCACGCATTGGTCGGCGCCATCCCGGTACCGGATCCGCACGACGTGGCGCCGGAGCCGGGCGTTCGAGGGGACATCGGGGACATCGCCGGTATCCCGGCGGGCTGCCGCTTCCATCCCCGCTGCCCTTTCGCCGACGATCGCTGTTCTGCGATGATTCCACCCCTAAGCCGGGTCGGCGACGGCCACCGGAGCGCATGCGTCCGCAACGACGAACTCGAACTGCCGGCGCCCCACCGCCTCGCCACCGGATCGGCAGGCTGACGGGAGGTCGGTGTGGGGTCGGACG
This sequence comes from Acidimicrobiia bacterium, assembly GCA_009841105.1. Lineage (GTDB taxonomy): Bacteria > Actinomycetota > Acidimicrobiia > Spongiisociales > Spongiisociaceae > Spongiisocius > Spongiisocius variivorans. Next base: position 10,352 of record VXMM01000050.1, on the reverse strand, counting down.
CCAAGGCGGTAGCGCAGGGAGTGGTCAACGAGGCCCGGCAGGACCTGGTCGCCTTGAGCCACACCATTCACGGATACTCCGAGACGGCGTTCGAGGAGACACGATCGGCGGCTCGCGTAGCGGGCTCCCTGGAAGGGGCGGGCTTCGCGGTCGAAGAGGGCTACGGAGGGCTACCGACTTCCTTCCGGGCAGTGGCCGGTAGCGGACCGCTCCGGGTGGTGATCTGTGCCGAATACGACGCCTTACCCGGGATCGGCCATGCCTGCGGCCACAACGTGATCGCCGCGGCGGCGGTGGGCGCCGGTCTGGGGCTGGCCCGGGTCGCGGACGACGTAGGGCTCGAGGTAACGGTCCTGGGGACCCCGGCCGAGGAGGCGGGAGGGGGCAAGGTTCTGCTACTGGACGCCGGCGCCTTCGACTCCGCCCATCTGGCCATGATGGTCCATCCTGCTCCCTTCGATGTAGCTGCCCCTCCCGTGGTGGCTATCGAGTGGCTCGAGGTCTCCTACCGAGGCAAGGAAGCTCACGCTTCCGCGTTCCCGGAACAGGGAATCAACGCGGCTGACGCCTTGGTGGTGGCACAGGTGGCGATCGGGCTGCTCCGCCAGCACATGGCTGGAACCGACCGGGTTCATGGAATCGTGACCGAGGCGGGTACCGCCGCCAACATCATCCCGGCTCGAGGAGTGGCCTCGTACATGGTCCGGACTCCCCACATCGGCCAACTGGAGGCTCTGCGCCGCCGGGTGGAGGCCTGCTTCGAGGCGGGCGCTCTGGCAACCGGAGCAGAGCTCACAATCACCCGGCCGAATCCGCCCTACAGCCACCTGGAACATCATGCCGGACTGGCCGAGCGCTACCGGCGCAATGCGGAACGCCTGGGCAGGACCTTTCACGACGGCGATGTCCCTCCCGTCTCGACCGACATGGGGAACGTATCGCTGGAGGTTCCGACCATCCATCCTTTCATAGGCATCGACTCGCTGCCTGCGGTCAACCATCAGCCGGGCTTCACGGACGCCTCCGCCCGCCCGCCCGCTGACCGGGCGGTGATCGACGGCGCCATCTCCCTCGCCTGGACGGCGATCGACGCGGCGACCGATGAGCAGTTGGCGGGAGAACTCATGGCTGCTGATGGACGGCGATAGGTCGTCGGTCTTCTACCGGAGCCCCGGCGACGAGTACCCCCTTTTCGTCCGGGCCCGAGGCTGCCGACTCTGGGACGACGCCGGTCACGAACTGGTGGACCTGACCAGCGGTGTCTCCGGAGCGGCCATCATCGGCCAGGGCCGAGAGGACGTCGCCCAGGCGATGGTCGAGCAGGTGAGGCGTGTCTCCTACATGCACACCGTGGCCGGGACGAACCTCGCGCAGGAGCAGCTGGCGGCCAGGTTGGCAGACCTGGCGCCCGAGGGCACGGACAGGGTCATGTTCAGTTCCGGCGGCAGCGAGGCCAACGAGATCGCGTTGCGTATCGCCCGCCAGTACCACCTCGCTCGCGGCGAACCCTCCAGATGGAAGGTCGTGAGCCTGGCGCCGAGCTATCACGGCGCCACCGCCGGCGCACTTTCGATGACCGGGCGCTGGGACATCAACCGGAGCTACCAGCCTTACCTGTTCAGGACCTGCAAGGTTCCCGCCCCGATCACGTACCGGGGTCCTTACCGCCATCTGGCGCCCGAGGAGGCGGCAGCCCGGGCCGCCGGAGCACTGGCCTCCGCCATCGAGAGCGAAGGACCCGATTCCATCTCCGCCTTCATCGCCGAGCCGATCGCGCTGTCCACGGGAATGGCGGTCCCGCCGGACGGCTACTGGCGTCTCGTTCGCGAGGTGTGCGACCGCTACGGAGTCCTCTTCATCGCGGACGAGATCGTCACCGGCATGTGGCGCACCGGTCGCTTTCTGGCGCTCGATCATGCCGGCGTACCCGCCGACATCACCACCCTGGCCAAGGGCCTGGGCGCCGGCTACGCGCCGCTTGGCGCCACCCTGATCAGGAGTGCGGTTGCGGACACGATCGCTGCCGAGAACCGCCGGATGGCCGAGGTCCACACCTACAGCGGGAGCGCACAGTCCTGCGCGGTGGGCTTGGCGGTGCTGGACATCATCGAGGAGGATGGGCTGGTGGAACAGGGCGCGAAGAAGGGCGAACTGCTGACAGACCTGCTCTCCGAGGAGGTTGCGGATCTCCCGTGGGTGGGTGACATCCGCGGCCGTGGACTCCTTCGGGGGATCGAGTTGGTGGCGGACGAGCATGAACGGACTTCCCTGACGGAGGAGGCCGCCGTCGGTACGGCCCTCCCCGAAGCCATGTGGCGGCGCGGGTTCCTATCCCGTGCGATGCGCCACGGGAGCGCCCTGGTGGGGGACGTAATCACCATCGCGCCGGCTCTCACGATCGAAGTCGATGACCTCGAGCGGGGCATCCTCGCCCTACGCTCCTCAATCCTGGAGCTCGGCCCCACCTGGGATGATCTGGTCCTCGACGAATCATGAGCACCTTCGACAAGTCGGCCATCGATAGGGACGCACGGCAGTACGCCACCCGGATCCGGCGTGGGGAGGTCGGCCGCTACGTGCTCCTACCGGGTGACCCGGCCCGGGTCGACCGGATCGCGACCCACCTCGAGGATGTTGAATCGGTGGCGGACAGCCGGGAATTCCGGACGATCACCGGCAAGTACCGGGACATCAAGGTCAGCGCCATGTCCACGGGTGTCGGGTGCCCCTCCGCCTCCATCGCCGCCGAAGAACTCGTGAACGCCGGTGCCACCCACCTGATCAGGGTGGGAAGCACCGCAGGTATCCAGCCTGGCATCAAGACGGGAGACATCGTCATCAACACCGGGGTGCTCCGCAACGACGGAACGTCTCGGGCCTACGTGCCGGACACCTACCCGGCGATCGCCGACCATTTCCTGGTTCACGCTCTGATCGGCGCAGCCCAGGATCTGCGGCGGCAGGCGGGTTTCGGGTTGCACATCGGCCTCGGCGCCTGTGACGACGCCTTCTACGCGGAGACACCGGCGTGGATCGAGCGGCATGCGAGGCTCGGACTGCTGAACATCGAGATGGAGAGTTCGGCGATCTTCACAGTGGCGCAGCTCCGCGGAGTCCACGCGGCGATGGTGTGCGGCGTTTCCGGGAGCCTGGTGGAGGCCGACTTCGACTACGACCGGGGCGAGCACGGCAACCAGCGCCTCGTGGCGGCCTGGGAGAACGCTATCGCGATCGCGCTGGAGGCGATCGTTCGGCACGACACGGAGCATTCCGCTCCTTAGGCGGGCGTTCGGGTGAGCGAGAGTACGGCCTCCCCCGACCTGGACCGCTTGATCGTGGGGATGCCCAAGGCCGAGCTACACATTCACCTCGAGGGGTCTCTCCAACCGGCTACGGCTATCGAGTTGGCCCGGCGCCACAACCTCACCCATACGCTTCCCACCACCGATCCGGCCCGGCTCGCCGACTGGTTCGAGTTCACGGACTTCGCGGACTTCATCCGGGTGATCACGGCCATCCAGAATCTGATCCGGACGGCCGATGACTTCGCGCTGGTCGCCTACCAGGCGGGCGCCGCTATGGCGGAACAGAGCATCCGCTACAGCGAGCTGACGGTCTCCCCCTACAACCACACGCACATCTTCGACAAGGGACTGAACATCGGCGCGATCCTCGCCGGCCTGGAAGAGGGGCGGAGGAGCGCCAAGGCGGACTTCGGCGTCGAGATGCGTTGGGTGTTCGACATCGCCCGGAACTTCTGTTTCTCCGGCCCGGGCGGCGTCTACGACCCCCATCCGGCCGAGACCACGCTCCGGTACGCGCTCCAGGGACAGGAGAGCGGTGTGGTGGCGCTGGGAATCGGAGGCAACGAGGAGGGGCGCCCTCCGGAACCTTTCGCGCATGCCTTTCGCGAGGCCGGACGGCAGGGTCTCGGAAGGGTCCCCCACGCCGGAGAGTCGCTGGCGCCATGGGCTGCCGGACACGTCCGTGGATCGATCGAAGCACTCGGGGCGGATCGCATCGGTCACGGCATCGGAGTGATCAGAGATCCGCACCTCCTCGCCGTGTTGGCGGACCGCGCCATACCACTCGAGGTATGTCCCACCAGCAACCTGAGAACCCGTGTCTGCGAGCGTCTCGCTCTACACCCCTTCCCGCACCTCGACAGGATGGGCCTGATGGTCACGCTCAACAGCGACGATCCGCCCATGTTCGGAAACACCCTGAACGACGAGTACCGATTGTTGTCCACCGGATTCGGCTACGGACCGGCGGATCTGGCCAGGATCGCTCGCAACGCCTTCACGGCCGCCCTGTGCGAGCCCGCCTTACGCCGGTCGCTTCTCGAGGAGTTCGACGCGTGGGCCCGCACGCACGGCTTGGAGGCAGCCTCCGAGAGCCGCTGAATCTCCGCTATGCCCCTCTCAGGAGATGCGCTAGTTGATGAGACGGGCGGTATCCCGGGCGATAAGGGACTCCTCGTCGGTGGGGATCACCCATACGTCGACGGAGCTGGTGTCGGCGGAGATGCGCCTCTCCCCCTCGCCACGGTTACGGATGGGATCCACGACCAGGCCCAGCGGCTCCAGACCGCTCAGGACGAGACTACGGACCTCATGGCTGTTCTCCCCGATGCCGCCGGAGAAGACCACCCCGTCGCATGGCGCGACCTGTACCAGGAAGGCGCCCAGGTACCGGCGGATCCGGTGGGCGAAGGTAGCCAACGCTAGAGCGGCGGCTTGATCGCCGGCCCTGGCGCTGCCAGCAACCCGGCGGAAGTCGGACGATGTCCCGCTCAGGCCGAGCAAGCCTCCCTCCCGCTGCAAACCTCGCCGGATCTCGGAGACGGGCAATCCTGCCTCGATGAGGTGGAACACCACCGCCGGATCGATGTCGCCGCTCCGGGTGCCCATCACCAGCCCCTCCAACGGCGTCATGCCCATGGATGTGTCCACCGCCTTCCCATCCCGGATAGCGCATGCCGAAGCACCGGCGCCGAGATGGAGGGTCACCAGGTTGGGTCGGGGCTGCTCCAGCAACCGGGCGGCTCGCTCCGCCAGGTACCGGTGGCTGATCCCGTGGAACCCGTAACGCCGCACCCCGAAGTCCCGCCACCAGCGCTCGGGGACCGCGTACCGGTAGGCGTGCGGGGGAAGCGTGGAGAAGAAGGCGGTGTCGAACACCGCCACCCCCAACGCTCCCGGTAGGAGCTCGCGGACGGCCCGGATACCCGCCAGGTTGGCGGGGTTGTGGAGCGGGGCCAGTGCGCCCAGGGACTCGACCTCCTCGATGACCGAGCGGTCGATCACCACGGACTCGGAAAACCGATCACCTCCGTGCACGACCCGGTGACCCACCCCGATGATCTCGGCCGGGTCGCCGATCGGCGGTGGAGACCCCCACTCAGCGAGGGCCTTCACTAGCGCGGCTACCCCCTGCCGGTAGTCCCCGACCTCTATCTCTGCTTCGAAATCCTGATCTCCTGCGGCGTGGAGGTGTCGCGGCCGTTCCCCGTCGACCCCTTCGATGATCCCGCCCGCGAGGAGGTTCGCCACCCCCCGCCCGTACAGCTTGTACTTGATCGACGAGCTGCCGCAGTTGATGACCAGTACCGGCACCTGACCCCCTTGCGGGTGCTCCGGAGAGCCGCGGCCCTAGGCGGGTTGTCCGGCCGTCAAGGCGGCGAGGATCTCGGGAAAGGCCGCCTCGGCGAGAGCCCGCATCTCCTCGTCGGTGCGCTGCTGGATCGGATGGGCGGTGAGCACCCGGCGGGGGTGCATTCCCAGCGCTCGACCTTGCGCGTCGGCCGCCTGCGCGAATCGGTCCGATGCCACGAAGACGCCCGGCACGCCCAAGTCTTCCAGATCGACTATGTCATGCACACTGCACGACGCGCAGGAGCCTCAGTCGGCCAGGGCTTCGATCACCGCCCCGCATTCGGCGGCGATCTGGCGGCGCAGGTCGAGCGGCGCCGGCTTGGAGAAGGTGGGCTTGCGATAGTGCCGCACCGCCACCCCCATCTCGGTCAGCAACTCGTCCAGCCTCCCGATGAACACGTCACCACGAGGCTTGGAGATATCCAGCAGGGCGACCGTGCCGTCCGCGATGTCGGCGGGTCGAGGGCTGATGGACCGCTTCCCGGTGGTTCTCTCGCTGGTCGGATCCAACAATGTCGTCATGGGTCACCCCTATTGATCGATCGCAACGGTGGTCATCTCCGAGCCGGCCCTACCACCGACCCAGCCCGAGATTATCGCCGAGAATCCTCCCGCACCCCCACCCGCATGGACGAACCACAGACCTTCGGGGCCGAACTTCGGAATCTCTTCCCGCCGGTCCGCCAACCAGGGCGGCATGCCCTCGGCTGTCCCGCCCGCCCCTGCCACCATCTCCGAGGTAGGCAGCGTGAGCAGCGCGTGGATCTCCTTGCCCAGACGTGCCTTCGTCCATCCCGCCTCCCGGAACAGCCGGGCATGTTCGGGGGAGACCACGACGATCGCTTCGGACATCCCCGCCAGCTTCGGGTGAGCGACCATCCGCAGCTGCAGCGCCAGGGTCCTGGCGAGCGACTCGGGGGTGCGGGACTTCTGGTCGACCACTTCGATCGGCCCATGCGCAGCGAAGAGCGTCACCGTGGACTCCTCGGGTCCGAAGCCGCGCTGAACGGCCAGAGACTCCCATGGGGAACCTTCCTCATCCTCCGGGAAGCAGAACGAGAGCTTGCTCGGGCTGCCGAAGGTCGCCTGATCGACACCGCCGGGGCGGGCGCCGCCGACGTTGCGGACCACCAGGTTGAAAGCCCGCCCGATGGTGAGGTTGGCCCGGTTGCCCTGGCCGAGCACGTTGACGCCGGAGTTCATCCCGATCCGCCGCCGCACCGGCCCGTTGACGATCAGCACCGGTCCGGAGAAATAGGTGGTGGCCGACACCCCGTGGATGTTGAACCGGCGCCCGGCAGCCGCCTCCACCGCGGCCAGCACCACCGGCAGGTATTCGGGTCGGCAACCGGCCATCACGGCGTTGATCGCCACCTTCTCCACTGTGCATTCGGCCAGATCGGGCGGGAGCGTACATAGCGCCTGATCGGGAGGAAGCTCGGTGCCCTCCAGCATCCGGGCCACCCGCTCCTCGGTCGGTGGGACGACGGGAAGGCCGTCCGTCCATCCTCGAGCGAAGGCGGCCTCCACAGGGTCCTCGGCGGTACCCAGTCCGACCCGCCGCGATGACATGGGATAGGGCGAATGGCGCCGGAGAAGCCTCTGGTAAGTGTCGGGCAGCATCGTGTCCGATCCGCATCCAGGCCGCTGTTCCGGAAGCCCGGCCCCTAGTCCGGTCGCTCCGGTCACCCGTTCCCATCCGGAGCGGTGCCACCCGGCCTGCTCGTCGACCACCTCGCCACCCTCTACCCGGTACAGGGTGGGGGTCGTCTCGATACCGAGACGCCACGAGATGTCCAGTTCCCGGTCGTGGATGGCCCCGAACCCGTCAGGAAAGTCGTCCTGATCCTGGGAGACAATCACCACACCGTACTCCCGCTCGGCGAGTTCGGCCAGCACCGGCACTACCAGATGGCAGGTCTCGCAGTCGTCCTTGACCACCGCCAGCAGTCCGTTAGCGATGGGCAGGCTCATGAGTCATCCCGTAGTTGCTATCAGCCCAGCGTACCCGCCCTCCCCAGCAGCGGATTCACTGCCGGAGTCCGGGGCTGCATGTCCCCCTCTTTAGAATGGCCTACGTGTTCAGGTTTCGAGAACGGGACCTCGCGTAGGGGGAAAGTCACCACATGATGAAGCGAACTATTCCGCTCCATTGCGTGCTGGTCCTGGCTGTCCTCGCTTGCTCAGGCGACGGGGAAGCCACCACGACGCCTGCCGATGACACAACCACGTCCGCGGCAGAGGTGGCGACAACGGTCGCGGAAGTGACCGTGGCAACACCGCCCACCGGAGGCACCCTGGCCCGGGTTCGGGACCGTGGCGCCTTGCGTTGCGGAGTTGGCGACAGCGCGATCGGTTTCGCCGAACCCCAGGAGGACGGTTCGTACAACGGCTTTGACGCCGACTTCTGCCGTGCGGTAGCCGCCGCGATATTCGGCGACGCCGACGCCGTGGAGTTCGTGGGCACCACCTCCGCCGAGCGGTTCACCGTGCTGGCCGCCGGTGGGGTCGACGTGCTCTTCCGCACCACCACCTGGACCCAGAGCCGGGACACGGAACTGGGCGGAGACTTCGGCCCCACCACCTTCTACGACGGCCAGCGGATCATGGGCAAGGCCGAACTCGGGTTCACCGATGCATCGACGGTGGCTGACGTGGACGGCGCGCGGGTCTGCGCCAACGCCGGTACGACAACCGAGAAGAACATCACCGAAGGCGCCCGGGTTGCCGGCGCCGAGATCGAGCTGGTGACCACCGAAGGCACTCCCGAGGCGATGGAACTGTTCCGCGGAGGTTCGTGCGACCTCATCACCTCTGACGGGTCACGGCTGTTCGGTGAGCGTTTCTCGGCCATAGCAAACGGGGAGATCAGCGAGGGCGAATGGATCATCTTCCCGAGATCCCCGATCTCGAAAGAACCTCTCGGTCCCATGTACCGCCAGAACGACAGCCAGTGGGCCGACATCATCAACTGGACGGTCTACGCGCTGGTGATCGCCGATGAGAAGGGCATCACCTCTGCCAACATTGACGAGATGGTTGCCAACCCGCCCGATCCGGAGGGGGGCCGGCTGCTCGGCGTGGGCGAGGACGAGCTGCAGACCAAGATGGGTCTTGCGGCCGATGCCTTCGCGCAGGCCATCCGCCAGGTCGGCAACTACGACGAGATCCATGTACGGAACCTGGGGCCTCTGAGTATCACCCGAGCCGGTTCGATCAATGCCCGGTGGACCGAGGGCGGCCTGATCTACGCACCGCCCGCCCGCTGAGGGCGTCTCTCTAACGGAGAACCATCGTCTAGCACGTCGGTTTTCATAGAATATCTCCGAACATATCTGTATCAGCCTGTTTATGTCACGCCAATGCGTTACTATACGAACAGATGTACGGATATCTACTCGACTTCGCAGACTCCGACACGGTCCAGGCTGCCGGAGCGGCCGTCCCGCCGGCTGATGGTTCGCCCACCGACCGGTACACCACGGACTACCAGAAGGAGCGGCAAAGGGTCTACGACCGGGCTGACCACATGCTCTCGAGTGCCCGCTATGCGCATGCGGAAGTGCAGTGCGCCAAGGCCGAGGCGGCGCTGGTGCGGGGCGAGGCCCAGATCAGCCGGGCCCGGGGGGAACAGTTGGGGTGGCTCAAGGCCATGTTGTGGCGTCACGGCCCGGCCCGCTACGGGTACCGGAGCCCGGTCGACATGGTGGTATCACGCCTAGACGTGCGCCGTGATCTCGCCCGCGAGCTGGTCTATCTGGCGCAGCGGTTGGACGACGGAACGATCGGGTCCATACGCCAAGGCGAGTTTGCCTACGTGCGGGTGCTCGAAGAAACCCGACTCGAAGAAGCGGGCGCGTCCGCTGAGGTAATAGCACGCACCCGGGACCAGGGCCTCGACGAGGTAAGGCGGGTCCGCCAGCAGCACCAGCGCATGACCCGCACCGACGAGACCCGTGTGTTCGACAGCCAATACGTAGCCTTCCAGCCGTCGCTGGACGGAACCCACGTGAAGATGAACGGACGGCTCGGCGCCCTCGAAGCCGAGATCTGCCGCCAAGGTCTTGACCGCCGCGGAGAGAGGGTCGTACCAGCCGGAGCAGACCGTCCCGACGCCGGACAACGGCGGGCGCTGGCGCTGACCACTCTCTGCCAGGACGAACTCGACCGGAAGCCCGCCCGCCCGGCCAGCACCGCCGAGAAGGTACGAGCAGCACGCAACCGGCGCGAACCCGTCCTAATGGTCGTCGCCGACAACTCCCTCGCGAAAGACTCGGGGTTCGAGCAAGGCACAGCGATGCTGGCCGGTGGAAGGGTCGGACCCTCCACCGTCGACTTCATCGAATGCGCCGGACGCATCGAGGCCATCACCACAGACGGACAGAACATCGTACGGCACGGTTCCAGAGCCGGTATCCCACCGGCGCTGCGCCGGGCTGTATTGGCCCGCGACAACGGATGCACCATCGACGCCTGCACCTCGGTCTACCGGCTAGAGGTCCACCACATCCTCCCAAGGTCCAAGGGCGGCGTTAACGCCCCCGAGAACCTCACCACCCTCTGCTGGTGGCACCACCATGTAGCCATCCACCGCCAAGGCATGCAGATCGACCCCCAATCACCACCCCGACGCCGACGGCTCCTACCCACCCCCGACAGCTGCGGCCACCGACCACCCGAACCCGACCCCCACAC
>VXMM01000029.1 GCA_009841105.1 Acidimicrobiia bacterium | reverse complement strand
GGCCCTCCCCCACCGCCACCTCTCCTGGGATGAGAGCGCGCTCCGCCGGGCCGGGCCTCGGGGCCCGCTCTCGATGTTCGATAACCCCTCGGGCGGCCGGGCCGACGTCTGGGCTCGGATCCGCCGGGTATTTGGTGGTCCCCAGCATGGTGCGACCGTATGACAGATCCGGCTACATCACCCCGAGAACGCGAAAAAACCTCCGGCAGGGACTCGGATCGCCGCATGCGTCGGGGAGCGTGGGCCGGTGAAGATCGTCCGGATGCAGACCCCCGAGGGTATCCGTTACGGCGCTGTCGAGCCGGAGGGAATCCGCATCCACGACGGTACTCCGTTCGTGGCCTGGCAACCGACCGAGGTGGTGGTCGACTTCCGCCAGGCCCGGCTCCTGTCGCCGGTGTTCCCGACCAAGGTGATCGGAGTCGCCGCCAACTACGCCTCCGGTCCGGACGAGGCCGGGAGCGTGCTGCCGGACAGGCCGAGCCTGTTCATGAAGCCCTCCACGTCGGTCATCGGCCCGAGCCAGGCGATCGTGCTGCCCGCCCTGTCCGGCGAGGTCCACCACGGAGCAGCCCTGGCCGTGGTGATCGGCAAGGTCGCCCGCAAGGTGGCGGTCGAGGATGCCTCCTCGGTGGTGCTCGGCTACACCGCCGGCAACGACATCACAGCCGAGGACCTTCTGCGGGAGGAGCGGCAGCCGGCCCGGGCCAAGAGCTTCGACTCCTTCTGCCCGCTCGGGCCCGCCATCGAGACCGAATACGATCCCCTGGAGGACTTCTCTCTCGAGTGCCGGGTGAACGGCGTACTGCGCCAGGGAACATCGATCAACGACATGATCTTCGGGGTTGCAGAGCTGATCTCCTTCGTGACCTACGTGATGACCCTGCTACCCGGCGACGTGATCCTCACCGGTACCCCCCCGGGCGGCGGGCCTGTCAGGAGCGGCGATGTCGTGGACGTGTCGCTCGAGGGAGTGGGCGCCCTCACCAATCCGGTCGTTTCCGAATGAGCAGTCATCCCCGGGTCCGAATCGCCCCGTCGCCGACCGGCTACCTGCATGTTGGCAACGTCCGGGCGGCGCTGTTCAACTGGCTGTACGCCCGGCGTCACGGTGGTGTTTTCATCATCCGCATCGACGACACCGACCGGGCCCGCTCTGACGACCACTACATAGAGGACATCGTCTCCGGGTTCCGCTGGCTGGGTCTAGATTGGGACGAGGGTGTGGAGGTGGGAGGGCCGCACGGTACGTATCGCCAGTCCGACCGCTTCGATCGCTACCGGGAGGCGGCGGACCGGTTGATCGACATGGGACGCGCCTACCACGACTTTCGCTCGGCAGAGGAGTTGGAGGAGTTGCGGGCGCGGGCCCGGGCCGAGAAGAAAGCCCCCGGCCACTACGTGCGGCGTCCTCCCGGCAGCGACCCGGACACAACCCGGCGGCGTCTCAGGGCCGGGGAGCGGGCGGTGGTCCGATTTTCGAATCCGGGCCGGGCGGTGGGGTTCACGGATGTGGTCCGGGGCGAGGTGCGGTTCGAGGCGGAGGCTATCGACGACTTCGTGATCCTGCGCTCCGACGGCTCACCGACCTACCACCTGGCGTCCACAATCGATGACATCGACTACGGGATCACCCACGTAGCCAGGGGGGAGGACCTGCTTTCCTCGACTCCCAAGCACATCCTGATCACCGAGGCGCTCGGAGGTGACCGGCCCGTCTACGCCCATCTCCCGCTCCTCTTCGGTCCGGACGGGCGGAAGCTGTCGAAGCGGCACGGCGACACCTCGCTACGGGCCTACCGGGAGGGCGGGTACTTACCGGAGGCAGTGTTCAACTACATGGGTCTGCTGGGCTGGTCGCTCGATCCCGACAACGAGGTCTTCGGTCGGGAGGAGGCGATCGCCGCCTTCGATCTGGCGGATGTCCAGAAGAGCGCGGCCGTATTCGACCCCGACAAGCTGGGCTGGATGAACGGTGTGTACATGCGGTCGATGGCAACCGGGCACTTCGCCGATCTGGCGGTCGTCTCGGTCGAGGAGGACCTGGGGCGCGACTTGGACGATGATGAACGGAGCCGTCTGGCCGGACTTGCGCCCCTCATACAGGAGCGCGCCAAGCTGACCACCGATATCGGTCCGGCAGCGCGCTTCCTGTTCTCGGACATCACCTACGAGGAGAAGGCTTGGCGGAAGGTGATGAAGTCCGACGCCCCGCGAGCACTGGTCGCCGCCCGGACGATGCTCGAAGGCGTCGGGGAGTGGACCGCCGGGAACATCGAGCAGGCCTTGCGGGACATGCTGGCCGTCGAGAGCCTCAACCCCCGCAAGGGTTGGCAGCCGATCCGGGTGGCGATCACCGGCTCCAACATCTCACCACCCCTGTTCGAGAGCCTGGAGGCTCTCCCGAGGGCGGTCGCCCTCGCCCGGATCGCGGCTGCAATCGACCGGCTCTCCCCGGCGAACGGTTGACCTACGACGTCCCCGCCGGGACACCGCAGGCTGAAGACCGTGAGAAACGCAGAGGCTCGCCACCACGGGCGAGCCTCGCACCCAGCCACCGAGGCGAACTGGGGGGATCACTGAGACAGTGTATCTCGCAAGTGCGACCGACTCTCGGCCATTGCCAACTCCCTCCGGAGCTTCACGACGATGCGGGAAGAACGATCCGGAAGTCAACTACCTGTTAGTACCCGGTGACTTGATATCCGTCGGTCAGCCGAGAGCAAAGTCGAGGGCTTCGATGAGCCGCTGTATCTCGTCTTCGGTGTTGTAGTGGGTGAAGGACATCCTCAGCACGCCGGGATCCGTCGGGATCCCCATCTCGTCGAGGAGGCGGGGGGCGTAGAAGTCCCCGACGCCGACCATCATCCGGTCGCGGACCAGAGATTCCGCGACGTCTGTTACCGGGCGCCGCAACGGGACGATCGACACGGTGGGGGCCCGCCGGGTAGCGTCGGTCGGGCCGGCCACCCGAACGTCGTCCCGCCCCGCCACGTAACGCAGCAGGCGGTCCAGCAGCCTCGTCTCGTAGGCCCGGAACAAATCATGGACCGCCCGTCCCCGTTCCACCGGAGTCGCAGAGGGTCCTCCATGGTGCGCATACAGGTCGTCCAAGTAGTCGATCACCCCCGCGCACGCCGCGACCTGGGCGTGGTCGTGACCGGCGGGCACCAGCTTGTATCGGAGCTGGTCGGCCACGAAGTAGTGGCCCTCGTTCCCGAGCCGGCCGGCCAGGTCGCGGCCGACGTACATCACGCCCTGGTGCGGGCCCCATGTCTTGTAGGCGGAGAAGAGGTAGACATCGACTCCGAGCTCCCCGATGTCGGGTAGGCCGTGGGGTGCGTAGGACACTCCGTCGACCACCACCCGGGCGCCCACCTCCGCCGCCCGGGCCACTACCTCTGTGACCGGGTTGATGGCGGCCACTATGTTCGAGGCATGGGGGAAGGCGACCAGCCTGGTGCGTTCGGTCATCAATCGGTCGAGATCGGCCAGGTCCAGGGTTCCCTTCTCGGGGTCCACCCGCCACTCCCTTACGACGATCCCCTTGTCCTCCAACCGCCTCCATACCCCGGCGTTGGCCTCGTGGTCCTGCGTGGATGCGACGATCTCGTCCCCGTCGCGCCACATGGACCGGAACGCCCGGGCCAGGACGTAGGTGTTCTGCGAGGTGGACGGCCCGAAGTGGATCTCATCCACGCCCACGCCCATCCACGCTGCCATCCGCCGGTATGAGTGCTCCATCGCCTCGGTGGCCTCGACCGAGAGCGGGAAGGCGTGACCGGGCTGGACCTTGGTGCGGCTATAGAAGCCGGTCAGCCGATCGATCACCTGGCGGCAGGCATAGGAGCCGCCGGCGTTCTCGAAGTGAGCCCACCGGGCGAGACGGGCGTCGGAGAATGCGGGGAACTGGCGGCGGGCGAACTCGACGTCGATGGGCCGCAGCGGAGTATCCGGGTCGGGCTTCACACGGTCGAGTTTGCCAGATCAGGCAGCAACGGTCTCAGGTACGTTCGAGCACGATGACCGGGATGACCCGAGCTGTCTTGGCTTCGTACTCCGCGAACTGCGGATAGTCCTGCTTCTGCCTGCTCCAGATCCGGTCCCGCTCCACTCTTGAGGCGACCCGGGCGCGGACCCGGATCGTCTCGGTCCCGATCTCCACCTCCGTCCCCGGATTGGCTACCACGTTGTGGTACCAGTCGGGGTTGGTGTCCGCCCCGGCCTTGGAGGCGAAGACCGCGTAGCCATCGGCCAAGTCCTGGTACGTGAGAGGTGTAACCCGCCGGGTCCCCGTGCGGGCGCCCTTGTGGTGAAGAAGTAGCAGGGGCTGCCCTTCGAACATGCCACCCACCCGACCGTCGTTGGAGCGGAACTCTTCGATGATCGCCTCGTTCCAGTCGTTCACGTCCCTCGTCCAGTCGCTCATCCGGCGCTCCCGATCCTCGTCCTGCTCCAAGGCCTGTCGACCCCCGCGGTGATGATGCCATGGTCCTGCGACAACGCGAAGCCGGGTCTGCCGGTCTTCCTTGCGGTCATTGTGGATTGGCTGGTAGAGAAGTCCTCGCCATCCTCAGGAACCGCCGTTCTGATCTCCACAGGAGCGTTAACAGCGGCCATTTGGTGGTGCTGTTACGCCTGAGACGCACGCGTTCGGGGGTAGGGTATGCGGAACCGTGTGGACGGCCCCATAAGCGGATTACGGGGAGGAGGGCCAGCGATGTCAACCCGGCGTAGGGTGCTGCTCGAAAACGCCCCGCTAGCTTCTCCGTTTCCCGAGGGCTGGTACTTCGTCACGAGCCGTAAGGCGCTGCTGAAAGCCGGGATGATCGAGAAGACGTGGATGGGGGAGAGGATCGTCGCGTGGAGCGACGAGGACGGGAACGTGTGCGTCGCCGGGGCCTTTTGCCCGCATCTGGGCGCAGATATGGGACCGACCGCAGGGGGACGCATCTGTGACGGGCGGCTGGTCTGCCCGTTCCACGGCTACGAGTTCGACGCGACCGGCCAGTGCGTGGCCACGCCCTATTCTCCACCGCCCACGACCGCGAGGTTGGGTGTCTTCGAGACCGAGGAAGTCGCGGGCCTGATCTTCGCCTGGTGGGGGAGCGGGGGACGGGCGCCGCAATAGAGCCTGCCCGACGGACCGGATCAGGTCGGATGGACCGGTCTCCGGATCAGGACCCTCCGGTTCCCCGGCCATCCCCAGGAGACGACGGAGAACTCGGTCGACGTGGGCCACCTGCGCTACGTACACGGCTACGACAGCGTGGACCGCGTGGGGCGGGTGTCGGTGGACGGGCCGCGTCTCGAGAGCGACTTCGACTTCAGGCGTGCCCGCAAGATTGCCGGGGGCATGACCCTTACCTTCGACGTCTCCGCCCGTACCCGAATCTTCGGGCTGGGCTACTCGTACGTGCGGATACGGGAGCGTTCGATCGGAATGGATCTGCGGCTGTGGGTGCTGGCCACCCCTGTCGACGGTTCGCTCATCGACCTGTCGCTGGTTTCGCAGGTGGGGGAGATACGCAAGCCGAGGCGGTGGATGGCGGGCCTGGGGTTCCTGCCCGTGAAGTTACGAGGCCCCATCATGAACCAGTTCATCTCGGCTCAGCAACACGGCGACGTCAAGCAGGATTTGATCATCTGGAGCCGTAAGCAGTACCGATCCCGTCCGCTCCTCTGTCGTTCCGACGGCGAGATCATGCAGTTCCGGCGATATTGCGCCCAGTTCTATCCGGACCCGGGCGATCCGGAGACCGGCTAGCACCTGGAGCCGACGGGTTCGCCCTTACACCGGCAGTTCGTGCCTCTGCTCAGTGATGATGAACTTCAGCTTCTTGTTCACGGATGCCGATGGAAACGCGCTGATCTTCGGCTTGTGCTCTTGCTTGGCAGGGGAGATCTCAAGCGTGAAGTAGTGCGTCAGCATCAGCAGATTGATCACCAGCTGTAGTGACGTGACCCGGGATCCGAGACATGTGTGTGTCCCCAGGCCGTAGGGTGCGTATGTCGTCCCTAGGTGTTCCTTGCGCGGGGCCAGGTAGCGGTCGATGTCGAACGTGAAGGGATCGGGGAAGGAGCCCTCCATGAAGTGAGTGGCTGTCTGGGCTATAACGACCCGAGCCCCTTCAGGTAGTTCGTATCCTTCCACTACGCACGTATTCATCACGTTCCGGAAAGACGCCGGTACGATCGGGTAGAGGCGCATGCATTCCAAGATGAAGCGGTGGGTGACGTCGGTGCCCGGTCCCGTGATTTCCTTGCGGCCCGGGTCCCCGTTGGCAAACATGGCATCGGCTTCAATGCGGATCCTCTCGTAGAGCGCAGGCTGTGACACCATCGCGTGGAGGAGGAAGCCAAGCTGATCACCCACATACATGCTGGCTATCAGCGGCGCGGAGAATACGAAGGGCAGATTCGACTCCGGGAGGAACTGGCGATCGCTAGTGTGCATGCTCAGCAGGTCGTCAGCCAGGTCCCGAGGACATCCCGCTCTCTGGGCGGGTGTGTGGACACTCTGGACGCGCTCAACGACCTCACCTAGCAACTTCGCTCGGCGCCTCATTCCCGGTGTGTACAGCATGAACTTGGGCAGGTTCCTGATGACGTGAGTCTGGAGGGCTCGTTCCTTGTATTTGTGCATGTCGTCGACAAGATCCTGAGTATCAATGCTCACAGTAAGTGGTGACAGAGCCGCGTTAACTAACCGCCTACACGTGTCTTTTGCCGGAAGGGTTTCGCCTGCAGACCAGGATGCTATATGGCTCCGCACATTCGAGTAGTACTCGTCTAGTTGGCCTTCCAGTCTCGAGCGCGAATAGGCTGGTTGCATCGACTTACGATACCGGAAGTGATCGGCACCATCCAGAGTAGGTAATATCCCTGATCCTCCGTATATCTTCTCAAAGTCCTCCAGATAGTCTCTGGCCCTTAGGTACATGCGTCCGTGACGATGTACCCAGTGATTTATCTCAGGTCCGGCCAGAAAAAGTATCGGATCGGCGAACGGTGGGCGGATCTTGAACACCGGTCCATAGGCCTCTGCCAGCTCTGCGAAGAGCGCAGGAATATTGCCGTCACGGGCATGACGATTGAGCAAAAACTTGCGTAGCGGGACAACCGGGATGGGCTTGGCTAGAGTGGAGTGCCTGAACAAGTGTCCGGCGATGTTTTGGCTAACGGCAGCGGCGATGGAACGGCCGATCAAATCCATCTTGCGGATGATTTCGACACGCTGCTCCGCTTCGTCATCGAGTTCGAATATGTAGCGGAGAACGTCGCATGTGTTGATGAGACAGATAATGATGATGTCTCTGGGGTCTGGAATCTCGTTGGCGAAGATCGCTCTACTGAGGCGTGTCTTCACGAAGTCAACGGCAGTGCTGTCTCCGATTCTGGCGTACGAGTCTGTCTGCGATCCGCTAGGGGCCAGCGACCAGAAATCGCCGTCGTGGTGGCGGAGGATCTTCAGATCGACCAGACGCTCCAAGGTCAGGTCTATGATCGAATCTGCCCGGGGAGCGAGGCGCTCGATCCAGTAACGGGCGTTCCGTTGCACCGGTTCTGCGGCGATTTCCTCGAGGATTGGATCAAGGGCAGGGTCTCCCGTTTTCGTTCGATCCAGCAGGATAAGAGAGTCCATATCCGTGTCGATACGGGATAGAAGTGAAAGCTCGCCCAGCACGCCCCCGATGACGGCGCAGTTCAGGTTCCAGCCGGGAACCTGCCGGAAGTAGCCGCTCTCCTCATTGAGCAGGGTGAGGACGAGTTCGTCTAGCAGGCTCAGCGTATGAGTGGCCGCACGGTCAGCGGTCAGAGTCATCGGTCTGGCCCCTCCGTTGTCCAACCACCGAAACCTTAGCATGTAGGGCTGTTCGGAAGCATAAGGGACGGCATCGGGCCGGGCCGGTGAGGTAGCGGTGGCCTCCATAGGGCCGGGCTGGTCGCGATACGCCTCCGGAGTCACGGCCGGCAGCCGTTCTGGCGCGTCCGGGCGCAGCAACGGCGGCCCAGGTCCGATTGTCGGTCTTTCGATCCGGTACAGTTGGGGGTCAACCATGGACAGGGCTGTGGCCGTCCGGTAGGCTGGCGCCATGGCTCAACTACAACTGCGTCCGCTCGGTGTCGGCGAGATCGTCGACGCCACGTTCACCGTCTACCGGCGCCGCTTCGGCCCGATGTTCGCCATCGCGCTGATGCTCGTGTCCATCCCCTTCCTCGTCAGCCTGGTCGGGGGCTGCGGCCTCGACGCGGGGGGCACGACGACGTGTACGTCTCCCATCGGTTGGCTCGGGTACATCGCAGGCTCGATCGGCACCCTTGTGGCGAGCGTGGCCGGCGTCCTGGTGGCGGCCGAAGCGTATGCAGGCGTCCCGTCCGACTGGCGGCGAGCGACGAGGATCGGACTCCGTAGAACCCTCGCGATCATCGGGGCGACGATCGTGGCCGGGGTGCTGGTCGCCATCGGATTCGTGCTCTTGATCATCCCGGGGATCTTCCTTGCCGTGTCTCTCGCGGTGGCCTGGGAGGCTCTGATTATCGAAGGTGTCGGCCCGATGGAGAGTATTAAGCGGTCGTGGCGCCTGGTGGCGGGAGAGCGCTGGCGGGTGTTCGGCGCCGTCTTGCTTGTCATAATCCTCTCGATCATCGTGTTTGGGATCGTCTCGGCCGTGATCTGGCTCATCCTCTCGCCTGTCCTGGGAGTGAGCGGTGAATTGGCCGGTTCCCTTGTCCAGCACGTAGCCACCCTTCTGTCGATTCCGCTGAGCGCCGCTGTGGGTGCTGTCATCTACCTCGATCTGCGGGTCCGCAAGGAGTCGCTCGGCACGGACGAGCTCGCCGCCGCCCTGTCCGAACGGGGCTGATCTCAACTAGCCTCCGGTCCCCGAGCAACGCCGACTGTTGATCGAGGTTCTCCGGACGCCCACCGACGGCGTAGGATCACCGGAACCAGAGGCCCCGTCGTCCAGCTGGCCTAGGACGCTGGCCTTTCAAGCCAGAAACGCGGGTTCGAATCCCGTCGGGGCCACCACTACCACCGAGAATTCCACCCCCCACCCCGCCTTAGTGAGGTGTAGATGACCGGGGACAGACACTTCTACGTCGACTCGTTCGACACGGTCCGTTTGAGTTCGTACCGGATCGGTCAGTCGCCCTTCGCGCACCGGTATGTGACGGATCAGACGGTCTTCTGCCTGTACTGCGGTCGCCTTTATCCCCTCAAGAGCGCCCCCGACGAGGACCCTGTTCCGCTGTACTGGAAGCTGCGTCGCGGGGTGCTGCTCTACGACGTCCCCGAGAAGCCCCTTGAGATCATCGGACCGGATGCGGCCCGAGTGCTCGAGAGAGTCCTCACCTGCAGGGTCGGAACGCTCGCCGTGGGTCGTGCTCGCTACGGCATCGCGTGCAATGAGGACGGCACTGTTCTGATGGACGGGGTGGTCATGCGCCTCACGCAGGATCGCTTCTGGTACGTGAAGGCGAACGGGGAGTTCGAGAGCTGGCTCGAGGCACATGCGATCGGGCTCGACGCGGAAGTCTCTGATCCGGATTCGCGAGTCCTTCAGATCCAGGGACCGAAGTCCCTCGATGTGCTGGACGCGGCGATCGGCGGCGGGCTATCGACCGATTTCAGGTACTTTCACGCCGGATTCTTCGATATCGGCGGGCAGACATTGTGGGTCTCCCGGACCGGTTGGACGGGAGAGGCGGGGATCGAGATCTACTGCAACAGCGGCCCCGAGCCGACGGATCATGACGCCCTCTGGGATCATCTGTTCTCCTGCGGGGAGCCCTTCGGTATGGAGTTCAGTTCCTCGTCATCCATGGGCATACGGCGCATCGAAGCCGGCATCCTGGACAATGGCACCGACATCGAACCGGACCTGACACCGTTCGGCGCTGGCCTCGGTAACTTTGTGGCACTCGACAAGGGGGACTTCATCGGACGCTCTGCGTTGGTTAAGGCCGATCGCAGCCAACTCCTGTTCGGCCTGGTCTGTGCTACCGCTACGCCGGACGCCGGTTTGCAGGTGAGCTTCGAGGAGGGCCAAGTCGGGCATGTCACGATCGGTACTTGGTCGCCCACTCTGGGAGCCGGAGTCGGCTACGTGCGCTTCGATCGGCCTCTGCCGGGAGGTGACTGGCTCGGCAAGACGGTCTGGTTGCTCGACCATAAGGGAACCCCCAACCGGGCGACTGTCGACACCCTGCCGTTCGTGGACAAGGAGAAGCGGTTACCCCGCGTCGAATGGAGTGGCGGCCGGTCCGGGCAATAGGGCATCGTCCGTCCGGCGCGATGTCCGGTTGACGCGAGCCCCGCCATACCTGGTAACTTGACGGCCTGATCGGGAGTGGTGTAATCGGCAGCACGACAGGTTCTGGCCCTGTTAGTAGGGGTTCGAGTCCTCTCTCCCGAGCGGTTGGTATCATTCGCCACACGCAGTGGCCCCGTCGTCTAGGGGCCTAGGACACCGCCCTCTCAAGGCGGAGACGCCAGTTCAAATCTGGTCGGGGCTGCGATAGAACGACCCGGTCGGACCCATCACCGTGTGAAGGGCTCCGGTCGGGTCATTCCTTTTGGGTCTCGGACGGCTTCCGCGAAGGAGTTAGGTGGGGTCTGCGTCGGGCCGGCAGCGCCGCCCGCGAAATCCGGTGCTCCGCACCGGGACCCACCCCCGCCGCCACCTGTCCTGCCTCGGACCGTGGTCGGCCGCGGCCGGATGCCGGCATCGGCCGTTCGCTCCATGAAGCCTTTGTGTTCCCTGGGGCCGGCCGCTCCGATCGGTTCGCGTCATCGGCCGGTGTAGGTGCTTGGCGTTGGGCAACGTATCGCGGGGGTGTGACGTTTCCGGCCGCGATCTGCGAGAGCGCGAAAAATGTTCCTGTCACGGAGGCTCTGGGCCGGTGGGCGCAGGGTCGCGTCAGGCCCGTCCGTACACGGGGACGACCGCTCCTGACATGACACTCGATTCCCCGGTCAGGATGAACTCAGCCACGGCCGCGATCTCGTCTGGGGTGGGCCACTTGACGTACTCCGCGAAGGGCAGCGCCCGGCGGGTGGCGGGTGTATCGATCACCGACGGCAGGATCACGTTGACGGTGATGTCGGCATCCTCTACCTCGGCCGCGGCGGTCTTGGCCAGAGCGACGACCCCCGCTTTGGCGATGTTGAATGCCGCCTGGCCGGGCGGGTTGTCCACCACCGCACGGCTCCCCACCAGCAGGATGCGGCCGCCGCCGGTCGCTTCGAGGTGGGGGATGGCGGCCCGTACCGTGTAGAAGGCCGACCGCAGGTTGAGGTCGATCATCCAGTCCAACCGCACGTCGTCGGTGTCCTTCACATCCCGGCCGGCGGCCCAGCCTCCGACCATCGAGGCGACCGCGTCGATACGGCCGAACCGGGCTGCCACCCTGGCCATGAAGTCCTCGACCTCCCCGGACTCCGTGGCGTTGACGCGGCGGAGGACCAGTTGATCCTCATCGAAGGGGAACCGTTCCTCGAACTCGTCCGTGTCGATGGGCCTCAGATAGGTGGCGCCGATGCGGTAACCCCGGCGGATCAGCCGACCCGTAAGGGCGGTGCCGAGCCCGCTGGTGGCGCCGACGATCACTGCTACAGGTTCGCTCATGATGGGCTCAGGATATAACGATCCGTTGGTCGGCAGGACCATCTGATCTATCGACGATCCATAGGTCGGCCACGTTGGTCCCGGTCCTCCCGGTCCGGAGCAGCCCCCCGGTCGCCTCCAGATACGCATAGGAGTCGCAGGCGTCCAGGTGACGCCGGGCCAGAGCCGGATCGGTGACCGTGGCGCCGTCCACGCAGCCGCCGGCCGCATCGGTGGGGCCGTCGACGCCGTCGGTCCCGAAGGCGACGAATCGGTGGTGGCTGCCGGCGATCTCGATCCCGGCCGTCACGGCGGCGTGCTGGTTGCGACCGCCCTTGCCCTGCCCTCGCACCTCCACCGTGGTTTCTCCGGCCAGGACCCGAACCGTGCCTTCCGGGGTGGCGGCCAGCTCCCCTAGGACGGCGTCGCGGGCATCCCCTGCCAGCCGCTCGGGGGCCGGCGACACGTCCAGGCCGGCTGAGGACAGGGACCGGACCGCAGCCCGCCCGGCGGTCATCCCGTCAGCCAGGATCAGGGCGAGATCGTTCCCCCGACGGTGCCGGGCATCGGAGACCTCGACCCCGGCGGTGACCACCCGCCGGGCCAGGTCCGCCGCGCCACCCCGGATGGAGTACCGGTCGAGTATGTCACTCAAGGGGGCCGCGTCCCGGGCTGTGGTAACGGTGGGGCCGGAAGCCACCACCGCCGGGTCGTCGCCTACGTCGGAGACCACCAGCGTTACCACCGGGCTCCGGCAGCGTGCCGCCAAGCGTCCGGCCTTCACCCGCGACACCGCCTGGCGGACCCTGTTGATCGTCTCGATGGGGGCGCCGGAGCGGATCAGCTGGTCGTTCAGGTCTTGGGCGTCTTCGAGGCTGAGACCCTCCGCCGGCGCTTCCAGAAGGGCTGATCCGCCCCCGGACACGAGAGCCAGCAGGAGTTCGCCCGGCCCCACTTCCCTAACGAGGGAGAGGGCGCGCTCGGCTGCCCTTACGCTCCCTTCATCGGGAACCGGATGGCCACCCACTAGCAGTTCAGCCCAATCGGGCGCCTGCTCGGTCCGATCGGTCACCACCAGGCCCCGTGACACCAGCGGTCCCAAGGCGTCCGCCGCGCCGAGGCTCATACCGGTGGACGCCTTGCCAAAGGCCAGTACCGCCACCTGCCGTGCCGCGATGAATTGCCCTCCGGCGAGAATTCCACCCTCCGCGGGAACGAGCGCGGAGCGCACCAGCCGCCGGGGGTCCACCTCCTCCAACGCAGCGTCCACGGCGCCGAGCAGTCGGCCCGTAGCTTGAGGATTGACCGCGCGGAGGTCACCGAGCCGGTCGCCGGCCAGTCCCATCAGGGCTTGATCCGCTTGAACGCCTCGGCCCGGGAGAGTCCGGCCTCGGCGCCTGTCACCCGGGCGCGGTCGTCGATCTCGAGGCGGAATGCCTCGGTGGCTTCGACCGAGTCGCCGGCGCCGTCCATGGTCGTGGTGGCCTGGCTGGAGTGCGACAGCAGAGCGGCCACCTTGCGATCGACGAAGCCGGCCACGTCCTCGTGATGATCCGGTTCGTCCGCTGCCCACAGCAGAATGGCTCCGGGGCGGTGATGGGTCAGATCTCCGACCAGTTGCTCCGGGAAGAACAGATGGTCTCGTGCAGCCACCACCCCGTCGATGGCCGCCCAACCGGTCGCCCGGTGGTCGGGATGCAGCATGTAGCGGCGCCACGGATCGTGGGTCAGGACCACGTCGGGCCGCAGCCTGCGGATCCACAGGCAAACCTCGGCGCGCAGCTCCATGGTGTACTCCAACTCACCATCGATGTAGGAGAGGTTCAGGGCGCTGTCCACGCCGAGAGCCTCGGCGGCGCGGGTCTGTTCGTTCATTCTCATTCGGACCAGGTCGGACGGGCTGACCGAAGGGTCCCACGATCCCTTGGAACCGTCGGTCAGCACCAGGATGGTCGCTTCCGTCCCTGCGGCGGTCCACTTGGCCAGGGTCCCACCGGCGCCGAACTCGGCATCGTCCGGATGTGCGCCGATGGCCAGCGCTCGCCTCGGAACCGGTAGGTCGGAGGTCCTGCCGTACTGCGGAGCTCGGTAATCGACCATGGCCCGAGCCTAGGAGACGGCTGGACGGGTGAACGTCGCGGTCGATCGAGGTCCGACAGTTGGATTCGCAAAGATAGTATTATCTTTCACGAATAAACACGAAATGGCCCGATTCTCAGGAAAGATTGTCCTATCTTTCCGGCATGGTCACCTTATGGAAGGAGCCTCTGCTCCAGATCCTTGCGAGAACGCACGGGATGAGAATCGGCAGGCAGAGCTTCCCTCCAGAGGGACTCCTCGGTCGGCCGTTCCTCGCCGGGGGACACCGTGCCTGGCGAGGGCCTGGTCAGCCAAGGACCAGGGGCTTAGGCTGACGACCTCCTCGGATGGTTTGGTGTTTCCACCGTGGCGGCTCTACTGGCCGTGGATGGACGCATGCATCGCGAAAGATAGTACTATCTTTCACGAATAAGGGGCCAGAAGACCCGTTCTCACAAAAGATTCGATTATGTTTCTCTCGTGAACGCAACAGGCGACCCTCTCGAGTTACCCGAAGAACTGAGCGTCGATCAGTTCTGGGGGTTCTTCGGTAGGCGGGAACACACCGGCCTCGATTTCAAGCGCGGGGTGAACCGTGGGCTGCTCGTCGCTATTCCTGCGATGGCCATGACCTCCGGCGGGTACGTAGTCCATGGTGTGGACGACGACCGTTCCATCGTCGGGTGCCCGCTCACGCAGACAACGCAGGACCGGATCCTCCGCTACGCGTCTGAGTGCGATGTGCAAGTCCACGTCAGATCGATTCGCGTCGGAGGCACAGAACTCACCATCACGTCTGTTCCCGAGATCGCCGGCCGCATCGTCACTACACCCGACGGTCGCCTCGTCCGCCGTGTGGGGGGTGACTCCCTGCCGTTGCGGGGCGACGCGCTTCGAAGATTCGTTCTGGCCCGCTCGGAGTATCCGGGTGAGGAGGAGATTGTCCCTCATTTCAACGCAGACGACTTTGCCCTAGACATGATTAACCAGGCACTGAGGGCGGATGGCAGGGAGCCGGTCGGCCTAGCCGGTTTGGAGCGGGCACTCGTTGATCTTCGAGTCGCCAAGCCAGCGCAGGGAACATCTGGCCCCCTCGTCCTGAGAGCTGCGGCGATCCTGTTCTGCAAGGACCCCGCGGAGCATGTATCCGGCGCCACCGTTCAGTTCGTTCGTCGGGCCGCAGTGGGGCCCGGCCCCGCTCCTACCACGCGGCGAGCCGAGATCAAGGGACCCCTGCCGCGTCTCCTCGAAGAGTGTCTGGCGATGATCGGAGACAACACCCGCCGATTCGAGGCAGTGATGGGAGTCAGGAGGGAGGTCATCCCGGAATACCCGACGCAGGTATTGCGCGAGGCGGTGGCCAATGCCCTTGCCCACCGTGATTATGGCTTGGTGGGGGCCACGGTGGATATCACAGTCTGGGATGACCGCGTCGAGATAACAAGTCCCGGCCCTCTACCCGGACACATAACGCCCGACAACATCCAAACCGAGCACTACAGCCGGAACCGCCGAATTATGGGCGTGCTCAAGACGATGGGCCTGGTCGAGGAGTACGGAGAGGGTGTGGATCTCATGATCAGGGGGATGGAGTCTCGTCTGATGGAACGCCCCGTGTTTTCTGCCAACCCCGACTCGGTGACGGTCACCCTGCGAAGCCGAGCCCTTGTGGGAGTGGAGGATCAGGCCTGGCTTCAGTTGTTCGCGGACCACTCAATGACCGTAGAAGAGCGCCTTGCGCTGGTGACGGCTCGTTCGGAGGGCGCGGTTACTCCCCGCAGACTTCGTGCACTAAGGGCGGGCACCGATGCCAGCGCCGTTCTGGCGGGCGCTGTCGCCAAGGGCTTGCTCACTCGGGTCGGGGTCCGGGGCGGCGCCCGCTACGTTCTGTCCGACGAGGTAGTACTGCGCGCCGGTACCACCGGCATCCAAGCCCGAAGCCGCCAGCAGCAGCTACTTCTAGACGAGATCGGTCGGCGCGGTAGCCTATCCACCGTCGAGGGGGCCGAGTTGGTAGGTGAGCAACTCGGCGTGGTCCGCAATCTGCTGAACGATCTCGTGCGAGCAGGGCTGGCCAGGGCGGAGGGACGGACTAGGGCGAGACGGTACTACCCGCCCTCCTAGGCATCCGGACGGTCGGTTCCTGCGTATGTGCCGCGCAAAGCCCGGCCGGGTAGGAGCTATGGCCTATACGGATGTACGCTCGGATGGTGCGGAACCCCTCCCTCCCGCAGTCCCTCATCCCCACCAGGTCAGGCCGCGCCCTAACCGGGACCTGGACACGCGCCGACTCCCGCCGAGCCTTGCTGGAATCCCGGCTGTTCGACATGGCGGTAATCGGCGGGGGAGTGATCGGCGCCGCCGCGGCCAGGGACGCGGCGAGCCGGGGCCTGTCCGTAGCACTGGTGGAGAAGGACGACTTCGCCGGCGCGACCTCGAGCAGGTCCACCAAGTTGTTGCACGGGGGTATCCGGTACCTCCCCCAGATGCGGTTACGGCTGATTCGCCAGGGTCTGCGCGAGCAGGATGTGTTGCGCCGGACGGCCGACTTCCTCTACTCCGACCTGGACTTCGTCATACCTCTCATCAGGGGCCGACGGATCGTGAGCCTTCCACGCTGGCTGACCGCGGGACCGCTGGCTTCCGTCAGCCTCAGAGCGGGACTGTCGCTGTACGACGGGCTGGGCGGGAGGCGGGGATCCGACAGGCATCGGAGGCTGGGGAAGCCGGACCTGATGAGGGCCTTCCCCAAGCTGCGGACCGAATCACTGGTGGAAGGGTTCTCGTACCGGGATGCTCTGACCGATGACTCCCGGCTGACCGTTGCGTTCCTCAAGACCGCGGTGACTTCCCACGGGGCCGTGGCCGTTTCCCGGATGGCGGCCTGTTCGATTGACACGGCCGGTGACGAGCTCAGGGTCGGGCTGACGGACAACGGTCCGGAGGGCGATGGCCGGCCGGTGGTGGTCCGGGCCAGGACCGTCGTATCGGCCACATGGGCGTTCGCCCCTCCTCCGCTCGACGGCCGGTCTCCGGAGGTGTCCCGACGCCTGTCCAAGGGGGTTCACCTGGTCTACCGGGCCGAAGACCTCGGCGTCCGGGACACGGCTCTCGTACTCCCCGAGACCGATGACGGGCGCCTCCTGTTCGTGGTTCCGTGGCGAGGGTTGGCCTTGGTCGGGACCACCGACACGCCCTACCGCCAGGATCCCGACCGGGTCCGCCCCGACGAGGACGACATGGAGTACCTGGAGCGGCACCTGGCCCGCTATCTGGACCATTCCGCTTCTCCGATGGCCGCCTTCGCCGGGCTCCGTACCCTGGCGGCGGATCGAGAACCCGTCTCCGCCGCCTCACGGGAGCACCGGATCGTCGAGAGGGCGCCCGGTGTGTTCGCAGTGGTCGGGGGCAAGCTGAGTTCGGCCCGTGTGATCGGAGCAAAGGCGGTCGACCGCGCCTGTGCCCGCCTGCGGATCGACCAGCCATCCGGGACCGCCTCCGAACCACTCGTCGGCGCGGGCGCAGACGCCGCCTTCCGGGAGCGGATCCGGACCGGCCTGGCACGCATCCAACTCCCGGAGGACTACGGGGATGATCTGATCGGGCGCTACGGGACTGAGGCCGGCGAAGTGCTCCACATCCTGGAGCAGCGGCCGGCCTGGCGCGGCCTGATGGCCCCGGCTCGGATCTCGGCGGCAGAGGTTGCCTACACCGCTCTCCACGAGTCGGTGGCGTCGATCGGTGACTTCGCCCTGCGGCGAACCCGACTTGCCTGGAGCAGTCCCGACCATGGCCGCTCGCATGCGCCGCGGATAGCTTCGACGCTCTCGTCCGTGCTGGACTGGTCCTCCCACCGGGCAACGAACGAGATAGCCGACTACGCGGACGAGCTATCCGTCCTCGGCCTCTGAGCCACCCCCGGGATCGCACCCAATCGTCCATCACCGGGTTCGGCCCTGCCTCACGGGCTCCCACTGTGCGGAAAGAAACCGGCGATTACCGGCGGGATGAGCGCCTATCCCGATAAGGTGAGGCCAGCGGCCGCAGGAGGTGAGGTTCGGTGTATCCATCCGCGTTCGAATACTCGGCGCCCGGCAGTCTCGAGGAGGCCCTGGCCACCCTGGCTGAACTGGGCGACGAGGGCCGGGTTCTAGCCGGAGGCCAGAGCCTTATCCCCATGATGAAGCTCCGGCTGGCGGCCCCCGGCCATCTCGTGGACATCAACGGCGTCAACGAGTTGGCACACATCAGCGAGTCCAACGGCCATCTGGCGGTGGGCGCGCTGGCTCGTCACGCCGACGTAGCCTCATCGGAGGCGGTGAGCCGCCACAACCACACCCTGGCCTCGGCCGCGCCCTGGGTGTCCGATCCGCTGGTGCGGAACCGGGGAACCTTGTGCGGGTCCGTGGCCCACTGCGATCCCGAGGGCGACTGGAACTCGGTGATGCTGGCGGTGGGCGCCTCGGTGGTGGCCCGATCGTCGTCGGGCGAGCGGGTGATCCCCATCACGGACTTCATAGTTGACTTCTTCACCAACTCGCTCGACTCCGGGGAGATGGTCACCGAGGTCCGGATCCCCGCGTACCAGGGATCGGCCGGGGGCGCTTACCTCAAGCTGGAGCGCAAGGTCGGCGACTACGCCACCGTAGGAGTGGCCACCCATCTGGTACTCGACGGCTCGGGCAACGTGGCGGAGGCGGGCCTGGGCCTGACCGCCGTCTACGGCCACAACCTGAAGGTCACGGAGGCGGAGGACATGATGGTCGGGCAGGTCCCCGGACCGGAACTGTTCGCCGAGGCCGCCGCCATCGCGGCCAGTGCTTGTGACCCCGATGACAACGTCCGGGGTCCGGCCGAGTACAAGCGGGCCGTGGTAGCCGAGTACACCAGGCGCGGGTTCGCCCAAGCGCTGGCCCAGGCAAGAGGGGAGGGCTGATGCAGATCACCGTCAACATCAACGGCGCCAGCGAGACCCGGGATGTCGAGCCCAGGCGCCTGCTGGTCGACTTCATCCGCTCGGACGCCGGCCTGACCGGAACCCATATCGGCTGTGACACCTCCTCGTGCGGTGCTTGCACCGTCCTGCTGGACGGCCGTCCGGTCAAATCCTGCACCGTGCTGGCGGTCCAGGCCGACGGCAGCGAGGTGAAGACCGTGGAGGGCTTGGCCGAGGGTGGCGAACTCCATCCGGTCCAGGCCGCCTTCAAGGAGCACCACGGCCTGCAGTGCGGCTTCTGCACACCGGGAATGATGCTGGTGGGCAGCGCGCTGCTCGAGGAGAATCCGGAACCGACCGACGAAGAGGTCCGCTGGGCCATATCCGGCAACATCTGCCGCTGCACCGGCTACATGAATATCGTGACTGCCATCCAGGCCGCGGGCGGAGAGGGGAGCTGAAATGACCACGGTTCACGAACCACGCACCAGCCCCGAAGTCGGGGGTATCGGGCACTCCGTCCGCCGCAAGGAGGACGACCGGTTTATCCGGGGCGCGGGCAGCTATATGGATGATCTGAACCTTCCGGGGATGCTCCATATGGCCATCCTCCGTTCCCCCGTGGCCCACGCCACGATCAACTCGATCGACTCGTCAGCGGCGATGGAGATCGAAGGGGTGCTGGCGGTGGTCACCGGCGAAGCCCTGGCCGCCCACGGCCTCGCCTGGATGCCGACCCTCTCGGGTGACACCCAGGCGGTGCTGGCTACCGACAAGGTCCGGTTCCAGGGCCAGGAGGTGGCGGCCGTGATCGCCACCGATCCCTACATCGCCCATGATGCCCTGTCGCACATCGATGTGGACTACGAGGAACTGGAGGCCATCACGACCCCCCAGCAATCGCTAGCCACCAGCACCCTCATCCGGGATGAGAAGGAGGGCCAGACCGACAACGTCGCCTACACCTGGGAGGCCGGCGAGCAGGACTCGACCGATGCCGCCTTCGCGGCTGCGGCCCGGGTGGTCAGCCTCGACACTCACTACCCGCGCTCGCATCCGGCGCCGCTGGAGACGTGCGGGGTGGTGGCGGATGTCAACTCCATCACCGGCCAGGCCACGATCTACATGACCAGCCAGGCGCCCCATGCCATCAGGACGGTCTTCGCCCTGGTGGCCGGGCTTCCGGAGGAGAAGATCAGGATCGTCACCCAGGACATCGGAGGCGGTTTCGGTAACAAGGTGCCGGTGTATCCGGGCTACGTGGTCGCCACGGCCGCATCGCTTCTGATCGGGAAGCCGGTGAAGTGGATAGAGAGTCGCACCGAGAACCTGATCTCTACCGGGTTCGCCCGCGACTTCCACATGCATGCCGAACTGGCCCTGGACGGGAGCAACCGGATCACCGCCATGCGGGCCGGCATCCTGTCCGACCAGGGCGCCTTCTTCTCGGACGCCCAGCCCACCCAGTTCCGGGCCGGTCTGTTCCACATCTGCACCGGGAGCTACGACTTCCCGGCTGCGCATGTGACTGCCAAGGGCGCCTACACGAACAAGGCGCCCGGTGGCGTTGCCTATCGGTGCTCTTTCCGGGTGACCGAGGCCTCCTACCTGATCGAGCGGTTGGTGGACAACGCCGCCCGTGAGGTGGGGATGGACCCGGCCGACTTCCGGGCGCTCAACTTCATCAGGGAGGACCAGTTCCCCTACCTGTCCCCGACCGGGTTCGTCTACGACTCCGGCAACTACCACGGGGCGATGGACAAGGCCAAGGAGATGATCGGTTACGACGGATGGCGGGATCGCCAGGCGGAGCAGAACTCCGACCCGGACGCCTCCAAGCTGATCGGCATTGGCGTGGCCTCATTCACCGAGGTCGTCGGGGCCGGTCCCTCGCGCCAGTACGACATCCTGGGTCTGAAGATGTTCGACTCCGCCGAGTTGCGGATCCATCCGACCGGCAAGGCCATTCTGAAGCTGGGGGTCCAGACGCAGGGACAGGGTCACGAGACCACCTTCGCCCAGATCGTGGCGGAGGAGCTCGGCATCCCCTACTCGGACATCAAGGTGATGTACGGCGACACCGACAACACCCCATACGGCCTCGGCACCTACGCCTCGCGTTCCACCCCGGTGGGTGGGGCGGCCACGGCGGTGGTGTCCAGGAAGATCCGGGCAAAGGCGCAGAAGCTGGCCGCCCACCTGCTGGAGGCCGCCGAGGAGGACCTGGACTGGGAGCCCGGGAAGTTCACCGTGAAGGGAACCGACCAGAGCGTCACCATCCAGGATGTCGCCTTCGCCGCCTACACCAACCATCCGGTAGGCATGGAGGCAGGCCTCGAGGGCGTCACTTACTACGACCCGCCCAACATGACCTACCCGTTCGGGACCTACATCGTGGTGGTGGAGGTCGACACCGGTGACGGCACCTGGAAGGTGCTGGAAATGGTGGCGGTCGACGACTGCGGCGTGCGGATCAACCCGATGATCGTGGACGGGCAGATCGCGGGCGGTCTCACCGAGGGCTTCGCCAAGGCGAACATGCAGTGGATCACCTTCGACGATGACGGCAACTGCATCGGGTCGAACTTCATGGACTACCTGGTGCCCACCGCGTGGGAGACGCCCCGCTACCAGTTGGGCGAGACGGTGACTCCCTCCCCTCATCACCCGATCGGGGCGAAGGGCGTAGGCGAGTCGGCGACGGTGGGATCTCCGGCCGCTTTCACCAACGCCGTCATCGACGCGCTCTGGTCCAGGGGTGTGAGCAACATCGACATGCCTGTGCTGCCGCACCGGGTGTGGGGAGCGCTCAACGGTGTGGAAGTGAGTCCCTGAACCCAGGAGGGTACCGAGAGATGTCCAGGTGGTCCGATGAGCCGGCAACAGGGCCGTCAGTCGTGGTGTCTTGGGCCGGCCCGCTCCCCGTCCTCCTTGGCACCCTCCTAAGGATGCGATGAGCATCCTCCGGAAGGCGGCCCGGCTCCACGAGGAGGGGCGGCCATTCGCACTGGCAACCGTCACATGGTCGCGCGGGCCGGCGTCGGGCAAGGGTGGTTACAAGGCGATAATCCACCCGGACGGCCGGGTGGAAGGCTGGATGGGAGGTGCCTGCGCATCCCCGACCGTGGTTCGCCATGCCTTAGAGGGGCTGGAAGATGGCGAGGCCCGGGTGCTGATGCTAGGGGAGGCCGGCAGGCGGCCAGGCGTCACGGACGTGGCTATGGCCTGTGACAGCGAAGGAGCGATGGAGGTGTTCGTGGAACCGGTCCTCCCCTCTCCTCACCTGATAGTTGTCGGCTTCTCCCCGATGACCGGCACCCTGCGGGGGATAGCCGAGGTGGTCGGGTGGCGGGCCGAGGTCGTAACCGACGTAGAGGACATCGGCCGGGCCGGCGAGCGATCCTACGTAGTGGTTGCCACCCAGGGCCACTTCGACGAGCCGGCCCTGGAAGCCGCTCTCGCCACCCCTGCTGCCTACGTGGGTCTGGTGTCCTCCGAGAAGAGGGCCTCTTCGGTGCTGGCTTGGCTCCGGGAGAGGGGAGTGGGAGCATGCGACCTGGCAAGAGTGCACGCCCCGGCGGGTGTTGACCTGGGGCGTACCGCCCACGAGGAGATAGCGGTGTCGGTCATGGCCGAGCTGGTCGCCTTCAAGGCGGCCGGGGCTGGTGCCCAGGTGGTGCAGGTGGAGATGCCCCCCCAGGCGGTCGATCCGGTGTGCGGGATGCTGGTGGACGTGGCCACGGCCGGTTTCGTCAGCAACCATGCCGGAGAAGAGGTCTATTTCTGCGCTGCCGGCTGCCGCAGCGCCTTCGAGTCCGATCCCTCCGCTTACCCCGCGCAGCTCTAACCCCGATCTATCCTTGTTCCGGACGGGGAATCGCTCCGTGCGAGGCTGCAACAGACTGGCGCGGCCGGGGATTGGAGGAATCGTGAGAACTCGCCAGGTCGTAGTCACCGTTGTGGGACTGCTTGCTTTGATGGGATTGGTGGCATGCCAGGGAGAGACGTCCGCGGCGGGACAAGGGGCAGTTGCCTCGATGTCGGGTCCCGACGGCGCCGCTCTAGGCACCGTCACCCTCACGGAAGGACCCAATGGTGTCCTGATCTCGGCTGACGTGACGGGGCTCTCCCCCGGAGCACACGGATTCCACATCCATGGTGTGGGCGCTTGCGCGCCCGACTTCTCAGCGGCGGGCGGGCACTTTGCTCCCGGCGGCGAAGGTCATGGCTTTCAGCACGAGGACGGGTCCCACGCGGGAGACCTACCGAACCTTTATGCGGGTGCGGATGGAGTTGCCAGGGCCGACGTCTTCACGGACAAGATCACGCTGGCAGCCGATGCTGACACGTCGATCTTCGATGCGGACGGTTCCGCCATCATCATCCACGCCAAACCCGACAGCTACGGCCCCGAGCCCGGCGCCGGAGACCGCATCGCCTGTGGCATCATCCAACGCACCTAGTCCGCTGGCCCCCACGCCGGGCGGTCAGTCGTAATCGAAGACCTCTCCGGCCAGCACTTGGTCCAGCGAAGCCTGCGGGTAATGGCCCTCGGGCCAGTCGGCCAACTGGATGAGCGTGCCGTGGGAGCTGGCTGGATGGATGAAGCACTCGCTCCAGCCGCCTGGCTGCATGTGCAGACCGACTACCTCCAGTCCGGCTTCCTCAGCTCTCCGGGCGGCTTCGGCCACCGAAGACACCTTGAAGGTGAGATGGTGCATCCCCTCCCCCCGAGATCGCAGGAAGCGCCATAGAAAGCAGTCATCGGTCATGGGGGCCAATACTTCGATCTTCGTGCCGCCCGGCAGCCGGTACTGGATCCACCGGAATCCCCGCCGCTGGTTGTCCGCCCCAGTGAGGAAGGTCCCGCCGAGCAACTCGAGCAAATTGGCCGCTGCAGCCACGTCACGGACCCCGATGGCTAGGTGATCGAAGTATTCGATGAGATCGCTCAGGGGTTCGAGGTGTTCGGGAACATCGGGCATGGTCAGTTGCCTCCTGTCTGGCGCGAGAATCCGGCGCCCACATCGGCGGGCGCCGGATCTCTCAATCGATGGGTCAGGTCGGGCGAGGCGACCGGATCCCTTGTCCGTCTAGTTACAGGCGGGCATACCCTCGGTCGGGCCGATGTGCCGCTCGTAGACCTCGTCGAGGGTGCCCCTCGAGATGTAGTAGGCCAGCCAGCCGTTCAGGTATTCGAGCCACACGACCTCACCGCGGGGAAGAGCCCATGCCCCGTACTCCTCCGCGACGAACGGCGCGTTGGGATTCAGGACGCTGGTGCTCGGGTTCTCGGCCACGAACGGGAGGGCGAGGTATTCCTCGATGACGATGGCGTCGGCCCTGCCCGAGGCGACTTCGAGCAACGCGGGGGCCTGATCGAGCTCCACGAGTTCCGCGTTCGGGAACCGGGTCTCGGTGAGGCTGGCCGCGGTGGAACCGATCAGGGCGGTCATGGTCACGCCGCTGCTGTTCAATTCGCTGATGTCGTTGATTCCCGAGTCGTTGTTGACCACGACCACCTGGCGGTAAGGAACGTACGGACATGTGAACCAGAGCTGCTCGAGCCGAGCCGGACGACCGACGAGACCGACCGACACCATGTCGAACTGGTTGGCGATCAGGCCCGGGATCATCGCGTCGAACTCGAGGTTGGAGATTTCGAGCGTCACGCCGAGGTCCTCGGCGAGCATGTTCATCAGGTCCACGTCGTATCCGGCGGGGTTCCCTGCGTCATCGATGTACATCTGCGGCGGGAATTGGAGGACCATGCCGACGTGGAGGGTCCCACGGTCCTTGATCTGGTCGAGGAGGTTGCCTTCCACCGCGGCCTGCGCCGCAGCCGTCGGTCCGCCATCGCCGCCCTCGTCCTCGCTCGCGCAGGCACCCGCGAGCATTACTAATGCGAGTACCGGGACTAGCCACTTCATGCGGCTCTTCATACTGTGTCTCCTTCCAGGGATTCGATGTGCTTCCATGCGAGTGACCGGCTAACCGTGAGACAAGCCAAGATCATCCATCATCTGTGAGTTGTGACGTCCGAGATGTGACGTCGAACAAGCCATCTTACAATGCCGTAGCCGTCCCGGACGATTTGGACTCACGTTCAGATGCGACAGCTTCCTGGATCATCCTCAGACGTACACCCCTGCGTCGGGCGAGGGGTGATCTCACTCTGGTAGTGAGGACGTCGACCAGGGCAAACCGCTTCTCGAGGTATTTCACTCCGAAATACGCCGCGGTGGTGAGAATGAGGTAGAAGATAACCGCGCCGAGATACACCTCGAAGTAGCGGAATGTCCTGTTGGCCATCACGCTGCTCACCCGGAAAAGCTCGGGTACACCGATTATGAAGACCAGAGACGAGTCCTTGATCATGCCGATGAACATGTTGCCCGTGGGCGGGATGACGATGCGGATGGCCTGCGGCAGCACCACCCGGAAGAAGGTCTGGGGACGACTCATACCCACCGACAGGGCCGCCTGGGTCTGCCCGTCGGAGACCGCCTGGATGCCACCGCGGAAGATCTCGCCGAGCCAGGCTGAGTATTGAAGGGTGAGAACGAGGATCCCGGCCTGGATGGCGGAGATCCTGACATCGAACTGGATCGCGATCCCGTAGTACACGAAGACGACGAAGACCAGCAGAGGTATAGCCCGGAAGATGTTGATGTAGGCGGCCATGATCGGGGCGACAAGCCGATTCTTCGACATGCGCAGGAGAGCGACCCCCAGGCCTAATACCGTCGCCAGCGCGAAAGCCACGATGGCGATGAACACGGTGAGCCTTACTCCACCGAGAAAGACGTCCCGGTTCTCCCAGATGAACTCAGGCCTGAAACGGGCCTGGGCCAGCACCGGGATCACCAGAAAGGGATTCATAGGATTGCCTGCAGGAACGCCCGGGTTCGGGGCTCCCGGGCGTGGTCGTACAACTCCCGCCCCCCGGTCTCCACCACCACGCCCTCATCCATGAATATGTTCAGGTCGCCGGCTTCCCTGGCGAACCCCATCTCGTGGGTGACTACCACCATCGTCATACCCGACTCAGCCAGGTCACGCATGACGGCCAGCACCTCGCCGACCAACTCCGGGTCGAGCGCCGACGTGGGCTCGTCGAACAGCATCACCTTGGGTTCCATGACCAGGGAGCGGGCGATCGCCACCCGCTGCTGCTGGCCGCCCGACAATTGCGACGGGAAGGCGCCCAGCTTGTCGAGCAGGCCTACCCGGTCGAGGTAGGTGGCGGCCTTGTGCTCGGCCTCGTCACGCTTTATCCGCTTCACACGTCGGAGAGCAAGCGCCACGTTGTCCAGGGCCGTGATATGGGGAAAGAGGTTGAACTGTTGGAATACCATGCCGATCTGTTGGCGGAGCAGTCGAGCCTTGCCGCGAGGAAGGTCTTCCCCTTCGATGCCGGCGCCGTACTCCTTGCCCTCGAACCAGACCGAACCGGAATCTGGGGTCTCTAGAAGGTTGGCGGTCCGGAGCAGGGTTGACTTGCCGGAACCGGAAGGCCCGAAGATCACCACGTGCTGGCCCTGTCCCACCGTCAGGTCGATGCCCTTCAGCACATGGTTGGCGCCGAACGACTTGTGGATCTTGCGTAGCTGGACGACCGGCCGGGAGGTGCCGTTGGGCTGGCTCACTTTCCGCTAGGTGTCCATGGAGGTCGCGCGCGCCCGAGCCTCGTATCCGTGGCGATTCAGGAGATTCACCAGCGCATCCTCGGTGAACCGGAGCCCGTCGTGCATGCCGAGGCGGTAGCCGCTAGCTCCCTTGGCGTCGCTGTAGTCGAGCTCTTCACGGACCCGTTCGATGAGGTGGAGGATCCCTTCTTCCAGGCTCGTGCCCGGTTCGGATACCCGGGCGCCCTGGTCGGCTTGCAGTGAGTTACCTGGAGGATGTGACACGGTGACCTCGGATCCGGGAGCTTCTCAGGACACGACCGCGGTTGCGGCGCGGTACGCCTCGGTAACGGCGTCGAGTCCCTCAGGATCGAAGCCGGTGACCGTCCGGTCTTCGTAGATCAGATAGGGCACGATCAGGTCTCCGGTCAGGGCCAGTAGCTCCTGGCGAGCTTCCTCGCTCTGACGGATGTTGCGGTCGTCGAACTCGACGGAGTTGGCCTCCAGGTAATCCCGCACCCGGCAGCACTCCTGTCAGGTCGGGGTTCGTGCATCGGTGTTGAGGCTGTAGAGGATGGGTTGTTCCATCGGTGTCTCCCTCGGTCGGCTACCCCGATGCGCGTCACTATAGAACATCGACTCCACCGCCGACGGACCTGCTCGGCCAGGAATCGGGCACCAGTTTGTAGGATGCGGAGGCAGCATTCAAGGGAGGAAACGGCTATGGCGGTAGCTCTGGTAACGGGCGCAGGCTCGGGGATCGGCACATGCGTGGCAGAACTACTGTCGGGCCGCGGAGATCATGTGGTCTGTGTCGACCTTGACGGTGCCCGAGCAGCCGAGGTGGCTGACCGGATCGGAAACGCGATAGCGGTGGCTGCCGATGTGACCGACCCGGCCGGGTGTGACTCCATGGTGGAGGCGGCGGTGGACGGGTTCGGGGGCCTCGATACCGCGGTCGCCTGCGCCGGAATCGAGATGGGCGGAGACTCCATCGACTTCGATCTCGCAACCTTCCGCCGCATTGTGGATGTCAACCTCACCGGCAGTTTCCTGACCGCTCAGCGGGCGGCGCAGGCCATGGTGGACCAGGGACACGGGGGCGCCATCGTTCTTATCGGCTCCATCAACTCCAAGGTGGTGCTTCCCGGGACCGCCGCCTACGCCTCATCCAAGGGCGGAGTGTTGTTGCTCGGCCAGGCATTGGCGGTGGACTTTGCCCGGCACGGCATCCGCGTGAATACTGTCGGCCCAGGGGTGACCGACACGCCCATGAGTGCGGTGAGCCTGGCCGATCCCGGCAGGCGGGCCAAGCTGATGGGACGCACCCCGTTGGGTCGGCCCGCCCATCCCCGCGAGATCGCCGAAGTAGTGGCCTTCCTGACCTCGGACGGCGCCAGTTTCATGACCGGCGCCTTCGTGCCTGTCGATGGGGGTTGGCTGGCCTCGTAGGTGCTGGTTCCCGCTCCGCGACTGAGAGGGTGCGGTGTTGCGGAGCGGCTCCGGTTCGCGTAGGGCGAGGCCGGGCCGGTTCGCAGGAACGGCAGCTAGTCGATCGCCACGTCCACTACCAGGCGCTTGCCCAGGGTCCCGGAGGCGGCGATCTTCGCCAGCGCTGCCGGTACCTGCTCGAGGGTGATGGTCTCTCCAGTCAGCGCGGTGAGGTCGAGGTCTCCAGTCGCGTGCAAGCGGTTCCCGATCACGAAGTCCTGCCGGGTGAAGCCGAACGTGGTGATCAGCGACACCTCCCTCGATAAGAAGTCGCGGAGGAAGCTGTCGAACGTGATCGATGTCCTGCCTTCGCAGATGCCCATCAGCAGCACGGTTCCGCCCCGGCGCACCGCATGCAGACCCAGGTCCACGCTGTCTATGTGGCCCGCCGCCTCGAACACGATATCGGCTCCGGCCGGAGGGCCGAGGGTTTCCCTGACCAGTTGCGCCGCCTCTCTGGGTTCGACGCCGGACACGTTCACTGCCCCGTCGGTCCATGGTGCCGCCGCATCAAGGCGATCTTCGGCTATGTCGACCGCTACCACCGAGGTAGCCCCCATCGCCCGCGCTACCTGGCAGATGGTGAGGCCGATACTGCCTACGCCTGTCACCACCACCCGGTGGCCGCCCCTTATACCGGCCCGCCGTGCGGCATGAACCGAAGCCGGTAGGGCCGATCCCAGCATCACGGCCTCCTCTACCGGTGTCCCGGGCTTGATGGGGAACATGTGGGATTCCGGAACCGCTACGTAGTCCGCGAAGCCACCGTCGATATTGATCCCCAGGTGACGCATCCACGGGCAGATCATGTCGTCGCCGCGGATGCACCACTCGCACACCCCGCAGCCGACTACTGCGTCGGCCACCACGACCGATCCCGGCTGCGGTGCGGCGTCGGACGAGACCCCTACCACCTCGCCTACTATCTCGTGGCCGAGAATGCGGGGGAATCCGAGGGTGTCGAGCATGCCGGCGGCCATCTGAGCCTGGAACAAACCGGCCGCAGAGGCGATGGTGCGGATCAATCCCCAGCCGGGAGGTGTCTTCGGCACCGGGATGTCCTCGAGCTCGAACCTACCCCCCTCGTACAAGCCGAGAGCACGCATCGGTGGGTCCCTTAGAGAAGCGGTCGAGGGCGTTCAGTCGATGACGCCGGCGGTGTCGAGCTCCCAGATCAGCTCGCTGAACTGGTAACCGCCCGGCACCCAGCGCTTCCTCGAGTACCGGATGTTGGGGTTGTAGGCGAGGGCGATGTGCTCGTCGAGGTCGCAGAAGTTGGAGGAAAACTCCACGTCAGGCGCGTTGTCACGCAGGTAGTCCCCGATGGGGCAGTTGAGCCGCAGCACGTACTTGACCATGTTGCCCTCGTCGTCGTAGTAGCGCTCGGTGTCCAGCTTCGGCGACCACTGGAAGTAGCCCCAGAACTCTTTGAAGAAGTTGTTCAGGTTGAGCCGCTCGCCCTTCCCACGGGTCTTGGCGGCCATCTCGGCGCCCATCTGGTCGCCCTGCCGCTTACGGGCTCTGGCCACGGCCGCTCGGCCCTCCTCATGGCCTAGCTCGACCTCCATAGCGTCGGCGAGTACCGAGAAGATCTTGGTCTTGGCGTGGAACTCGGCCTCGTTGGCGTCCCATCCCTGCTGGATGGGGTCGTCGGCGGATACCTCGCGGTAGCGCTCCATGTAGCGCAGTTCGCCTTCGAGGTCGGACTTGAGCTTCGTCTTGGCGAGCCGGTCGCCCGGTGCGTCATCGATGGCGTCGGCCAGTTGCTTCAGTTCGGGCTGGGCGATGTCGACCCGTGCGTACTCGCTCATTTCAGCGTCCACCTCCGTTTCAGACGGTCATTCCGGGTGCCGTTGACCACAGCCTACCGCCGGGGCCGTCCCGCCCGGCCGAGGGCTGCCCCGGTGGATGGTCTACTGCCAGTCGGCGCCGGTCTGGAAGAGTTCCAGGATCAGGCCCCCCACCTCACGGGTGTCGAAGTAGGCGAACTTGCCGCCGTCCTCCAGGATGGCCGAGGAGATCACCTCGTAGCCCAGGGCGGTCAGGGCTTCCACATCGCGGTCCAGGTCGTCGGTGTGGGCACACAGGTGGACCACGCCCTCGCCGTGGGTCTTCAGGAACTCCATCTGGATGCCATCGCCCGACACCGGTTGCAGCAGCTCGAACTCGACGTTGCCCATCTGGGTGATCAGGCCCTTGACCTCCACATCGGGACAGTCCTTGCCGTAGATCTTGCGCTCCAGGGCGTGGGCAGACGGACCTTCCACGAAGGGCCCGACTCCGAGCCGCTCGTAGAAGGCGGCGGCCTTTTCGATGTCCCGGACCACCACGCCCACCTGATATGTCCTCGACCAGAGGTCCTCTCGGAGTGCCGGCTTGTCCGTCAACGATCTCTCCTAACCTTGTCGCGACGCAACCCCGTACTGGGGATGGGGATGCAGTCCAACCGGACCGAGCGAGAGGATAACAGTATGACCCTGGCCGTCGACCCAGCTGATCGGGGCGCCATCGTCGACCTGCTGTACGCCTATGCGTGGCACTTCGACCAGAACGAGCCCGAGAAGCTGGCCGCGTTGTTCACCTCCGATTCGGTAATCGACTACGGGCCGGAGTTCGAGAACATCGTCGGACGCGATGCCATCGTGGCAGCCATCCAGCCCGGGTTGAGCAACCTCTTCTCCTCGTCGGCCCATCACATCACCAACCCGCGGGTCTGGGTCGACGGTGATGACGAGGCGACCGGCACCTTCTACATCTATGCCTGGCACACGTACCACGACAGGGGTGGCGATGGCGAGATGTGGGGGCAGTACCACTGCCGGTTCCGGCGCACAAAGGAGGGTTGGAGGATCTCCGAGCTCACGCTCAAGGTGATGGGGATGAAGAACTTCCACCGGGACACGATGCACTCCACGGGACGGCGTCCCTGAGCATGAGCACGGTCCTGCTGGTCGGGGTGGGGGACCTGGGTGGCTGGGCCCTCGAGTTCCTGGCCCGCAGCCCGGGGGTCGACCGGATCGTCACCACCAAGCGGAGCCCCTGGGGCGCCGCCTCGAGAGTCGATCTGGCCATGCTGGGGTCGGTCTTCCAGGGCCACCACAAGCGCTTCGACCA
Source organism: Acidimicrobiia bacterium (assembly GCA_009841105.1). Classification (GTDB taxonomy): domain Bacteria; phylum Actinomycetota; class Acidimicrobiia; order Spongiisociales; family Spongiisociaceae; genus Spongiisocius; species Spongiisocius variivorans. The sequence continues at coordinate 8,251 of VXMM01000029.1, read as the reverse complement.
CTACCAGGCGGATCTGGCCGATGAGGAGGATATGGCGCGGCTCCTGGCGGATGTCAGGCCGGATGTCATCGTCCACTCGGCCACGGTCCAGTCACCCCGGGTGTTCATGAACGCCGACATCGACGAGGGACTCCGCGCGACCATCCGGGCGGCCACCTTCAGCCTGTGGCTCCCCTGGCATCTGCTGCCCGCCAGCCGGTTGGTCCGGGCGGTGGGTCGGGCCGGGATCGAGACGAGCATCGTGAACACCTGTTTCCCCGATGTCGTCAACCAGGCACTCTGGGGTCACTTCGGGCATGGCCCGATCGCGGGCGCAGGCAACGTGGAGGTCAGCGCCGCCACCGTGCTCCGGTTCGCCATGGAGGCCACCGGCCTGCCCCCCTCGGCTATCGACGTGTCGCTGGTGGGGTCGCACGCCCTCATGGCCTACGGCGCGGCGCGGGTGCCCCATCACTTCCAGATCGAGGTCGAGGGAAGGGATGTGACGGCCCGGTACGACTTGGCCTCCATCCTGTCGTCCTGGCCGTCGAGGATCGACTGGGGGCGGACCGGCTGGTTCTCGCTCTTCGGCGCCTCGGCGGTGAAGAACGCCCTGGCACTGGTCGGTTCGGAACCGGTCCGGACCCACGTGTCGGGTCCGATGGGCCTGCCGGGTGGATACCCGGCCGTCGTCTCAGCCGGCCGGGTGGATCTCGACCTGCCGGCTCCGCTCACCCATGACGAGGCGGTGAGGATCAACAACGAGGCGGCCCGGTTCGACGCCATAGAGCGCGTCGAGAGTGACGGGACTGTGGTTTACACTCGCGAGGCGCTTGGAGCCATGGAGAATCTGGGCTACCGATGCGAGGCGGTGGAGTTCGACGACCTGGCCGACCGGTGCCGGATACTCCAGGATCTGTACCGGCGCTTGGTTACAGGAGGGTACTGAAACATGTCCAGTTGGCCCGGTAGTCAGCAACATAACCCCAGTTCACAGCATCGAGGGCCAACCCATCCCCGTCTTTGTCAGCACCCTCCTAGGAGTGAGAGCCGTGCCTGAGTTCGTCCGCAAGCCCTTGGAGGGACTGTTCCCGCTGATACCTCTGAGCCTCCACGAGGATCAGGAGATCGACTTCGAAGGCGTTCGCAGGAGCATCGAGTTGGTTGCTGCCTCCGGCGCGCCGGGCTGCATCGTCTTCGGGTCCATGGGGCAGATGACCAGCGTCACGGAGAAGGAGTTCGATGCAGTCTGCGAGATGGCCGTGGCAACGGGCCACGCCGGCGGCATCGCGGTGGTGGTTGGCAGCACCGCCTCCTACCAGCGGGAGGCGATCCGCCGGGCGCGGGTGGCCGAGCGGGCCGGCGCGGACGGTTCCATGCTGGCTGCGCCCTACGCACTCCCGGTGACCGCGGAGTGGGCGCTCCGCTTCTTCACAGAGGTGGCCGGGTCGCTGGACGGCGAGATGGCGCTCATGCTCTACAACTACTCGCCGCTCACAGGCATGAACCTCACCGCGCAGATGTGGGAGACGCTCCTCGACATCCCGAACATCAAGGCCATCAAGGAGTCCAACACCTTCCTGCCCCACTTCGACGAGATCCTGATCACCATCGCCGACCGCATAAACGTGTTCGCCGGCAATGACCCGGCCTTCTTCCACGCCTCGACCCTCGGTGCCGCCGGAGCCACCGGCATCTTCAGTTGGGCCGCACTCCGGGCCGGCACCCGCTTCGTGGACGAGTGCCGCCGCGGTAACCATGACGATCCGTGGGTCAGGAGCGCCTTCGCCGCCCTACAGCACTTCTCGGCGGCCATCCGGCGGCCCGACATGCCCTCGATGCTCAGCTACGAGCACGGCTATCTCAATGCCATCGCCGGCCTGGGCGGTGCCCGGACGGGTGTCCCTCGCAAGCCCTACGGGCCGCTCCCGGATGCCGCCATGGTGGAACTGAAGTCCGCGGCGGCCGCACTGCAGGATCTGGAGGCCGACCTATGACCTCTGACCGGCGCGGTCCCGGTGAGGTCCTGGTGGTGTCGGGGAGGGAGGTCGATAGCCTGCTATCCCCGGCCCGGTGCCTCGAGCGTTGCCTGGAGACCTTCCGGTGGGTGGGAAAGGGCCAGGTCGAGCAGATCAATCCGGTCAACCTCTACATCCACGACCGGCTCGGTCCCGAGCCACCGTACGGCCACGGCGTGGTTCAAGCCTTCCCGGCGCTGATCCGGCCGCTGGACCGGGCGGCGGTGAAGTGGTTGTCCAGCTTTCGAATGAACCCCAAGCGGGACCTGCCGGCCATCTCGGCCCTCGATCTGGTGACCGACACCGAAACGGGGATGCCGCTGGCCCTGGTGGACGGGACTTCGGTGACGAACGCCCGCACCGGTGGACACTCCACGGTGGGGGCCATGTACCTGGCCAGGCCGGAGTCGAACCGGTTGGCGATCATCGGATGCGGTCACGAGGGCCGCACCCATGCTCTCACGCTCAACGAGGTGTTCCCATTGGAGGAGGTGGTGGCCTTCGACATCTACGAGGAGCAGGCCAATCGGTTCGCTGACGAGATCACAGCCAGGATCGGCGTACCCGTCGTAGTGGCCCCCGATGTCGAGACAGCAGTGGCTGACGCAGACATCATCTGCGCGGTCACCACCGCTCCGCGTCCGGTGCTCATGGAGGAGTGGGTTCCCCGCGGGGCACATGTCTGCGCGGCGACCGGGTTCCGTGATGTCGATCCCGGCTGTGCCACCGCCTTCGACAAGTGGGCGGTCGGCTGGTACGGGCGGGACCTGGCCTGGGTGGAGGGCGATGAGGTGGGTCGGCTCGGGGGTCTCCGGCCCGGCGCACTCTCCAGAGCCGACATCTACGGTGACATCGCCACCGAGATCCTGCCGGGCCACAAGCCGGGCCGCGAGGATGACCGGGAGCGCACCATCATGACCCACATGGGAATGCCCGCGCTCGACGCGGCGGTGGCCTCGCTCGTTTACGACCTGGCATTGGAGGCCGGCGCCGGCACCTGGATCGAGGTCTTCTAGATGGCCACAGAATCGGTGTTCGCCGGGCCCGTGACTCCCGAGCAGGGATCCCCGGTCGACATGGATGCCCTGCGGGAGGCGGTCGAGTTCCTGCGCCCCGCCCTGCACGCCGACGGGGGTGACCTCATCCTGATGGATGTGGACAGCGAGGGGGTGGTCGCGGTCGAACTCGTGGGCGCCTGCGGTACCTGCCCGCTCTCAGTGGTCACGATGACCGCCGGCATCGAAGCCCTGTTCAAGCAGCGGGTTCCCGGGGTGACCGGGGTGGTAGCCCAGACCCCGACCGTGCACCTACCTGGCTACGACTGAGCCCATCCCGCCACTACTGGGAGAGCGCCGTCGGACTAGCTGTCCTGGTTGACCAGGATGCCCTCGATGCGACCCACCCGCTCGGAGAGTTCCTGGACCTTGTCGGCGAGCCGATCCCGCCGGTTGAGGATCACGACCGCTAGGGCGACGACCGTGGGACCTACCGCTCCGAATACCGCACTGAATTCTGCCCAGTCAATCACAGTCGCTCCCAACCGGTCTAGCACGAAGGCCGACACCTGTTACCGGTCCTCCCCCATTTCTAGCACGCGCCGTGTAGCCCACATGCTAACAGGAGAGATGGGACGCCGCCCGCTGTCCGGGACTTGTGGCTGTCTCGGGCAGGGCCACTGTGCGGTCGGGATGGTTGCGGCGCCGGGTTCCTCGGCAGGCTCAGGACGCCAGTCGGACCTCGGCGTCGATCTGGACCTGGGCGCCCTTCCAGAGGAAGGCCACGCCGTAGCTGATGCGAGCCGGGTAGGGGACCGGAAAGCGCTCCCCGTAAATGCGGTTCATGGCGTCGAGGTCATCCTCGTTGACGAACTGGACGTTGGTGTGGACCACGTCGGCCAGCGTCGCTCCCACCTCGGCCAGGATGTTCTCCAGATTGGTGATCGCCTGGTGGAACTCGGCTTCAAAGCCGCCCTCCACGAAGTCCCCGGTCGCTGGATCCCGCCCGATCTGGCCGGTTATCCAGGCGGAGTCGCCATGGACACGGATGTGCGGGTAGGGACCGCGCGGCTCGGGAGCGTCTTGGCTGATCACGGCTTGTTCGGACACGGGCACTCCTCCTCTGGGGTTGGCAGCCTGGTGGCAGGCCGGCGGAACAATGTCTATGCGGATCGTCGGAGCAGGTTCAAACCGTCCTGCACCCGGTCGGGCGCCGTCCAGTCCGCCGAAGTCACGACCTCGGTGACGCCTTGTCTCTTCAACTCGGCCAGTTGCCCGGCCAGCGGCGCTACCGGGCCCGGTGTCTGGACGGCCAGACGGGTGGGCGGCTCACGTCCCGCCACGGAGGCCTCGGTCCGGATGGTCTCGATACTGTCCCTGATCCGGGCCGGGTCAAGTTCGTCCGTGTAGGAAAAGCCGAGCCAGCCATCGCCTCGCCGGGCCGTGCGCCGCAGCGCCGGTGGCGAGTCCCCACCCACCAGGACGGGCGGTTCCCTGAGCGGGGTCGGGTAGCAGCGCATCCCCTCCGGGACCTCGTAGTGCCGGTAGCTGCGGGCCGTAGGGGTGCCGGTCCAGCAGTCCCTCAGGATGTCGATCCAGTCGTCCATGCGAGTTCCCCGGTCTTCGAACGGCGCGTCCAGGGCGGCGAATTCCTCGGCCAGCCATCCCACACCGACCCCAAGCACGAAACGCCCTCCAGAAATCACATCCAGAGTCGAGACTTGCTTGGCCAGGATGATGGGGTTGCGCATCGGTGCGATCAGAACGCAGGTGCCCACCTCCACGTGGGTGGTTACCGAGGCCGCTGCGGCCAGGGCGATCAGCGCGTCGAACATAGGGTGGTCGAGATCCCAGCGCATCACCCCTTGAGAGTCGAACGGATAGGGCGAGGCAGCGTCGGCCACCATGACGACATGGTCAGTGTTCCAGATCGAGTCAAAGCCCATGCGCTCCGCCATCCGGGCTGCATCGGTGATCGTCACCGGCTGGTCGGCGCCGTAACCCGGCAGGGTGACCCCGATCCTCATGTCAGCCAACCTCCGTCGACAACCAGGACGTGGCCGGTCACGTAGGAAGCGTCGACCGACGTCAGGTAGTCCACCGCCGCGGCTACGTCGGCGGGCTGGCCGAGACGGCCGAGCGGGATGTGGGTGGTGGTCTGGGCTTGCGAGGCCTCCTCGCCCAGCACCGCCCGGACAAGGTCGGTGTCGACCGTGCCCGGCGCCACCGCGTTGACCCGAACGTTGTGCTCGGCGAGTTCCCGGGCGGCGGCGATGGTCAGGATGCGCACGGCTCCCTTCGAGGTGTCGTACGGGACCATCGGCATGGTGGATGCCGAGAAGGCCGAGGTCGAGGCCAGGTTGACTATCGATCCGGTACGGCGGGGGATCATCACGCGAGCCGCTGCCTGGATGCCGAAGAAGACGGCCCGGAGGTTGAGGGCCATGAGGCCGTCGAACTCCTCGGGTGTGACCTCCACCAGCGGCTTTGCCCATCCGGTACCGGCGTTGTTGACCACGGTCGCCAGAGGCGCCTGTTCGTCGATACGGGCGACCGCTTTCCCGATAGCGGCGACATCGCAGACGTCCAACCGGAGGGAACGAACGTCGAGACCCTCGTCCCTGAGTTCGGCGGCTGTCTCGTCCGCTCGGACGATGTCAGCGATGAACACAGTGTCGCCCCGGCGTCCCAAGCGCTCAGCGATGCCCCGTCCGATCCCTCGGGCTCCGCCGGTTACCAGGGAGGCGTGGGGAGCGCCGTTCTTACGGGGCAATAGGACGACTCCCGGAACTGGACAGCAGGGCCGCGGTCATCCTAGTGGTACTGCGCTTTCGGCCAGCCAGGCTCCCTGCGGGTGGCGGACAGCCACCACGAGGTCCTGTGGCCGGTCGATGTCAAGCAGGAACCCCAGGGAAACGATCACGCGAGGCGGACGCCCGGCGGGGAGGTGGCGATGAAAGCTGGCCGCGCCGTACCGGAACGAGTGGGGTCCCTGCCCTCCCAGCGCGGAAGTACCCCCGTCGTAGGACGGGGCCAGCACCCGTTCCCCCGATCGCGCCACATCCAAGGCCAGTAGCACCTCGGCGGGACTGAGGCAGGGGAGGTCGGCGTGGAGAATCAGCCAGGGTCTCCCGGCGGCCAGCCGGACGGCTTCGCCGGCAGCGCCGTCGAGACCTCCGCCCGGAGGGTCGGCTACTACCCGGTGCCCTTCTGTCAGTGCCCACTCCCGAACTTCCGTCGCTGAGGTGACGATGTGGGGGGTCATCCCGGCCCGGAGTACGGTGCTGGCGGTGCGCGAGGCGAGTGCCCGGGCCAGCACCATCCTCGCGTCCGGGCTATATGACCCTGCCAAGCGCTGGTAGGCATCCCGGAACGATCGGATCGGCAGGGCTACCAGTGGCTCATCCATTGGATTCCTACTCGCCGGACGGTTGCCGCTGCCCCAGACGGCGTGGGAGGGGACGCTCGTCAATCGGGATGTGAACGGCCGCCGCGGCCAGGTTGACGGCGATGGCGATCCACCACATCAGGTCGTAGGCGCCGGTGCTGTCGTAGATGAACCCGCCCAGCCATACCCCGATGAAGCTTCCCACCTGATGGGACAGGAACACGATTCCGAACAGGGTGGCGAGGTAACGCGGGCCGAACACCTGCTCGACAATTCCGGAGGTCAGGGGCACCGTGGCCAGCCACAGCACCCCCAGCGCTGCGGCGAAGAGATAGATGGTGAGGTTCGTCTTGGGCGCCAGCAGCATCCCAAGGGTGACCACCGCCCTCAGGGCATAGAGGGCTGCCAGACCAATCTTCTTGGACCATCGCTGGCCGTAGATGCCACTCCCGAAAGAGCCGAGAATGTTGAAGATGCCGATCAGGGCGATCGAGATGGCGCCTACCACAGCGGCAAAGCCCAGATCCTGCACGAACGCCGGGAAGTGAACGGTGATGAAGGCGATGTGGAAGCCGCAGGCGAAGAATCCGGTGGTTAGGAGCAGGTAGCCCGGGTGGCCGCGGGCCTCCGCCAGCGCCTCTCCCATCGTCTGGTCGGTTGAGACCTCGCCCTTGGCGGTGGTGGTGTTGGGAACTAGGAAGGCGAGGGGGACTATCAGCAGGCTGATGGCCGCCAGCAGGAGCAAGGCCTGGTGCCATCCGAAAGAGCTGATGAACCCCTGTCCGACGGGCGAGAACACCACCTGGCCGAACGATCCCGCCGCGGTGCCCAGGCCGAGGGCCAGCGACCGCCGGTCCGGTCCGACCGCCCTGGCGATGGCCACCATGGCCAGCGAGAAGGCGGTGAGCGCCACTCCCATTCCGACGATCAACCCGGCGGTGAGGTGCAGGAAGAGGGTGTCCCGGGCCTGGGCCATCCCCCAGACGCCCACCGAGTAGACGACAGCACCACCGGCCAGTACGTATCGTGGGCCGTAGCGGTCGGCGAGGGCGCCGGCGAAGGGTAGACCGACGCCCCACAGGAGGTTCTGAATGGCCAGTGCCAGGGCGAAAGTCTCGCGGCTCCAGTCCTGGGCCAGGGTCATCGGCGTCAAGAAGAGGCCAAAAATGGAGCGTATGCCGAATCCGATCATCCCGATGAGACATCCGGCGGCTATGACGGCTGCGGGTGACTTCCACCAGGGGGAGGGAGGATTGGAGCGGGTCACGGAAGCCTCCGGTCCTGGAGGTCAGGGAGGTCGGGTCATCCAATGCTAGGCACGAGTGGGAGGGCGCAAATGCGCGCTGCCGTCTATTACGGTGCCCGGGACATCAGGATCGAGAGTCTGCCGGTGCCCATCCCTGGCCCAGGAGAACTGCTACTGGAGGTCCGCTCGGCCGGAATCTGCGGCACTGACGCCCTGGAATGGGAACGCGGTCCCATCCTCACGCCCGTGGACCACCCCCATCCGGTGTCGGGACACCAGGGTCCGACCATCCTGGGCCACGAGTTCGGTGGCCGGGTCGTGAGCCTCGGACCGGAGGTGGATGGTTTCGGGGCGGGCGACCTCGTGGCCTGCGTGGCCGGGATCTCCTGCGGCGCCTGTGCGGCGTGCATGGCCGGGACCAGCAATTTCTGTGACAGGTACTTCACGCTAGGCATCGACGCGCACGGTGGTCTGGCACGGTACGTGGTTGCCAGCTCGGCGGCGTGTCTGGAGGTGGGACGGCTCGGTCTCGACGACGACGGGGCTGCTCTGGTCCAACCTATGTCGGTGGCGCTCCACGCCCTTCGGCAGGGGAAACTCCGGCCGGGCGATACGGCGGTGGTGC
>VXMM01000061.1 GCA_009841105.1 Acidimicrobiia bacterium | reverse complement strand
GAGGGGGAGGGCCCGGTGGGCGGAGCCCGCTTGCCGGGATTTTCGCGTTCTTTGCCCGTTACGGACACCGCGGCGGATGGCGTCTCGACCACGGAATCCGGCCGGGAGAGCGTTTCGGCGCTCTGGTCGAGGGCCTCGGAGGTGTGCCCGCCGGCCAACCCGATATCATCGGCGCTCGGTCAATGAGACGGCAGAGCGGGACCAATCGACGGGCAGTCGGTAGCAGGCTGGAACCGTGGCGGCGCTCGGTCTGGCCGGCCCTCTTGGTGTGGGTCTTGCTGGCGGGTTGTTCGGGAGGCGAGGACGACGCGTACTCTGCCGCCGGTACCTCCGGGGGCGAGACGGTGTCGGTCTCCGTGCCCGACCTCTCGGACGTGGCTCGCCAGGGCGCCGAGCTGTTCGCCGCCAACTGTTCGGAATGTCATGGTCCCACCGCCGGGGGGTCGTCGCAGGGTCCACCGCTGGTGCACAAGATCTATGAGCCGGGGCACCACGCCGACTTCAGCTTCGTCCGTGCGGTGGAGGTGGGATCGGTCCAGCACCACTGGAACTTCGGGGACATGGAGCCGGTGCCGGGCCTGTCGCCCGATGACGTGAACACGATCATCTGCTACGTGCGGGAGCTGCAGTACGCCAACGGCATCTTCACCGACCCGGGCGCCTTGAGGGCCTGCGAGGTCTGAGCCCGCGGCCTGCCGGACGCGGAGCGGCGTGAAGCGTTCCCGGTGCTTCGGCAGTGACGGTTACCGTACCGGTCATGTGGTTTCCCTTCCCGCAGCAGTCGAAGACGGCACCGGTAACGGCGCGCCGACGGCGCTGTGGGTCCTTGCCGGTATGGCGGGCCGCAGTCGGGTGCCGCGTCGATGGTCCGGGTAGGAGGTGGTGAGTTGAGAGCGGCAGATCGGTGGCGCGCCGAGTTGCAGGCCTGGGTGATTCCCCAGAGGCTGCTCGATGCGGCGGAGGAGTCGCCCTACGGTTGGCCGCCTTGGATATGGGAGCGCCTGTCCGCGGCGGGGCGCTCCGCGCCCCCTCCGCCCACGCTAGAGGTGGTGAGGCGCCTGGCCGGGGAGCATGGATCAGTGCTCGACGTGGGCGCCGGGAGGGGACGGGCCTCGCTGCCTCTGGCGGTCGCTGGTCATGATCTCACCGCGGTGGAGCCCGACGCGGGAATGGCCGACGGTTTCGAGGAGGAGGCGAGCCGGCTCCGCGTCTCCGCCCGCCTGGTGCGGGGACGCTGGCCCGAGGTGGCGGGACAGGTCTCCGAGGCCGATGTCGTGATGTCGGCCAATGTGGTCTACGACGTGGCGGACATCGGTCCCTTCGTGGCGGCTCTCGACGGCGCGGCCCGCCGCGGGGTGGTGGTCGATATGACCGAACGGCATCCCCGGGTGGTCATCGCGCCGCTGTTCCGGGCCGTCCACGGCGTCGACCGTCCGTCCGGTCCGTCGGTCGATGACCTGGTGGATGTGATCGTCGAGGAGGTCGGTGTCCGTCCCGAGGTGGAGCGTTGGGAGCGACCGGCGTCGTTGTGGTTCGAGAGCTGGGACGAGATAATCGCCTTCTACGGGAAGAGCGTGACCTTGCCGATCGCCCGACGTCCGGAGTTGCGGCCCCTCCTGGAACCACAGGTCACCGAGGAGGACGGTCGGCTGTACGTCGGGAAACGCATGGGGCAGCACTCCACGCTCTGGTGGCGCCCGGAACGATGAGGGCGCCGGCGCCGAGCGGTGTCACACCGCCCGGCCCGGTTACAGCGCCTGCTTGTACGACCGGCGGAGCCAGCCCTCGAGGGCGTCTTGCCCCACGTAGGGTTGCCACGCCTCGCTGCCAGAGCACTCCTACACTCCTCGGGTGATCCGGAGAGTGCTTGTCGTGCTCGTTCTGGTGGGGCTGCTCCCGGCTGCCGGGGCAGGCGCCCACCACACGCCGGGGTTCGATTTCGAGGGTGCGGGATGGGGCCACGGCGTAGGGATGGGGCAGTGGGGCGCCCTGGGGCAGGCGCTTGCCGATCCGGCCAAGCCGGGCGAGGACATCGCCGCCTACTATTTCCCGGGCTCGGAACCGGCGTCCCTGAGCGACCTCTCGCTGCCCAACGACCTGCTGCACACGCTGGACAACCCGCTGTGGATCAATCTGGGATCCCAGGTCACCCTGCTGGAGTTCACCGCCGTAGGGGGCCCGCTCGATCTGTGCCTCGCGGACGACGGTGCGGGTCCGTGCCCGAAGCCGCAGCATCCCCAGGCCGGCGAGCGCTGGGAGTTCCGCCGCATCGCCCGCGGCGAGTGCGGCTTCTTCCACGGCGGCGCGCTCCAGGGGACGGCCGGTAGCTGCCGGGCGTCCATCTCGTGGCCTGACGCGGACGGGGTCCGGCTCCGTCACGGTGAGAGCAGGAGCAAGCTGTGCGCATCCCGCACCAACGAGATCTGCGAATACCGGCACGGGGAGCTGAAGATACGGGACGACCCGGTGGAGGTGGGTTTCCACGTGGTCCTGGCGATCGGGATGGAGGACTACCTCAGAGGCGTTGCGGAGGTGCTGGACCACTGGGAGGCGCCGGGAGTGAACGAGGCCCAGGCCGTCACGTCCCGCTCGTACGCGGCCTACAAGTTCTTCCTGTGGGAGACCGGACCGCGCCCGGCCGATCCCGACGAGGATCCGGGAATCAGCGCCGCCCGCAAGGACAGCTGCTGGTGCCATCTCTACGACAGTTGGAGGGACATCAATTACATAGGCTGGGCCAAGGAGACCCGGTCGAACGGGCAGCCCTGGCTCGACGGCGTGGAGTCGACCAGGGACCGGGTGCTCACGTACTTCGGCGCCGACTGGGAGAAGTACACGAAGGCGGGGATCGCGCAGACGTTCTTCTCCGCCTCGTCCGGCGGGATCACCCGCACCAACGTGTACGGGTTCTTCACCGAGTGGGACGGCAAGATGCCGGGAACGGAGTGGCCCTACCTCAAACCGGTCGCTGATCCGTGGGACGTCGACCCGGCGGTCGGAAACCCCAACGCCTCCTGGAAGGAGCGGGTGAGCGCTGCGTCTCTGGCCAGCTGGCTGGGCTGGGACGACGTCACCGAGGCGGTTTTGGTCGACAGGGAGTCCCTGTCCTCCCCGGCGCGGGTCCTGTTCCGGGGTGTCCGCGGCGGCCAGACCGTTTCGGTCACGGTCGCCGGGGCCGCGTTCCGGACCGCCCTGGGTCTGAAGTCCTCCAACATCACGGCCATCGACGGCGTATCCCCTCCACCGGCCGACGACCCGGTGGAACCCGGGCTACCGGCCGGGCCGGGCAGCTTCGATGACGATGACGGCAGCATCTTCGAGGCTTCGATCGACCGGTTGGCGGCGGCGGGCGTCCTGGACGGCACCGAGTGCGGCGCGCGGCTCTTCTGCCCCGGGCTGCCCCTCCAGCGCTCGACCATGGCGGTCTGGATGGTCCGGGTCCTCGACCCGGGTTTCGAGCCTTCCGGTGCCGGGACGAGGTTCGAAGATGTGGACGCCGCTGAATGGTGGGCGAGCTACGTGGAGCGTCTCGCCGAGCTCGAGGTGACCAGGGGCTGCGGCGACGATCCGCCGCGGTTCTGCCCGGACCAGGCCGTGAGCCGGGCGCAGATGGCCAGTTTCCTGGTGCGGGCTTTCGATCTGGAACCTGCCGCGTCGGCCGGTTTCACCGATACCGGGGGCACCCACCAGGCCAATATCGATGCCCTGGCCGCCGCCGGCATCACCAAGGGGTGCGCCGCCGATCCGCCGCGGTATTGCCCGGACCAGCCCGTGAGCCGGGCGCAGATGGCCACCTTGCTGGTGCGCGCCCTTGACCGCCTGTACGACCCGGTCGCCGGCGCCTGAGGGTCCGGAGGTCGCTGCGGTACTTAGGGCGGTAGCCAAGAACGCGAAAAACGCGCCACCGGACCCCACCCGCTGGGCCCCCCCCCAGGCAGTTAT
>VXMM01000069.1 GCA_009841105.1 Acidimicrobiia bacterium | reverse complement strand
TCGATGACCCTGCCAGTCGGATCGATCCTAGGGTCTGGGGGTCTGGGGGTCTGGTGGCTAGCCGTTCGAGTGGTCGGGTCGGCGACCTCGTATCCACCGTCTGGTCCACCAGTAAAGAGCGGCGGCCACGACTGCTAGGGGGATAAAGGGCAGCAGCAGACCAACGGCGGCCATCACGTAGCCGAGGACTCTGATCAGGCCCGCGTATCCGGTGCGGATCGAGTCGATGAACGACGGCGGTCCCTGCTCCTCATCCACTACAACCCAAGCGGACGAGGCGCCGGTTACCGGATCCAGCGAGACGCCATCTTGGGACACCGGTGTGGCTGTGACCTCGAATCCGACCTCGACACCGCCCCTGGTGGCTACCCTGCCGGCGATCCGCCCGTCACGGATGTCCACGTCCAACACCGCGGCGGCCAGCTCTCCCGGTTCGAGCCGCTCGAAGGTTCCCGACACCAGTCGGAACGAACGGGGGTCGGTGCGGGCGGCCCGGGGAGGCAACCGGGGAGGGTCTGAGGAAACCACTATGTCGGTGATGGCAACCTCGCCGGTATTCTCCACCTGGACACAGAAGTAAGCGTCGTCATCGGGAGAAGTCACAATTGCGTCGCTGCCCAGGCAGGGATCCTCACCCGCAGCCGAAACCCACACGTCCACGTCGATGCCCGCCTCGGGAACCGGTTCCCGCAGCTGGTTTATAGTCATGTCGATAGTCGAGAGGCTCACCTTATCGCTCAGAGTCCGTAGCCTCCCCCGCAAGGTCTCCAGATCAGACTCCCGAAAATGAAGCTCTCCTTCGAGAGCGGCCAGCCCCGCGAGGTCGGTGGCATCCTCCATGAGCGAGCGCAGCCTCACGACGCTCGCCTCCGCAGTCGCGATCCGGCTCTCAAGATCCACCACGCGCTCGGTGACATCGTCCGCGCTCATCGTCCGGTTGACAAGCTCTCCAACCTCCGACAGCCGTTCCAGAACCAGGGCGAAGTCACCGGGCGCCACCTTGAAGGTGAACAGCGCCCACGGATCTGGGTCGCCTCGGACCTGCTGAGCGAAAACGAAACCCCCCATACCCACCACGATGCTCACAGCCTCGTCAACAGCCACCCCGATGTCCTCCACCTCCACCCAGACAGCGCCTCGATAAACGATGTCACGCCCCAAATCGGCCGGTGTCGACACAGGCAACCCAACAGCCACCGACGACTCCCCGTCTGCCGCTACCCCCACATCGGCGGAAGACTCCTCAGCCACCGCCAACACCACAGTGGTAGTCACCATCGCCTCATCCGACATACTCGCCGGAGCCGCGCTGATGGCCACCGCCACGGAAGTGGCCGCCGGCGAAACATCCGCGCCGCACCCAGCCGCCAACACCAAAACAACGACCACCAGACCGCACAGGAACCGGAACCACACCCCGCCGACACCAGAACCCACCCCACGCACACGAACCCAACCAACAGCCACAGAAACCAGTTTACCTGCCACCCAACACTACCCACCCCAACACAGAACCCAGCACCCAACAACCCAGCACCCACAACCCAGCCACCCCCAAAACGACCCCGACCCGCCGCCACATAAGCGACATCGGGCGGCATCATGCCCGACGACCCCCCGAAACCCGGTTCGCGCACCACCAGGCTGGGACACACGTCCCCCTACCCCCCTGGGACACACGTCCCACCCCCCAGGGGGACATAAGTCCTCTTAGCAGTCCGTAGCGGCTCGCAGGCCGACACCGGGCCTGGGTAGGTGGCCAGTTGCCTCCCTACGGACCTAATTCAAGACGCCAATGAGACCCACTCACCAGGCCGGGCGGATGGCCCTGTGAGCAGCCAGCGAGGCCGTCGCTACCAACTCCAGAATCTTGCGCAGCTGTAGGCCGATCATCTCGGCCACGACCCGGAACGGGAAAGCGGTTCAGGCTCACATCGTAGAAGTCTTTTGACGAAAAACGATCTCCTCATGGTCTCATCCATACTGCGTTGCGAGTCGCTGGCAGGGCTTCTCGCTGCGCTTAGCGTACGTGTCCCCCTTCACTCCTGAAAACCGAGGACGAAAGGGCCGCGGTGTCGACTCGGCCTCCGCCGACAATGGAGTAGCCGGTGTGGATGTGTTGCCCATCACCGCGAGTTTCCAGCCTCGACTTGATCATAGACATTGCCTACTCTCCCCGCGGTGTTCTGCTTCTGTTGCTCGGAAAGGAGCGCAGGGCTAGTCGGGTACGCGCATCACCATGTAGGTGTGGTCGGAGCTGCGCAAGTGGTTATCGATGATCTTGACCATCGGCGTGCCTGTGAGGGAGTGCATCGTGGCATGGTGGACGCTCAGTGCAGCCTCTTGCAACGAAGGATCATTTTCCAGGTCGGTGATAACGATGCGCTGTCGCCTGGCCTCGTCACGGGAGATGGGGCGGTTGTGGCTCATGTGCTCCTGGTCATTCGCGAACCACTCTGCGGCACAATGAGCTGCATCCTCGTCTCCGCCGAGCATCCACGCCGCCAACCATTCCTTGGCGACGCGCTTGGTGCGCTTCTGGGCTTGCCCGCAATCGCTTAGCAGCCCGGGTGGATACTTGTCGAGGATCGGACTCCACACCCGGTACATCTGCGGGTCCCGAGCGATGTCTTGGCTCGCCCGTACAAAATCGTCGACAACGGACCCGACCGGCACCCACCGTCCGCCGACGGGTAGTTGAGGGTCTATAGGGCCGAGGTACGAGTGGGCGCCCATCACGATCTCGTCGCAGGCAAGCGCGATCATCGTGCCGGCTGACATAGCGGCGATGGGGACGATGGCCCGGATGTGGGCGAACTTGGTCCGCAGGTACTGCACAATGGCTTGTGCAGCCTCTAGTTCTCACCCGGGACGTGGAGGATCAGGTCCAGTTGATCTGTGTCTTGGCCGTTGACGGCCCCCATGAATCCTTGCATGTCGGAGAGCGTCATGGCGGATTGCCTGCTGGTGGGGTCCTCGTTCGTCAGCCAGTCCGTGTAATAGACAATGGTGTGGCGACCCGTTACTGAGTGCAGGCGCTCGCGGTACTTCCGCCGTGTCTGGTCATGGGCTTCCGGATCGTCGGAGGTGTGGATTTCCGTTAGGATTTGCCCCCAAATCGGCACTGCTGTTTAGCCGCTTGCCCGTTGGAGCTGCGTTCCGTAGCGGTAGACCCGCCGCTCCCGGACTTCAGTCCGGCGCGTTTCCCGCAGAAAGTCCAGAACAGGTCCGGTAATCGGGTCGCTTTTGGCGATCTCCATGATGCGATCGTGCTGCTCTTGCAGTGTCGGGGGGATACTGGGAGTGTCAGCCATGTCGTGAGCCTCCGGGAGCCATGCCGCTGGGCTTTGGAGAGTAGCAGTCTGGTTGTCCGGCGTGTCCCCCTCAACTGACACCTCGAGAACACGGCACGCCACCTGGGTGGGCAGCCCCTCGTCCCTCATCGTCTGGATCGCTTCATACCGTCTCTTGGGGACACCACCTGTGCTTTCAGCAGCTCGTTGGCTCGTCGGGTCACGGCCAACTCGGTCTCCAACTCGACTACTCGACGGCGAGCAGTTCTCAGTTCCTCCTTCTCCCGAAGACGTGAGACCCAGCTCCAGGCCCCGGTCAACAGCGTCCTGGAGGCGCCAGTTTTAAATGGTCTGATCCGACACACCGAGATCAGCTTACAGAGACGCCACCGACCTTCCAGCAACCAACAGGTCCAGGACCATTCGGCGGAACTCGGGCGGATATCGATATGGCATGAGACCCCTCCTTGTCGCGGGTCAGCACACCACCAATTCAAATGTGCCGACTCCGCAAAACTGGCGTACCACCTGTCCACGAAAGCGGGGCAACTCCATTAGAGGCTGAGCCCGCGCCCCCTGTTGGGGGGCTCTATCTCTGGTGCGTCCAGTTCGGTGTGTTCGCATTGCCATCCTGCTTGTGAGCATTGGCAGGTGGTGGTTGTGGGTGCTATCGCGGCGCGGTGGCCGATGTTGTGGTGGGTGGTGGCGGCGCTGAGTTGTCTGATTTGGTCCAGGGTGTGGGTGGCTGTGTGGTAGGTGGGGTAGGGGGGTGAGGTGGCGTTTTCGGTGCCGTCGGGGTTGTGGCTTTGGATG